>JBMZXF010000113.1:0-503 GCA_049627345.1 Candidatus Poseidonia sp. | reverse complement strand
ATGGATTTGGTGATGAATTGACGGGCTTTCAAGGCGACGCCTGCCCCGCCACGAGCGGTACGTCCACACGCGATCGCTTTGGTTGCACGGACAGTGACAGCGACGGTTCGTCCGATGCTGATTCCACCTGGACCACGGCCAACGGGGCCGACATCGACCCCAACGATGCAACACAGTGGGCCGACACCGACGGCGACGGCTACGGTGACAACCCTTCGGGCACCAACGGCGATGCATGCCCTGCAGTCGCAGGGACCTCAACGGCCGACCGCCGAGGTTGTCTCGACACCGACGGCGACGGTTATTCCGACCCCGACAGCGGCTGGACCGTGGACGACGGCGCCGACGCCTACCCCAACGATCCCACCCGCTGGGGCGACGTTGACGGTGACGGCTACGACGACGGTCTGGACGACGACTGTCCGGCTCTTTTCGGCACCTCGGTTCATGACCGCAAGGGGTGCCCCGACCAAGACGGCGACGGCTACTCTGACCCCGACAGC
>JBMZXF010000112.1:246-503 GCA_049627345.1 Candidatus Poseidonia sp. | reverse complement strand
GTTGGTAGTCGTTCAAGGAAACGTATCCAACTTCTCCGACAGCTTCGTGTCCAGCCTCTGTGTCCAATCCATAGAGCATGAATGGGATGGTGTTCTCGAGAGTTGCACCATCAACGAGGAGGTTCATGAAGAGCGGTCGAGAGAGTGGGTTGTAGGAACCATCACGTACGCTGTTAGCGTTTGGTGTGATCATGTCACCGTTACCGTTCTCGATTGCAGCAGCAGCGAGTGTTGCCATGTTCTCTTGGTAGTATGCA
>JBMZXF010000112.1:0-236 GCA_049627345.1 Candidatus Poseidonia sp. | reverse complement strand
TATCCGATAGCGGTCTCATCGCCGGTTAGAGCGTTGACGAGAACGTTGTCGTCAGCGGACTGTGTACCTGCACGGAATCCTGCAGATGCCTCGTCGAGTGCAGTTTCAAAGAAGTACTCGTAGGTACCAGAGTCTGCATCAGGGTATGCGAGAACGATTTCAGCGTCGCCACAGTTTGCGTTGAGGTCAGACCATTCTCGAGTTGTGTCACCGTCATCGTTTCCGATTTCAGTTCC
>JBMZXF010000111.1:0-511 GCA_049627345.1 Candidatus Poseidonia sp. | reverse complement strand
CTCAACGATGAACCGGGTCTCTCTCCAGAGGAACAACGTGCGGCTGCTCACGATGAGGCACAACAGGCTCTCGGCGCATACTGGAACGCCTTGGAAGGGACCATTGATCCAAGCAAGGTTCAGAATGCAGCTCAGAATGCTCTTATTGGGAACGTAGAAGATGTTGCTCAACAACTGATCGAACGCTTCCATCCTGATGATCGAGTCATGGCTTGGTTTGACTTCTTCAATCACGATAGTGACCGAGTTTGTCGAAACATGCGGGCCTACATGCAAAAAGTTGCTCCCCTCGTAGAAGAGTTGCTCGGAGCTGATTGAAGATGCGAATCAATCATCACAACCACTCTGCCGTTAAGCCAGGTCGTCCAGGAAGTGAGTTGTTCCCTGATTCTCCCTTGGGTGAGCAGGTCGAGGGCATACCTACTGGCCGAGATGTGGCTTGGGAGCCATTGGTCGATTATCGGCGCAACGGTGTTTCTGAAACCACAATTCATGGGGCAGTCGCATGGGC
>JBMZXF010000110.1:0-513 GCA_049627345.1 Candidatus Poseidonia sp. | reverse complement strand
TTTGAGAATTGAGTTCTTGCTCAATCAGAACCAAGGCCAGATCGGGTCGCTGTGCCTCGAGAAGCGTAGCAAGAGCGGACAGAATTGAGCGGCAGTTACAGGCTTGGACGACTCCCCAGCGTCCACTTTGCCTCTTTTTGCAAAGAGACGTGGCCGCTTTGCCACGCCCCTCGCTCGCAAGGCTCGCTGCAGAGCGTTGGCCCCAGCGTCCACCATCCCTTTTTGGCCTCGCAGTGTGCGGGTTTTGTTGTCAAAATACACGACGCCGCTGCGTCTGAACCCCTTCGGGTCTGGACTCACAAGTAATTTCACGTGCCAAGAGCATCTAAACACTCGGAACAATTTATCTGTTGTTGAGAAGTGTGTGACCCATGGCCAGCGCTAAGTCACGGAATGTCCTTTCGAAGACCCTTCTTCTCTCAGTTCTCATGATTTTTCTCGGAATTTCTGCTGCAATCGGGAGTTTGAATGAGGCCGAAAACACTGATCTTTCTGACCAGAATGATGTGCGTA
>JBMZXF010000109.1:0-564 GCA_049627345.1 Candidatus Poseidonia sp. | reverse complement strand
CCACCAGTGATTGCATGTATACCAATGCATTTGTTTTGGGTGACCAAGTGATGTACCCTTGGAGGGGATGTAGTGGTAAAGTGAATAATGCGACATCAACCAGTTTTGCGACGATGATTTGGTCGCCAAGCGCCATCCGCGTGAGCGATGCTTGGAACATGAGCAAGGGAGACCTTATCGAAGCAGGGGATCCATTAAGCGGCGGTGTAGGAACTCGTTACAATTCAGGTGCTGGCATTCAAAACTTGACGGCAAGCGTCGAAGGTGCCGAACTCCTCGTTGGCCAGGCCATGACCAACATTATCTTCCAATACAACGCCAGTGCGATAAACGAAGCAGGCCTTACGTGGCTCGAATCCGACATCGATGCCAATGCCGATGGTGCCGAGTCGTTGTTTGTAGCCGACATGGACGGTGACGGCGACCTTGACATCGTTTCAGCATCGTACCTTGACGACACCATCGCATGGTATGAGAACGACGGTGCTGCGAACCCATCGTGGACGGAGAACGTTGTTGCTACCTCTGCTGACAAACCCATGTCGGTCCATGTTGCCGACATGG
>JBMZXF010000108.1:0-580 GCA_049627345.1 Candidatus Poseidonia sp. | reverse complement strand
AAGCCATTCCAGTGAGAATCGGTCAGCAACCCAAGGGCGAAAGACTGCATCGAGGACACCTGAAAGCGTTTGAATGACTTCTTCGACAGAACCATCTGGAATGTATGGTTCTTGATCCGGTTCAGGCGTATCAGCGAGAAGGCCTGATGTCTTTCCCGCCATGTTGGTGGCTTGTGCATCTTCCTCATAGGTGTTGGTTTGGGAATGCTTATCATCGGTATTACGGTCGCCAAGTTTGCGTAAGCACCCAAATGGGCGTGTAGATCAGTTGGAAGATCGCTACCTTGGCATGGTAGAGGCCCCGAGTTCAAATCTCGGCACGTCCACCATTCAGTCAAGCGTTTAGAGGCTTGAATTGGACGATTCTCGAACACCATCCAATCAACAACACACCACCTAAAAGAATGTTGAACGACACAAATTCAGAAACAAGCCATACTCCGATGTAAGAAACTGAAATTGCAAAAGCGAGCATGGTAATGAACAAAGGAGCTTTTTCCAATCGTGGATCTATGAATGAATAGCAATAGTAGCCCCCACCGAATGCTGCAAATGGGAATGCAAACAGTGCATACGCCAA
>JBMZXF010000107.1:0-597 GCA_049627345.1 Candidatus Poseidonia sp. | reverse complement strand
ACGTATAAACTAATGACTCGTGAAAAAGGAAATTCATCAGATGAGGATTATGATTTTACAGTTCAAGGGAATGAAACATCTCATAAATTTTTAATCCCCCAACATAACGGAAATTCAAACTTTGATCTCGGAGAATATACTGGTGCAAAGAGACGGAAGAACTCCAATATTGAAGTACAAATCTGGAAGAATAAGCCTCTTCTGATAATCATCATTCTTCTTTGCTTATTTCTGATATCATTGTTTTAGTCTGAAAACGGTTATTGCGAACATGCCTGTGTGCTGGGAGCTCATGTATTCGCCCGTGAACACAACGGTACCCTTGTGGCCGTATACGAATTGAAGGGGCCCCTCGTGTATGCTGTAGGGCCTTAATCTGAAATGGACACATTCTACACTTCTCAATTAATATAATGGACATACTTTGTAATCTCATGGGCTCATATCTCTTCGTGGGTAATCCCGAAAATCCAGAGGGGATATACAACACAAATGTATATTGTAAACAAACGGCTAATTTTTTTGAAGATCAAGATTGGCTATCTTTTTGGGAATTAACATACGGTGAAGGAATTCCCTCTCAAGTGATAATGAATC
>JBMZXF010000106.1:0-604 GCA_049627345.1 Candidatus Poseidonia sp. | reverse complement strand
TTGAATACCGCCGACAATTCCTTGCAAAGGCAAACGGAGAATCGTCCGACTTCACAGCAGCATTTGATGAACTCCGAAAAGGTGTTGATCTCTCTCTGAACCTTGCATACAACGAACCGTGGGGTCAAATGCAACCAGTTCGTCATATTCTCGGTGCGCTCTTGTTTGAACAGGGACACATTGAGGAAGCTGAGGAAGTTTACCGGGCAGACATCAAACTCTGGAAGGACAACATGTGGGGTCTCTTGGGGCTGAAACTTTGCCTCGAAGCACGAGGTGACGCGCCTGAAGAACTCGCTGAAGTTACTGCTTTGTTCAATGAACGAAGTTCAAGAGCCGATATTGTTCCTGCAAAGACTTGCTTCTGCGCACAAGACGCATTGGCAAAGACGTGTTGCAACTAAGACTTGGGTTTACAGATTGTTCCTTTGACGAAGTGCTTCAACAGCGAGCACGCTGATCGCAACCTGAAGATTGTACGAAGGGACAAACCCGTTCATTGGAAGGCGGACAACTTCATCGCATGCCTCGAGAACTTCCTTTGAAACGCCTTCACGTTCTGCACCGACCACAAACAGGACATCTCCTGTAAGGTCTGCATCCC
>JBMZXF010000105.1:0-649 GCA_049627345.1 Candidatus Poseidonia sp. | reverse complement strand
GTTGCATCGTTGACCATGACGGAGTCTCCAACTGTGAAGGCAAGTGTTTGCCCATTTGCAGCAGTTGTTGTCATGCAGTTGCTGAGTGCAGTTGATGGAACTTCACCGAACACGACGTGGTAGAGGAGAATGTCAGAAAGAGCTGCCTTACCTTCCGGTGTATCGAGAGAAGCAAGATCAATTCCAGCATCAGTAAAGGCTTGATCGGTTGGAGCGAACACTGTGAACGGCCCTTCACCCTGGAGAGTTTCGAGCAATTCTGCTTGAATGACGGCTGCAACAAGAGAATCATGAATCCCAGTACATTGTGCTGTTCGCGGAATGTCATTCGGAGTATCCGTAGGCGTCAATACCTTGTCGATGACGTGGATGACACCGTTACTGGTGGCAACATCAGGTAGAGTGACTGTTGCTCCGTTGACGGTGACTGCATCCCCTACGCCGAAGGAGAGGATGTCGCCATTGACTGCTGTTGCAGTACCGCACTCAGCCACATCGGAAGACGGTACGTTTCCTGATACAACGTGGTAGAGCAGAATGTCTGTGAGAGCAGCCTTGCCTTCTTCGGTGTCAAGTGCTGCAAGATCAATTCCTGCATCGGTGAAGGCTTGGTCGGTCGGTGCAAAGAGCGTGAACGGGCCCTCGCCTT
>JBMZXF010000104.1:0-692 GCA_049627345.1 Candidatus Poseidonia sp. | reverse complement strand
GTTGAGACGCTTCTCATCGGAAGTTGCTTTTTTGTCCCCCTTGCGTTTACATTGTTCAGCATCTTACGAAAAGAAGGCACTGAGTTGTTGCAAAATTCCAACAATATGTTGAACTGGTCGGCAGGAGGAGGAAGAGGGGACACCGCGTTGAGGAGCATGCCCCTGATGGCTGGACGAGGCTCAAGGCTCGATCGCTACCAGTCGGTCATGTTCAGATTGCGACTCGCGCCGTCCAAAGGCCAAACCGTGACGTCCCTCATGGCGCAGCACAAACGTTGGTTCAACGGCGGCGAGGAAGCTGCTCGGGCGTTCTTTAACCATCCACAAGTGGTCAAGGCATTGGACTTGGGAGATGCGAGCCCCACATCCTCCGGGCAGACCAAAGCCTCGTCAACAACGCAAAAACCCGGTCAACTAACGACGAATTCGATCGACGACTCGTTCTGGGGAAACCTTGAGCAAAAGGCTACCAAATCCGTGGCTGCGGCCGATGGTGTATGCGGCATGGCCCGCTGTTCAAACGAGGTGAATGCCTTCAGTTTCCAGTGTTTCAACTGCCGCCGCCGAATTTGCAGTTCCTGCGGGAACAACGGTGTGCTGTGCCCCACCTGCGCCTCATCATAGGTAGAGGCTCTTCCGTCGAACGGTCGCCTGAGGCGTCATGCCGCTGGCTTGAACCTGTTCGAGGCGGA
>JBMZXF010000103.1:476-719 GCA_049627345.1 Candidatus Poseidonia sp. | reverse complement strand
GTGGATGGGAGCGCAACATATCCTACTGCAGCGACGAGTTTGTCGCCACCGTCACCAAGTCCAAACTTGAGGAATGGAACAGTGTTTGCCATTGAGTCAGCATCTACAAGGAGGTTCATGAAGAGCGGTCGAGAGAGAGGGTTGTAGGTTCCATCGCCAACGGTTGTAGCGGTTGGAGCAACCATATTTCCGTCGCTGTTCTCGACTGCAGCTGCAGCGAGTGTAGCCATGTTCTCTTGGTAG
>JBMZXF010000103.1:0-466 GCA_049627345.1 Candidatus Poseidonia sp. | reverse complement strand
GATGGATGTCTCGTCACCAATGAGTGTGTTGACGAGAACGTTGTCGTCAGCAGACTGTGTACCGGCTCGGAATCCTTCTTCAGCTTCATCGAGAACAGTCTCGTAGAAGTACTCGTAGGTACCAGAGTCAGCGTCAGGGTATGCGAGAACGATCTCTGCGTTACCACAGTCTGCACTGAGGTCAGACCATTCCTTGACTGCGTCTCCATCGTCGTTAGTAGGCGTGTAGCCTGTGTCGGCTTCTGCGGAGAACATCCAGCGAAGTTGGTCGACAGTGAGTCCGCCGAGGTGTGTGTTAACACAAACGTCAGCAGCGCCGCCCTTCTTCATGACAACGGACAATCCGTCGATAGCGACCTGGATTTGACGAGCGGATCGGGAAGTGTCTCCAGCGAGACAGTCCATTGTGTATCCATCGTCACCACGGGTTGCTTCAGTGTCCTTCCAGTCTCGAGACATGTCGCCA
>JBMZXF010000102.1:0-732 GCA_049627345.1 Candidatus Poseidonia sp. | reverse complement strand
TTTGAGGAGTCAGCGGGCATGAATTGTGAAGTCGGGGGGACAGGCCTTCACATCGGAGTTGACGACAACGCTGATGGATACCTGACCGTTGAGGAATTCGACCAGACAAGATATGTGTGTCACGGCCAGGTTGGCGCCAATGGAACCACCACGACCTCCATGCTGAGTGCCGTTGAGAAACTAAGCAAATCATCGGGATGTCCAGCAGGCGGCCGTGTCATGCTGTATGGATTGGACAACGGGGATAACGGTGGAACACCTGCCAATGGACTCCTTGAAGCGGGTGAAATTGACGACCAGACCACCTACTGCAGTACACAACGAATAGGCCTCGTTGACGATGTAGTTCCCGGCGAAAATGGTTCTTTTCCGCGTTCCTATCAAGGAATGAAATTGATTGTCGGAGATACCATGTTTTACAGTGCCAATGACGGCATTCATGGTTTCGAACTTTGGGCTTATGGCTTGACAACTGACAAAGCATGGATGGTCTCAGACATCCGAAGCGGAGAAAACGGAAGTTTTCCGGGTTACTGGCTAGGTATTGTTCATGAAGAAATCATCTATTTCGACGCTTGGACAGACACTCACGGCAGAGAATTGTGGGCTCACAACACGGTCACTGGATCAACGTGGATCGTTGCCAACCTTCAGCTTGACAACCCACTCCCATCGGGAAGTAATCCAGGAGATGACATTGAAATCATGTACGGTGACGTTCTCTATTTCTCT
>JBMZXF010000101.1:0-743 GCA_049627345.1 Candidatus Poseidonia sp. | reverse complement strand
GCTGTTTGAGGAAACATCCCCGTCGGTGAACGAACCATCACCCCCTCCTCAAACCAATCCTGCGGAATTTGCAATTGACTTGCCCGAATCGAGCGTTACGAACACTCCGCTTCATCCAATGGTTGATGCTCCAGACCCAGATCTCATGGGCATGATTCTTGACGGCGTAGAAACGATTGAACATCCATCTGGAAGTGGCCATCTTTGGACGCGTGACGACCCGATGGATTCCTGGTCTTCCAAAGTCTGAGCAAAAACTCCATACTCTCTACTCCGTGGCAAGACTGCCCTTGTAGTGTAGTGGATATCACCCCGGCCTCCGGAGCCAGGAACCCGCGTTCGAATCGCGGCAAGGGCGCTGTTAACTGCTTACAAAGCCGTCCCAAGCCCGCATGTACTGGATGAAGGTTGGACTCAATCCTTCTTCTGCGAGGTATTCGGGTGAGAACGGAGGGCGTGCTGGCTCATCGACATCATCTTTGAGATAATGTGGCCAATTGTGATGGGCGATTCCAACGCGGCCAACACCAACGAAATCAGTTCCTTGGTCCATGGCCTTTTGTGCGTCTTCCGCATTCCAAATCATACCGGTGCTGAACAGCGGCATTCTTCCGTTGATGACGTGTTGGAACCATTCAGTGTACGTACGTACATGGCCTTCATGCTCCACGCTTTCATCGATATCCCAACAAGAGACATGGAGGAAATCAAGTTCCATCTCCGTGCACATCTCTACAGTTTCC
>JBMZXF010000100.1:0-750 GCA_049627345.1 Candidatus Poseidonia sp. | reverse complement strand
CGCTCTTGGCGGAGATCGTCTTCTGCCCAATTTGGATTCCAGGTTTCTGCTTCCCATGAGAGTTGAGTTTCCGCAGGTTTGTGATAATACACGCCTGAATTGGGCCCTTTTTCCGTGTATGTCTCACTGCGCTCAACCTCAAACTCTTCAGTTGGAACGAAGGCCTCGCTTGAGATTTGAGTGAGCAAAGTTACCAGAATAATCCCACACGTAATGGCGATAGCAACAAACACTGTTCGTCCTGCCCTCGCAGCGAGGTATCTACGTTTGAGTGAACGTTTTGGAAGAAGGGATGTACCGAACAATCCCTTGTCCGAAAGGTCGAACTTACTTTCCTTCAATCGTAAGCCTCCCGGAAGCGAGTCATGATTCGGTGGCCAATGAGATTGAGGCCAAGCGTGATGAAAAAGAGGTAGAAACCAACAGCAAACAGCGAGTAGTAAGGCGTTGTACCAATCGGTAATTCTCCGCCAATTCGCTGAGCGATGTAAGCAGTCATTGTTTGCGCACTACGGAACATGTTGTTCGAATATGTAGCAAGTGTACCGACCGAGAGCGTCACCGCCATGGTCTCACCAATTGCTCTGGATAATGCGAGGATGATCGAAGCCAAAATTCCTGAAAGTGCGGAAGGGACGGTAACTCTAGCAGTCGTTTCAACAGGGGTTGCGCCTAGAGCATAGGATGCCTGCCGTAAGTTGTCGGGTACTGCACGCAGAGCATCCTCTGATAGCGAAGCAATCAACGGAG
>JBMZXF010000099.1:0-766 GCA_049627345.1 Candidatus Poseidonia sp. | reverse complement strand
TACAACTCCCCTACGCAGTGCGCGGAATGGATCTTGCATTCTCCGGCCTCCTTACTGCTGCCCAACGACTGATTGACAACGGCGCTCCCCTCAATGCTGTTTGCTGGTCACTCCAAGAACATGCATTTGCATCCTGCGTAGAAGTCGCAGAGCGCGCCATGGCACATACTGGGAAGTCTGAACTGTTGCTTGGAGGCGGCGTTGCTTGCAACAATCGGATGAGAGATATGTGCAATCTCATGGCAGAAGACCGTGAAGGGACATCTCATGCGCCACCAAGAATGTACTGCATTGATAACGGCACCATGATTGGTCTTTTGGGATGGTTGGAATTGCAAAAGAGGACGACGCCTCTTGAAGAGAGTGCAATCGACCAATACCTGCGAACGGACCAAACTCCTATTGTTTGGTCTTGAGTCCAATCAATCCCATACGGTTTTAACGGGTGGGCTGACACACTCCAATGGGGGAATAGCCAATCGAACGTCGTCGCGGCCGCAAAGAGGAATTCAACCCCTTCGCGAAAGATGCTTCCCAACAAGCACGACGACGTCGTGATGAGCGGGAACGACTGAACGCCCGTCGACCTGCTCCTGTCCCTGAAGTTGTTGAAGAAAAGCCCAATATTAAGGCTGATCTTGAACGAAAACAGCGTGAAGCAATAGAAAAACTCGTCCAAAAAGGCGATGTCGCAACTCCTGAAATTCAACCGGCTGCACTCCCGAAACAGCCAAAACGTAGCAACGACGAGTCAAAACCCGTCAAG
>JBMZXF010000098.1:0-772 GCA_049627345.1 Candidatus Poseidonia sp. | reverse complement strand
CACTGATACCGATGGGGATGGGGAAGGGAATAACACCGACACCGATGATGACGGGGATGGGGTTTCCGATGAGGATGAAACAAATAATGGAACGGATCCGCTTGACCCCGATACCGATGATGATGGAGCCAATGATGGGGATGAAATGGATAATGGCACCGATCCTTTAGATCCCGACACCGATGACGACGGATCAAACGATGGGGATGAAACAAATAACGGAACAGACCCTTTAGACCCCGACACAGACAATGATGGCACCAATGACGGAGACGATGACCTCCCCTTGGATCCTGACGAAGACACCGATACCGATAATGACGGCATTGGAAACAATACCGATGCGGACGATGATGGCGATGGCGTTTCTGATGAAGATGAAGGCAATAATGGCACCGATCCGCTAGATCCCGATACCGATGATGATGGGTCTAGTGACGGAGTTGAAGCAGGGAATGGCACCGATCCGCTAGATCCCGATACCGATGATGACGGCGCAAATGATGGGAACGATGACTTCCCCTCAGATCCAAACGAAGATACTGACACCGACAATGATGGAGCTGGAGACAATACCGATACGGACGATGACGGTGATGGGCTCACCGATGACGAAGAGGACGTGCTGGGGACTAACAAGCTGCTTGCCGACACCGACAACGACGGCGTCAATGATGGTGAGGATGCTTTCCCGTTGGATCCAACAAGAAGTTAGGGTCGAGCGAAAACCCTTGGTCGCACCGATCCAAGCTTAACCTGAGGGTGAATGTAG
>JBMZXF010000097.1:0-807 GCA_049627345.1 Candidatus Poseidonia sp. | reverse complement strand
CGAGCATCGTTCATCCAAGCGGTGAGGTGGGAATTACGCTCGTCACAAGAAAAGGCTTCATCAATTGGCCATTTTGCTTCTGCCCCTTCTGTGCCGGGACGACGACCTTCCCAGATTTCTTTCAGCGTGTCTTTGGGTTGGACAAAAAGATGCGTCATCCATGTACCTTCAACGCATCTCATTACGAGCGTGGCCTCAGGATCAACCCATCCGGTGAGATAGAGCAAATCACTTGTCGTACGATATCGGTAGTGGACGTCATTTGAATGTGTAGCCATCTTTGGCGAGCAAAGAATCAGCAAATCATCATTGCGAAATTGAGAAACGAGACGCTGTTGCCGCAGGCGATATTCTTCAAGCGTCGTTGAAGCAGGTCGGTCAGGCAAACTTGCATAGGCCTCTGCGAACATGTTTCATCCTCGCGCTTCGTCTTCTTCAACCGTTGCATCCAGCCCGTGTGAGGGATGGAGGTTCTCTGAGGGAGAACGATCGTCAGTTGTATTCCATTTAGGTATTTCAAAATCTACTTTTTTCGTCGACCGTATGGCAACTCCGAGGGTCAGTGCAACGAGTATGAGCAATCCTAGTGCCTGAAATGGCGTAATTAATTGACTGGCTTCTTCTTCAACGGAAGAAATAGAAATTTCAAATATAATTGAATCGGTTGCTCCATCATCATCAAAGACGATTAATTCGACCCTGTACTCTCCCCTCCCGGGAAAGTCATTCCCGTTCAATTGACTTTGGCCCCGAATCGAAGTCGTGTCGTCAATGACCCAAAGGTAGTCAATGGCCTCGTTATCCATG
>JBMZXF010000096.1:0-882 GCA_049627345.1 Candidatus Poseidonia sp. | reverse complement strand
CAACCCTTTAGTGGACGCGCCCATGTTGCATACATCCCAGTAGACCGTATTGTTGGAATTTCTAAACTTGCTCGAATAGTGGATCATCATGCATTGAGATTGCAAAATCAAGAACGAATAACCAACGATGTAGCAAATGATTTGGTTAACCATCTCAACCCTCTTGGCGCAGCAGTCATTGTTCAAGCATCACATGGGTGCATGAGATGCCGGGGTGTTCGAAAACAAAATGCAATCATGACAACCAGTGCAATGCGGGGAGTATTTTTCGATAAGCAAGAAGCACGTAATGAGCTCATGCAATTAATTGAAAATTCGAGTTGAACCAAATGAATTGCGAACGCTCTGGTGAAATTGTTGGTGATGATCCATCAGACCTTGCCGTTGAATATCCTATCGTTGAGATTTTTCATTCGGTTCAAGGCGAGGGTTTTCATGCAGGAATGCCACATGTTTTCGTAAGATTTGGAACGTGTAACCTTCGATGCAGTTGGTGTGATACAGACTTCGACACATTTGAATCGATGCCTGCAATAGACATACTTGCTGAAATAATGAAATTTGATTGTAAGCGGGTCATCTTTACTGGAGGGGAGCCAATGCTCCATGACCTTTGGCCCCTCCATCGTTTGCTCAAAGCGAGAGGATTCAATCTCTCAATTGAGAGCAACGGAACTATCTTGATACCAGAGGGACTCATTGATTGGATTTGTATCTCACCTAAAGATCAGGTCTATCCGAACTCCATCATTCGACAACGAAATGGTAATGAATTGAAAGTAGTGTACTGTGGCCAAAATTTAGAGATGTATGATGAACTTAAATTGGGATTCAACCATCATTTTCTTCAACCATGCTACATCGATACTGCATCAGTCTCTG
>JBMZXF010000095.1:0-1107 GCA_049627345.1 Candidatus Poseidonia sp. | reverse complement strand
TCACGCTCTTCGCCCCGACCGACCAGGCCTTTGCCGACGCCGGCATCGACCTCGCTGCCCTCGACACCCTCGAAGGCAAGCAAGCCCTGACCGACATTCTGCTCTACCACGTTGTGGCGGGCAACGTTCCCTCCACGGCCCTTTCCGAGTGCATGACGGCAGAAGCGGTCAACGGACAATCCCTCTCGTTCACCGTCGGCGACAGCGTGATGGTCAACGACGCCACCGTGTCCATCGCCGACGTCAACACCAGCAACGGTGTCATCCACGTCATCGACACGGTGCTGATGCCCACCGACACCCCCAACGATATTCCCCGAACGGCTCAGTGCACCGGTGTTCACAATTCGTTGGTGAGCGCTGTCGTTCAGGCCGAACTGCTCGAGACGCTCCAGGGCACGGGACCGTTCACGGTCTTCGCACCGACCGACCAGGCCTTTGCCGATGCTGGCATTGACCTCGCTGCCCTTGACACGCCTGAAGGCAAAGCCACCCTTTCGGACATCTTGCTCTACCACGTGCTGGACAGCGCCGTACCCGCCGCCAACGTCTCAGACTGCATGACGGCCACGGCCGTCAACGGCCACCCGCTGGCCTTCAGCGTCGGCGCCTCTGTCACCGTCAACGGCGCCACGGTCACCGCGACCGATGTCCCGACCAGCAACGGCCTCATTCACGTCATCGACAAGGTGCTCATGCCTACCGACACGCCCCGAGACATCCCCTCAACAGCCGGGTGCACGGGCGTTCACGATGCCTTGGTCGCCGCTGTGGTGCAGGCCGATCTGCTCACCACCCTGCAGGGTGAAGGGCCGTTCACGCTCTTCGCCCCGACCGACCAGGCCTTTGCCGACGCTGGCATTGACCTCGCTGCGCTTGACACCCCCGACGGCGTGGCCACGCTGAGCGATATCCTCCTCGCTCACGTGGTCGCTGCCTCGGTGCCTGCTGCCGATGTATCGGACTGCATGACGGCACAAACAGCCAACGGCCACAGCCTTGCGTTTACCGTCGGCGACACCGTCATGGTCAACGACGCCACGGTGATCACGGCTGACGTGATGACCAGCAACGGCATCATCCACGTCATCGACAAGGTGCTCATGC
>JBMZXF010000094.1:0-1144 GCA_049627345.1 Candidatus Poseidonia sp. | reverse complement strand
CACTCCTTTTCCCAATGATTAGCATCATCGGAGTAGACCGTGCGCCAAAACCGATTCACTTCTCATCATCTCGGTTTTTGGCTCGACACGCCACCACTCTATAGATTCATCCTTGGCATATTCCCCCTCATCGCAACAGGAAACCGCC
Organism: Candidatus Poseidonia sp.; assembly: GCA_049627345.1. Lineage (GTDB taxonomy): Archaea > Thermoplasmatota > Poseidoniia > Poseidoniales > Poseidoniaceae > Poseidonia. Next base: position 996 of record JBMZXF010000094.1, on the reverse strand, counting down.
TGCCTTTGCACAACGGTTCTTGAGAGAAGCCAGCGGTTCCTTGACTATGCGGGTGGTCTGGCTCAAGCACGACCTCCGGTTGTCGGACCACGCCCCACTCGCAGAAGCCCTTGCTGGTGTGGAAGATGTGTTGTTGCTGTACGTGGTGGAACCTGAACGCATGGAGCAACCGGACGAATCCGTGCTCCATACTGCTTGGGACCTCGCCAATGCTCGTGCACTCCTCGGCCAGGTCAACGAGATGGGCGGGGCCATGCAGATACATATCGGGCGGCCAGCGGAGATCCTCGACCAACTGCACGCTCGTTTCTCGATTACGAGCCTGCACAGCCACGAAGAAACGGGCCTTCAGTGGTCGTGGGACCGGGACAAGCGTGTAATGGCCTGGTGCGAAGCCAACGCCGTAGCATGGCGCGAACACCCTTGGAACGGCGTGGTGCGCCGCTTGAACGACCGAGACCGGTGGAACAGCATCCGAAACCGAAGGATGGTTCAACCCCTCATTGAAGCGCCAACCGTCCTCCCTAAGCATTCAACCTTCGCTTGCACCGACCACAGCGAAGGGTTGTTCCCGTGCTACACCGAATTGGTTCAAACGCCACTTGAACCCGGAGAGAAAGCGGCCCATGCATGGCTTGCGTCCTTCCTTGCGGCCCGATTTCGCGACTACCTCCCTACCATCTCCAACCCAGCCACCTCTCCGGAGGGCTCCTCAAGGTTGTCCGCCTACCTCACCAGCGGGGTTCTCAGCGTTCGCCAGGTCAAGCACGCCATCACGGCTGCGCGTCAATCCCCGCCGGAGGGGATGGACGTGGCCGCGTTCCGGAAAAACATCGACGCCTTTGCGTCCCGGGTTTCCTGGCGGTGTCACTTTGTTCAGCGTCTGGAGATGGAAACGAGCATGAACAAGCGGTCCATCAATCCAGAACTGGATGAGGCTCTGGGGCGCATTGACGACGAGGAGCGCTTCCTTGCTTGGGCCGAGGGAAGAACAGG
>JBMZXF010000093.1:0-1273 GCA_049627345.1 Candidatus Poseidonia sp. | reverse complement strand
CTCAATTTGTTCATACATTTTCCATTTTAATTTGATACTTAAAGCACCGTTTGGTAAGTTACAGGAGTGAAACCTTACGGTAACGGAGGCGTAACCGTGCTTTTTTGGCCAAAAATCGGACATTTCTGATTTACGACCCTACGCGTCAATCAAGGACTCAAACGGTACCATCAGCACGATTGAGCACCCATTCGAACATTGATTCAAGGCTGGGTTGAAGCGAAACTGCATCCTCGGTCAGCTCGTACATCACCGTTGGGGGAACTGTTGCAAAGGCCGTGCGTGTTACAAGACCATGATCTTCAAGTTCTCCTAATCGTCGAGCAACGGTTGTTGAGGAGGAGTTCACGCTCTTCTTGATTTCAGAAAAACGCATTGGCGCCGGATCACAGTTCATGGTGTAGAGGATACTGAGCATTTTTGATTTTGATAACAAGACGAGAAGGTCATCAACGTGGGCTTTCGCAGATTCACACATGGATTGCATACGTTGAGATTGTTCTTGAGACATGAACAGCCTAGGTATCAATTTGTTATTAGGAAACAGGTTTCAACATTGTTACAAAAGAACACCGATGCCACTCCTTTGTTTATCTAGCGATGCACGATGCCTTCACCATGGCGACATATCCAAACGGGAAAACAATGCAATCAATCGCGTTCTCAACGTACGGTAAACCTTCTGAATTGAAGAAAACAACGGTCGCCTATCCCCATGGCTTTGATGCTTCAAACAACATTGTCATCAAGGTCCACGCATCTGCAATTAATCCAGTTGACAAAGCTCTCCTTTCGGGCGATCTGAAGATGGTTATTCCAGTCGCAGCCTTTCCCCATGTAATCTGTTACGATGTGGCTGGCATTGTTGAAGAAGCAGACCTTGAGGGGAAATTCTCAGTCGGACAACCCGTTTTTGCTCGGCTGTTTGGAAGCCCTAACGATGGAAAGAAAACCCCTTGGTACAGGGGCGCCATGGCAGAATATTGCGTTGCAGATACCTCCAACGTTGTAGCCAAACCAGAAAACCTCACCTTCGAGGAGGCAGCGTCCATACCACTCGTTGGCATGACTGCTCTCCAGGTGCTCAAATCCTCCGGGCTTAAGGAAGGTGATTCGATTTTCATTTCAGGAGGAGCAGGGGGCGTTGGCACCATGGCCATCCAACTTGCAAAGCACGTCTTCAAGGCCGGTCTTGTGGTGACCACCGCTTCTAAGGGCGAAAAGGAACGGTTGTGCAAAAGCCTCGGAGCCGACGTTGTCATTGATTACAAAT
>JBMZXF010000092.1:0-1456 GCA_049627345.1 Candidatus Poseidonia sp. | reverse complement strand
ATTCCATGATGCTCGTTCAATGAAGAGGTTCTATGAACTCTCCCCTGCGTCCGGAAACGCCGATTTTCACTTGCGCGCAATGGCACGCTTCGCTGCTTCTGCGATGAAGGGGGCGGAAATTTGCATGACCTCGAGCATCTCGTCAGCTTGTCCTGATTCACCAAACCGGTCTTGAACGCCCACCCGCTCCAACGGTGCGAAGGTGTTGGCCGTCAAGTGTTCAGCCACTGCTCCTCCAAGTCCGCCGATGACGTTGTGGTCTTCTGCGGTGACGATGGCGCCGCAACTGGCGACCAATCGGTCCACGAGTTCACCGTCAAGGGGCTTCAGCGTGTGCATGTCAACCACGGTGGCGTTGATGCCTTCAGCGGCCAGGGAAGCAGCGGCTTCAAGAGACTGAGACACCATGACGCCGCAGGCGATGATGGCCACATCTGAACCCTCTTGGAGCACAATGCCTTTTCCAATTTCGATCTCATTCTCGCGTCCCTCGTAGAGCACGGGCGTCTTGTTTCGAGCGGTCCGTGTGTAGGAGGGCGAGCCACTCTCCGCCAACTGCATGGTCAACACCTTGGTGGATACCACGTCGCTGGGGTGCATGACGATCACGTTCGGTAGGGTTCGGTAAATGGCCAAGTCTTCGATGGACTGTGCTGAGGAACCGTCCGTACCCGTGTGGGTTCCGCCGTGACTGCCGCAGAGGTGAACGGCCAAGTTGGGCCGCGCCACGCCGTTTCGCATCTGCTCGAAGGCACGCTCGGTGAAGATGGCAAAGGTGCTGGCAAACGGAATGTAGCCTGAAGCAGCGAGGCCAGCACCGACGAGCAGCATGTTTTGTTCTCCGATGCCGCACGAGACCGTGCGCTCAGGGTGTGCCTTGCGGAAGTGGAGCGACTTGGTGGATTTGCCAAGGTCGGCCTCAAGGACAACGACCTTCGGGTTGCTGGCCAGCTCCAACAGGGCTTCACCGTAGCCGTCTCGCGTGGCTGCCATCTTGGTCATGCGACCACCTCGCCAAGTTCAGCCATGGCCTGAGCGTATTGCTCGTCGTTGGGGGCCGCTCCGTGGAAGGCTGGATTGTCGGCCATGAAGGAAACACCGTGGCCTTTCACCGTGTGTGCGATGAGGATGGAAGGGCCGTCGCTGGTGGATGAAAGGAAGTTCATGCCGTCAACGACTTCATCCATGTTGTGGCCGTCAATTTCCTTCACGTTCCAACCAAAGGCTTTCCATTTGGCAGGAATATCAAACATGCGCATCTGTTCCTCACAGAAATCGTCGTTCTGGATGCGGTTCCGGTCCAGAATCACGTTGAGGTTGCCCAACTCGTGGTGAGCTGCCGCCATGGCCGCTTCCCAAACGCTGCCTTCCTGAATTTCGCCGTCGCCGAGCATCACGTAGACTTGGCGCTCGCTGTTGGTCAAGCGGCCGGCGATGGCCGAGCCCATGCCAAAGG
>JBMZXF010000091.1:0-1465 GCA_049627345.1 Candidatus Poseidonia sp. | reverse complement strand
TTCACCGGGGGACCTTGCTTTACCGCATGACGTGCCCGCGATGGAGTACTTGATGCTCAGTGGCGGACAGTTCTCCAAATCCCGAAAGCATGCGGTTTGGCTTCCTTCCTTCCTTGAGCATCACGACCCTGACACGTTGCGGTATTACCTTGCCATCAACATGCCCGAAAATCACGATACGGATTTCACCTGGGAAGACTTTGTTGAGAAGGTGAATTCTGAACTGATCGCGGCGTTCGGCAACTTTGCGCATCGGGTCCTCACGCTCACCGTAAAGATGCGTGAGGCTGGTTTGGGGGAATTGAGCGATTGGGATCAACCAGGGTTGTGGTCTGAAGAGGTTCAAAGCTGGCATGCACAACACGAAGCCGTCGGGTCGTCCCTCGAACGTCACCGATTCAAGGAAGCGCTGCGCGGTGTCATGAACATCGCTCAGCAAGGAAATGGCGTTGTGCAAAGGGCTGCACCATGGGTGGCCCTCAAGCCGGAGGCCACAGATGACGTCCGTTCGACGTCGTTCGCGGGGCTCGCTTTGGCCGCAAGGATGCTCAAGGGAATTGCCATCACCATCCAGCCTTTCCTCCCTTCAGCCGCCCAGCGTTTGTGGTCCATGCAAGGGTACGCCGGTGACGTCAGCGAGGTGCTTTGGGATGACGCGGTTGACATGGCATCCGTCATTGCAGCGTCGTCCCAAGAGCCAACACCTTTGTTCGAACGGCTTGACCTCGACACCATCCTTGAGCGAGAAGGGAAGGTCGCTGAGGCTCAACCAAAAGACCAGCCCGAACATGTCGGTGGCGTAAAGGGCGGTCGACGGTTGAAGAAAAAAGAGGCGAATACGATGGAACGAGAAGGGATCAGCACGATTGAGTTTGAACAATTTATGGCCGTCGACTTGCGCATTGCAACCGTGACTTCTGTTGAAGCGCACCCAAATGCCGACCGATTGTGGGTCGTTCAATTGGACGACGGTTCGGCGGAAGGTCGGACGATCTGCGCAGGGCTTCGTGACATCTATTCCGCTGAGGATTTGATGGGGCTCCAGGTGGTGGTTGTCGCCAACCTTGCGCCCCGCAAACTCCGAGGGGTCATGAGCGAGGGGATGATGTTGGCCGCCGACGACGAGAACGGGTGTGTCCGGCTGCTCACGGTGGCGGACGCCATCGGCAACGGTTCACGCGTTCGCTGATCAGAGGCGATCTCGGACCGCGTCCATGCAAGCGCGCCCCATGTTCCGTATGTTTTCCTCCATCTCGGGGAGGGCCAACCTCATCGTTTCGCCCATGGATTCCGGCAAGGCATTCAGGTTGATCAGGACATTGAATACCGCTCCTTTCGCCGCGGCGGTGGCCATCAGGGAGGCAACACCCGCATCACTGGCCGCGTTGCTGTTGCCATGTTGCGCCATGGCCAGGACATGAGGCAGCAATTCGCATGCCTGCTGTGCGGTCTCGAAGGGAACTTC
>JBMZXF010000090.1:0-1485 GCA_049627345.1 Candidatus Poseidonia sp. | reverse complement strand
TCCGCCTCGAACAGGTTCAAGCCAGCGGCATGACGCCTCAGGCGACCGTTCGACGCAAGAGCCTCTACCTATGACGCGCAGGTGCGGCACAGGACCCCGTTGTTCCCGCAGGAACTGCAAATTCGACGGCGGCACTGGAAGCACTGGAAACTGAAGGCGTTGACTTCGTTTGAACAGGAGGCCATGCCGCACACACCATCGGCCGCAGGAACGGATTTAGCGGCTTTGTGGTCCAGGTTTCCCCAAAACGAATCGTTCACCAAATTCGCCGTTAGCTTACCCGCGTTTTGCGTTGTTGACGAAGCTTTTGTCTGCCCGGAGGAAGTGGGGTTGGTACCTCTCAAATCCAGGGCCTTGACCACTTGTGGGTGGTTGAAGAATGCCCTTGCGGCTTTCTCGCCCCCGTTGAACCAACGCTTGTGCTGCGCAATGAGCGACGTCACGGTTTGACCCTCGGACGGCGCAAGTCGCAATCTGAACATGACGGACTGGTAGCGGTCAAGCCTTGAGCCTCGGCCGGCCATCATCACGGGCACTGACGCCCCAGTGTACGTCGGTGCAAAGGCCTGTGATCTCGGAGCCAAGGTGTGTTGCAGACCGCTCTTTTGCTTTGACAACAGAACGACAATGCATGGGATGACCAATGTCAATCCGCAGCAGATGTTTCCAACATCACCCCCAAGGAAGCCGCTGGCAGCGTACAGGCTTCCAAAAAACAACACAAGAACAACGGGGAACGGGAATCTTCCATCGTCCATTGTTTTCACCGGTAAAAAGTGGCCATGGCGCCGTCCTCAGGCGCCATGGCCGAGCATGTCATGGCTCAGTGCTCCAAGCAGGTGTCATTGTCCGAGGACTCCATTGAGGACGGTGCGTGCTTGGGTTTGGGGGTCAATAAAGGTTCACGACATGGACACGATGTCAAAGGTCGGTTCGGTCAGTCCACACAGTTCGTGGGAAGGGAGATCTCGATGAACGCCGAGTCGCCGCTCGAGTTCCAAATGCTGGCGGGAATACAGCGGCACGCCCTCATACGGCACGCCGTAGATGCCCATCAATTCAGGCTCGGTGTCCTCAAGCCCGTTCACGTCCGGTGGTGTGAGCGACGTCCACTGGTGTTCACGTTGCCTCAATGTTGACTGCGACAGCGGCAGGCCACGGCGCTTGTACATCTTCACGAGTTTTGGCCGCGGAATCGCCAGCGGGCAGAGCATCAACACCCGCTCCTCGTGGCGCCAAAAACTGCATGGGCCGAGGTTGTCGTGTTCAATCCATTCGAGGGCATTCTCCATGGCTTCGAGCGGGACGCCCCACGATTTCGGAAGCCACATCATCAACACGTGACGGTTCTTTGTCCCCTGAACGTGGGTGTTGACGCGAAGTTTGAACCACGGTTCTGCAGGTTGGGTTACGGGCGCTGCCTTCGGTTTCGCGCTCGTTTCAACCGGTGGCGAATCAACCCGTTCTGGGATGTCGGGCGCCGAA
>JBMZXF010000089.1:0-1962 GCA_049627345.1 Candidatus Poseidonia sp. | reverse complement strand
CGCACCTGATGCTCAACCTTCAGGACGACGACCCCGAAAACTGGCAAGCCCACCTGAACGGTCTCGATCAAGGCGAAGCCCATCAATGGGCCGCACAGCGGGCGATTGAAGCGACCCCTATTTTGCTCCCACAACACGAAGGTATGCACCGAGTAAGTTTTTCTTCACTTTGTGAGGCTGTCGACGTTTGGAAGGGCGTACATGACGCCCACGCCCTGCAGCGACGCGAAGAAGAGCGCTTTGAACAGGCTGGGCCCGGACGGGGCCACTCCACGGAAGTGGAGAAACTCGAGCGGCGGCAAGCCCAGCAGGAAAAGGCCCTGGCAGGCTTTTCGGAGAAAATCGAGAAACAGCAACGACTCGGGCATCTCATTCAGGAGAACTGGAGCCACGTTGAAGGCCTCATCGACCAGACCAAGCAGGCCGTGGAGCGAGACGGATGGCCCGCAGTGCGCAAGGCCATCAAGAGCATCCCGTGGATCGTCAGTGCAGCACCAGCCGACCGAACCATCACGGTCGTCCTGCCCGACGAGAACAACGAAGCGAACGGACCGCAGGTGATGTTGGAACTCGACGCTACCGTCCACCAAAACGCTCAGCGCTACTTTGAGGCCGCACGCAAGCAGAAAAACAAGACGTCCGGAGCCGTCGAAGCCCTCGCTGAAACCGAACGGAAGCTCAAGCGGGCTCGCAAAAACGAAGTCAAGCAAAAGGCCAGCGGGAAGCTCAACCGCCTCAAGCGAAGCAAACGGATGTGGTTTGAGCAGCACCGATGGGGGATGGTTGAGGGCGGTCATCTCATCGTCGGAGGCAAGGACGCCAAAGGCAACGATGCCGTGGTGAAGAAGCACCTGTCGGGCGATGACATGTACCTCCACGCTGACCTTCACGGTGCACCGTCCTGCAGCCTTCGTGCCGCCCAGGGCTTTGCGTTGGAGGAACGTCGTCCGTCCCACCTTCCCGCTGACATCCCGGCTTACCGTCTCGTGGACAAATTGGAAGAAACCAACCTCTCGGAGGCCAAGCTGCATCAGGCCGCCGTCTTGGCCCTCTCGTGGAGCCGAGCATGGAACGGAGGGGGCGCTCATGGCACGGTCTATAGCGTCAAACCCGCTCAGGTATCCAAGTCGGCCCAAACCGGCGAATTCGTGGGCAAGGGAGCCTTTGTGATCCGAGGCCAGCGCACCTGGTACAAGGACATGGACGTGCGCATCGGCATCGGCATAATCGCGGTCAACGGTGTACCGATGGTCGTCAGCGGCACACCGGACCACATCCAAGCCACGTGCCCTCGCTATGCGATTCTTTCACCGGGCATGACCAAGAAAGACCAATTGGCCAACGCTATTTACCGCAACACCGGCTTGTCGACGGACGATTTGCTCGCTGCCCTCCCGGGGGCGTGCGACGTCACCGACGAGCAGGGTATGCTCACGCCACCAGCTTCGGAGGAAGAATGATGCACGAAGACCAACGTTCGGACGGCTCCATGTGGGACCGACGTTTTGCAGAGCCTGTCTACGCCTACGGCAAGGAACCCAATGCGTGGTTGAAAGCCGTGATCGGTGAACTCTCACCTGAGCCCAACCCGGCAGCGCTGTTCCCGGCCGACGGCGAGGGACGAAACGCGGTCTGGGCGGCGAGCGAAGGCTGGTCTGTCACGGTGTTTGACCTCTCCATTGAAGGCAAGAAGAAATGCGAACATCTGGCCGGTGAGCACGGTGTTTCGGTGGCCTACGACGTGGACGACCTCGTGTCACGAGATTTTCCCGAAAACCACTACGGTCTGATCGCCTGTTCGTGGTTCCACACCCCGCCTGCCATCCGCAAGAAGCACATGCCGAGGATGTTGCACGCCCTTGCACCTGGCGGCCATTTCGTGATGGAAGGCTACCACAAAACCCAGCTTCCGCTCACGAGTGGCGGTCCAAAATCGCTGGACTTGTTGTTTGACCTCGACGA
>JBMZXF010000088.1:0-2234 GCA_049627345.1 Candidatus Poseidonia sp. | reverse complement strand
CCACGGTGCCAAACTCCTCTACGCCTTTGCTGAAGCCACCGTTCCCAAACTGACGGTCATCCTGCGCAAAGCCTACGGCGGTGCTTACGACGTCATGTCGAGCAAGCACATTCGAGGCGACTACAACGTCGCCTGGCCGTCGGCTGAACTGGCGGTGATGGGTGCTGACGGTGCGGTGGAGATCATCCATCGACGACGCATCGCCCACGCTCGAAACCCAGAACAGGAACGAGAGCGGTTGACGGAGGACTTCAAGGAAACCTTCGCGAACCCGTACAAGGCCGCAGCCCTCGGCTACCTTGACGATGTCATCGAACCCAATCAAACCCGTCAGCGACTCAGCCGTGCGCTCGAGATGTTGATGGACAAAGAAGAGCTCCGGCCTGCACGGAAGCACGGCAACATTCCGCTCTGAGGTGCAGACATGAGCCAAGACATCTCCGAACTGATGATGGCTGCCATCGCTGCTGTCATTGCGGAGACGCAAGCGGACGGCGACGACCCCGCACAAGTGGCCCGCCAACCCGGTGCGGCATGGTCCCAAGACCACCGTCGTCAAATGACGGGAAAGACGTCGTTGATGAACGCACGAGCAGGACGCTCGCCCTGGAGGTGAACCCATGACAGATACCCGAAAAGTCATTGTGAACGGAACCGAATACGAGGTTGAACTGGAAGGCGAAGGCACTCAGTGGAAAGCGACCGTTGGCGGTCAAACCTTTGACATCGAAATGCCCGAAGCAGCGGTGGCCGCCAAGCCTCGGCGTTCCGGCGGCCGAAAGAAGAAGAAATCCGGAACGGTTTCTGCCAACATTCCAGGAAAGGTGGTGACGGTTGAGGTCGAGGAAGGCCAAGTGGTCAGTGAGGGGCAGGTCATCTTGATCCTTGAAGCCATGAAGATGCAAAACGAGATTCAAGCCCCGGTTTCAGGGACGGTCGTTTCAGTACAGTGCAGCGAAGGGGAAGCCATTGAGGCCAACGTTCCTCTCGTGGTGATTGAACCTGCAGCAAGCGATGACGAGGACTGAGGTTCGTGCCGTTTGAGAAAGGGTTAATGTAGCATCATACGGAGTTGATATCATGGACGGCAAGCCGGTGTGCGACTTCCCCGGATGCGGCGAAGAAGGCACCATCGTCTCTCGTCTTTCACCCGAGGGCTACCTCGTCGCCACCGGAAAGAAAGCCTACTCGTTCCGCGAAGCGTACCGCAGATTCCACTACTGCACCAACCATCATGACGAACTCATGAACGGCGTCTGGTCGAGGGTCAGAAAACCCGACGACAAAAGCGACGGCCACGTTGCGCCGACCGCTATTTGATGCCCACCTTGACGGCGCAGGCGTGATATACTTCCGTTCTGTGGAAGTTTCATGCACGTTACTCACGATGCCACGTCCAAGACCACCTCCACCCTCATCAGTTTGATGATGATGATTTCCGTTCTTCTCGTGGGCGCCACGCCAACTGTTTCAGCCGTTGGACCGAATCAAAACGACCTGAACTCGGGCGGCGATCTGCCCGACAACACCAGCGTCAACATCACGAACTACATCTTCTCGGGAACGTACACCGGCTCGGGTGAACTTGATTATGGCGATGACAACGATTACCTTCGTGTCGCCTTGAACAACAACCAGGGCCTCTATGCCTCACTTTCCTTCCCCTCAACCACCACCTTTGCCAACGGTACAACGGTGTCGAACGATTTTGATCTCATCTTCTACGACAGCCAGCTGAACTTCATGGACGAGTCGTGGGCGAACAACCCAGAAACGCTGAGCACCAACAGTTCGAGTACGGGTCACGGCGGTATGGTTTACATCCAAATCCTCCGCTTTGACGGTGCGGGAACGTGGAACCTCACCCTTTCCAAATTTACCGTGAGCAACGGGACCGGCGGCGGAGGAAACGGCACCGGTGGCGGTGGCGGCTCTTCGGTGACCAACTGCACCGGAGCGGGTACGCTGACGTCAGACATCCTCGAGCCGAACGACGCCACGACCACGGCCACCCCAGCCTCGCTTCTGCCTCTTTCTTGCACAGGACTTTCCATCCACACCAGCACGGACCAGGACTTCTTCGAAATCGACATGATCGCCGGTGTTACATACTACGCCAACATCACCTTCACCCACACCAACGGCGACATTGACACGCGCTGGACGGTAGGCGGGCAAGGATTCCTTGACAGTTCAACAGGAACAGGCAATTTGGAATCCATGCAAGTCACGGC
>JBMZXF010000087.1:0-3136 GCA_049627345.1 Candidatus Poseidonia sp. | reverse complement strand
CCCGATTTTGGGCGGTGTCAGCACGGTTTTTTTGCAGTTGGATGAAGGTCCAAAAGGCGTGTTTTTGACCGTGGACGATGAATCTCCGGAACTGTCCATGAATCTCCGAATGGAACTGGTGTTCCGTCGCCTCTACGGCCAAGAGGGGTTCATTCGCTACGGCCTCAAAGCCCGTTCCATCGCTGACTAGCAAAGCATTCATAGAAAGCAAAGTCCACCAGCCCATCATGGCAGGATTTGGTGGATTGAGAAAGGGCCGAGAGGAAGCACGTGACAACCTCGGTTACTCCGAAGGTGGCGATTGTCCTCGGTGTGGTGGCAATGCTCAGGATTCCACCATGGCGGGTTATCTCCAATGTGGCTCATGCGGCCATGAATGGGCGGATCCAAATTACAAGGAGGCCAAGAAGCGCCCTGCTCCTCCAACGCACCGCCGCGACGCCGAAATGATTGAACAATTCAAGCAGGAAATGGCCGCAGGTGAGCTTGCCAACGTGCTTGGCATCAACAAGAACTTGTCCGGAGAACAGGAGCAATCGTTGAAGCGACTTGAGGACAAGTGGATGAGCGGGATGCAAGGGCACTACAATGCAGCCGCTGAAGAACGCAAGCCACTGATGATCAGCTTTGACGACGACGACAACATCCTGTCGACGGAAGTCGCCGCCATCACCATCGTGTCCAACGGCTTTGACGGCGGTGAAGAGATTCGACTTGAATACCCGGGGAAGGGAACGGAGTTCTATGCCTACAACGAGCGCAGCCCGACGGGATGGAAGCGTGGACCGAACGCCGAAACGACGGCCCGTTCCATCACCAACGTCATCAACCGCTCCTCTCGCCTGGTCTACGCGAACCTCGAAGGCACACGCATTTCGTTTGAACTCCGTGATGATTCGTTGAACGCTGCTTCCTTCGTTATTTTCGTTGACGACCCCGGTGGCACCGACATCGTGGCAGAAAAAGGCGGTGTTGTCTTGGACCACCGAGACTTTTCCACCATCCAGGACTATCGAAACGTCGTCGAGATGGTCCTTGAGGACGGCATCATCTCTCCCAGTGAGGACCAACTTCTCTGGTCGATGCGTGAACAACTCAACATCGACGAGGCCTATCATGTTCAGATGGTGATGGATATTTGCGGTGAGAACACGCTCAAAGAATGCACCAATTGTGGCGGCATGGCAGAGTTGTATCCCGAACATGCCGCATGGTATTGCCATGCTTGCGAAGCTTGGTGCTGAGGAAAGAATCCCCTGCCTGTCCTTTGTTCTATAGGACAAGGATTCTGCGATTCTCAAAATTTCATCTATCATGAAGGTGGGCACTCTTCATAAAGTGAAGCGGTATCCCAAAGACGGTTACGCCTATGGCAAACGACGTGTTGTATATTGGAATCGACTTGGGAACCTTCCGCTCGGTGATGGTCTCCTCTGACAGCCACGAAGTGGAAGAATTGACGGTCATTGGTACGCCCAAAGACCCCATCGCTCGCAACTTCTTGAAGCGAGACGTGCTCTTTGGCAACGAGGCCCTCAAGAACCGATTGGCGCTGAACCTTTTCCGACCCCTCGAACTCGGTGTCATCAAGGACACACCCGAGGACCGAGAGTTCATCGCTCACTTCATCACCCACCTCATCGGCCTTTCCGACCCCGAGGAATACGACCGTGTGGTCGCCGTCATCGGTGCTCCTGCCGAGGCCAGCCACGTCGACAAGACCGCCATCTTTGACGCCGCTGCAGGCTCCGTTAACTCCGCCATGATCATCTCCGAGCCGTTCGCTGTTGCTTACGCTCTCGACATGATCACCCACACCCTCGTCATCGACATCGGTGCAGGTACCACGGACCTTTGCCGCGTTTACGGAACCATCCCCGGTCCAGGCGACCAGATGCACACCGGCTACGCTGGCGACTACGTCGACAACGCGCTCATCAAGGAAATCCAGTCCAAGTACAACGGTGCTCAAATCACCAAGGACATGGCACGACGCTGGAAGGAACAATTCTCCTTTGTGTCCACCGCTGCTCCTGACGAGCCTGTGCTCGTTGACTTCTCCATTGACGGGAAGGCCATGACCCTCGACATCACCGACTGCATGCAGCGTGCTTGCGAGTCCATCGTCGACCCGATCGTCGAGAACGTCAAGAAGCTCATCGCCGGTTCCAACCCCGAATACCATGACGAGTTCCGCAAGAACATGGTCCTCGCTGGTGGCGGTTCCTCCATCAAGGGCCTCGGCGCCCTCATCGAGCGCCGTCTTTCCGACATGGGTGACGTGAACGTCCACGTGGTCGACGACCCCGTTCGCTTGGGTGCCATGGGCGGTCTTCGACTTGCCATGGAAGTTCCCGAAGAGATGTGGAAGAACTTGACCCTCGCCTCTCGCTGAGGTTGATCAAGAGCCATTGCTTGCTAACACGCCTGAGCGCTAGCAAGATCGTGTTTTGACGAAATGGGTTTGGACTCACAAGTGTGTGAACCCGCGTGTGGAACAATGGTCACTCAGGCATTACCGGCCTTTTCCACTTCAGCCCAGTCGCGCATGAAGCCTTCGAGCCCACGGTCGGTCAGCGGATGGCTCATGAGTTGACGGAACGTTTTGGCGGGCATGGTGGCCGTATGAGCGCCCAGTTGAATGCACTGAAGCACGTGGGTGGGATGGCGAACAGAGGCGGCCAACACCTTGGTGTCGAGGTCGTAGTTGGCCCAGGTGTTCATGATCTCGGCGATGAGTTCCATGCCGTCGTGGCCGGTGTCGTCGATGCGTCCAATGAACGGGGAAACATAGGTGGCGCCTGCTTTGGCGGCCATCAGGGCTTGCGAGGCGGAGAAGATGAGCGTCACGTTGGTGTCGATGCCGTCCTCGGTCAGGATCTTCGTAGCTGCCAGACCTTCAGGCGTGCAGGGGATCTTGATGATGACGTTCGGGGGTAGTTCAGCCTTGAGCGCTCGCCCTTGTTCCACCATGCCGGCGGTGTCCATGGCCGTCACTTCAGCCGAGATGGGACCGGAGCAGATGCCGGCAATTTCTCGCACGACTTCCTTGAAATCACGACCGGATTTCTTGATGAGCGAGGGGTTGGTGGTCACGCCGTCAAGGATGCCCCATGCGGCAATTTCTCTGATTTCA
>JBMZXF010000086.1:0-3152 GCA_049627345.1 Candidatus Poseidonia sp. | reverse complement strand
CGACAACAGGGTTCTCATGGACGCGAAACAGCGACTTGAGCCAGACCACGACGGGGCCTTCGCCCACCGGTTCACGGTGGTCGTTGGACCAGCGACAGCGCTCGGCGAGGTGCTCGGGCAGGTCCATGCTGTGAGGTTCATTTCAGCGCTCATATACTCCTGTTCAGCACCGGCTGAACCAAGCACGCAAGTCCGTTGCACCGGTTGAGCCAAGGACACAAGTCCGCTGCACCGGTTGAGCCAATCGCAGGAAACTGTTCCAGATCACGCTTCAGTGGCTTCAGCAGCGGCTTCGGCCTTGGCCTCGCGCTTCTTGCGGTTTTGGCGCTTCTTGTACCACGGGTAGATGGGCCATTTGGCCAGGCCGGTCCACATCACGAAGAAGATGAAGGTGGTCGAGATGAATTTGTCCGTCTCGGCTGACCACACCGATGTCACCCCAAACAGTCCTTGGTGGTAGTAAGCGATGCGTGCGTGGTAGGCGACCAGCACGAGGCCGAGGGTGAGGTGAATGTACCTCCAGATGTTGTTCCAATTTTTGCTCATGCTCATCCCTCGTTCTGTTTTGATTTATATTCTTCCAATTTTTTCTGGAATTCTTCGTCGGTTAGGCCGTGCCATCCTTTGCACAGACCGGTCGGCGAGCGTCCACATCCACATTTTGCCATGCTTTTCTTCCTCCTTGACCGCTCCATTCATCCCCTGTATTAAGGGTGGAAAGTTTCGAATCAGCAACCTTGGTATCCACAGAGAGACTATGTCGTTGATATACAACAGCGACTTGGTTGCTCTATGCAACCACAAGAAGCACCCGTATGCCTTCAATCCAAAGGTCGCCATTTCATTGAGCTCCTCGGCAAGACCTACGTGCTTGACATTCTCTACCACCTGTTGAACCAAACAGAAGCTGTTCGTTTCAATGAACTGAAGCGTGCATTGGACGTGACCGCAACGACATTGAGTCGGCGCCTGGACGATCTCATGCTTGGTGGACTCGTTCATCGTGAGGTCTACGCCGAGGTCCCGGCAAGGGTGGAATACGACCTGACCTCGCTGGGCCATTCACTCGGACCGGTGCTGTGCAGCATCTTTGATTGGGTCGAACAGGCCACTCTAAGTGATGATTGATTCTTCGAACCTTGGATGAACTGGCAACTCAATCTTGCTTGACAACGCCCCACGCACTGGCCGTAGCGGCCGTTTGTTCGTCCATGGGTTCAACTTCAGCCGATTGAGACGTGCCCATCCGGCGCACGAGGTCGGTCAGGTGGTTGATGAGTGGGACGGGGTTGGTGTCAAGGTTGTACTCCGTGGTGTTGACCACCCGCTCGCTGTCCCGTTCGGTCAGGTTCAGGACATCGTTCCCGTGCTCACGGTGAAAGCGAAAGACCAGATGGAGCCCTTCGATTCTGTGTTCGCTGGAGGAGAGGATGCAGGTGCCGGACTCAATGCGCTCAAACACGCGGTCGTGAAGGTCTTGGCCGGTCTTGATGCCGATCGTTCGGTCAACCCCTTCGACGTTGAGCACAAACTCCCGCGTCTCACCGCCAAACAAGTCGTTGTCCATCTGTGAAGCCATGCTGATGAAATCCACGATCTCCCTTAATTCACCAGAGGTGAAGACTTTCCAAATGCCGTAAGCGACCAACATCAAGACGATGGTGCCAGCGAGGATGAGGTCCAACATGGCAGGCCATCTCTTCCCCTTTCACATGAGGTTTCGGGCGACTTCGAGGGCGACGAACGGTGGCTACATCAGACCATTTGCCAGTCGCTGCCGTTCCACCAGCGGTGCGAACCATCGCTCATGATGCGCCAGGTGTGGCCGGTTTCGTCGGTCCACTGGTTCACCACGGTGGGCTCGGCCACCGGTGCGGCGGGTTGTTCCACGACAGCAGGCTGGGCGGCGGGTTGGGCGACGGCGGGTTCGGCAGCGGGCAGGGCCACGGCTTGGGCAGGTTGGGCCTGCGCCACCGGTTCGACCACGGCAGCAGGTTGTGCAACAGCAGCTTGGGCGGGTTGGGCCACGGCCTGAGCGGGCTGTGTTTGAGCGGCGGGCTCGGGCTCGTAGAAGGCACTGAGGGCGCTGTCGTCGATGAGCTGAGCGGCTGCAGGTTGTGCCGTCGTTGCCTGGTAGGCTTGCTGCTGGTAGGCCTGTTGCTGGTAGGTTTGCTGAGCAGCCTGCTGCTGATAGGCAGGTTGGGCGGCGGCCGGTTGTGCCGTCATGTCGGGCATGGCCGTGGTGGCGGCGGTGGCAGCGAATTGGGTCGAGGCCACGTCGGTCTTGCCGAGGGCCTGAATGGACTCCAGTCCTTCGGTTGGCTTGCGAATCAAGCGGACGACCACCAAGCCGACGACGCCGGCAATGACCAAGGCGATGCCGGCGTAGAGAATCCAGTCGCTGCTCTCACCGTCCGACGTACCCGATGTTCCCGCACCGCTGTCAGTTCCTTCAGCGGGTGGCGTGAGCACGGCATCGATGACGTGAATGACGCCGTTTGAGGTTTGCACGTCCACCGTGGTGATGTTGGCGCCTTCGATCATGCCCGGCGTGAACACCACATCATCGCCGTTGACCATACGGAGTTTCTTGCCGTCGGTGATGTCGCTGGAAGCGAGGGTGCCGGCGTAGACGTGGAACAGCAGAATGTCGGTCAGGGCTTCTTTGCCTTCCTCGGTGTCGAGCGCAGCGAGGTCAATGCCGGCTGCAGCGAAGGCTTCGTCGGTGGGTGCGAAGACCGTGTAGGGTCCTTCGCCCTGCAGTGTTTCGACCAACTCGGCTTGAACCAAGGCGGCCACAAGCGAGGTGTGAACGCCCGTGCATCCGGCGGTGGCGGCGATGTCGTTGTAGGCGTCGGTCGGGGATAGCACCGTGTCAATGACGTGGATGATGCCGTTGCTGGTCATCACGTCGGCGGTGGTCACCGTGGCGCCGTTGACCATGACGGTGTCGCCCGCCGAAAACGAAAGGCTGTGGCCGCTCACGGTTGCAGCCGTCATGCAGTTGGACACGTTGGCGGCTGGAACGGCTCCGGCGACCACGTGGGACAGCAGGATGTCGGTGAGCTGCGCCTTGCCCTCAGCGGTGTCAAGAGCGGCGAGGTCGATGCCGGCGTCGGCAAAGGCCTGGTCGGTCGGGGCGAAGAGCGTGA
>JBMZXF010000085.1:0-3522 GCA_049627345.1 Candidatus Poseidonia sp. | reverse complement strand
CCGGTGGTCAACACCGGCACGCTGTACCAGTGATGCGGTGACGGAGGGAAGCACATGGGTGAGAGCACGGAGCGAACAACCAGCGAGGATGGAGCACCCGGGGGGCGGAAGAAGGTGGAGAAAAAGCGACTCCTGCTTCGCATCGACCCTGCGCTTCACAACGACCTTCGGGTCTGGGCGGAGGACGATTTTCGCTCCATCAACGCGCAAATTGAATTTTTGCTCAAACAAGCCGTTGCCAAGCGCAAGCGAGACGAACGTTAGGTGGACCATACGACTTGAGGGCGTGATGCGATGGGTCTCATGGACAAGGTTGCAACGGATAGAACATCACACAAACCTGCTACGTCTCTAAGAGAGCAGTACGCAGAAGAAGAGGTCGTAGCCCACGGAAAGGCACTGATGGATTCCATTGAAACACACGGCGCTCCGGAAAGTGTCGTTTTAGTCCATGAGCACGACTACGTCCAGGGCGGTCGGGATTTGAGTATCATCGTCTGGCTTCTCATTGGAGGAATGTTCTTTTTCGTACCCATTGGTATGGTTATGATGATCGGCGGGGCGATGATTGGCGGGGGTGAAATCGTGGGAATCGGATGGATCTGTCTCCCGGTGTTGCTCATCATCCTTGTTCCACTTGGAAAAATTGGTTGGGGCATCTTTTCTGGTTCCGCACAAGCGTTGTTTTCACCAGAGCCTGTTGAAAATGTTACGCGGAAGCTTTGGTACGATCCAGGTCGCCGTTTTCTCACCGCCTTTCTCCATGTTACGGATGAAGAAACTGGACAGGAATACTATCCCGAGCTGGATCACGCCGTTTTTGTTGAATCCACGGATGTCATTTCGATTTTGGTGGATAAACCGAGTGATGGGGCTGTTTCGTTTGGTTCTCGAACCGTTATTCTCCAGGACCCCACCGATGATGGAATATGGGTATCGTCAATGATGCACTTTCAACCGTTTGAGTACGGCGAAACCACTGACTCCGAGGAACTTGGGCGTCTTATCGCTCAGCGCATGGATTTGAAATTCAAAACACGGTAATTCATGGCTCAGCGCGAGGGTCTTTCGGCCCTTCCGTTCGCTGAATTTCCACGCCGTGGTTTTCCAAGTAGCCCACGCCGTTTTCGCCCATGAATCCGCCGTCGACGATGACCACGCGCTCAATACCGGCGTGATGGATGAGTTTTGCGCACATCATGCAGGGCTCACCGGTGACGATGAGCCAGGCGTTGTTGGTCGGCACGCCGTTGGCCGCAGCGTTGCAAATGAGGTTCATCTCGGCGTGATGGCAGCCGATTTCGACCCGAGTGCCCGAGGTGATGTTCATGGTGTCGCGAAGGCATTCCTCGCCGCCACACAACCGTCCTCCGCCCCGTGGCCCACCGTTGTAGCCGTCCATCAGCACCACGTTGCGCTTGGGGTCAACCAGCAAGGCGCCGAAGGTGCGGCGAGGGCAGTTGGAGGCCTCAGCGAGGGCAAGGCACTGTTGAATGCGGATGGCCAAGTGCTTGTCCTTCACGGTCTCACCAAATCTCTTGGTCGGGTTCCAGCGTTTCAGTCCTTCGCCGCGATGGCCAAGGCTTCGTCGTCGTCAGCACCCAGCGCCTGTAGTACGTTGCCCTGGAGGTAGAGCGAGCCAATGCACAGCACGTTGTGAGCCACGGCAAGTTCCTCCGCTTGCCGTTCAATCCATGCGACGGCGTCGTCAGGTTGAGGGAAGGACGCGGTCGTCTCAACGCCCCTGTCCCGAAGCGCCGCCTCCAAGGTTGCGCACGGTACCCCCGGGTAGCGGCCGAATTGAGGTTCGGTCAGCACGACGGCTGTCGGTGGATGCTGCTTGCAGAGGTTGACCAGCGGCGACAGCATGGCTTCCATGTTCGCTTGAGGTGTGCTTCCGAGGAGCAGCACCCACGGTTGCGTCCAGCGATCATCGTCCATCAGTTCCCTGCAGGACACCTCCATCCCGCTGGGGTTGTGGGCGCCCTCCAGGAGCCAGACGTTCCCCGAAGTCTTGGTGTGAATCTCCTGCATCCGACCCGGCCATTGTAGTCCGCGGATTTTTGACCAACCTCCAGCATCCGCGCACTTGAGGTGCTTCCACACCGCTGCAGCCAACAGGTTGGCTTCATCGAAGTACGTCGCCTTATTGGGCACCTCGACCCAGTGGAGGTCTGCAGGGCCTTGCATCCCGTCGATGGTTCGGTTGCCGGCGTTGTGGGCGGTGTCCTCGATGCGAGCGCAGGCCGCTGGGTCACCGACGGCCCTGACGATCAGCGGTTTCCCGGGCCGTGCGATGGCGGCTTTCTCTCCGGCGATGGCGTCCAAGGTATCGCCGAGGATGTCGGTGTGTTCGAGGCTGAGTGAAGTGATGACGGCCACATCGGCGGGCACGGCGCGCGTGGCGTCCAATCGACCGCCCAGGCCGGTCTCCAACAGCAGGACGTCCGGTTGCCGTTCAGCAGCGACGACCAGGGCCACGAGCAAGGTTGCTTCGAAGAAGGTCAAGCTGATGTCCGTCGTTGTGACCATCGCGTGAACGTGGGCGAGGGCCTCGTCAAAGGAGGCCGAGGCGACCGGTGTTCCGTTGAGGCGCACGCGCTCTTCCACCCGAACCAAATGGGGCGACGTGAAGGCGATGTGCTGCAGGCCGGCCTCGGTGAGGGCCGCACCCAGCGTGGCGACCGTGGTGCCTTTCCCGTTGCTTCCCGCCACGTGAACGGTCTCGTAGGTGGGTGGCGGAAGGTTCAGCGCCGCAACGGCCCTGGCGGTGTTGTCAAGGCCCAAGGCCATGCCTTTGGATTTGGTGGATTCGAGCCATGCTCGTGCCGGTTGGGCGTCCACCATGGTGGCGAACGACCGCCCCTTCTCCATGGCTCTTTTCCTCGTGTGTTCTTCCTACGGAAGAACGCGACGCTGATATGGCAGAGGGAAGTGGCAAGACCATGAGCGATGCTGAGGCCGGTGAGGGACGTGAAGTCTCGCAGCGGTTTGCCGATGTCGAGGATGAACTTCGACAAGGCGACAACCTCGGTGCGCTGAT
This sequence comes from Candidatus Poseidonia sp., assembly GCA_049627345.1. Taxonomy (GTDB): domain Archaea; phylum Thermoplasmatota; class Poseidoniia; order Poseidoniales; family Poseidoniaceae; genus Poseidonia. The sequence continues at coordinate 479 of JBMZXF010000085.1, read as the reverse complement.
GGCCGAACAGTGGCGCGGCATGGCCGGCATGGCCGGCATGTTCGTCGCCACCATCGCCCTCGCCATGTACATCCGCCCCTACTACGACGTGGGCGAACTCCACGCCTTCGGGGCCTCTGGTGCAACCCAAGTGCGCTGGGTGTTGATGGAACTCATCGCCATCTTTGCCTTCACGGCGCTGATCATTTTCCTTGCCCGCTGGGGCAAGCAGTACATCATCAAGTACGGCATGTACGTCGTTCTCACGCTGGCCCTGATGTACACCATGGTGCCGCTGGCCCACATGCTGGTGCTGGATTTCGACACCGACCCCTTCGTCGTGCAATCCACCGAAGAGCGCAACGGCGTCATGTTGGGCACGTGGGGCGATGACGGGTTCGTTCTGTACAACATCAGTGCTGGAAACGTCAACACCAGCGTCGACATCACCGCATGGGACGCCTCCAACGGGTACGCTGAACCGGTGTGGACGAACACCC
>JBMZXF010000084.1:0-3681 GCA_049627345.1 Candidatus Poseidonia sp. | reverse complement strand
CCTCACCTCAACTGCTCGCGGTTGGTATGCTCGCCGTCTTCCTCGTCGGGCTTGGTGCCGGCGCCGCCTTGTTCGCTCCCGGAGCAGGTCTTTTCGCCTCGGAAGGCGAGGGTTTCTCAGCCAGTGTTGATGCGCCCATCGGGACGAATCAATACATCTTGGTTGAAGTTGACGAAGGCGACAACGACGAGGAAGTCCTCATCGAACACATTCACCACGTGTTTTTCTTCACGGCCACCGACCGTGGCGGGCTCATCACCTGGGATTTCGGTGATGGTTCAACCGCCACCGGGGCGCTCACAAACCACAGTTTCGCCGAGCCCGGCTACTACACCGTGAGCGTCACCGAACTGCTTGAGGGTGCGATTGAGGAGGTCCTACTCATCGTTGTGGTTGACTTGGTTTCCCAAGCCGAGGTCGACAACATGGAATGCGTGTGTGCCCCTACCGCCAAGGACACCGTCATCGTGCTCTCCGAGCATGAGGGGCTCTCGTCCATCGGTGGTTTCGTGAAGGTGGAACACGACGGCAGCAGCGAATCGTGCTCACTGCGCAACCCACTCCAAGAGTGTCATGTCCGTGTCATGCTGCAGCGCCTGAGCGGCGGCGATGTGGTGGAAGAGTCCGTGCTGTTTGACGACACGTTCAGAAGCAACGAGAAGGTGGTTGACTTTGTCTTTGATGCCGTGGAATTGCAACCCGGTGAGCGCCTCCAACTCCGACTTGAAACCGACCAGTTGCGAGACTGGCACAAACCCACGGCGGAATGGTCCACCGAAGCACCGGTTGTTTGATTCCCCTTCCTCAAACACCCCCGACGCTGGTCTCCAATTGAAAGGAGGCACCGTTATCATCACGCAGAGGCTAGCACGGTCATGAACCGAACCGCTGCGATGCTTCTCGCCCTCCTCGTTGCGCTCATGCCTCTGGCTGGTTGTATCAGCGACGGCGTTGATGGAAACGACGGTGCTGCCGGCGAGACAGGGGCGCAGGGCCTCCCGGGCCAGGACGGCGCCGCCGGTCTTGATGGCGTGGACGGGTTGAACGGAACCGATGGTGCAGACGGCAACGACGGCGCTGATGGCGCAGACGGTAGCAACGGAACGGACGGTGTGGACGGGAAGACCACCCTCATTCAGACCTTTATTGAGTACCCCGGCGAGTTTTGCGTCCATGGTGGCGTTGGCCTCCATGTTGGCATCGATGACGACAGCGACGCTTACCTTTCCATCGATGAGATCGACGAAACCGTGTACGTGTGCAACGGTGCAGACGGCCAAGATGGCGCCGACGGAAGCGACGGCGGTTCTGGTAGCGGTGGCTCGAACGGCGGTGGCACAGCGGGCATGATGCTCAGCGATTCCATCCGCCTCAGCAAATCCGACGGCTGTCCTGCAGGCGGTCGTCTCATGGCCTTCGGTTTGGACAACGGTGACAACGGGGGAACGGCCGGGAACGGCGTGTTGGAATCCGGTGAAATTGACGACCAGACCACCTACTGCAGTGACCAGTGGGTCAGCTTCGTGGACGATGCACGACCGGGGACAACGGGGAGCAAGCCCGTCGCCTATCAGGGCATGCGCATCAGCATCGAGGACACCTTGTACTTCGCAGCGGACGACGGCGTCCACGGCTACGAACTCTGGGGCTACAACACCACGACCGAGGAAATGTGGATGGTGGCCGATATCCGCGAGGGGGCTCAGGGCAGTTTCCCCGGGTACTTGCTCGCCGTTCAGCACGGTAAGCAATTGTTCTTTGGGGCTTACACCGACGACAACGGGACAGAGTTGTGGGCGCACGATCACACCACAGGCACCACCTGGATGGCCGCTAACCTTGGTCCGGACCAGCCCTCGCCAAGTGGAAGCAATCCCGGCGACGACATCGAAATCATGTACGGTGACATTCTGTACTTCTCCGCCTTTACCCCTCAATACGCCACCGAACTTTGGGCCTACAACACCCTCACCCAAAACTCGTGGCTCGTCCAAGACATCCATATGGGCAGTTCGGCCAACCCTGGCTGGTACATGCACTTCATCCACAACGACGTGCTCTACTTCACCGCTCGAGACATCGGCAACGTCCACGACCTTTGGGCTCACAACCAATCCAACGGCACCACGTGGAAGGTCGCAGCCTTTGGCACAGACCCAAACACCCATCCCGGGAATTACATGGACCATCTCGTTGGCGACACGCTGTATTTTGACGCACTCACGCCGCTGGGACGCGAACTTATGGCGTACAACCTGCTGAACCACACCTCATGGTTGGTCGCTGATTTGGAACAAGGCCAAGTCGGCAGCAACCCCGGCGAACACATGTCGCTCGTGGTGGGCAACACCTTGCTCTTTGATACGGCCGACGACAGCCTGTGGGCTCACGACACGTCCAACGGCACCACCTGGCGTGTGATGCAGCACACCGGGACCAATCCCGGAGAAGGCGCGCACGAGACCGTGGTTGGCACCATGGCCTTCTTCCAGGCGCAGGACCCTGCGGGTGGTGCGGAACTGTGGGCGTTTGACGCGCAGACCGGTCAGGCCTTCAGGGCCGTCGACATCGTTCCGGGTGCGGACGGGAGCAACCCCGGCCAGAACATGATGGTCGGCCTGAGCGGCGTGCTCTACTTTGACGCCTCAACCCACAGCACGGGACGTGAATTGTGGGCCCACGATCCGGCGGACGGCTCAACATGGGTGGTCGCTGACATCGCTTACGACGATCCCAACTACACGACACCCGACCCGTCCTCCAACCCTGCTCGCAGTTTCTGGGCCTTCCACAACGGCTGCTTGTTCTTCGACGCCTACGAGAGCGAAACGGGCCGAGAAATGTGGAAAATGTGCCTTCAACACACCATCACCTACGGTGTTTGACGCCGTTCTATAGAATAATGTCCGCCTTCAGCGGCTCCTTCATTAGTGGTTGGTTGTGTCGGAACAACCTTGAAATCCGGCCCTCACGTTCCTCAGCCATGCAGAAGGCCCTCGTCCTGCTGGTGGTCCTCCTGATGCCCACGTCTGGGTGCCTGATGACGCCCGGCGATTTCCCCGATGACATTTTTTTTGATACCGACCAGTTCTGGTTGACCTACGGCCTGGACAATTGGGAGATGTCCAACGAGTACGTCAAGAACGCCGACAACGAGACCACGTCGACCACGGTTCACGAGCTCGACATCGACTTCTCTGACACCGAATCCTACAACCCCGACGTGTGGGTTGACCATTTCTGGGTGGCACCCAACGACGGCTCGCCGGCCCAGGTGGTGGACGCCAACACGTCGCAGAACCTGTACTACACGCCTGAAGGCTACGGGGCGTTCGACCTCCGCTTCGGCATGGTGCTGAACACGGGGTCGGTGTACTGGCATGGCTTCTCGATGCCGAACAACTCGCTGGACGATTTCGCACCCTTCATTCGCTCGGCATGGTTTGTCTTCGAGGAAAACCGAGAAACGGAATTCGCGGAACTCTACGTGGACGGACCCCACGAAGCCAGCCTTGGACCCCCACGGGCCATCGTGATCGAGTCGACTGTTTCCAACGTCGCCGATCTGCAGTTCGATCCGGTTAGGGCAGCTGCTGCAAGCGGCGCGTCTCCAGCTAGCTGGTACCGATAGAATCTAACATGATTCCTAAAGCCAACCAGTCAAGCCGCTGTCCGACAACA
>JBMZXF010000083.1:0-3975 GCA_049627345.1 Candidatus Poseidonia sp. | reverse complement strand
CGTTGAGGACCTTCGCGAAGCCCTTGATCTCACCAGAAAGATTCTTCGACCACTCCACATCGCCACCATCGCCACCACGACCATATTGGCGCCGCGTCTGTGTGATGCCCCCAACCTGCGTTGTGTGTGCAGGAAAACAGTTTATTCACTGGTAGGTGAAGTTCAAGATATGGCCGATGACCATCTTACCTTTACAGGGGTGTTGGGGACCATTGGCTTGTTCATCTTGGTGAGTTTTGTTTTTTCTCGTTTTTTTGGAGATTGGGGGAATGATTCCGGCCCGTTAGGTTTTTTCTTGTTTCTCGTGATGTCGGCAGTGGTTCTTTACATCGAATATCAAAAGAAAGAAGCCAACGAGGAGGCAGGAAATGTTCAGACCCGGTTCCACCAAGTGGGCCATAAAAAGAGGGATGTGGAACACTCACAAGGATCTAAGGGGGGGGGGCTTGAACCCTCTGACACCTTCGCAACCACCATCCTCCATGGCTTGGCAGCCATCATTGGGGCCTTATTGGGCATCTACCTCGCCCTGACGCTCGCAGTTTGGTTCTTTTGTAGCATGGCCAGTGGCGAGTCTTGCGGTGTTGAAGTCGTGTTTTGGGGAATCGGTTTTTTCCGATGACTTTGCATCGCCATCATTGGGTGAATCAACAAACCCCGTGATTCGGTTTGACTCCACCAGTGGACTCGCAGTGGGTCTTGTCAGACGCCGCCCTCACGCTTCATCGGCCTGAAGGTCGTAGATGGACTTGGTCGGTGCTTCTTCGCCTTCATCATCCTCACCGGCGTCTTCGGTCGATTCTTCCTCCGTGTCTTCGTGTGAGTCCTCTTCCTCAACGTCAATGTTTTCAACGGCTTCGTAGGTCTCGTGTTGCGTAGTGTACGCTTTCTCTTCGGGGCGGCGCTGAGCGGCGATGAACAAGGCCACAGCAACGAAGCCGACGGCCACGGCGATGAAGATGAGAATGGGTGCGTCTTCTTCCTCAACGGTGTATTCCCAGGTCACCACGGGTGAGGTCGCACCAGTGAGGTCGACCACCTCGTCAGCGATGTCGTTGAGGGCACTGGGCAGCAAGGGCTTGCAGTTCAACGTCGCTTCACCGGCGGTGTAGGCGTACCACGTGAAGGGGACGTCTTTGCTTTCGCCGGGTGCAAGACTGACAACGACGTTGGTGGTGTCGGCGACGTCCTCGCCTTCGTAACACCAAATGCTCACACCCGAGACGGCCGCATCGCCGGTGTTGGCCACCGTGATCATGCCCGAGACGCTGCTGTTGGCAAAGGCGGTATCGGCCTCGGGGGCAACGGCGGTCACCTCAACGAAGGGCAAATCCACTTCGAGGGTGGCTGCGGAGGTGGTGGGGGCGTCAATGGTCGTCGAGAACACGCCCCAGCTGCTGGTGATGGACAGGGTGATGCTGGCGTCTTCTTGCTGGACCACGCCGTTGCCGTCCATCCATTCCACGATGCGCTTGTGTTCGTTGGTGGCGCCCTGGTCGACCAGCACCACGTTGCCATCGGCGTCGGTCAGGTCGTTCCAGTCAGCGGCACCCCAACCCATGTCGTAAATGTCCAAACTTCCGTTCGGAATGTTGGTGCTCAAGGTGCGCTGGGTGAGGAGACGAATCCATGCGTCGGTGGTGCCGCCGGTACCCTGGCTGTTTTGATAGTCAATGGTGGCCTCGTCGTGGAGGATGATGTCCTCGTCCGACCTTGAGCCGCTGATGATGCTGTTGAGAACGGCCACGGAAGCGGTGGTGGCGGCATCGACAGGAGCACTGCCCACCAGTTCGGTCCCGTCGAACCGGCAGAGGGATTCGCAGTGAATGCTTGCTCCGGAGATGGTGCTGGATGTGATGGAGAGGTCGCCGTGGGCGTTGATGTCAAAGCCGGATTGGAACCAATACAAGGGCGCATCGGAGGCGTCCATGTCCTGAGCCAGCACGGTCTCGGCGTTCCCACCACCGTAGATGGCCTTGGCCCACAAGACGTAGGTTGGCGTGAAGTAGTACGAGTCGAAGGACACCACGAGGTCGGTTCCGTTGAGCGGGACATTGAACTGGGCGAGTTGCTCTCCAGAAAGGTTGAACGTTTCGTCTCCAATGGTGACGTTGAACTTGGAGTCGGCGTTGATGACGTGGTCGAATTTCAGTTGGACCACGCCGTTGTCAGCGAGGTCGCCAAAGTTGAGCGTGATGGTGGCAAACATGCTGTTGACCATGAGCCCAGCGTTGAGGTCGTCGCTCACAAGGGCGCCGTTGGTCACCACCAACTGCCCGCCTTCTTCGACCGTGATCGACGAGCCGGTCGCCACGGTCATGTTCGCGTTGACCGTCAACGAACCACCGTCAGCCACGACGACGTGGCCGTTGAGGTGGCCGTCATCGGTCCATGTTTCGGAGCCGGTGATGGAGGTTGTTCCACCATCGGTGGGTGCTTGGGCTGCCGCAAGAGGGAGGCCCAACAAGAGGAGGGTGAGGAGAAGGGCTGCCGCGGGTGCATGGGTTCGCATGGTGTGGTGTTGGTTGCGTGGCGAATAAGGGTTCTTCCGGGACCACAGCCTAAACAACGAACGCGAAGGCCTTATTCATCGCCCGAGGACACGGAAGTTCATGACAGGAGCAACGGTGGTCGTCGTCGGCAGCGGTGGACGAGAACATGCCCTCTGCTTATCGATGAATACCTCACCCAAGGTGGGCTCGCTGCATTGTGTTCCGGGCAACGCCGGGACCGCACGAATCGCCACGAATCATGCTGCTGCATCGTCCATCGAAGCCCTCGTTTCCTTGTTCAAGGAACTGACACCGGACCTGGTGGTGGTTGGACCAGAAGCCCCGCTCTGCGACGGGTTGGCAGACGCGTGCGCCGAAGTTGGAATCCCTTGTTTCGGTCCGGTGGCGGCACTGGCTCATCTCGAGGGCTCCAAGCTCCACGCCAAACAAGCCATGGAGGCGGCGGGCGTACCGACAGCGGCGTTCGTTCGTTTGGACAAAACAAGCAACATCGACGCTGCATTGGAGGCGTTTGCTGGCCAGCCTTGGGTGGTGAAGCGGGACGTGCTCGCAGGCGGAAAGGGCGTGGTGGTGACCAGCGACCGAGACGAAGCGAGAACCTTCATCGAATTCTCCATCAAAGCCGACGGCTATGTCTTGCTGGAGGCTTTCCTCCCCGGAGAGGAAGCCAGCATGTTGGTGGTCATGGACGGAACGGCTTACCGCACGTTGCCTGCTAGTCAGGACCACAAGCGGGCCTACGACGACGATGAGGGACCCAACACCGGTGGCATGGGCGCCTATTGTCCCGCACCCGTGGTGTCTTCGGAGGTTCACGCCAAGGTGGTCGAACGCATTGTTGAGCCCATGCATGCGCATCTCAGTTCACAACCCGTTCCTTACAGGGGGGTGTTGTTCATCGGTTTGATGATCGACGAACACGGCGACCCGTACGTGGTTGAATTCAACGTCCGTTTTGGCGACCCAGAATGTCAGGTCACCCTCCCACTGGTCGCTACCGACATGTACGACGTGCTCCACGGTGCTGCCACCGACCGACTCCATGAAGTGGCGCTCGAGGTTCACGACAGCGTTGCCCTGACCGTGGTGCTCGCTTCCGAGGGCTATCCTGCTTCCCCCATCAAAGGGCGAACCATCGACGGCTTGGCCCAAGTCTTGACCGAGGAAACCTACGGCGATGCCTGGGTGAATTTCGCTGGCGTTGCGCAGGATGAGGACGGCCAATACACGGCCTCCGGGGGTCGCGTGCTCTCATGCACAGCGCTGAAAGACGACCTCGTGTCCGCTCACGATGCCGCCTATGATTTGCTTCACCAACTCACCCTCGAAGGAGGTCACCACCGTACCGATATTGGCCATCGCGCCATGGAATAAATCGCAGAATTTCGGCCTGTTTTCCTCATAAGCAAAAAGGCGACTGAGCCACATCGGTCTCGGTAGTAACCCGTTATACCTAAAAGGG
>JBMZXF010000082.1:0-4063 GCA_049627345.1 Candidatus Poseidonia sp. | reverse complement strand
CTTGGGCGACATCATCTTCCCGGGCATGCTGGTCTTGTCTGCCATCCAGTGGTTGGACGATAGCGCAGCGTTTGAGGTCGCCATGGCCACGCTGGTGGGCTCGTTGCTCGGCTACCTCGCCCTCATGACCTACGTGGCACGAGGCAAGGCCCAGGCCGGGCTGCCGTTGCTCAACGGCGGTGCCATCCTCGGCTTCTTTATCGGCGGACTGCTCTTCCTCGGCGGCGATATTTTCAGCTTCAACATCTCGTGGTGATCGCTATGCTTGACATGAACATGTTCCGAGAACACGCCGACGTCGTTCGTGCCGACCACACGAAGCGTGGCCTGCCTCACGACAACATCGACAAGGTCATCGAACTCGACCAGACCTGGCGCAACCTGCTCCACGAGACCGACCAGCTTCGACGGGCCAAGAACGAGGCCGCTCGGGGCATTGGGGCGGCCAAGAAGGCCGGCGACCAGGCCGCTGCCGAAGCCATCCTTGCTGAGGTGGCCGACCTCGGTGCAAAGATCGCCGAAATGGAAGCCAAAACCAACGAGGCCATGACCGTCCGCGACCGACTTCGCATGTCGATTCCCAACATCCTCCACGATGACGTGCCCGTTGGCGAGGACGAGTCGGGCAACACCGTTCATGCCGTGCACGGCACCAAACCCGAGTTCAGCTTTGAGCCACGAACCCACAACGAACTCATTGAATTGAACAAGTGGGTCGACCTCAAGCGTGCCGCCAAGATCACGGGCAGCCGCTTTTACTTCCTGAAAGGCGACCTTGCACGACTGGAATTCGCACTCCAGCAGTACGCCGTCAATTTCCTGCGTGAGCGCGCCTACACCTTCGTCCAGCCCCCCGTCATGATGAACCGGGAAGCCTACGAAGGGGTCACCGACTTGGGCGATTTTGAAACCGTCATGTACGGCATTGAGCCGGACAAGTACTACATGATCGCCACGTCCGAACACCCGCTCACGGCCATGTACATGGACGAGACCATTCCCGAAGAGCAGATGCCGCTGCGCATGGTCGGCGTGTCCCAGTGTTTCCGTCGAGAAGTCGGGAGCCACGGCCAGAGCGACCTCGGTATTTGGCGCGTGCACCAGTTCACCAAGATTGAACAAATCATCATCGCCAAACCCGAAGATTCCTGGGCGCTCCACGAAGAATTGCTCCAGAATTGCATAGACTTGTGGAACAGCCTCGGCATTCACTACGAAGTGGTCAACATTTGCACCGGTGATATGGGCACGGTGGCCTCGAAGAAATACGACCTCGAAGCGTGGATTCCCGGTGCCGACCAGTACAAGGAAATCGTCTCGTGCTCCAACTGCACCGACTACCAGGCCAACCGGTTGAGCATCCGATACGGCCAACCCGGTCACCCCAACCAACCCATCGTCCACACCCTCAATTCCACCGCTGTGGCCACCTCTCGTGCCTTGGTCGCTATCATGGAGCAGTACCAACTTGAGGACGGTCGCGTGGCCGTGCCCGAGGTTCTCCAGCCCTACATGGGCGGACAAACGGTGTTGGAACCGTGCAACTGGGGTTGAAGAAATGCAGCGTCGAATGGCCGTCTTGCTCGCCTTGCTCTTCACCATTGCACCGCTGTCAGGATGTTTTGGCGAAGAAGAGGTCGTAGACATCGTTCCGATGCTGGCCGCTGACGAGGCCAACCCCACCTCGGCCACGCGCGGTCAATACCTGACGCTCAATTTCACCAGCACCGTGGACTGGACCATCAGCCGTTCGCCCGGTGTGTTCTTCATGGACGAGTTTGGTGTGCTGCGAGACGATGTGAACTTCACGCTGCCCTCCAGCGCCACGGGCGTTACGATGCTGGTCCTTGATTCCGAGCGTGACAGCGTCTCCTTCAACGTCACGGCCGGCGACCAAACGTGGAACGCCACCCTTCCCCTTCAGGACAGCACGGAATTGATGCTGGTGGACGGCCGCCGCGCCTACCAGACCATTGACATGCTGACCTCGCAGTACAACAACCGCTGGTGCGCTTCGGCTTCCGTTCACGAAGGCGGTGCTGCCTACGAAGCGGCCGCCGAGGCCATGGCCGAGAACATGCGAGGCTACGGGTTTGACCACGTCGAGGTCACTCGCTACGAAGACGACCCGGACCAACTCAACGTCGTGGGCTACAACTACGGTCGAACCAACCCCGACGAGTACATCGTTATCGGTGGCCACTTTGACATCGCTTATGCCTTCACGCCCCCAAGCGGCGGGACCAACGAGGGCGCCAACGACGACACCTCGGGCTCCACGGTGTCCCTTGAGATGGCCCAAGCCTTGGCCAAGATGGAGTTCGACCACACCGTGGTCGCCGCTTTGTGGGCCTGCGAAGAAGAAGGCCTTCTGGGCTCCTTGGCCTACGTGGCTCACCTTCCAGAGAACGTCTCTGTCAAGGCCTACATGAACTTCGACATGGTGTCGCTCAACTACCCCATCACGCCGCTCACCGAGCCGATCATTGACCCCTTGACTGGCGATCTGTTTGCCCCGACCAAATACGACTGGGACATCAGCATCGCCGGCGCCAACCAGACCAACATGAACCGTATGATGGAGTGGGTGGGGGCGACCATTGAGGACGACCTCGCCTACACGCCCACCGAAGGCAACCCCATCAACTGGCAAATCGCCGAATCGTGTGCTTCCGACCACTGTTCCTTCTTTTCCGCGGGCTACCCCACGTTCAACTTCTTCAGCCCGGGTGGCGACATTTCCTTCTGGCAGGAGTGGCATTCACCCTCGGACACGCTCGAGTTCATGACGGCCAAGGCCGGAGGCCAGGAAGGCATGGAGAGCGGGTTCAACAGCCTGGTGTGGTCGTCGCTCGACCTGTTCATTCGCGTGGACAACGCTGAGGATTTCTACGGCAACTGGTTCACTGATTCAGGCGAGGCCTGAAGCCTTCACGACTGGGCCGGCTGAAGCTCAATGGCGCAGGTGTTGCGGTTGAGCAAGCCGTTGAACGGGCAGTAGCCAAAGGCAGAGGTGAGAACCCCCCACAACCCGACGAGCAGGAACACGATTTCGATCTGCACCGTCGCCAAAAAATCAACGATAACAACGCCCGAGCCGAACACGGCACGCATCGCTCGTTCTCTCCCTCCAACGTTCTTCACGATTCGAAAATCCGTATTTTTGAGTTTTAACCCGTTGTTTCGGATGTGCGTTCAACGCTGGGAACCTGCACACGCCCGGTTCGAAGCCCGCCTAAGTTGTACGTGATCAGTGCGGTACCGATGACCGTCGGTAGAAGCCACACGACGATTCCGCCTCCGATGGCGGTCAATGAAAACGCCGTAACGGTTGAAATGGTTCCCGCACCCATGAAGATGCCGTGAAGTCGGATTCGTTCTTTCCCGCGTGGAGCAACGCCACTCTTCAATGAAAGGCGTTGGAAATAGGTCAATGAACCGCAAATAAAAGAAAACACAAGCGGGACGATGGCGAAACTGGCTTCTTCGTCCCACGGTCCCACACCCAAGAATGCAATGTTCACCGAGATGAAGAGCAGGCCAAGCGTGCCAATGGTTCCCATGCCCACGAGGGTTTGGTCAATGTTGTTCACCAAACCTCTTCGATTCTGTCCGAGCCTCCAACCTACGAGGACCATGTACGTCGAAAAGAAGCCAATGAAAAGAAGGAAATCGGAGCTTCCCAGCCACCACAAGGCCAGAGCCGTCAACCCCACGCCAACCATGGCGAGGGCGTAGATCCTTCCCACCTTGGCGTGAAACTTTGGACCTTTCTCAGTGAGAAAAGCAAGGGCGGCGGTGAGCAACGCCACGCTACCACAAGCGACGTGGACGAGAAGGAAAACGGTGTCCATCTCCATCTAACCACCCGCCTCGACGGCACACCCATCCTGGTTCACCGAATCATCTTCTGCGGTGTTGGGGCATTCATCAAACCGGTCGTACACGCCATCGCCATCATCATCGATGTCGCCGTCAGCGTTGGTGTCCAATTGAGCGTAGGTGCATCCAAATTGGTCAACTTCCTCCCAGAACCATGTGTCAGAATCATCACACAAATCCA
>JBMZXF010000081.1:0-4076 GCA_049627345.1 Candidatus Poseidonia sp. | reverse complement strand
GTTGGGGCGGGTGATTGAAGCAGAACGGTGGCCAACAGGCCAAGGGTCAAGACAGCACCGATGACGAGGATCCTCGTTCGCCTCGCCCACATGGTTTTTCCACCCCGTGCACCCTTAACAATCCTCTTTCAGGCCAAACCGGTTCCAATGGCCTCTTGGACGGTTGAAAACTTGGATCGTTCAAGGTGTTTTGCAAGACCGTGAACAACAGCCTTGGTGAGGGCTGGTCCTTCGAAAACAAAACCAGAATAGGCCTGAACCAAGGTGGCGCCCGCTCGAATTTTGTCCCAAGCATCATCTGCACATGAGATGCCACCCACCCCGATGATGGGCCAATCAGGCCCGGTTGCGCGGCGCACCGTGGAAATCATGGCGGTTGAGCGTTCCCGAAGAGGACGCCCACTCATACCGCCGGTTTCTTGAAAAACGGTGAGATCCTTACCGTCCGCAGTGGCTGGACGTTCGACCGTGGTGTTGGACACCACCATACCGTCCGCACCGTTGGCTTGAGCCGTTTTCGCAATGTGGATCAGTTGCTCCTCCGTCATGTCGGGGGCGACTTTGACCAACACCGGCTTGGGCGAGGACCCGTGCGCCTCAGCGCATTTCAGATTCACCGCTTGACAGTGGGCAAGAATTCGCAGGAGCCCTTCATCGTCTTGCAATTCCCGAAGATTGGGGGTGTTGGGTGATGAAACATTGACCACGAAGACATCACCGTAGGACCAAAGTCGTTCGAGGGTGGTGCCGTAATCGAGATGGGCTTCGGAAAGCGGGGTTACCTTTGATTTGCCGAGATTGACCCAAACAGGAATACCGGGTTGACCGTAGGTGTCAACATGGTGTTTGAGGGCACTTTGGATCTTCTCGCTGCCGTCGTTGTTGAACCCCATTCGGTTGACGAGGGCTTGGGCCCGAGGGGCTCGAAACATCCGAGGTTTTGGATTCCCCGACTGCTCAAGCATGGTGACGCCTCCGATTTCAACAAATGAAAGGCCCGTTGCTTCCCATCCACGAAGGGCTTTGGCGTTCTTGTCCATGCCTGCTGCCAATCCGAAAGGATGGGCGTATTCCCTGCCAAAGAGCGATACTGGCAGCGAGACCTTCGGCCGGTACAGAACCCGCAAGAGACCACGAGTGATGGGATTGTTTGAGGCAAGCCGCAACATTGAGAGCGAACGTCCGTGTGCCTTTTCCGAATCTTGAAACCGAAGCAAGGGGCGTCCAAACCACCTGTAGCCAAGGCCCATGGCCTGTGGTCTTGGAGGACATCCTTCAAGACTTGCCTCTTCTTCGATTAAATGATGAGAATCTCGGACACGCGCTGGCCTGCCGTCCGAGAATTGGCCCGCATCCTGTTGCGCACCGATGAGCTCACCGTGCAGGGACCAGTCTGGCTGGAACAATCCGTTCAAAACTTAGCCCTTCGATTGGCCGATGTTCAGCCTGCTCGAACGATCTTCCCACACTTCGTTGTTGGAAACCAGGACGCCATTTCGATGATTGTACCTGAAACCGGTGATGTGCTCGGACGTTGCTCTCTTGACGAACCCGGGCCTGAAACGGTCTGGGTCTTCATGGAGCCGACCGAAGCGTGGGCGGCAATTTCAACCATCACCGATGATTTACTCAGAGCAGGTTATCCGGGGTGTTTGGGCTGCGGTGGACCGCACAACGAGGGTGCATGGGACGAGCGTACAAGCCGGCAAGCCATGATGAATCATCGACATGATGCCTCATGAAATGGTACATTTCATGCACACGTAAGACTGTCTTTGATTCACGAAGGAGGGTTCAAGTATGGTCGTCGGTGCGCTTTCTTCATATGTCCATCGTCATCATTGCTGAGAAACCCAGCGTTGCCGAGGACCTTGCCAACGTCCTTGGCGTCGGGAAAAAAACCGATACACACTGGCACAGCGATGACATCATCATCACGTGGGCCATCGGCCACTTGCTTGAACTCAAGTACATGGATGATTACGATGAGGCGTTCAAAAATTGGCGCGGAACGGTCGACCGATTGCCCTACATTCCAGACGCGTTCCAGTACAAACCCAAAACCGGGCGAGCAAAGAAACAACTCTCTGCTATCATGAAACTCGTGAAGGACAAATCGGTCACGGAAATCGTCAATGCTTGCGACGCTGCGAGGGAGGGCGAACTGATCTTTCGAACCATCGTACAGCATTCGAAGGTGAAAACGCCGACGTCCCGCATGTGGATGCAGTCGATGACGTACGACGCCATGCTGCAGGCCTTTGAGAATCGGGAAACGGGGGAAGCCTACCAAGCGCTCAGTGATGCAGCGTATTCCCGCTCCCAAGCCGACTGGATCATCGGTATGAACGGCTCCAGAATTGCAACACGCCTTCCACAAAATCGCGACCGCTCTGCCAATTCACTTGGCAGGGTCCAAACCGCCACCCTCGCCATGGTGGTTGACCATGAACTTGAGGTGTTGTCCCATGTTCCTGTTCCGTACTGGCAACTCAATGCGACGTTTACCGCAGGCGATGCACGCTGGGTTGGCAGGTGGGAACGCAAGGACCACAAGGATGATCCTGACCGCCCAGAGTACAAAGCACACCGAATCACGGACGCTGCAGAAAAAGAGTCCATCGAATCCATGCTCGCTTCCGGGGGAGACTTCGCGGTAGATGAGCAACGTCGGACCAAAAAAGAACAGCCTCCACTCAACTTTGACCTCACAACCTTGCAGAAGCGTGCAAACAGCATGTGGTCGTGGTCCGCCAAGCGGACACTGGGGGTTGCCCAAGACCTCTACGACAAATTCAAACTAACCACCTACCCGAGAACCGACTCAAAGCACCTCCCCGAGGACATGCACGAAACCGTCGCCAAAACACTGGACCAACTTGGCGGCCAACCCGATTACACAGAACATGTCAAGCGGCTCCAATCCGAGGGGCTTTCCAACGCCAAGCGGAACTTCAACAACGCCAAGGTCTCCGACCACTACGCCATCGTGCCAACCGGTCAATCACCGCCCAACAACTTCGGTGGCGACCACGCAAAACTGTACGACCTCATAGCACGGAATTTCCTCGCATCCTGGCATCCGCCTGCTGAATGGACGGTCACGAAGCGTACGGCGACCAAAGGCGACCATCAATTTCTCAAGGATGCTGAAGCCTTGTCTTCACCAGGCTGGCGAGCCGTCGTGCCCAAGAAGGACAAGGTTCCCGAAGGGTGGGGCACGCTCCCGAGTAATCCTTGTCCAGCCGCCCTTGAATCGCATGAATTCTCCGAAGAACTCAGCAAGCCGAAAAATCGACTCAAGGAAGCCAGCTTGCTTCAGTTGATGGAACACGCAGGCAAACACATCGAAGACGACGAACTCGCCGATGCCATGAAGGAAAAAGGGCTCGGGACACCTGCCACTCGAGCAGACACCATCGAAAAATTGCTCAATCGCAACTACATCCGACGCTCGAGGAACGGCACGATCAGTGCCTCCCCCCACGGCATTCGTATGATTGATGTGTTGCGCAGGATTCCCGTGGAGTGGATCACGTCCGCTGAATTAACCGGTGACATGGAAGCTTCGCTCCTCTCTGTTCAGCGCGGTGAGACACCCATGCAGGAGTACATGGACAAAATCATTCAGCAAACGAAAACCATGGTCGACCGAATTCGAGACCACGACCGCAACACGCTCTACCTCAACGAGACCTCACTCGGTGCCTGCCCATCATGCAGCGGAAGCATCATGGAAAACACCCTCGCCTACCAGTGCGAACACAACGAAGGCCGGGACAAAGGGTGCCCGTTCGTGTTTTGGAAAGACACCTCCGGTCGTTGGTTTGACCGTACCACGGCAGCCCGACTCATCGAAGCAGGGAGCCTCGAGAACCTCCATGGGTTCTTTTCCCAAGCAGGTGAAGGCTACGAAGCATCGGTTGAACTCAAGAAAGATGGTAAAGTCATGAGCAAAGGTTCGGGTTCCGGTGAGGCAACGGAGGACGATGAAATCCTCTGCCCGTGTCCAGTATGCGACCATGGCTCCATTCGGATCACGAAAACCGCTTACTTGTGCGACAACCCAGAGTGTA
>JBMZXF010000080.1:0-4131 GCA_049627345.1 Candidatus Poseidonia sp. | reverse complement strand
CCACCAAAGATACGGACGTGCTCGCAGCCTGCCTCATCGAGCAGCTGGCGGATGTAGGTGAAGTACTCGACGTGGCCGCCTTGGTAGGACGTCAAGGCTACGGCGTGAGCGTCTTCCTGAATGGCGCAGTCGACCACGGCTTTGGCGGATTGGTCGTGGCCGAGGTGAATGACTTCGGCCCCTGAGGACTGAATAAGCCGGCGCATGACGTTGATGGCGGCGTCGTGGCCGTCGAACAGGGAGGCCGCCGTGATGACACGAACCGGCCCGGTGCTCGTCGTGAACACGACCTCGTCGTCTTCGGCCATGCCCCTTCCAGCAGCCGTTGGTTCATCAATTCAAGGGTGGGTTCCTGAGAGCATTCACCAGCCTTGTTCTTGTTCGTAGGCCACGTCCGAAGGCACGGCCGGGACGTCCTTCGCGTACGCCTCCGGGGTGTTGGCAACGGTGGAGGTCGCTGGGCCGGCGGTGGCCTGAGTCGGTGCAACGGCGGCTTGCTGACTTGCTTCAAACGCCGCTTGTTGACGGTAGTATTCGGCCCATTCCGCTTGGCTGCCCTGCCGAGATTGACCGCTGTAAGCGGCGTGCATGGCCTGCTCGAGTTCGTCGTCCAGTTCCGTCCGCAAGCGTTCGAGACGAATCGCCTGGTGGGGCCCGAGCATGCGCATCATCACGGCTCGCTCGTAGGCCGAAGCGATGTCTTCGAGTTCTTCACGTCGCTCGGCCCCGCGCAGCATCTCCTCAAAGCGGCGCTGGCGGCTGCCTCGCGTGGCAATGCCGATGAGGATCCACACCGTGAACGGAATACCGACAAACACACCGATGAGGTCCCACGCCCCGAGACCAATGGAAGTCCCCGGGAGGATGATTTCAAAGCTGTCAACCGGCTTGGAGTTGGGGTCAAACGGGTCGGTGCCAGCGTTGATTTCAGCATCGTCCAGCACACCGTCGTTGTCGTCGTCCGGGTCTTGGTTGTCGCCGATTCTGTCACCGTCAAAATCCGAGGTCTCGAGCGGGTTGCTCGGGAAGGCGTCCTCGGCGTCCGGGGTGCCGTCGTTGTCGAGGTCACCCGGTGAGGGGAGCTTGGGTAGAACGTCAATGCTGTCGTTGTAGCCGTCGTTGTCAAAGTCGAAAAGGTAGGGGTCGGGGTTGTTGCCCGAAAGGTTGTCGCCATAACCATCGCCGTCGTTGTCTTCGCACTGGGTGGGGTCGCTCGGGAACAGGTCAGGGTTTCGTCCGTTTGGATTGTCCCCGCATCCGTCGCCATCGATGTCCGACCACTGGCTCGGCTCGGCCAGGAAGGCATCGTAGTTCGCACCCGCTGGATTGTCGCCGTAGCCGTCGCCGTCAATGTCGTACCACTGAGTGGGGTCGAGCGGGAATTTGTCCGCATTGGAACCGAACTGATTGTCGCCAAAACCGTCCTCGTCGGTGTCGTTCCACTGCGTGGGGTCGAACGGGAACGCATCGTCGCTGTCCTCCACGTCGTCGCCATCCGTGTCCTTCCACCGGAGTGGGTCGTCAACGAACCCGTCCCCGGCGTCCGACCATCCATCGCCGTCCGAATCCAAACAGCCGTAGCGGTCAACCGTTGACGTTCCAAAGGTATCGGGGCAGGCATCGCCGCGAGTGCCTCCGATGTTGTCCCCGTACCCGTCACCGTCGCGGTCGGTTTGCTGGGTCGGGTCAAATTTGAATTCGTCATAGTTCACGCCGAGCATGCTGTCGCCGTAGCCGTCCCCGTCCAGGTCGTCCCACTGGGTGGGTTCGAGCGGGAGGTCGTCGGTTTGGTCCGCATACCCGTCACCGTCTTGGTCGGGGCACCCCAACAGTCCCAGTGTGCTGTTGCCGGCCACGGAAGGGCAACTGTCGCCGTTGGTACCGAGCGGGTTGTCACCGTAATTGTCGTTGTCGCTGTCGGCCCATTGCGTGGGGTCGGCAGGATACCGGTCGTTCTCATCGCTGAAGCCGTCAAAGTCGACGTCCAAGCAGCCGAAACGGTCTCGCGTCGAGGCCCCAGCCGTCGATGGGCATTCGTCCGCCCGACTTCCCGTGGCGTTGTCCCCGTATCCGTCGCCGTCCTCGTCCGCCCACTGCGTATGGTCGTGGGGGAAGGCATCGGTGTCATCGGACCACCCGTCGCCGTCGACGTCGGCACATCCGCGGCTTCCCAAACTTGAGTTGCCAAAGGCGAACGGGCAATCATCGCTGCTGGAGAAACCAGGGTTGTCGCCGTAGCCGTCGCCATCGGCGTCCGACCACTGATCGGCATCGGAGGGAAAAGCGTCGGTTGATGCTCCGTAGCCATCACCATCGGCATCCCTTCCGAAGAAGGTGAGCGTTTGGATGACGCCGTCGTTTTGCAGCATGAGGACCTCACCTTTGCCAGCCGCCAGCGCTTGAGGGCAACCGGCGTCGATGTTGTGAGGGGTGGCGTTCAGAACCACAGCGCCCTGCCAGGCAAGGAGTGAAATTTGCTCGATCTGACCGCCGACCACGAGCGCTGAAGCATCACTGGCAAGGCTGCCGGTGTGGCACACACCAACATAACCGACGCCGTCGGCTGATGTCGCCGCCATCCCCAGCAAGTCTCGACTGGATTTGATGGCGATGCCGTTTGAGAAGTCCGTGGTTCCCAGGAGCCCCATGTTGGCGTTTCGCCCTTTGAAGGTCGTGATCTCTTGGCTGGTGTCACCAGCGTCGGCCGCAGCGTGTTCAATCAAGGAACAGTCGCCGTTACCGCCGCCCGTCCATCCACTGATGAACAAGGCCGAATGACTCCCGTGATGGAGCATGTCAACCTCGATGTCGATCCCGGATTGACAACCTACGAACCCGATGAGTTCACCGCCGAAGGTTTCGGTGCTGGTGGTCAGGTCGTACGAGGCGAAGGTCATCCCCATGGAGATTTCAAACGCATTCGGGTTCACCGACCACGTTGAGGTTGAACCAAACAGGGAGGAGGCATGGTTGGCTCCAGCCTGCTTGCGTCCGCTGCAGTGGGCGTTGGCGATCCCCTCAACGGTGGCGTTGTGAGCGTAGATGGATTGAGAGCAAACGGGGTTTGGCCCAACCGTGGTGGCGCCGCCGCCGTTCTGCCCCGGATAGTGAATCATGTACGTGGACTCGGGGGTGTACCATCTCGAGGTGGCGAAGTTGATGAGGATGTTCGCATTCATGTCCCACTGAAGGGTGGACAGGCTCATCCGACCCGTGCTGGTTACACACGTGTTGCCGTTGTACCTCAGTTCAACACCCGTTGCCGGGCAACCGAACAGGATGTAGGCTTCACTTCCATCGATGTCGAGGTCGTAGAAAATGAGGTCGTCGCGGTCGCCCGCCGTCGTCGTGGAATAGATGTGGTTCTGGTAGGCCAGGCTCAGGGTTTCGTTGTAGGCCTCAAGGAACAAGCCCTCGGAGGGGTGAAGTCCAATCAAGGCGACGAAATCCGATGAAACCGCCATGTCGAGCGGCGCATAGGGTTGGTTTGCGCTTCCCATGACCGTGCCGTTGTGGGCGACATTGAGCAGCAAGCCACCCGGGGTCAACCCCACCCAGGTGTAGCTTCCAAGCGACCCTGCCCCGTTGTGGGAGAGGGCCACCACGTAGTGGTCTCCATTGTGTCCGATGCTGACCACTTCTGCTCCACCCGAAACCGTTTGAGAAAAGTCCGCCACCATGTCCGAGGCGTTGGCAACGTGGCTCGGTATCGCTTCTTCGTCCAGCAGGGCGGGAGGTTGAGGGAGGGCCATAACGAGCAACATGGCCAGCATGAACCATGCCGTTCGTCCTTTCCCAGCCATGCCCTCACTACCGTGTTCTCCTTCAATAAACACTCTCTTTCCGGCCGTATCAGGAATGAAGATGCAGATTGCTCCTTCATGGGAGCAGTTATGAGGCGTGGACGGCGGCCGCTGAATGAGGAGGGAAAGCCGTGGCACGCGAACTCATCAACGTGGAAGCGGTTGACCGCTCTTTTGGCGCCGTGGACGTGCTGCGGGACATCAACCTCAAGGTCAACGACGGGGACCGCATCGGCATCGTTGGCCACAACGGAGCGGGAAAGACCACGCTGCTCAACACCATCAGCGAGCAAAAGCAGGACACCGGTGTCGTCGAGTTTGCCCCCGG
>JBMZXF010000079.1:0-4152 GCA_049627345.1 Candidatus Poseidonia sp. | reverse complement strand
TCCATCAGCGGGTCAGCCGCAGGGGCCTCGGGCATGGGTGGCATCTCAGGAGGTGCGGGTGGCGCAGGTGGTGCGGCCAGCGGGTCCATCAGCGGGTCAGCCGCAGGGGCCTCGGGCATGGGCGGCATGGGTGGCATCTCGGGAGGAGCGGGAGGTGCGGCGTCAGGCATCGGCGGCATGGGCGGCATCTCGGGAGGAGCGGGAGGCGCTGCGTCAGGCATCGGAGGCATGGGCGGCATCTCGGGAGGAGCGGGAGGCGCTGCATCAGGCATCGGCGGCATGGGTGGCATCTCGGGAGGAGCGGGAGGTGCGGCGTCAGGCATTGGGGGCATGGGCGGCATACCGGGTGGCGCTGGTGGTGCATCGCCGGGCGGCATGGGCGGCATCGGTGGCATCGGTGGCATACCGGGTGGAGCAGGCGGTGCTTCGCCGGGTGGCATGGGTGGCATGGGTGGCATGGGTGGCATCCCGGGTGGCATGGGGGGTTTCTCGTCGCTCATGGTCAATTCCTCAGCGTCGCTATAGTGCGACGGTTTGGTGGATGCATGATGAGCACATAACCATTCTCCACGGGTGCGTTTGGTAGGTTGAGACGAAATCCAACAGCGCATGCTCGGGAAAGGAGGTTTCATGTAGGGTCGGTTGAACGGGAATTCATGGTCGGTATGGACAACAGTTCACCCCCGGTGCTGTTTGTGGTTGGAACCGCAGGTGCCGGAAAATCGTCGTTGGTCACCTCGTTTCAGCGCTGGTCCCGTTTTCTCGAGACCGAAGTCATCGCCGTCAACCTTGACCCGGGGGCCGAACGCGTCCACTACGACGCTGAATTTGACGTTCGAGACTTGATCTCGCTGACCGAAGTGATGGACGAGTACGATTTGGGCCCCAACGGCGCTCAAATCCTCGCCGCTGACCTCTTGGCAGCCCAAGCAGGTGAAGTGGCCGACCAACTCCACACCCTGTCCGGTGAGATGATGATCGTCGACACCCCCGGCCAAGTGGAACTCTTTGCGTTCCGTGAAGCGAGCAACCACCTCATCGAAACCCTTGGCCGAGAACAATCTGCCATCATCTACCTCTTCGACCCCATGCTCTCACGTTCGCCCTCTGGTTTTGTCTCGCAGATGCTGTTGTCCTCCATTGTGGAATTCCGACTCGGCCTGCCCACCAAGAACTTCCTCTCCAAGGCCGACCTGCTGGACCCTGACGACCTTGAACAAATCTTGGAGTGGTCGGAGCGGCTTGAAATCCTCGAGCTTGCCCTTTACGACGAAGCCGGCGGCCAGCGAACGGAATTTGCCATCAACCAACTTCGCATGATGCAGGAATTCTCTCAAGCCCCCGGGCTGACCCCGCTTTCCTCCGAACTCGAGGAGGGGCTGGCTGACATTCTGACGTTCGCACAGGCCTTGTTCGGTGGCATGAGCGATGCTCGGGACGGGTTTGCTGCCGACATCGAGCACGAAAAGAACTGACCTCACAACGCTTAGAAGCCGCCTTGCGGTGGAATGAGCATGGTGCAACACCTTCTCGCCATCGACGATGTGAACGACGATTTTGAACGCATTCTCAAGTGGGCCATTGAGTTCAAGCGATTGTGGAAACAAGGCGACGAAGTGGCGCTCAACTTCCTTCCCCTCGACACGTTGGCCATCGGTTCCATCTACGAAAAGCCCTCAACTCGGACCCGGGTTTCCTTTGAGGTTGGCATCCAGCGACTCGGTGGCAGTGCGCTGACACTCCTGAAAAACGACATCCAACTCGGGACCTCCGAAACCATTGGCGACACGGCCCAAGTGCTCTCTCGATTCTTGGGTGGCATCACCTACCGCTGTTTTGGCCACGAGGATGTTACCGCCCTGGCCGAACACGCTGAGGTGCCCGTCATCAACGCCCTTTCTGCCAAGCACCACCCCTGTCAGGCGGCTGCTGACCTCATGACCGTCATGGAACACCACGACGACACCGAAGACCTCACGGTGGCTTGGGTGGGCGATGGAAACAACGTCCTGCACGACCTCATGCTCGCTTGTGCCATGCTCGGCATCGATGTTCGCTACGCCTGCCCCGAGGGCTACGAGCCGGCCGAAGACGTCGTTGAGCGCACCAAGGCCCTCGCCGAGGCCAACGGGAGCAGCGTGATGCACACGACCGACCCGGTGGAAGCCGTATCTGGAGCTCATGTCGTCTACACCGACGTGTTCATCTCGATGGGTGAAGAACACCTCAAGGACAAGATGGCCGCCTTTGATGGCTACCAGGTCAACGAAGCCATGGTCGCCCACATGGACGATGCATGGTCCTTCATGCACTGCCTACCTGCACACCGTGGCGAAGAAGTGACCGACTGGGTCATGGACCACGAACAGAGCATTGTCTTCGACCAGGCCGAGAACCGCATGTGGGCGCAGATGTCGCTGATGACCTACCTCATCAACCAGGGAGCCTGGGAGGCCATGGGCGAGTTCATGGGTCTCGAGTGAATCAAAGCACGCTGGCCACGATGAAACTCACAAGGCCCAGCAGCATCGCTATTCGGATGCGACCTGCAACCAGGGCGTCCTTGCCCTGGACCATCGGCCCGTTGAGGGTGATGAGGGTCAGAATGGCAGGGATTTGCAAGGCGATTTGGCCGAACTGAAACGGACCTTTCCAGAAGGGCACGTAGAGGCACACAAGGGCGCCCATGATGACGACATAAGCGGCCATTCGAACCTTTTCCTTGCCGTAGGTCATGGGCAAGGTTTGGCGGCTGCCTTCATCGGCTTCCATGTCCATGCAATCTTTCACCATTTCACGAGCGAGGTTGGTCAGGAAGACCACGCCGAAGATCCACCAGATCACGGGTTGTGCAACCCCGCCGACGGCTGACGCACCGTAGAGGATGACGGCACCGACCAGCAGCGAAATGACAATGTTGCCGGACAGGCCTCGATTTTTGGTGGCGGGTCCGTGGTCGTAGGTGACCATGAGCACCACGGCCAAGATGTAGATGAGGACGGTAGGCAAGTAGGTGCTTACCGCGGGTTCAACCGCCAACAATCCGCCGATGTGGCCGGCGACGCTGAGGGTCCAAAGCAAGGAAGTGAAGCGACTGGCCTGCTGGATGGACAGCTGACCCGAGGGAAGTGGTCGCATGGGATGGGCGGTCTTGTCAATCTCAGCATCCTTGATGTCGTTCATGGCGTTGCCAGCACCCGTGAACAGGACGACGGCCAGGGTGTGAAGGGCCACGGCGACGACGGGGAAGGGCTCGCCAGCATCCATCAGCGCAAAGTAGGCGCCGAGCGGCACCGTTGCCCCGGCAAGAACGAGGTTCTTCGGGCGCATCAAGGCGATGTACGCACCGAGGCTCCCTGCCATGGTTGAGGCGTGGGCCTTCCGATTCTTGATTGCTTGGCCTCAAGCGGTCGCCATGGACCAAACACAGACCCGCATGCGGAACCCGCCGATGTCGGTGCCTTCGTCGAAGCCGACCTTGATGAAGCGACGGTCTCGAGCCAGCACGTTGCCGAGCTGGTTCATCGTGGCGCCCCAACGGAAGCGGCGGTTGACGTGGTCGAGAATGGCCGTGGTGTTGGCTTCGCCCACTTCGGTCAGGAAGGAAAGGATCTCGCCTCGAAGGCGTTGCGTGCGGCTCATCAGGCCTCACCTCGCACGATGCGGCGGCGCAGCGATTGCATGCTTGAGGAGAGGTGCGATGGCGCAGGAGCCGCACCCACACCGGCCACGGGCTGCCAGCCGATTTGACGAGCGTGCGTGGGGAGGCGGCCCGTTCCGTAGGCAAGGGTGGTCTGGCTGTTCTGGGCCCAGGAGGGGATGCTGGACCGGTTTGACGTGGCCGTCATGTCTGCAAAGCGAAGGTGTTGGGAGAGGTTCTGTTCTTCCATGGTCCGCATTCATTGGCGGTGGTATATGAAGCGACGAAGGAGGGTGCAGGTTGAAGAAAACCAAGGAATCCGGCGACATACCTCGTTTTTCACTTTTCATTTTCACTTAAAGTGAAACGAAACCTAACGAAATCGCCTCACACGGAGGCGTGGCGTGATGGCTAAATAGGAAAGGCCGGTCCGTCAGCCTACCACGCTCGTATAGTGTAGTGGCCCATCATGAAGGACTCTCATTCCTTCGACCCGGGTTCAAATCCCGGTA
>JBMZXF010000078.1:0-4205 GCA_049627345.1 Candidatus Poseidonia sp. | reverse complement strand
CTACGGTTGAAGCGCCCAAAGACGACGATTTGCTCGGTGAAGTGGGTCCTGCACCCAACGCCACCCCTGACCTGCCCGATCTTGCCTCGCAAGCACCGCCTCAAGGCGCCAGTTTGGCCCAAGCCATGGCGACCGAAACACCCGACCTTCCTGACCTCCCCGACGAGGCCCCTGCCAGTCAAACTCCAACCGCTGCTCCACCGCAAACCGCCGATGTTGCCGCCTCTGTGCCTGTTGCCTCTGTGCCTGTTGCCTCTGTGCCTGTTGCCTCTGTGGAAGCATCCCCTCCCCCATCGCCGTCCGCTGATGTTGCTGCTCCCGAGACGCCGGACCTTCCCGACCTCCCGGAGGACGAGTCTGCGGTAGCTGACGTGGCCGAACCCGCACCCGAGCAGAGCCAACGCATCTGGCCCTGGCCGAAGGGTGAGGCTTGGACGCCAACGCGAGTCTACCAAGAGGTGGTCAGCGCGATGGAGCACGTCAAGCACGGACGCATGGAAGCAGCCGCCAACGCTCTCGACCATCTTGGCCCGCATCTGGAAGATCACCTCGACATGCTGCTTCACGTCTCGGTGTTGATGCAACATCTCGGGCGGCACGAGCACATGAAGTGGACCCTTGACATGGCGGCCTACGTTCATCCAACCGACCCACATGTTCAACAAGCAAGGGCTCAACTTTTGACATGAGGGACGGCCATGGTTCAGACACCGGAACTTCGGGTCAACGACGGCATCGTCCTTCGTCCAGCGACCAACGCGGTGCTGGTCTCCATGTTTGAAGCGTACCAAGAGGATGCCGAAGCGGCACAAACCGCCCTGCCTTGGCTCGACCCGAACGACGATGTCCGCCGACAGTTGCGTGACATGCTCTACGACATTGAGGCCCAATCGGGGACGGACCTGTTGCACTTCTGGTCCATTCACGACGTCCATTCCGAGACCTTCGTCGGCCTTGTGGGGTTGGGTGACGAACTTCAATCGCTTCACGCCGACTTCAACCTGGGCTATTGGGTGTGTCGAGCGTACCGTCGCCAATCGATTGCATCGGCGTGCGTTGATACCATCTTCACGTGGCTCAGCGAACGGAACACCACCACCACGGTGGAAATCGCCGTCCACCCTCACAACGAAGCAGGACTGGCCACGGCCAGCGCCATCTGCGGACGCTGGAACGGCGAACGGCTTGCGGAGTTCATCGGCATCGAATTCAACGAGCGCACGGTGCCTCACCACCTCCATTTGGTTGACCTGGGCCCGGAGGCCTGACATGCCAACATGGATGACCGTCGACACCGACGACCTGAGGCATTTACCGAAGCATCAGGGTCACCCCACCCGAAGCACTCAGCCCTTCTACGGGCCGAGCGACAACCTCTCGCCTGAGTTTCAACAGGGCTGGGCCGGGTTCGTGGATTGGATGACCTGTCACCAAGGTGCCGTCACCCTGTTTGTGATCACCGACCTGCTGGAGAATCCTGATTTTGCGAGCGCCCTCCAGCACGCACTGGAAGCCTTTCCAGGTCGTCTGACCGTTGGCTGTCACGGTCACACGCATCGTTCGTGGTCTGCTTGGGGCGAGGACGTCAATGGGTTTCGAACGATGTTGCAGACCTCCACCGCCTTGCTCAAGACCCATGCTGGTCCGGCGTTTCGGCCGTACTTCCGCGCCCCGAACGGCTACATTGCCCCGTGGATGGCGGCCGTGCTTGCCGAGGCCGGCTACCTTGTTGACAGCTCGGTGAACCCGTCGTGGTTGGTCAAATCCAAAGCCGGTGGTTCCACGTGGAACGGCGTCGTTGACGCGATGGATGAGGCCGGGATGGTGGAACGGCCGTGGCTCACCCGCTGGACGCTCCCCGTCAACGGCCCAGCGCTGTTCAAGTTCCCGCTTTCGCTCAACGCCAAACCCGCTTGGAGGCGAGCCCCGCCCCTGCTCGGTGCCGACGATTTGTCTGTTGTTGAAGACCCGATGCAAACGATCACCACGCTCTACTGCCACGTGCTTGATTTCGCCCGAAACGCCGGAACGTGGCAACCTCCTCTGTGAGGCATAGAGCCAAGTAAAGCCGCCGTTGTGGAGGGCTCATGAGCGTCGTGAATTTCACAGAAAAATTCGGTTTGTTTTCGGATCACTGGTCGCCCAAAGTCATCGCTGAAATGAACGACTACCAGTTCAAATTGGTCAAGATTCAAGGTGAATTCGTTTGGCACGACCACGGCCACACCGACGAGGTGTTCATCGTCATCGAAGGCAGCATGAACATCGAGTTTGAGGACCGCACCATCACGCTCAACGCTGGGGAAATGCACGTGGTTCCCAAGGGGACCCGGCACAAGCCCTACGCAGAGCACGAATGCAAGGTGATGCTCGTCGAGCCGCGAGGCGTGGTCAACACCGGTGAAGCCGATGGCGACTTGACGGCCGAGAACGACGTGTGGATCTGAGCCGCTCAGTGCTGCTGAACGATGTGCTGGTAGGCTTCCCCGCTCGGCCGAAGCGTGCGCTCTTGGGTCTCAAAATCAACGTGGTGCAAGCCAAACCGCATCGAGTAGCCCTCGGCCCACTCAAAATTGTCGAGGAGCGACCAGTGGTGGTAGGAACGGACATCGTGGCCGTCGCGAAGGGCGTTGGACAGCACCCAAAGATGGCGACGGAGGTGTTCCTCCCGTAGCGTGTCCTGAGCGTCGGCCACGCCGTTTTCGGTGATTTCAATCGGCACGCCCAGCGGCTTGAGGAAATCAAGTGCACGTGCCAGGCCTTCGGCGTACATGGGATAGCCGAATTCGGTGGCCACTTCCCAACGTCGCTTGGGGAATTTCATCTTGAGCAGTGAGACTGAAGCCGGACCCACCAGCACATGGGTGTAGTAGTTCAGGCCGACGAAATCCAAGCTGGCTTTGGCTTCTGGGACGCCTTTGAAGAACATCTTCCCCTTTTGAATCCCGCTGCGCCAGGCGCCGTTCCACACCCACTCGAGGAGACGGGCCAGCGGCCAATCGATGGGGCTCCAGCGGTTCTTGGGGTCGAAGAGCGTGACGTTCTTGGCCACGCCAAATTGGAGTCCAGGGTGCTTGGGCTTGAGGGCCTTGTAGACGGTTCCGTGAGCGAGTAGCAGGTTCCGCATCACCCGAATCGTCGTCGGAATCGAACGGCGCCCGGGAGGAAACATCCCGAGGGTGTAGCCCATGGTGGAGAACACCGTGGGTTCGTTGACGGTCACCCACGTCTTGACTCGGTCGGCCAGGGCGTCCACCACCCGCTCGCAATAGGCAACAAACGCTGGGATGTTCGCTCGATCTGCAAACCCGCCCTTGGCTTCCCACCAGTCCGGGTGAGTGAAGTGGTGCAGGGTCACGACGGGGCGAATGCCGCGCCCCACGAGGTCGTCCACCATCTCGGCATACGCGGCCAAGGCAGCTTCGTCCCATGCGCCTTCGGAGGGCTCCAAGCGACTCCACTCGATGGAGAACCGGTAGGAGGTCATACCGAGGTCGGACAGCAGTTGGAAGTCGTCCTTCCACCGGTTCCAGTGGTCGCACGCTGCTCCACTGGGCTCAAGCCCCTTGGCCGCCTCGTGGACCGTCCAGTTGTTCGCTTGATGGCCTTCGACCTGATGCGCTGCCGTGGCCGTGCCCCAGTGGAAGCCTTCGGGGAAATGCAGATCGTCGAGGTTGACGTTGGTCCAATCCTCGTGCGGCTCGGGGTATGTGCGCCGCCGGTACGTGATGAGGGTCGCCTTGAACACGACGAACGCCACCAAAGCGGCCACCAGCAGGCGTTCCCACATGGTGAACACCACGCCGGGCCTTCCCTTTGTAGTTGGGTATCAGGCCTGCGGAGACGCACGCGCAAAAAGCGCGCTCCGCTCCCTCAGTTTCACCTGATGGTCAGACGAAGGGCTGGAGGATGGCCACGGTTCCGCTGACCTCGTGGGCCACCACGAGCATGGCTGCACCGTTGGGGCTGTCAGCCGCCGAGATGAAGTCCAAGCCCTCGGGGCTCACGTGGTCGGGGAGGTAGATGTACTGGTCGAACACCGGTGCGGTTGGGTCGCTCACGTCGTACACGAGGATGCCACCGGCTCGCTCGAGACCAACGAAGACGTAGGTCTTGCCGAACATCTCACCGACGACGACGCCTTCTGGCTCTGCGCCCTTGTCGTCGTTTCGCTTCTGCGTGTAGCTGTTGATGTATTCGCCCTG
>JBMZXF010000077.1:0-4236 GCA_049627345.1 Candidatus Poseidonia sp. | reverse complement strand
CGTAGACGGTGAAATCTTGGGCGAAGGCGAACACTTCTCGCCCGTTGATGGTGCCGTGACCGGTGACCACGCCGTCACCGGGAATGACGTTCTTGTCCATGTCAAAATCCCGACAGCGGTGTTCAACCAGCGCATCGATCTCTTGGAAACTGCCGTCGTCAAGGAGGAGTTCAAGCCGCTCTCGAGCCGTCATCTTGCCGCGGTTGTGCTGCGCCTCAACGCGGGCTTGGCCTCCTCCGGCCTCACTTCGAGCCTTACGATTTCGTAGGTCCTTGAGTCGCTCTTCGGTGCCTGACATCAACTTCCCCGACCGTTGGTCAGCCCAAGCCGCCCTTATTGCTTGCTCTTAGGACAGCACCAAGTTGTTCCGTTCCTCAGGCTGCCGCCGGCCTTCGGTGAAGCAGACCGTCTACGAGAATCATGTGGGGGACGGTGAGCGCTGCCAGGCCAATGAAGACGACTCGCAACAACGCCGAATCCACCTCCATCGTTGATGTCTGCTGAGCCAGAACGGCGAGGCCAACACCCCAGGTGACGAGGGATAACACCGCCGTCGATTTGGTGATGGAAACGCTTGATACCGTCGTGGCCATGAATTCGCCAACCGAGGAAACATGGCGGATGGAGTGAACGAAGCAGAAGTACAAGGCGAAACCTACCAGCGGTGGCACAGCAAAAAAGAGCAGGAACAGAACACCGAGTTCAACGGCGAATGCGAGGCGTTCAGGATGATTCTTGAACAGCATTGATTCCATCGCACAGCCGATGGTGATCACCACCACACCGTTGAGAAACAGCCACACACCGGAGGTGTCATTCCCCACCAAGGTCTGGAAGATTCCATCAACTTCTGAGCGATGCATTTGGCTGATTCCACCGACCACCAAGCCGCCACGAGCAAGGCTTTCCACCGTCGTCCGGCCAGCAGCCACTGAGGATGCATCCCCCCTGCCGAAGTGGTAGATGCTGATGGCAAGAAACGCCACGAATGTAACCGCGGGAGCGAAGACCCAAACGAGAACGACAGCCCCTGCCAACCCGACATAGGAGAGCAAGAAAAGAGCGGTGATGGCCGGACGGCTCGTCCAGCCGAAATGCATCGCAAGCGCACCGTCCATGGCTCCATGAGGCAGACCGATGAACACCACGCCGAGAAGCGCGAGAAGGTTGAGCGTGTCAAGGGCGATGAACGACTCGAGCAGCGTCATGAAACCACCTTGCGTGGTCGGCTGAACATCATCTTCGAGACGCCGCGTATGAACGGCAGTTTCGGCATCGCCATCATGACTTTGAAACGAAGCCCCCAACCTGCCTTTCCGCTCATGAAGCGGATGAATTCCTCGCCTGACAACGACTGCGCCATGCGGCTGAACAGGATGGGCCCTTGTTGAGGCCAATGACGCAAGACAACGAGCAAGACGCTGTCCATCCACACGTCCACCCGCTTGTGAGGTCGAGTGAACTTCAGAGCCTTCCCGTCGTTTACCCGATCAAAGGCGGCCTGAATTTGCTGATGAATGAACGCGAAGGTGTAGCCGCTGGCAGGCCGAATGGCCCCCCCGTTCGCACCCAGGCCGGGAATGGCGGGGTCGTGAAGTCCAAGTGAGCCCATGGGAATCACGCCTTTCTCTTTGGAGATGACCTGCTGGATGTTGGCGTTGTGGTGCCTGAAGAGGTAGGCTTCAATCGCCTCTTTGTAGTATTCCAAGGGCATGACAGAAGGGCTGAAGATGGTTGATTCGAGCAAGGCCCGAGTGGGAGAAAAGGGAAGCACGTACATGAAATGCATGCCGTGAGATTGGTCAACCCTGAAGTCCATCAAGATGGCCGTTTGTGGGTCAAACACGGGCCGGTCAACTTCAACCTCCATACCGGCAAAATGCTGGAGCATGGCGCCCGCTGGTGCTCGGGGAGGACGGGTATCAAACACCATGGAGGGGCTGGATGCGCGATGCTCTGATTCATCGATGAAGGAAACCCCGTGTTCCATGGCCGCCTCTTTTGCCCCCTTGAGGTACTCAAGTTTGTGCATAGCATGGTAGGGATGGGCCGATGACGTGAGGGTGGCATGGGACGACTCGGTGATGATCGACCAGTTCGGCCATGCGTGTCGGGCGTGCTCCTTGGCAAAGGCCAAGTCGGGCGTCCCCCAAAACCCCAGCATGTGGTCCTTGGCCTCGGGTGCTGCCGCTGGTTGAACCACCGTCACATCGTGACCTGGCAGTTCGTTCGCACGGGAAGCCAACATCAGCGATGCGCATCCATCACCCAAGATGTGGGTGGAGGTCATCCCCAGCCGCCTCCTTGCTGCTGAAACGGTTTCAGCCACGTGTGCAAGTGCGTGTTGTGCTGACGGCGTGGATGAGGGATTCTCCAGAAGAGATTGGACGTGGCCCGAACGGTGCACAACATCTTGCTGGTTTTGGACGTGACTTGACGCTGCCCGTGCCAGGAATCCTTTGATTTCAGCAACTGCCGGCCGATTTGCCGGTAGACCTTGGCCGCCACGCCGATGGAAAAATGCGCTCGGAGCGGAAGGTAGGACAGTCCAGCTCGGCCACTCGCATAGTACGTCTCGGCGAGGTCGAGGAGACGTTCAACAGCGAGGGTGATGAGCGTGCCTTCGTGGCCCGTTGGGTTCTCTGAAGCAAGCACGATGTCCTCGGGGCTGAGGTGGTTCACCCAATCACCTGGAAGGTAGCGTCGGCCCATCTTGGCGTCTTCAACCACGTCCCGAGCGATGTTGGTCAACTGCATGGCGATGCCCAAATCCACGGCATGGGCCTTTGCCCTCGGGTCTTCGTTGTTGAGAATGTTGCACATGAGCAAGCCGACGGTGCCCGCAACCTTGTAGGCGTACTGAATCAGTGCGGCTTCGTCGTCGATGAGAACGTGGGGCGCCTGATCGTCCATGAGTCCCTCGACCAGTGAGCCAATGACGTCGTGAGGCAGACGATAGGTTTCCACAAGGGGCGCGTGATGCTTCAAGACAGGATGTTGGCTCCAATTTCCTTCATTGAGAAGCGATTGGATTTGACGAAGGTGGGCAGGGCCGTCCGGAATATCACCGTCCGCCATGTCGTCCAGCACCCTGCAGAATGAGTACAGGACGGCAGCGTCGTGGCCCATCTTCGGCCCAAGAAAACGTCGAGCCCAGAAGAAACTCTCGCCACTCGTAGCAAGAATGCGTTCGGGTTCATGGAGGTTGTACGTTTTTTCCAACCTTTTCACCATTGGTAGATTCACAATTGAGGTTATAACTGGTTGTTTTTTCATTCGTTATTTTCATGGGATGAAAAGCGAACATTCCTAAGTGATGACCCTGAATCAACCACATGGCCAAAGCACCCAACACAGCACGACGGGCGGCGGTCATTGGCAGTGGTTTTGGAGGCCTCGGTGCAGCGATTCGACTACAATCCGCAGGCATCCAAACCATGCTGTACGAAGCGCGGGACCTTCCCGGCGGGCGAGCCTATGTCTACGAAGACGAAGGGTTCACGTTTGATGCTGGACCCACCGTCATCACCGCACCCCACACCCTGACGGATTTGTTCGAGTTGACGGGAAGGCGACTCGAGGATTACATCGAACTCATGGAGGTCCAGCCGATGTACCGGCTGATTTGGAGCGATGGCGATCGCTTTGATTACGTCAGGGACGAAGCCGCCATGGTCGCTCAAATTGCCCAACGAAGCCAGCGGGATGCGGACGGCTACCAGCGCTTCTTTGAGTACGCCAAGAAGGTCTTCAAGAAAGGATACACTGACCTCGCCGACCGGCCGTTTTTGAAATTCTCCGACATGGTTGCCGTATCCCCATCGCTGATTCGCCTCCGTGCCGACCGGTCGGTGTACAAAACGGTGGCCAAATACGTCAAGGACGACCACCTCCGTCAAGCCTTGAGTTTCCATTCTCTTCTCGTGGGCGGAAACCCCTTCCAAACCTCCTCCATCTACACGCTCATTCACTTTTTGGAACGTGAATGGGGCGTCTACTTTCCGAAAGGCGGGACCCACGCCCTGGTGCGCACCCTCGTGAAGTTGTTCGAGGAACTCGGTGGGGAAGTGCGTCTCTCAACACCGGTCGAATCCGTTGAGGTTTCCACCGATGGAGCCAACACCCAGCACACCATCACCGACGGTAACGGCGGAACGGAAACCTTTGATTTGGTCGTTTCCAATGCGGACGTTCACCACACCTATGACCGACTCTATAATTCGGTGACCGCCGCTC
>JBMZXF010000076.1:0-4717 GCA_049627345.1 Candidatus Poseidonia sp. | reverse complement strand
GATGCCAGCAGCCTTCAGAGCGCCCAGTTCAAGCTGACCGTCACCGCTGACGGTTCTGAGAATTTCAACCCCCGCGAGGTCAACATCCGACTGGAGACCTCCGGCCAAGTCGCTACCGCCACCCTCGGCAGTGACGACATCAAGGGCATCTCCTACGTGACCGTCGGAACCACCTCGACGGTGGAGACCTACGCCAACGAAACGGACCCCAACGCCACGCAGACCGGTTCTCGCTCGGTCCTTTCCTACCAGACGGCTTGGGAAATGTCCGGTGAGTTGATCCCGACCGGCGACGCCAACGCCCAGTTCGAAATCACGGCTGAAGTGGCCAACTACACGCTCTACGGCCAGTACGACGAGTGCGTTGAAACCTCCGAGGCCACTGAGGGCGACGAAAACGTCACCACCTGGGCCAATTTCTGTGAAGTGCTTCAAAACAGCGATGACCGGCCCAAGACGGACTACGACGAGTTGACCGGCAGCAAGGTCACCTACGACGACATCCGCATCTCACGCATGGGCGTTTACCAGGGCTACAACTCCGACTGCACGGGTGCAGCAAGCACCTTCACGCAAGAAGGTGAAGCAGGCGACCTGAACGTGGGTTGTTCTCTCCTCTACGCTGATGTTGAGCACCGAGGCAGCGATCCAAACAAGGCCTACGGCTGGGATGTCTCGTACTCCATCGCCCTTGATGGTACCACCATGGCGTCTGGCACCCTGAACGAGTGCACCGTGGGCATCGACGTGCCCTACGTCTACTCCCCGCTCGGCGGACAAGCCCCAACCGGTGCGGTCTGTGTCCAGACCACCCTCGAGCCCGGTGAGTACACCTTCACCATGAACCTGAACATGGACGACAAGAGCAGCACCGACCAAGACCCTGTTCCATGGTCGGGCGGCACGGACCAGCGCACCAGCAACAACGGTGCCACCATGGTCATTGACGTCATCAACAACCTCCCCGTGATCACCTCCTTCGAGTTGACCACCGAAGGCGACATCGTCGTCGGCCAGGAATCCCCGCTGGTCTTCGCTGTCTCTGCGTTTGATGTTGACGACCCCTCGGGTGAAGGACTGAGCTTCGCCTACTCCTACCCCGGTGGCGAAATCGGTGGTTGTTCAGGAACGCAAGCAGAAGGCGCCACCGTGTGTACCTCGCCGGTGCTCCCTGACTTCATCGGCAACTCCCCCGTCACCGTGGTCGTCACTGACAGCCACTTGGGTCAAGTGTCCCAGGAAATTGACATGTTCGTCTGGAACCGAGCCGTGGCTACTGCCACCAGCGATGCCGGCATTGAAATCCAATACAGCCTTGACTACAACGGTCAGTCGGAGTTCAACATCACGTCCTTCACGGACGCTGATGCCTCCTCCTACGACGCCGTTCAACTCGAAGGCTTCACCGGTACCTACGCTGCCGTGGCTGCCTTGGACTACACGCCAAGCACCACCTACACGGCCAGCGACGTGCTCGACCAGTCCATCTCGGTCATCGTGGCCAAGGACGTTGAAGCCACCTCGCTGTGGTACATCGACGGTTCCGGCAAGTGGATTCTCCTTTCTGACGCCTCGACCGATGTTGATGCCAGCAACGAGATGTTCACCTACGACGTGCCCGACAACAGTCCCGTTGTTCCTGCAGGTAAGATGGTCCTCATGGGCGGCGAACTCGCTCAGGCCTCCATCCCTGACGCCTCCGTCAGTGGATTCAGCGCCGAGGCCACCCGTGGTGGCGCCATCGCCATGTCTTGGGACATCACTGGAACGTTGCTCTCCTCTGACAGCATCCGAGTTTGCGTGAGCCCAGGTCAAGCCCTCAGCCTCCCTGACTGTGCCGGCGCCTTCAACGCCACCGTGGCTGATGAGGACCGCACCTACACCTACAGTGGCTCACAAACCACGCACGGTGAGACCTACCACCTTGAGGTCGCCGTCTGCAACGAGCAAGGCTGTTCCACCCCTGGCATCGCCAGCGTGGTGGCTGACAAGCAAGTTGACGGCGATGTTGCAGCAACCAACCTTGCTGTGGCTGCCCAAGACGGCCAGTGGGTCGTCACATGGGAAGTCTCTGGCGATTCCAGCGATGTGGCCATGTGGCACGTCTGCTGGTCCACCGAGGACTTCACCATCGGTGAGATGCCTACACCTTGCCCCGACGCAGCCATGGGAGCTGACGCCACCACGGTGAGCATCGACATGCCTGCCGTCCGCACCGGTCAAGAGTACTTCTTCACCGCTGTGCCCATGGACGCCCTGGGCAACATGGACGCTGCTGCTTCGATGAACTCCATCATCGACACCCGTGTGAACGACAACAGCAACACCAACGACGGCAACGGCACCATTGGCGACACCGGCGACGATGCTTCCTCCAGCGTCCCAACTTGGACCTGGGGTCTCATCGGCGGCGTGGTCATCGTGGCGTTCATCGCAGGTGCATTCATCCTCTCCCGTGGAGACGGTGAAGGCGGCGAAGGCAAGGACTGGGATTACTGATCCCTCACCTCTGCTGAAGCACATCCACCTCTTTGAGGTGTACAACGCCGGAAGGGCCGCTACGGCGGCCCTTCTGGCCTTCTTTTCTTTGTTCTCTGATACGGAGCGGCGGCCTTGCCCCGCCAAGAGGTCATCAACTCGATGGACGTTCAAATCCGGTATCGCAGCTGATACCAAACCTCTTAACAGGTCTCATGTCATCCATCGGTTGTGAATCTGATTCGAACCGTAGCGATTGTCTTGATGATGATGACCCTCTCACTGTCCGGTTGTTTGGGCCGAGGCGGAGGCGGTGATGGCATTGATGGCCGTGTTCCGGCCGATGTTGATGGGGACGATGAGAATGTTCTCTACATTGGTCACAGCTTCGGACGGCCCTTTGCAAAGTTGGTCGAGGAATATGCCCACACGGCCGGTATCAAGAAGCACGCGCAATACATCGAGTTCAGCGGTGGTGAATCCGGCTCGCCGGCCTTGCTGTGGGAAGATGCTGAGCATCGAGCGAATATCAAAGCCTTCCTCGACACCGGTGAGATTGACGTGCTCATCATGATTTGTTGCTCACCGGAATTCATCGAGACCTTGGACACAGACCAGGCCATCTGGAATTTCACGGATTACGCCGTGGAGATGAATCCTGATGTTCGCATTGGTTTGGCGATGCCGTGGAAGGACTACCCCGCAGAGTACGAAAACGCCAGTGAGTATGCAGCCAACTCCACCCTCGACATCTGGCCGTATTGGGGGAATTTGTCCGACGACCTCAGCGCAGATTATCCAGGTACGGACGTCTTCACCTTCCACCACGGAGCGGTGATGTACGAGCTGCGAGCCATGTTTGAAAACGGTGAGATCGATGACGACGTCCGACAAATGACGGGTGCGAAAACGTCCTCGATCTTCACCGATGCCAAGGGCCATGCCGGGTACATTGCGGAAGATACGGGTGTGTACGTCTGGTTAAACGCCATTCACGGCATTGACCCCATGGACATGCCACGCCCGGGGCAATACACGGTCGACATTCGTGAAATTGCCTCGAAGATCATTGACGAGCAGGCCGACGCTTGATGCTCAAACGAGAACCAACACGGTGTCATTTTCAAAGTTGATATTTTTCTTCCAGATTTCTTCCTTTTTATGCCCAAATCCATGCCGGATTTTTCCAAAAATGAGGGGTTTCATTTCCGAACAGTCACATTTTTTCAAAGATTCTGCACCCCAATCAATATAAGTGGTGTAAGTCGTGGGTTGCACTGCATACAGTCCGTATGGGGTGAATGACATATGTTGGGAAACAAGAATAACCAGAAGAAGACCGTCTTCGGCGGTATCGGGGTTGCACTGTTGTTGTGCGCATTGATGGTGCTCATGCCAATGAGCGGCTACGTTGACAACAACGAAACAGCAGCAACCGTGGAGTCTGTGGAAGCAGACTCGACTGGAGCAGAGGATTACTTTGCTCTCCCCGAGAAGCTTGCCGAAGCAGAATACGAATACGACCCATCGCTTGAACTTCAAGGGATGCGAGACGCCAAGACCAAGGCCTTCCTTAATGAGGACGGCTCCATTACGCAGATGGTGGCCAGTGAACCACTTCACTACATGTCTGCCGATGGCACTTGGGAAGACATTGACCTGAACATTCAGGCCTACCCAGAGGGCTGGGGCGTGACGGAGAACACCTTCACGACCTACTTCGCCCCTGAAGTCGCCAACGGCATCTCGGTTCAGGCCAACGAGTTCGTTGACCCGGTGATCTCCGGTATCAACCCCATGCTCGTCACGCTCGATGTTTCCGGCTCGGCTCCTGAGCCTTTCATCGCTGCTCCCAGCCCGAACGGCGTGGAAGTCGGTGGCAACGTTATCCGCTACCCGCTGGCTGAGGGCTTTGACTTGGACTACTCCGTTGAGAGCAACCAGGTCAAGCAGAACCTCGTCCTCCGCGAAGTTCCGGTGATTCCAGACGCAGCAGCGTACTTCGGTCTCAGCGAAGGAATGCGCATGCCTGCTGGCTACGCCCTCTTCTCTGGCGAAACGATGCTCGGTGAAGACCTCTTCAAGACGCAAGAAGACCTTCAAATCCGCAACATTGAGACCGGTGAACTTCTCGTCGAAATCCCTGCTCCAATGATCGTCGAAGCAGGTGCAGACGAGCCCTACCTCGGGACCTTCTTTGTTCAGGTCTACGGCCCAGAAATCCTCCTCATCACTGTGG
>JBMZXF010000075.1:0-4769 GCA_049627345.1 Candidatus Poseidonia sp. | reverse complement strand
GCCACCGTTTGCTGAAGGGCGGTCATGGAGGTGGTGGAGGCCAGCATCATGGCAGAGGTGTTCTCCATGACGACCACAGGTTGTCCGGATGAACGCACATCGAAGGCCACCCCGAGGTGGCTGGTGTTGAGGCTGACGAGCGTCTGATCGACCCACTGCCCGCCGGGGGTGCCGTCGTTCATGTGCTCAAGTTTCGAAACATGAAGGCGCAACGCATCAGCGTGGGTGTAGACGATGCTCGTCTCACCACGTCCTGCGGTTCCGAGTTGGACATCGGTCACGGTCCCCTGACGCTCGAAGGAAATGGACTCCCAGTCCTGCTCGCTCACCATGAGGTACGTGAGGCCAAAGTCGTCCCCTCGGTCCTGGGAGCGCATCGAGTAGAAGAGGTCGCTGAGGCCGTCGCCGTTGATGTCGCCGCCCGCTGCCATGCGGAACCCGAGGTGTTCGCTGCTGTTGCCTTCAGCGAGGAGTTGGCGGTCGTCACTGATGCCCGTCGCAGAACCAAGGAAGATTTCCACACGGCCCGCAGCGTTCCCCATGCGACTGGAGATGTACACGTCGTCATAGCCGTCTTCGTTGATGTCGCCGGCTGCGACCATCGCATCGCCGATTCGACTGTTGGGTGGCGGCCAGTAGCGCCAATCGGCCTCGCCGGGGAGCGGACCGTTGGTGCCCTCAAAGAGCCACAAGGTTCCCGCGCCAAAACCCTCGGAGGAGTTGTACGGCTCGGAAATGATGTGTTCGTCGAACCCATCGCCGTTCAGGTCGCCGACGCAAGCGATGTTGAGTCCGAACAACCTCCCGGAAACGATGGACTCAAGCGTGTGGTCAGCCGTGCCGTTGTAGCCCGATGATGACCCAAAGAAATACTCAATCGACGAAAACGTGGTTGATTTGCTGTAATCTCCGGTGTTGCCAACGATGAGTTCATCGTGGCCGTCGTTGTTGACGTCGCAGGCCTCGAGCGAGCGACCAAAGAGGCCCCCGTCCTTGGTTTGCGTCAAGTTTCGCGAGGGGAACAAGCCGCTCTCGTTGCTGGTGTACAGGTTGACCTTCCCGGCGTCGGTTCTGGTTTCGCTGACAACGGACGTGTAATTCCGAGCCGTGACGGCGAGGCTGGCCCCGCTTCCCGTGTGATGAAGGGCTTCAACAGCGCTCCCGAGGGATTCGTTGGAGGCGCCCGTTAGGTTGACCCATGGCGAAGGGGAAAGTCCCGAGGCGTTGCCCAAGTAGACGTGAACCAAACCGTGCCGTAATTCCGCGTCATCGGCCGGCGCCCATCCTGGAGAACCAACGGCCAAATCCATGATGCCGTCGTTGTTGAAATCCCCAAGCGCCATGCCTGCGCCGTAGTGTGCACCGTCGGAAGCGCCGGCGTAAATCATGTCGGGGAGGTCGGACAAGCCCGTTGTTGAACCGTAGTGGACGGAAACTCGCCCGTTGTCGGTCATGGAAACCACATCCGCTGTTGGCGTGGAAATCACCAGGTCGTCAACACCGTCCGCATTCAGGTCGCCCATCAACATCAACCCCTCATCCTCGTCGTCTTCGCCTTCCAAGGCCGTCGATGGAACGGGGTTCACTCGGCCGGTGTCTTGGCCGGCCAGCGACCGGATCAGGTTCACCGAAAAGGTGGAGCCGCTCTGGGTGGCGGTGGCCACTTGTTCGATGTTGTTGGCATCGAGGTCCATGCCGAGCACTTCAGCGAGATCGTCGTCCTGAAGCAACAGACGACGGTCGTGCTCCATGCCGTCAATGCGGAGTAACACGACCTCGCCGGTGGCGGTCAGCGTGTACAGAACGTGGGCGACGCCGTCTTCGTCAACTTGAAGTTCAAACTTCTCCCCTACCGGTCCCTCATCCAGGAGGTAATCGGTCCAATACGCACCGCTGAAGTTCACCTGGTGGAGCGCACCGGTGGCCGTTCGCATCAACCCCCACTCCAATCCCTGCGGGGTGATGTCAAGCGCCAGGTGGGTTGGTGATACGTCCTCCATGATGGTGCGGGTGTGCCAGCGAGGGCCGTCGTAGTAGGTTGCACTCTGCTTTGCGTATCGGCCCATCTTCAAGTCGTCGCCGTCGGCGTAAAGGACCCGAGGTAGCTCATTGGCGGTGATACCGATGGCGCAGTCCACCAAATCAGAAGCGTTGGCGGTGGCCACGGTGTCGACGAGACTGGTGGTCCAGGTGCCGGTTGGCCGGTGAACAGCGGTTCGAACCGTGCCCTCTTGGGTGCTCCAGCAAAGATGGGCTTTGTCGTGCCGCGTGAGTTTCATGTCGGGTGTGCCGTGGTGTTCGCCGAAGGAGACGTTCAGCCCTTCCGTCTCCCACAGGTCAAGCATGGATTCCTCTCGAACCGTGGCCCCGACCAAACCGTCGACGTCAAGGGTGGACCCCGCCAGGTCGTGGCCGTAGCCCGAAGCCATCGTAAACGGGCCACTGAAGCCAACCTCGGCCGGTTCGTCCAACGACGGGGCATCAACTGGATTCATCTGGAGGGGAGAGAGGAGCGACAGAAGAAAAAGCACAACGAGGCCCATGCTTTTGCCTCCTTTGTTCTGAAAATTGCTGGTCGCCATAAGGTGAGCACAGCCGGCGACCTTGAAAATCATTGTTCACCTGTGCCTGACCCCCGTAGGGGGTCAATCCCAACGCCCGGTATCAACCGTTGAATTGAGAAAGTGCGACGCTCACGAGCCACCATGGCTGACCATCGTGCCCTGCTGGTGGCCTGCGGAACCTGGCCATCACCCGACGTGGTGAAGGCGTTGGCCGGTGAGGCCGGTCATGTCATCGCTCTGGACGGTGCGCTGGCCCTCTGCGCCGAACACGGCCTGCAAGCCGATGTCGTCTTGGGCGACATGGACAGCATCAAACCTGAGGCACTGGTTGCCTTTCTCGACCAAGGCGGGACCGTCGTCGAACGGGCTGCTCAAGACGCCAACGATCTGAGCAAAGGGCTTGCCTACCTCGAAGCGTTGGGCACCAAGGGCTGCACGGTGATCGGCGCCACCGGCGGCGACCCTCAACAGGAGTGGGCGAATGTGCTCTCATGCGCTGCTTCTTCGCTCGAGATTACCTGCGTCACAACCGACCACACCTATCGGTTCCTTCAGCCCCATGTGCATTATTCTATAGACATTGGGGCTGGCGTAGAATTCTCCTTGTTCGCGTTGCCAAGTGCCACAGGCGTGCAACTCAAAGATGCATCATTTCCCCTGAATGACGCAACGTTGGAAATGGGTTCGAAGGGCTTGCACAACGTGGCCTTGGAAGGCAGCGTTCACCTCTCGTTCAGCGAAGGACGTTTGATGCTCATGAAGCCGCTCACGACCGAGCAGGAGGAAGGAACGAGCGAAGCATAGCCGAGTAGTCCTCCTCGCCGTCCCAATCCTGTGCTTTGTCATCGATCCTCGCCTTGCGAAGGGTGTCCTCAAAACCGCCCCAATCCTCGATGAGTTGGAGCTTGTACGCCGCCTTCGGGGTGTAGCCGGGCAGGAAATTGCGCCAGAGGAACGGAATTCGACCGGGCGTGACTTGATTGACGATTTGCACGATGGAGGTGTTGCAGGTCGTCAACAGGGAATGGTACCACTCGGGATTGACGGCAAGATCGTTCAGTTTGTCGATCAAGGCGAAGAGAAGTTCCTTGTTTTTCTCATGCGGGGTGTTGGCGCGGAACATGTAATCTCGGTTGCGACGACCGTGGGTTCGCAGACCGGTCACATCTCGCTCAAACCCAACCAAGAGGTAGAGTTCGTAGGCTCGCCACAGACCGTCCCATGGATGGTAGCGCTCGCCCTTTTCCCGTCGTGATTCAAAGGAAAACGAGAGGCAGGTCCCACTTCCAAATTCAAAGGTCAGGTAGGTGTGAGCGAGCCCTTTGATGGAGTGGAAATGGTCAACCACGAACCAAACAGCCTCGAGGTCTTCGGCATCGACCTTCACCTCTTCCACCCAATCCTCATCGCGGTCTTTGGTGGTGCGCCACGTGAAGTTCCGAACCATCTGGAACGTGATGGCTGAACCGTCAACCTGGGCGGTGGTGAGGTGTTGGCAATCGGCCGCCCATTCCAAATCCAACGAGGGTTGAAGGGGGCGAATTCGGGTGTTCCAAACGTACAGCAGGCGCAACACAACGGTACCTGCAAGGACGCCAAGACCAATCAGCAGCGCTTCTGTAAACTCCATCTACTCCCACCGGTGCCAGACGCGCCACTCTCGGTCCCACCAATCCAACGCCCCGGAGGGGTGTTGGCGCCAGAGCACACCTTGGTCGTCCAGGGTGGTGGGCAGGCCTTCGGTGTCGGGTGAACCATCGGCCAACACTTGGGGCGTCGGACCAAGTGTTGGGAGTTCGAGCGGTTCAGGCTCAGGGTTTCGGACGAGAAGAAGGAACACGAAGATGGAGACAATCAGAGCAAGAACACCGATGGACATCCATCCAACGGACTCCGTCGCCGTTTCTGGACCGAGTGAAGTGGAGGGGAGGGAAGCGCGCTCATCTTCTGTCAAGTCGGCAGCGGGGAGCCGGATCAGGTTGATCGCTTGGGTGGAGGTGATCTGCTTGTCCGTTTGAACCTCCAGGGCGATGAGGTAGGCGCCCGCAGGGAGGTTGGAACAGTCGAGCACGGTGGAATTGGCACCCTCAACCACGTCGCCCTTGATTCGCCAAACCATGGTGAGGCCCTCCAAAGGACGGCCGTCGGTCAATTCCATTCGGACGCTGCACGGTGTTTCCGTGGTGTTCTCATGACCGGTTGGAA
>JBMZXF010000074.1:0-5076 GCA_049627345.1 Candidatus Poseidonia sp. | reverse complement strand
CGTGCATTTCGCCCATGCTTCCGCCGTGAACGCTGAAATCCTGGGCGAAACAGTAGACGCGTCGCCCTTCGATGGTGCCGTGCCCGGCGACCACACCGTCGCCGAGGGTTTGGTGCAGGAACATGTTGTGGTCGTCGGTACGGTGGGTAACGAAGGTGTCCACTTCGAGGAACGAACCTTCGTCAAGAAGCAAGCCAATCCGGTCGCGTGCCGTGCCTCGGCCGCTGGAGCGAATGGCTTCTTGACGCTTGAGTCCTCCACCGAGGCGAGCCGTTTCGCGCTTGGCTCGCAACTCCTCAAGCGCATGGTTCGGGGTGCTGTCCACGGCGTTTCCACTCCTTTTCGGTTCTTGATTCAAACGCTCATTCCCTCAGCGTTT
This sequence comes from Candidatus Poseidonia sp., assembly GCA_049627345.1. Taxonomy (GTDB): domain Archaea; phylum Thermoplasmatota; class Poseidoniia; order Poseidoniales; family Poseidoniaceae; genus Poseidonia. The sequence continues at coordinate 4,697 of JBMZXF010000074.1, read as the reverse complement.
CTCGATGTTCTCCGCACAGGTTGGCCGCCAGCGCAGCGTTGGTGTCCATGTTTTGGGAAAGCACCCAGTGAAGTTTCGCAACCATCGTTTCGGGGGTCGAACTGATACCGTGGCCCAGCAACCCCATCGCCTGCTGTTTGCGTCCCTTGGAATAGACGTTCATATCAACCGGGCCGTGAATGCACTGATTGACGATCACAACGGGGAGTTCTCGGTTGACGCACCGTGTCAAAATGCGCCACAGCAGGGCGTTCTCGGGTGCGTCGTTTTGAGGATCGTCGATGGGGAGGTGACCGAGTCCCGTGCCGTGGATGACAACGCCCTGAACGCCGGTGGCGACGACCGCTTCGATGTGCTCGGCATGGAGCCAGGGACCTGCGATGAATTGCGCAATTCGCTGCCCGGCCTCGTAGGTGGTGGGTCGTTCTGCTACCGGGCGAGATGAAGGCTGTTCGAGGGCCGAAGCATACCACGGCAGGGTCTCGGTTTGGAACCCCTCGTGGGTGAGCGTGAGCGTGGCCAACGGTTGACCGTTCACGGCATGAAATGCATCTCGACGGGACGAGTGCATCTTGCGGAGTGCGAGACCGGAATGAACCGCCATCACGCCGTCGCTTTGGCTGTGGTGCATGACGACGGCGACGCTGTCGCCAGCATCTCCGGTGGGCAGGGGGCCGTTGGCAGCCCAATGCACGGCCGCCAGGAGATTCTCCGTGGCGTCGGATGAACCGCGGTCGCTCGAGCGTTGGGAACCGACCATGACAATGGGCCCGGCGGGGCGCGAACCGTTTCCAGCGAAGGCGAAACTGAGGGCTGCCGACGTGATGTGGAGCGTATCGGTGCCGTGGGCCACCACCACGCCCCTGCATCCGTCTGCGAACGCATCGGCGCATGCAGCGGCGATGATGTTCCAGTGCTGCGGTCGAATGTCATCGCTGAACATGTTGCCGATTTTGACCGCATCTAGCTGAGCGATGGAGGCCAGTTCAGGAATGGCGTCCAACATTTCTTCTGGTTCGAATTTCGCTTCAACAGCCCCGGTGGCGTAGTCGACTTTCGACGCGATGGTCCCGCCGGTGTGGATGAGGCGAACACGGGGGAGGTCTCGGTCTGCTGCGGGTGGATGAAGTTCGGCCGAGGCAGGTGTGGCCTTCGAGGGGAGTTCCTCCCAATGTTGGACGGCCTCGGTGGGGTAGGACACGTTGTAGCCGTTGTCAAGCTTAAGCGAGAGGTGCCCTTTGGCAGCAGGTGGAAGCACCAAGCCGGTATGTTCCACCGTGTCGTTGTGCGTGGTCACCGTGGCTTTGACGCGAACCCCGGGGTTTGGCAACGCCACCATGCACGGAAACGGGCGGACTCGCCCCATGAATGAATCGCTTCATTGAGACAGGTCCTTGACTTTCTCAACGAGGTCCATCCGGCGCAGACGCCAAATCCCAATGGGGGTCATGGCGACAGCGATGATGATGACGCCGGCCATGAGTTGGTACGCAACGCTGGGCACGATGACGATGGCGACATAGAACTGCCACGACGAGAACGAAGCGGCGAGGCCAACAGCGCCACCGTAGGCAAACGCCACGCCAACCAGGCCACCGATGATCCCGATCAGGAGGCTCTCAAACAAGAGCATGAAGCCCAGGCTCCGGGTTGATGCGCCCAGAACGCGGAGGGTGGCGAGTTCGAAATCTCGCTCGGCCACGTTCATGATCATCGTGTTGAACATGACGGCAATGGTAAACATCAGGCCCAGGTACATCATCGCTTGGAAGATTTGCGTTTGCTGCTCAATGAGGCTGTTCATGCCGTCGATGAGGGTTTGACGCTCAATCACACCCATGGAAATTTCAGCCAGCGAGGCATCGACAGCCACGCCCTCGGGCAGTGCGATGTACATCGACGTAGCATCGACGCCCAGAGCCTGACCGAGGTCCGCACGGAGGAAGTACATCGTTCGGACCAACTCGCCTCGCGTGGTACCCACGACGGTGATCTCGTGTTCTGCACCGTTCAACAAAACGGTGTGTTGCTCACCGACGCCCCATCCCAAGAACACCATGGAGCCCTCGTCCATCATGACCTCACTTGGTCCGCTGCTTGATTGCGGTCGTTCGCCTTCGATGACGTTGACGTTTCTCATCCCGTTCTCGTAGGCATCAAAGCCAACGAGCGTGAACACCCGCTCCAAGCCGTCGGCATCATCCACCGCACCGAGTGGCATTTCGATGATCGATTCGTAGGTCGCACCTCGCTGGTCTGCCCACTCGATGATGCTGGCTTCCCCACCTTCGCCGAGGTACACTTGGGCGTCCCACGACTGCTGTTCTTCGAGCCCGCCGACGATGGTGTCCTGCAATCCCGCAGACATCATTTGGACCGAACCAAAGAGCATCAACGAGATGCCCACAGCCAGGAAGGTCATCATCAGGCGAATCGGTTTTCGCACGCTGGACCGGATGGAGAGGCCCAAGGTGGTGGGCATCCATGAGGTCAATCGACGCAGCAGCGTTGAGCCCACTCGCATCTGATTTTGCCCGCTCAAGACCTCGAGCGGGTCGAGTCGGCTGGATTTCCATGCGGGGAAGGCCCCCGACAGGAACACCACCAACATCGTGGGCAGCATGACGCCCGTGTACAATTCCAGAGGCACCGCTCGTTCGGTGATGGGGAGGCCAACGATGCCCTCGTAGAAATCGAGCATGCCGTTGACGCCCCACGGACCCATGAGTGCGCCCAAGCCACAGCCGACCGCACCGATGACGAGGGGTGCGATGAGGTAGCCCGTCATGAGTGACGTTCGGTTCACGCCCAAGGTGCGCAACACAGCGATTTCCTTGGCTTGGCTCTGGACCAAGCGTTGCAAACTGAGGACGATGGTGATGGAGGCAATGGCAGCGATCATCACCGTGAACGGAATGCTGGTTCGCTTGGCGCCTTCGAGGTCTTGACGCATGATTTCAACCGGCTCGTTTTGTCCTCGGTCCCTCACCCTGCCGTCCAGTTCAGCGACGGTGAGTGCATCGGACACGAGGGCTTTGACGGCGTCGATCTCATCGCCCTCGTAGGCTTCGGTGTCGGGCAGGTCAAACGATGGTGTTCCTTCAACGTCCAAGAGCAAGGTGTTGCTGCTTCCGGGCGAGGTGTTGGTCAGGCGGGCCATGCCGCTGTCCGAGAGGTAGCCAACCACGTATTGCCCCGCTTCCGGAGGGAACAAGGAGCCTTCGGGTGCCATGAAGACGTGGAGGGGGTGATACCCAATGCCCACGATGGTGAACTCCGCTGAGGCTGTACCGGCGCCGATGACGACGGCGTCGCCCAGCGAGAGGTCAAGGGCATCGACCACGTGAGCGTCGATGACAATCTCGTCCGCACTCGACGCGACGCGACCTTCGCTGTGGCCCTCAGGCATCCAAACCTTGTCGGCGTTGGCGTCATCCGGGATGCCGTGCCAGAGGGAATTGATGATGTGGGTGCCGGTGTCGTTGGTGTGGAACATGGTGCCTTGAACGATGCTTCGCCCCTCACACGAATCGAGGGCTGCGCCGGTGGGAGGCCAAGAGGATTCCAAGGCGCCGCAGAAGGTGGCGACCTCTTCGCTGGTCCAACTTGCGCTTCGATTGTCAATCCAGAGGTCGGCCAGGTTCGCCCCTTCCTCGTCGTCGCCCTGGAGGGTTTCGTACATCCCGTCCAGATTGTGGGAGTACCCGCCAAAGGTGATGCCGGCAAACACACCAACGGACACCATCAGCACGACCGCCAGGAGGCGGAGTTTGGTTCGCCACAGGCTGCGAGCCAAGCGTTTGTTGAGGAGCGCTGACATGGAATCGCCTCAAGCTTCTTCGTCGTTAGCAAGTTGTTCATCCGCAACGATTTTTCCACTGTCGATGCGAATCACCCGGGTGGCGTAGCGAACGAGTCCTTCGTCGTGGGTCACAAACACCGACGTGATGTTTTCTTGCTTGCAGGCGCTCACCAGGGCCTCCATGACCTTGTTGGAGGTTTCCGTGTCCAGGTTGCCCGTCAATTCATCCCCCAGCAGCAAGGTGGGTCGCTTGGCAATGCTTCGGGCGATGGCCACGCGTTGTTGCTGGCCGCCGCTGATCTCTCCGGGAAACCGATCCACTTCTGCGTCCAAGCCAACGAGACTGAGCAGTTCTTTGGCTCGTGCAGGGTCCTTTTTCCCTGCGAGTTCTTGGATGAGCAGGATGTTTTCCAGCACCGTCAGGTCTTGAAGCAGGTTGAAGAACTGGAAGACATAACCGATGTTGTCGCGTCGAAACGAGGTCATTTTTTCCGATTGGTTGCGCGGCACATCTTCCCCGAGGAAACGGTACGAGCCGCCCGTTGGGCTGTCGAGGGCGGAAAGGCAGTTGAGCAGGGTGGTCTTCCCAGAGCCTGACGGGCCGAGCAAGATGACCCGCTCACCTTCATGAATCTCGAAACTCACGCCATCAAGCGCCTTGACAACGCCAGCAGGGGTGTCGTAATGGCGTTGAAGGTTCTCCATCCGCAACAGTGGTTCTGACATGGCGCTCATCCCTTCCCACCCACCATGACATTTTGAGTGTTCAGCACGGGGGTGCAATCAATGGTGCCGGGAGCGGGGCTCGAACCCGCGACCTATGGCTCATAAGACCATCGCTCTAACCACTGAGCTAAGGGAGCGATTGAGCCAGCATGCAGCGGCCATGCCTAGT
>JBMZXF010000073.1:0-5130 GCA_049627345.1 Candidatus Poseidonia sp. | reverse complement strand
ACACCGGGCACGGATGGCCCTTCGGCAACGACAACAGCAAACCAGGCGATGGCGGCGGCAAGCACCACGGTACCAAAGGTCGCATGAATGGTCCACCCGAAGGGCAAGACGTGGAGTTCACTGCCTTCAAACCAGTAGGAGACGTTGGAGATTCGTTGGGCCTCAACCCACCACATGCCCATGAAGATGACCACCTGCGCAGCGGCCATCAACGGGACGTACGCCTTCATGCCCCATCGGTTGAACACCGGGAGGAAGAGTTCGGCGGCAAGAGCGAGCAGGAGGCTCATCTGGAACACGGTCGAACTGAATTCGGAATAGACCCACATGCTGACCGCTTGAATCATGAAGAGGATGAACATCGAACCTCGGGCAGGCTTCCAGCGCCTCAAGAACATGATGAGGACGCCAGAGAGAAGCAAGGCCTGAAGCCAGAAACTTTGCAACCCAACCTCGAGGCCTTGGTTGTAGTGTTCGTACTGGCAAAAATCAGTGGAACCGCTGTAGCAGAATTCCGACAGACCCCGAAACCAAAGGTTGGTGTAGCGGAAAATCAACTGGACCACGCTCCACGCCGCCCCTGCCCCAAACACCAGAAGCAGTTGAGAGGTCAACCCAGAGGTGCCACTTTTCCCGTCGGGCCAGGCCGACCAAATCGGTGCAGTCACCGACATGATCAGCCCGATGAACAAACCGATGTGGGTGGGCGAGAGGAGAATATCCGTGTTGCTTTCGACGCCCAGGGTTTCGTGCCAAATCATGTCACCCACCCCTGAAATGCCGAAGATGATGATGCCGTACACCCCCGGCTTGTGTTGAGGTGCAACATCACCCAAGGCCTTGAACGGATGTCGAACAAGTTCCTGCACGCCGCCCTCCGGAAGGATGGCGTAGGTGATGTAGAGACCGTAGGCGGTGGCCCCCGAATACCAAATGGCGTGCCACGGTGTGAAGAACGTGTCATCCACCACGCCCGAAATGTGGGCAAAGGCATCGGTCAAGAGACCGCCCAAACACCACAGGCCCAGCAGGAGAACGATGGTGTCGTAGCGAGGCTGACCCACTTTTGGCAAATCACCCCACCGGCGGTGAAGCCCGTACGCCACGAGACCCGCGACGGCCAACGTGCCGAAGAACAGCACGGGAAACCCGAACAGGAAGTTTGGCTCTTGCGTTGCTGGTATGTCATGAGCAGGGTGGTGCATGTGCCACACACCCTCACACGGGATGTTTGACTTTTTCCTGTCAACATTGGTACCTGTTGGGCATTTGCCCCTGCTCATCAACCACTGGAAGAGTATTCAAACTCCGAGCATGTCCGTAGGACATGGTCAATCACCAGCGATGGACGACGGTGTTGGTCACTCTCGTTATGGTCGCAGTCTCGTGGTCGCCACTCCTCGTGCCGGAAGATACCTTTCTGGCCCAAGAAACGACGACCGCGCCACAGCACACAGAGGAATACGTGGACCAGTTTGCCACCTCCAACGGGTTCAGCCACACCAACCTCACGCAATCAGCTTCATCGGGCCTGACCGAACTCAAACGGCCGCCCGTTTCATGGACGGCCACCTCCGGCATCGGGCTTACCCAAATGCGAACGGGTGCTTGCTCGGCGTACCTACCGGCCACCGAAGAAGTGTTCCTCATCGGTGGTCGCATCGACGTTGACCCTTCCCAAACGGGTGATGAGGCCAACACCAAAACCGTGGAAATTTTTGATGTGGTGAACAAAACCTGGACGCCCGCCGTTGAGCAACTTCAGGAAACCCAGCAGTACCACAAGTGCACCGTTGTGGGCGACACCATCTACGCCATCGGTGACCACCATCCCTATTCCTCGCCCGCCACCCAAGCCACCGGATTGGTTCAGGTCTACGACGCCACCGATGGCAACTGGAGTTACGGCACCAGCATGCCCGGCAATCAATCGGTTGGGCTCGCTGGTGTGGCCAGCCTCAACGGCCTTGTTTACGTGGCCGGTGGTGTCTCGGCCAAGGACCGTTCGGACTCCACCGACCGTCTGCTTCGCTACGACCCCGTCAACGATTCATGGACCCAAATGGCGAACATGAACAACCAGCGCCACTCCTTTGAACTCGTCGCCTTCCGTGGCAAACTCATCGCCTACGGCGGCGTAGCCGTGTTCTTTGACCCAATAGCCAACACGACCGTAGAGAAGGAAACCAACCTGACCGAAGCCTACGACCCGATCACCGATTCATGGACGCAGCTTCCCAACGCCACGCACAAGTTCTCCGCCTACGCCGCCGCCGTCTTCAACGACGAGATCATCATCCATGGCGGATACGAAACATCCGGATGGAGCGGTTCTTCCAACGACAAAACCTACGGCTACGACCCGTTCACGAACACCTGGAACACCTACGCCACGTTGCCCATTGGCCTCTATGACTCCACGCTCGCCCTCGCCAATGATACCCTGGTCTACGCATCTGGCGATACCAGCTACACGCGGTTTAGCACGTGGAGCATCCAGTACCTCGCTGAAAACGAATACCACGTGAACCCCACGTCCCACCACGGGCTTCTGACCTCGTCCATCTACGACCTTCGACCGTCCACCGAAGGCGCCGCCAGTCTCCTTTGGCTCCGGTTTTCCGCCATCGAACCCAGCGGCACCGATCTTGGCTTGCAGTACCGCACGGCCGACACCATGCAGAACATGGCTTCGGCGGCGTGGCTTCCGACCACCGTCCCGGTCAGCACCTATCTCGAGCCGGGGAATCAATCGTTGGTGAATGTCCCCGAAGACGCCTCGTTTCTCCAGTACCGCGTGAAGTACGCCACGACGAGGTTGATGGAGTGGGTGACGCCGACGCTGGTCAACGTCTCCATCGGCGCTGATTCAGCGGCGTTTGAGACCTCACCTCCCTCGACCATGCAGCCAACCTCGGCTCCCGTGAACATCCTCACGCAGCATCACGCCACCACCCAAGACGGCACCTACGTGCTGGCGCTTCACCCCACCGATGCGTCCGGCAGTTTCGACCCCGGGTCGGACTGGTTGACCCTCACGTGGGACACGGCAACCGCTACATTGACCGTTGACGACCCTTCCACGTTGCTGTTTAACCAACAAGCCAGTGCCACGCTCGGACCGATGACCGATCAGGGACAGACGGTGAACTGGACCTTTTCGCTGGGCGGCACCATGCCCACCGACTACCTGAAGTTCATGACCAGCACGCACGCCGAGCGGAATGCATCCTACCTCCACGGTGACATCACGAGCATCGACCGCTCGGTGAGCGTGGTGTTGCAGAACGTTACGGCCGATGTGTCCAGTCAAGGCGATGACACGGTGGAAGCCGGTGAGGTCTTGCCCGGGAACACGGCGTTGAACTTGACCATCGACCACCGATTCACCAACAGCGGCCTTCGTTTGCTCGGCGGCACGATTCAGTGCCGTATTCACATGGACCTCCACACCTTTGACGAGGACGCCTTTGGGGAACGCATCTGGTCCAACCAAAGTTCGGCCTGGTTTGACCTTCCTGCGGGCCAGGTGGAACATGCGCTGGTCAATGCACCCGAATCCTTGTCCGGAGAACTCCGTCTTTGGATTGAGGCACGAACCAGCGAGGACTGGGACCTCGTGGTGGACAGCACGCCATTCGAATTTGTCCTGAACGGCGAGGGCCCGACCCTCCTCGATGTCAGCCCAGACCTCGACGCTTACACCAACGAAGAGGTCTACAGGACGGTCTCGTTCCAGTTCCACGACGTTGGAGGATTCACCAACGAAACATTGGCTGCCTATTCGTGGCTGGAGGCTCGAGACGACGGCGCCAACGGCGGGTTGGCCGACGGGGTGCCGCAACGCGTGGAGTACCAGCCGTCGCTGTTTTACACCCACCAAAACGGGAACCTGTGGACCGTGAACATCACCGTGAACGACACCGTCAACGGCGACCACCAGTGGGGGCGTGTCCTGCTGGAAGGCACCGACCTTGCAGGCTTCAGTGTCCCCGCTACGACCGCCGAGGAAGGCCATGCGCGCTGGGAATCTCGTACACCAACCAAAGGTGAACTCGTCGCCTTTGAACCGACCACCAACCTGCTCTCGGACACCATGATGCGGTTTGAACCGGCCCAAACGGTCGGCTGGCGCGTCGCTGTGACCGACGCCAACGGTCTGAGTGATCTGACCGAACTCCGCCTTGAGGTGGGCAACGACGACCGATTGGGTGTCAAGTACACCACGGCGGACGACACGTGCGCTTCGCTGGACGAACGACTCCTGTTGCTGCCCAGCGGCTGCGAAGTCACGCAGGAGGCCGGCATCCTCACCGTGGCGTTCACGGCCACCGTTCAGTGGAGCCTGACGATGAGCGGCCTGGCCGCTGGTGAACTTGACGTGATCATTCGAGACTACGATGGAACGCACCGAGAATCCTTCACCGAAGCGTGGGTGTTGGAACGCGAGATGGCCATTGATGTCAATCAACTTCGGGACACCACCGGCGAGGTCCAGCAAAACATCGTGGCGGGTGCCGTATTGATGGGTGGCGACGGGATCAACCTGACCGCCAGCGTCTCCCATCGGACCAGTGCCACGCCCTACTCCGGTGACCTTCGCCTTCGCTGGGACGGTTTGCTGCAGGGCGAACCATGGCGAGGTGGCGAGACCGTGACCCTCGTGGACGGCGTGCTCTCAACATCCATCCCCACACCCGAAGCATCCGGCTTGGTCCAGGACATGACCCTGATGCTGTGGGACCCGCTTGAAACCGAGCTCCTCAGCGTCTATGAGATGCCCGTGTTCCAATTGGACTTTGACGCACCCGAACTCCTGCCTTCGGCCATCACCGACACCATCTCGAGGTACAAACTTGAGGAGGTTGAAATCGGCGTCAACATCGCAGAAGACCAAGCATGGTCGAGCGACCTCAAACTCACCTGCCAAATTCGTTCCATCGCACAATCCTGGGAGCCCGTGAGCCTCGTTCGAAACTCGACCACAGTCTTTGACGGCAAAACCATGTTCAGCTTCATGTTCGATTTCAGTGGCCTGGGCGACCCTTCGCAACTGTCGCAGCAGGCCAACCTCAATTGTTGGGCCGAAGGGGCAGATGATGCGGGTTGGGACCTCGCGTCCTCCACCGG
>JBMZXF010000072.1:0-5383 GCA_049627345.1 Candidatus Poseidonia sp. | reverse complement strand
CCGCCCAAAATCGGGGCTCGAAGCGAGAATTCCGATGGAGCGCCCGCTGCGGAAAGCGTTGTCCATGACTGTACCGTACCGGTGCGCTGAAGGCGGTGCTCTGAGGAGACGTTTCCATCCACGAGATGGGAAAAACGAGGGGGCCAAACAACGCCCTCCTCCATCGACTGGCCGAGAAGCGAAAGGCGCGACATCGCTGCTTCTTCGTATTGTGCACGGGAAACATAGGCGCCTTGACTCACGTGCGTAGCCGTGAGTTCAGCCTCCCACGCCGCCTCGAGGGCATCGTTGAATTCAGCATCAACCTCAACTTCAACGTCAAGCGCTGTCAGTTCAACCTCAGCACCGTTCTTGGCAATGACCACGGTGGCTTCGTCGCTCATGAGCACGTCCCAAGCCGCTTCGCCATCCGCTTCTTCGGCGTGAACCTCAATGCCGGTGGCAATGGAAAGGCTCTGCCCGTCAATGCCCTCAGGAACCGAGAGGGATGGAATCGATTCGTGTTGAAGCCGATGAAGAAGCCCAGCAACGGCAAGGGTGGTTGCATCGCTATCGGCGCCGAAAACCCTTGCGCCGTTGAGAACAAAGGGCGATTGAACAACGAGAAAATCCTCGTGGGCGTCCACAAGGTAGCCCATCCAAACTTCAGCGGTCATGCACGGTCCCTCCCAAAGACATGGACGGCGCACGTTGCACCCGAACCGCCGACGTTGTGCGTCAAGGCGGTTTCAGCGTCCCGAACCTGTCGATTGGACGACACCTGTCCCCGCAATTGCTTGAACACTTCAACCACCTGGCCCGTCCCGGTTGCTCCGAGTGGATGGCCCTTCGATTTCAGGCCCCCGCTGGCGTTCACCGTGGTCGCTCCTTCGTTCAAACGACCCTCGCCGTTGCGAGCAAACACGCCGCCCTCACCTCTTCCCGTCAATCCGAGGTCCTCGGTGGCCAACACTTCTGCGATGGTGAAGCAGTCGTGGACTTCAGCCAGGTCAATCTGGCGAGCGTCAACGCCGGCCATGGCGTAGGCTTTGGTGGAGGCTTCCCTGGTGGCTTTGAGTTGCGTGATGGTGGGTCTGTCATGAAGTGCCAGATGGTCAGAGGCAGCGCCCGAACCTCGAACCCAAACCGGCGTATCGGTGAGTTTCTTGGCCACATGATCGGCAGCGAGAACCACGCACGACGCACCATCAGAGGTTGGGCAGCAGTCGTAGAGCGTTAACGGGTCGGCAACCATGAAGCCGCTGGCCGCTTTCTCAAAACTGACCTCTTTCTGGATGTGAGCGTCACCGTTCATGGAGCCATGAAGGTGATTTTTCACGCTCACGTGAACCAAATCATCGTGGGTGGCGTCAAATTCGTGAAAGTACCGTCGAGCCATCAAGGCGTACGTTCCAGGGAACGTGAGGCCTGCGAGGCGTTCCCATTCCGTATCACCTGAAACCCCGAGCCAGTACCGTTTTCGCTCAGGTGTCAGGTCGTTCATTTTCTCAATGCCACCAGCGACCACGACATCGGCTTGACCGCTCTTGATGGCCATCCACGCATCTCTAAAGGCAAAACCGGAGGAAGCACATGCATTCTCAACCCGGCGAACCGAGATGCCGTCCATGGCGGAGTGTTCGGTCAAGAGCGCCGCTGTGTTCCCGAGTTGCGAACCACCAAATGCAATGCTACCGATGAAGGCTTCATCGATGACGGACGGTTCAAAATCGCCATCGACGCTTGCAAAGGCCTTGGCTGCGGCTTCAGCCCACATGCCTTTGAGACCCGATGCATGATTTCCATACTTGGTTTGCCCGGCACCGACGACGGCGACATCCACCATGGACCGTGGAGGAGGACGAGGCATTTCATACCCGCGCTTGGTTGGAAATCAAAGGACCTTCTTTCCAAGCCTCAACCTCCCGTAGGGTTCTTGAACAGGTCGCACCCGCATGGACTTCATGCTACGCCAATGCAGAAGCCACGGACATTTTTCAGGCACGAACTGCCCTATTTGCAACGATGAAGGGAAATTCATCATGAGCGACCGAGAAGCCAACTCCCTCGGCCGCATCCTTGCGTTGGTCCTGCGCCACGCTCCCGAGAAATTCAACGTCGACATGGACATCAATGGATGGGTCAACACCCGCGAGCTCTCCGAAGCCATTGGCAACCAGCGACGCCATTACCACTGGCTGCGAGGATGGCACTTCGAAGCCATTGCTAACGCTGACGAGAAGGGCCGCTACCAAGTCGAGAACGGTATGATTCGAGCCACTTACGGCCACTCGATTGAGTTGGACCTCGACCTTCCCACCGATGACATTCCCGAAGCCCTGTACTACCCGTGTGAATCGGGCGACGTGGAGACCTTGCTTGAGTATGGAATCACGGCAGGTGACCGCAAGAACGTCCACCTTTCCCGTTCCATTCAAAACGCCATGGAAGCCGGCCACGTGCGCATTGACCGCCCCACCATCCTCGAAATCGACACCACCCGTGCCATCGCCGACGGCCACACGATTTACCGAGCGGGGACCACGGTTTTCCTCACGGACGAAGTTCCAGGCGAGTACCTCTACAAGATCGAGGAAGACGATCCGATTATTGTCGAAATCATCGAGCAGTGGGAACTCGAAGAAGAAGAGTGAGCGATCACTGCTCGGCGCCGCAGGCGGGGCAGAAGGGCAAGTCAGGCTCAAGCACGGCGTTGCATGTCCTGCAGTGGTCGTGCCCGGAAAGCAAGGCCTCGACCTTCTTGGGTGCTGGAGGTTGTGACATGGGCGATTCCGCCTCGACGAGCCGGACAGGGTCAATACCGTGGCGTTGGAGTTCCTCAACCCTGTTCTTGTAGATGATGGCCTCTTGAATGGCCGATTCCAACTGCCAGAGCCGTTGTTCCCGCTCCTTGCGGTCCGCAATGGTGCGAGCTTCCTCAACACAAACTTGAAGATGGCGCATAAAGGCCTCAACCGTTGGTTCCTCGCCCATGACGCTCACACATGACCCGTGCCTCATGAAACCTTGCCATTCGCTTCAAACGGTAGAATCATGATTCCTCGCCCCTTGGTTGGGTCATGCGTGAGCGTGTCGTCATCAAATGGGGAGGCGGGCTCATCACCAACAAGGACCAAATGAAATCTGTTCGCTCCGAAATCATTGACCAACTCGCCGACCAACTCGAAAGTTGTGTGTCCGCAGGGGTCGACGTGGTGCTCGTTCACGGTGCAGGCTCATTCGGCCATTTGAAGGCCAAAGCCTACCGATTGGCCGAAGGACGTTGCTCGCCCGAAGAAGTACCAAGTGAAATGACGCAAGACGAAGCCGTCGCCGCTGTGCGAGAGGACATGATGGAACTGAATCAGCATGTCTTGGATGCACTGACCAAGTACGATGTATCTGCTGTTTCGCTCTCACCCCATCATTGGGCACGCAACACCGGGCCGGAATTCGAAGGAGATCTGTCGATGTTTGCCGCCGCACCGCAGGGCATTGTCATGGTGACCCATGGGGACGTGGTGGATTGTGACGGAGTTGCTGAGTTTGGTATTCTCTCAGGCGACGATTTGGTTTACCGACTCGCCACTGAACTACCCGGTGTGAAGCGACTCGTCTTCGCGATGGGTGGTGTCGAGGGCGTACTGTCGTCCCCGCCAACCGGTGAAAACGACGAGGAAAAACTGATTCCCAGCCTGTCGCAAAACGATGCTTTCGAGGGCGAGCACGCCGCACACATGGACGTGACGGGCGGCATCGGCCTCAAGGTCGCTCGTGGCTTTGAGGCAGCGGCGCATGGTGTTGAGGTGCATCTCGTCAGCGGCGAGATGGACCATCGAGTCCGAGATGCGTGCCTTGGGAAGTCTGTTCGTGGAACGGTTTTGGTGCCTTGATGGTGCAGAGAACTCTTCATGTAGCCTCCGCGACTCCAACATACCGGTGAACACATGTCTGGGTATGGAATTGATGATGTCCCGCATGTTGAACTAAACCCCGACGAAATGGCCGCACTCGATGCGGCCGACCAAGCACAGGCTTCGTTGATGGCAGAGGCCGTGATTCAAGTTGCAGAGAACGATACCGTCATCGGGCCGATGTCAAAACTTGAGACCCACCAAGGCACAGGCCATTTTCACCGAGCATTCAGCGTTTTGTTGTTCAACACCAACGGCGAGATGCTCCTCCAACAACGGTCATCGGACAAGGTCACCTTCCCCAGCGTTTGGGCGAACGCTTGTTGCTCCCATCCCCTTCACAGCCCTGAAGAGATGGATGAAAACAACGCCATGGGTGTGAAGCGAGCTGCTGTTCGAAAACTCGAACAAGAACTCGGCATTGACCCCTCCACCATCTCAACCGACGACATGACGTTCATGTCCAAAATGCGATACGCCGCTCGAATGAACAGTGAATGGATTGAGCGAGAAGTGGACCACATCATCGTGATGTGCGCTGATGTTGACCTTGCACCCAACCCGAACGAGGTGGCCAACACCATGTGGGTATCGCAAGAAGAACTCGAAGCCATGCTTCTCGAAGAGCGTCCGCCCGAGCAAGCCATCGCCCCTTGGTTCCGATGCATCGCGGCTCGTGTGATGCAGCCCTCGTGGTGGGCATCGTACAACGACCAGGAGGCCTTGGCTGGACTGGCCGACGGCCTGATTCACGACATGGGCGACATCACCTACATGCTTCCAGGCGCAGAAGGGGCCGACCTCCTCACCGCCATCAAGGAAGTGAAGCCGCTCATCGAACAGCGCATTGAAACCAGCCTTCGTGCCTCCCGCCACGAACGCTTAGGCGACGCCATGATGCACCTCATCGAGGGCGGCGGAAAGCGAATGCGAGCCACCCTTCCTTGGTTGGTCGGCAAGGCCGTCGGCGATACGCACTCTGGACTGTTTGACATCGGTGCGGCCATCGAAACCGTCCACAATTTCACGCTGGTCCACGACGACATCATGGACGATGATGAGATACGGCGTGGCCGAAATGCTGTTCACATTGAGTACGGTTTGCCAACCGCCATCAATGCAGGGGACGCCATGCTGGCCATTGCGTTTGAGCGCTTGGTGCAGGCGGAGAACTTGGAACCAGAGGATGTGGCCCCCTTGGTTAACCGGATCGCCTGGATGGTGCGCAGGGTGAGCGAAGGCCAACAACTCGACATCGAATTCGAGGACCGCCTCGAGGTTTCAGAGGAGGACTACCTCGAGATGATTGAAGGAAAAACAGCCGTTATGTTTTGGATCTGTGCTGAAATCGGTGCCCGAATTTCCGGAGCCGACGACGAGGTCATCCAACTCATGGCAGATTGGGGCAAGGCCCTTGGCTTATGCTTCCAACTGATGGACGATGTCATCGATGTGCTCTCTGATTCTGCAACGCTTGGAAAACCTGCAGG
>JBMZXF010000071.1:0-5770 GCA_049627345.1 Candidatus Poseidonia sp. | reverse complement strand
TCGCAGGCTGCGATGAAGGTGGAGCGACGGGCGGTCAGCAGGGCTGCCAAACGGTCCCGTTCTTCGGACCAAGCCGTCCCACCCGCTTGGCTGGCGTGGAGTTCGCTGAGCACATGCTGAGCGATTCGGGGCGCAGCCGACCATGTTTGGCGGCCAGTAACCCCCATCACATCCTCAAGGCGGACGATGTTGGACGCATCGGGGTGCAAGCAGACCAGGGCCCCGGTACGGAGTCCGTAGATGGTGTGCGATTTTGAGAGTGAAACGGCGAACACGATGAGAAGATTTTCAGGCCAAGGCAGGCCAGCGTCCAAGGCTTCGGAAATCGTTTCCGCCCATCCGTGCGGCTCATCAGCGTAAAGGTGGTACGCCGCATCGATGAGCAGGGTGTGTCCGGTGTGCTCGTGGCGCGTGGCGCTTTCCATGAAGGCGTTCAACAGGGCGAACCTGCTCTCAGGCGGCAAGGAGAGCCCCGTGGGGTTGTGGGCCGGGTCGTTGAGCCAGGTCATCACGGTGGATTGCTGAGACACCAGTTCTTCCAACCGCTGTTCAAAGGCCCCGAGGTCGAGCAGTGGTGTGCTTGGGTTTTCTACGGAGGGAAGCAAGGGATAGGTGGTAATTTCAAGGCCACAACCTCGCAAAAAGCCCGTGTAAGGACCCCAGTACCGGTCTCGCAGAAGGACGCTTTCGCCTCGTTCAGCGAAGTTTGATGCTGCAAGGAAGAGCGCGCCGGAGCCCCCCGGGGTGGCGGTCGCACCGGCGTTTACCCCCATGGCTTCAAGGGTCGAACGATGCTCCCCGAGGGCCAATGTTACGGCGAGGTCGAGGAAGGACGGTAGACCCTTCAAAGGCGCATAGGCTGCAAATTCGGTTGCTGGCGCCTGACGAATGGCTTCGTCCACCACCGTGTTGATCGCCAGCGTCCCGTCGTCGTTGAGGAGCGCACCGACCGTTCCATTCACTGCAGCCGCACCGGCAGCCGCAGCATGTTGGTAGCGTGCGAGCCAACTGAAAATCACGTCGTTGCCGGTTTTCTGATGGCCGTGACTGGCGAGAAACTGCATGGCGCCGTCCTCGTCCATGAACCCTCCAACTTGGATTCACTTTTTGCTTTGACCGTCCGCCCGTTAGGGCATGGAGTTCCGTTTGATTCATCAAGGGGTGGAGGCACCCGTAAGGCAAGGCCAACGTAGCACAGCTGGTAGTGCGTCTGATTTGTAATCAGACGGTCGGGGGTTCGAGTCCCTCCGTTGGCTCTCTTTACCACAAACAGTCCTTCAAATACTCATGCAGCACATTTTCTAACATGATTGAGTGCAACATTGATGCAAGGGGCAAAGTGGCTCGCTTCCTCGGAGGTCTAGGAGCCATCGTTGGTTCACTGTTGTTGGCCGCCCTCTTGGCCACCGATGTGCTCGCCTTTGGACTCGGATGGTACGCTGTAGCCGGTGGCATCTTCGGTGGTGCCTTCGCTATTTTTGAGGCACGTGCGGGTTGGTGCATCGTCCGAGCCATGGGCATCAAAACGCCGCTTTGAGGACACCATCCGACTCGGAACGCTCAAGGCAACGGTCAGGGTGGGCAATCCGTGCCAGCACAACGTTTGGACGGAAAAGCGTGCGCTTCTCAAGTCGAGGGTGAATTGCTCGACCGCATCAATCACCTGAAAGAACGTGGCACAGAGCCACATCTCGCGGTCATCATTGTCGGCGACGACCCTGCTTCCCACGTCTACGTCAATTCCAAAGTCAACACGTGCAAGCGACTCGGCATCCGTTCAACCCATGTTGCACTGCCATCTGACACGGATGAAGCAACGCTGCGCCACCACATCCACACCCTTAACGAGGCAGACGATGTCCACGGCATCCTCGTTCAGTCCCCGCTTCCCGCCCACATGGACGAGGAAGGACTCACGGATTTGATTCACCCCGACAAGGACGTGGATGGCTTCCATCCCCAGAACCTCGGCCGGCTCGTCCAAGGACGAACCGACGGCATGCTGCCGTGCACGCCAAGCGGCGTGATGCGCATGCTTCGTTGGGCAGGCGTTGACCTCAAGGGGAAGCGGGCTGTCGTGCTGGGCCGTTCGAGGATCGTCGGCATGCCGGCCGCCCTGTTGTTGGCTGCGAAGGGTGCGGACGCCACTGTCACCGTGGTCCACTCACGAACCGATGATGCCGCGGCCGTCTGCAGGGAAGCCGATGTGGTGGTGGCTGCCGTCGGGCGACCGGACATGGTCAAGGCCGACTGGATCAAACCGGGGGCCATCGTGGTTGACGTCGGCATCAATCGAGTTGACGATTCGACCAGAGAGCGAGGATGGCGCCTCGCAGGGGACGTTGACCCTGCAGTGAGTGACGTCGCCTCGTGGTTGTCGCCCGTGCCCGGGGGCGTTGGACCGATGACCATCGCCATGCTCATGGAAAACACGGTTCGAGCGGCAGAACAAACCCTTGGCCGTTGACGAGAAGGCCTAAGAAACCGACACCCTAAGCCACCAGCGTGGTCCACGACCCTCGCGCCCCCCGACTTGCTGCAGCGGCCACGCTCGCCGCTGCAATCACGGTCATCCTCACCGCCGTGAACCTCGTGTTGGATGTTGCAGGCACGCCCGGTTTTTCCTTGGAAGAAGCGGTCGGCTTGGGCGTGATGCTGGTCATGTTGTTGGTGGCAAGATTCGCCAGCCAAGAACGGGTCATTCCGGAGTTGACCCCTGCACATGCACGCCCGGATGCAGAGGCCTTCGATACGCTGGTTTCAGCGGTGTCCCCGAGCAACACAGGGAGTGTGAACCCGACCACAGCCTCCATTCTCACGAGCATTCTCGGTGAGAACCAAACCACCGACCAAGCCAAGGTCAACTCGGCCATCTCCACCCTGTCATCGGGTGAATTCGGGGCTGAAGTGGAACGGACCATGGCCGCCGTTGAAGCCGCCAATCAAACCAACATCGCTCCACGAGAGGCAGCACCGGCCGACGAAGAAACCGGTCAAACCCTTGAACGGGTGCTCGTCAAGCCCGTTCCCTTGCCGGGACAAGATGCCGCAAAGGTACGTGACCCCAGCACCATTCCCGGCTTTCAACCCGGTCGAGCTTTCGTGACCGATGGCGTCGCCAGTGTGCCACTGCCAACTCAAACCAGGGGGGACGTTGTCGGCACCCGCGAACCTCCTGCACAGCCCACGGCACAACCCTCTCCTCAGGCAGCCGCTCCCGTGCCGGCGTCTGCTGATTCACCCACGGTTCTTCCGGCCATGCCGTCCTTGGACGACCTCTTCGCCGGAGGAACCGATGAACCCCCGCGTGAACCTTCCCTCACCGAGCCAGCATCCGCATCAACGACACCGGTGTTGCCGGACTTGGACGACCTCTTCGCCGACCTTCCCGAGCCTCAACCGGCCATGACAACGGCATCAGCACCGGTGCCACCCACCGCGCCCGGTCTCGACCTGCCCGACCTGCCGGACTTGCCGAATTTGGACGATTTATTTTGAAACGAGGCTTCAAAGAAACCTGCACGGAGTGAACATCATGTGGAGCCAGCGCTACGACCTTCACTCACATTCGCTTCACAGCGACGGTGAGCACCCCGTCGAACAGGTCGCTGAATTGATGCACAGTGAGGGGGTTCAGGTTTGGGCGCTCACGGATCACGACACCACGGCAGGTTGGAACGAGGGGTACACGGCTGCCAGTGAACGAGGCTTGACCTTCGTACCCGGGGTTGAAATCACGTGCGAGCCGGCGCTGCCACCCGACGAGGAGCACCTCGCCTCCATCGGTCGTGAACGTGCATCTGCGTCCTGGCACCTCCTGGCCTACTTTCCCAACCATGTCCCCGGGAAAAACGACGAAGAGGTGGCCTCGTTCAAGGCATGGCTTGCTCCCCATCAGGACGGTCGTCATCCTCGAATGATGGCCATGTGCGACCGCCTGGGTGAACTCGGAATGCCGGTGTCCATCGACGAGGTCAGTGCGAAAGCCAGCGGGTCGGTCGGACGTCCGCATCTCGCAGAAGTGATGGTCGAGCGAGGCTACGTGTCGACCAAACAGGAAGCTTTTGAGACGTGGATTGGCGATGGCTTGCCCGGCTTTGTAGCGCACGTCAAGCCCACCCTTGAGGAAACCGTCAACGCCGTCAACGCCGCAGGAGGCTTCACCTCCTTGGCCCATCCGCTGTATTACGGCGTCCCCAGCCAGCGTCTGCTGGCAGCCCTCCACGAACATGGTGTGAACGCGATTGAAGCCGTTCACCGAAGCCACAGCGACGCCTATCGACACGAACTGACGGTCGAGGCGGCGGTGCATGGCATGGGCGTCACGGTGGGTTCTGACTTTCACGGGCTGTCGTGGCAGGCTCGCCCAGGCAACATGCCCGTCCAGTCAGGAACGCTCGATGCTCGGCTCAATTCCGAGTGATTCGGTCGACCAGCATTGCCACTTCAAACAAGAGGATGATGGGCATCGCCACGAGGAACAACGACAACGGGTCCGGGGGGGACATGAAGGCCCCCAACACAAACGCGCCAAACCAAATGATGCGTCGTGAGGCGGAAAGTTGCTGATGGGTGGCCAACCCTGAGCGAAGCACGAGGGTGGTCAGCAACGGCGCCTGAAATCCGATGGCGGAGGCCGAGAGCAAATTGACGATGAAACCCGCGTAATTCGAAAGACGCCACTCCGTGGAAAGCCCCGCCTGTTGGGCGTCGGTGGTCAGGTAGTCCAGAAGCAGCGGAATGAGGCCGTACCAAGCGTAGAGGAGGCCAGCCACCATGAGCAGCACCGACGTGGCACCGGCTGCAAGAAGGCGAGGCCCGGGGCGGGGCAGGGATACATCGAGTTCCTGAATGCGCTGAACGACAGCTTCGTGGCGAAGACCGTGCATGGCGACCTGGCCTACGACCATCAGGGCGACAAGGGTGAGACCGACGTAGCCTGCGATTCGGAGCTGGAGAAACAAAAATTCCACCGGCGAGATCACGATGATTTCAACACCAGAAGGAAGGCGACCCTCGTCCACCAACCAACCGATGAATTCACTGGTGAGTGGAAAGGCGGCGACGAAGCCGAGCAGGAAGAGGGCGACGTAATACTTCAACGAACGCTGAAGTCCTTCTTTGATGGAGGTGAGAATCTGGCCACCGGAGGATTGAGCGAGCCGCTCGACCGTCACTTGGAGGGATTCACGTTCCATGCCCTTACGCCTCTTCGTCCGAAGTGGACGATGAGGCCCACACATAAGAGGGTGTAGAATCAATCCAACTTCGACCTTCCTTCTTCAATCGATACAGGCGGTAAACCACGAAACCGGTCATCCAAAGCGACGGCAGGCTGAGGAACATGGCCTGTCCCATTTTGTCGTCGCCGTAATCGTTGAGGATGCGAACTTCCATGACGGATTCGTTGTCCTGGGCCTCGGGGAAGTGCATGACGACGAAGTGGTAGATCTTCGGGGACGTGATGTTCAAACTCAACGTGGTTTGAGGCGCCACAGTGCGGTGTTCACCCAGGGTTTTCATGACCTCCCAGTCAATTTCTCCCGTTTCCATCGCGGGCACACTGGTTTCAACCATCACCACCACAATTTCCAGTGGCGACGCGTGGTTCAGGTAGGTGATGTTGGACTGAACCATGTCGCCCGGGTCAAATTTCTGTACGATCTCAAAGGTACTATCCCCCTCGCCCAAACGGAACGATACACGCTCGTCAATGGTTTCCTCTTGGAAGTTCACGGCCATCATCATGCACGTCAACAAGACGAGCATC
>JBMZXF010000070.1:0-5827 GCA_049627345.1 Candidatus Poseidonia sp. | reverse complement strand
CAGAAGTCAAGCCCTTCTGCGTCTCTCCCATTACTGTGGTACGAGAGTCCACGGGAAAGGAAGTCACTGTGCCCCTCTCTTTTCACCTCGGGTTCCTCGACCCGCAAGGGCGCTTAAGGCCGGACCTCCGTCGGAGGCCGGCCTTTTTTGCGTTCAGGCAACCCCACCAACACCACGTTTTAGAACTCCAAGACCGAGGTCGTGATGAGCCCATGCCAATAGACACGGTCGATATTTTTGGAAGCGACCAAGTGGGCATCCATTTGGCCAGTGTTGGCAACGTCCTCTTTCACCCTCCAGAACTACCCTCACCGACCGTCGAGGCGTTTGAAACCTGCCTTGGACTCGAACTGCACCCGATCTCCATCGGCGGTTCCAGCCTCGTTGGTGCTCTGGTGTGCGGCAACAGCAAGGGCATTGCTGTTGCTGACATCGCAACGGAGAATGATATTGACCAACTCACGGCTTTTGGAGACGTGGTGGTCATGGAAGGCGGTGTGAACACCGCTGGAAACCTCCTCGTCGTCAACGAACAGGGCGCCATCGCCTCGCCAAGCATTCCGCACGAAGGCCTTGAGATTCTTGCTGAGGTCCTGGCCGTGGATGTTGCTGCGACCACCGTGGCCGGCCAAGACGTGGTGGGAAGTTTGGCCGTTGCCAACGACCATGGCGTCCTGTTGCATCCCGACGTCACGCCCGATGAGGCGCTCCTCATCGAGGAAGTCCTCGGTGTCAAGCCGATGGTCGGCACCGTTTCGTTTGGTTCACCCTACGTGGGTGCAGGTGTGTGTGCATCCAACACAGGGGCCATCAGCGGCACGCAAACAACGGGACCTGAACTCAATCGTATCGAAGACGCCCTTGGCTTCCTCTGAATCTGCCCATCGAGCCGGTATGAAATGTTCAAAGGCTGATTTCAAGGGTTGCTTCGCATGGGAGAAATGCTCTACCAAGGGAAAGTCAAGCAAGTATGGTCGACCGATGACGAGGACGTCTATGAGTTCCGATTTACGAATCAGATTTCGGTCTTTGATCAAATCATTCCTTCCTTGATTCCTCGAAAGGGCGAATCGCTCAACCGTACCACGGCGCACTGGTTCAAACTCATCGAAGAAGCCGGCATCTGCAAGACGCACCTGATTGAAGTCAATGCTCCCGACAGATGTTTGGTTCGTAAGGTGAAGGTCATCAAAGAGCCAGGCGCCATCCCTCGAGACATGGAATGGGTGTTCGTACCGCTCGAAGTCATTGTTCGCCACTACCTGTCGGGCTCAGCCTGGCGTCGCTTCCAACGTGGTGAATTGACCGCAGAAGCCCTCGGTGTGGACCCAGATTGTGAGTACGGTGTGAAGCTCTCGCAACCCTTTGTTGAGGTGACCACCAAATTCGAGACCTTCGACCGAAACATCGGCCGAGAGGAAGCGCTCGAAATCTCCAACATCACGGACGAAGAGTACGAGAAGATCGTGGCGGCTGCGCTGGCCATTGATGAGATCATCGAGCGAGAAGCAGCCAAGAACGGCCTCATTCACGTGGACGGGAAGAAAGAATTCGCCCTCGGTACGAACCGTGAGGTCGTGCTGGTCGACACCTTCGGCACCCTCGATGAAGACCGTTGGTGGGACGCCGAAGCCTACGCCAACGGTGAGTGCATCGAACTGTCCAAGGAATTCGTTCGCTCCCACTACATCGAGACCGGTCATCAAGCCAACCTTCAGGCGGCTCGCGACGCCGGTACGGACGAGCCTCCCATTCCCGCTCTTCCACAATCAGTCATCGACGAAACGGCTGCGCTTTACGCCTCGATGTACGAGCGCCTTACTTCGCAGGACTTCTGAGTCAACGGTGCGTGCGCAGTGCCAGACCGACCCTGCGCCGCTCGGCGGCCTTGAGCAGGGTGGTGAAATGCTTCGCAACGTCGGCAACACCGCCGTCCAACGGCTCTTCGTAGGACGCCGTCCACGCTCGACTGGCGAGGTTCTTTCGAAGTTGACGTACTTCTTCTGCTCCTAAAAAACCGTGAATCTGCATGCCTCCAAACCCATCCTCGAATCGCTGATGACCTCGTTGTCGCTCTTCGCACCCGAACGCGAGCTGCTCAAGTTGCTCGATGATTTCATCGTAGATGCTCTGGCCGTCGTGGTCGGTGATGCTTCGGTTTGGACGAATGAATTCCAGCAGGTAGCCAAGGGCAGAACCGTTGCCGAAGGGGAAGCGCCCGAAGCGTTCCCTCGTCATGGTTTCACCCAACGGCAGTGGACGCCCGTCATTGGTCAATTCAACGCAGGTTGTGAACAGGATCATCGCGGGGTCCCACCTGATGGATGTATAGGACGCAGGGGTTTGAATGCCCTGCTGAGACAGGCGAAGTTTGAGATCGGCATCGGCCTCAACGAGGTTGGTCCAATCTTCCTCATTGCCTTCCATGGCCGATTCAATGGCCATCATCACCTGAGATGCGAGGTCCCCGTTGAAGGCATCAAGCGTGAAGAACGCTGTGGTGGATGCTTGTGTCGCCTCGTCCATGCCTGTTGCCTCCGCCACAGCGAAATAAGGACTTGCATCACTCGCTGCCACCGAAGAACTTCTTCATTCGGTCTTCGAGGGTGCCTTCTCGTTCATTCACGTCGTCCCCACCCATTTCTTCTCGAAGGCTGGCAAGCCGTCCACTCGCTGTGGCATCGACGGGTTCCGGTGTAGTTTCGATCTCCTCGAACACCTCAACCATCGGCTGCGATGCCTCAACCTCCGAATCATCCTCAATCGCCGGTTCCTCATCAGGGGCCGAGACAAGTTCCAACTGCATGTCGTCTTCATCACTCGGCGCCTCATCGTACGATGCCTCTTCAACACCTCCAGCGGGTGTTGGACGCTGTGCCTTTTGCTTCGCAGGTGGAGTCTGTGCTTGCTTCTTGCCTCCGACTTGAACAGCACCCAACAACCAGGCGATGGCCACCACCAAACCGGCTACGCCGATGATCCATCCGATGTCACTTGAGGACACGGCGAGGACGTTGGCTGGCTTGTAATAGGTGCTCATGGTGTCGTCTTCCGGGTCGTCATCAACGTCAAACGGCAGACTGCAAGCAAGGGTTGCGGTGATCTTTTCGTCCCGTTCAATGCTGCTTGGGTTCTTGATTTGGACCACCGGTGCAAATTCCGCATAAGCCACATCAACGATGTACGTGGTCGCCCATCCACCTTCGGCCTCGACCAGCAGTTCACAAACGGCGTCTTCGAGGAGGCCGTATCCGCTGCGCTTGATGCCGATGTTGATGTCGCCGTTGCTCGTGAGGGAACTGATGCCGACGTTCCAGCCCTGTTCGCGGGCGACCACGGACACCCGGGCATCGGCGAGGGTTCGCCCGTATTGGTCGTAGCCGGTCAACATGACATCGAACACACCAGGCTCGGGATCCCAACCTTCGAGGGTGATGTTGAACGTCTTTTCTTGCCCTTCACCGACAACAAGGCTCTCTTCCTCGATACCGATGCGTTCACCGATGGAATTCACCAGGGTGAACACCGCCCGGAGCTCTTCCGTTGCTCCAGCAGTGAGCACGCAGGTGGCCGCCGTCCCTTCCAGTTCAGCCTGTCCGAGGCGATCAAATGCATCTTCAAGGAACTGGCATGCGATGCTTGAATCGGGGTACTGTCGGGCAACGGCGTAGATGGAAAGGTTCCCATCCGCACCATCGCTTGACCATGTCAGGAGGTATTCGCCGGTGGAGGATGGTTGGATGAACGACACGGCTTGCGAGGTCGTCTCCACATTGAGGGGTCCACCAAAGGCGACGGTTTCTCCACCAACGGTTGAGACGAGAACCGATTGCTCAGACCCAAGATACGCATCAACGATGGGGGTGCTGGAGAAGGAAACACGGCTGTGCTCAACCTCGATGCTATGGCCTTGTACACCCAGCAGTGGATGATTGACGTTGATGGTCAGTAACATCCGCTGTTGGTTCCAATCGCTTGCGGGAACGAGGCTCAGGGGGATGCCGGCGACTTCTCCAGGTGCGAGAATCACCTGGCTGCCTTGCTGTGTTGACCACCCTTCCGGAAGGCCGTCAAGGTCAACGGTGAGCATGGCGATGTCGTTGCCTTGATTCTCAATCCAAGCCGTCGGGTATCCGCCTTGTTCGTTGACGCTCCACACGCCTCGGTGGTCAACCACGATCTGGGGTGATGCACCGACCCTGACTGGAATTTCTTCCACGACGAGACCGCTGGTGTCGTTGCCTGTGATTCGAATGCGCAGGACACCCACCTCTCCAGCGATGGCGTTCTCTGGCGGTTGGACGTGGACAACGAAGGTACTGGTGGCATAGGGCGCCACTGCCGCCACGTTTTCGGGGAGTGTGATGTTCCATCCCGCTCCTGCCTTCGCAAAGTAGGGCTGTTCGTAGGCGTTCCCTGTGTGAATCAGCGTGAACGTGAGGTTCTCGCCCTCCGGGTCGACTTCAAGGTCGGCCTCGGTCAAATTCAATTTCCACCCGGATACTGCATCCACCTCCACGGAGAGCGCGGTTTCGCCGAGAACATAGCCGTTGGCAACATGAAGCAGCCTGATGTCGACCGACGAGGTGGCCCATGCGGTTTGTGGTATCACAACGGAAAAGACCAGTTCCGTCGTGCCGTTAACGGCAACGGTGGTGGTTTCAACCTCAGCAGCAGCCCATGAGGAGGCGTCGTTTCCAAACGGATGCTGTTGAAGTTCTGGCCGGAGGGTGAGTGCGTCTGCTGCGTTTCCGAGGTTGGTGAGGTTGAACCCGAATTCCAGGGTTTGACCCGGCACTCCAAGGACCGAGGTCTCGTTGATGGCCAGCACCGACCACTCGTGGCTTTGTGCCGCTTGGACCTCAATGGAGACCACATCGTGTACGTTTTCACCGCCGAGTGATGTCCAGGTAAAGTCGAGGAAAAAGGGTGTCAGTGCTGGAATTTCTGACGAGAGGACGACGTCAATCGTACCAATTCCCGTTGACAAAGGTCCCAACGTTTTCTGCGGGTCATAGTAGGTGAACTGCACCTCAGGTGCGGTGGATTCACTCACGCTACGTGCAGTTGCACTAAGCAAGAACGAGTCCTCTCCGTTTCCTGGGTTTTCGAGAGAGAGCAAGAAGCGATGGGCCTCGCTGACGTTGAGAGCGATGGGTTGGCCTGGCGTGGATGGTGTCGGTTCTATCACGTCGACGTTGGCTCTGAAAATCTGCAACACGTGGAGGCTGACGTTGAACTGCGCATCACCGTCGAGCGCGTCGGTTGCGGCGAAGGTGTGGCGTTTCGGGATGGCATTGGGTGGGAGTTGAAGGGTTAAATCACCGCTGAACACGTTCCCTGCCGTGCCTGTTGCCATCAGATTCGAACCGTTGATGCTGAGGTCGCCAGTGGTGGACCAGATCCAACCGGTTTCGAGCATGCCCATGGCATTCATGTTCCATGTGGCTGCGCCAGAGGTCGGAACGATGCCTTGGAGGCTCCACGTCAACGTGGCGCCGGGGAGTGTTCTGTGATGCGTGGGCTCCGCCACCACCTTGTGAGCGATGAACGTGAACGGCATGGATTCGCACAGCGCATCCTCACCACTTCCCATGCACATCGTCAGCGTGGATTGCGTACTGCTCCCGTAACTGGTGCTGGATGGCGTGTCGAGATGGGCAAGCAGGACCTTGGTCTCGCCCGGATTCAAGGCGATGCTGAACAATTGCTGGCCGCTGGCGTCGTGAATGGATGGCGAGCCACCCCACGAAGGCGCCGTCCATGTGATCGACGTGGTGCTTTCTGGGGCGTTCCCCAAGTTTTCAACCATGAACCAAGCCTTGGC
>JBMZXF010000069.1:0-6743 GCA_049627345.1 Candidatus Poseidonia sp. | reverse complement strand
TGAGCAAATCAGAGGGCTCGCAGTGGGCTTTGTCATAGCCAACCGTCTGATGGGAGGTTGCATCAGTCGTTGTCGTCGTCTTCGTTCATGCCAACAATTTCGTAGTTGGACGGGAACAGGGCCACGGCCACCCCGAGCACGAGGGCGAGGAAGCCCCAGTTGAAGCGCTGCTGCACGAAGAGCAGCTCGAGGGCAAGGACCACGAGGAGAAGGCCGCCAATGTTGGACGTCCAAACGAGGGTCTTGAACGTCGAGAGGGTGACGCCTTGGGTCCCTTCCTTGCGGTACGGTCCAAATTCGCCTCCAAAGCGTTGTGCGGTCGGGTCTTTTCCTTTCTTTGACATGGGGGTTCACCTCATCGGTCGATCATCGTGATGGCGTCGGTCGGGCACGCAAGGACGCACAGGCGGCAGCCCGTGCAAGCATCTCGGATGATCTTGGCCTTCCGGTTGCTCTCCACCGACATGAGCGGGCTGAGCACGTCCACGTGGTAGAGTTCAATGGCGTCGTCGTCGCAGACAATCGTGCACTGGTCGCAGCCGATGCACTTGCGTTCCTCAACGAAAGCCACCGTTCCTTCACCGCCTTTGGTGTTGGCACGCTGTTCACCTCGTTGTCGGTTGAGGGCGGTGCGAATCTTCAGCGCCTCTTGCTCACGGCGCTTACGCAACTCGTCAGCACCGGTCATGCTGAACCCTCGGGTGTAGGTTCCCCTTCAAACTTGGCAACGCACAGGTTAACCAGCAGGTCGCCAAAACAGTAGAAGGCGCCCACGAGAAGCGGAGGGTTCCACGCCGTTAACCCCGTCCAAGGGACGTCCGACGCCCAGGTCCAATTCCCGAGGTAGGTGCCCCAGAGTTCCATCGCCAGGGCAGCCCACGCCATGGCGGCATAGAGGCGAGGTTGAGGCCCCCACTGCGTGAAGGCGAGCACGAGCACCAGCATGACCACACCCGAGGTGTCGCCGCCGGTCCATGCACCGTAGGCAACGAGGGGAACGAACGGCATCAGGGCAGGCATGGCCATGGATTCACGCATCGTGTGAGCTGCACGGCGACCGAGGTCAAACAGGAAATAGTGTCCTGCGGGGACAAACAGCGGCATGAAGTCACGCTGGTATTCGTAAATCAACCACACTTCCGAGAAAAACAGCTCCATCGGGGTGGCGAGGGCGACCACCGTCAGCATCTCGATGCGCTCTTTTCGGTCGGCCACCCGGTACACGTAGGCAAAGAGGCCCCAGCACCAAAGGTTGACCGGCCATTCCGCCAGGCTGTCGGGGAGAAGTCCCGACGCACCCGTGGCTGAAATCCACAAGCCAACGGCGATGGTGGTGATGTACAACCACACGCGCTGGCTCATACTCCGGCCACGGCCCGCTGGCTTTCATTCTGTTGCATTGGGTTGGATTCCCTCATGCCTTCCATGCGGCGGCTTCGGCGCCCATGGCGATCATGCTGAGTTCGGCCACAAGTGCGTGCCAACTGTGTGCTTCCTTGCCGTAGGGATTTTCGCTGCCTTCGTAGTTCTCAAAGCGAGCGCTGGGTGAATTCAGGTTGTCCATGTCGGACTTCTTGGCGTTGATGCGGTAAAACCACGATGCTGCCTCGCCGTCCACCAGGTACACCACCGGCTCGAGGGTCTCCCCTTCCTCAGTGGCCAGGGCGGTTGGAATCCCTTCTTGGATGAGGAAGTTGTCCACTTTCGCTCCACCTTTGGCGTAGCGAAGTTTGTTCGCCTTTCGGTTGGAGAGTTTGAGGATTTGCTCGCCAGCGGTCAACATCATCACGCCAAGGCCGTAGGTCCCGCTGTCGTTCTTGATGACGACCGTCGGTTCCCGCTCAATGCCAAGGGAACGGTATTTTTCTCGAAGTCCGTCGAGAAAGTCGTCGATTTCGCCAGCCAGTTTGATGCGGCACGCCTCTTCGGTCAGGCATTTGTCTTCGGAGACGAACCAGTCCGGCATCAAATGCCACGGGTCAATGTCGATGAGTTCAGCCATCTCGAGGATGTACGGCCGCAGGGCTTCGTAGTGCTGAGACTTCCGCCTTCGGTACCAGCCCATGTGGGGCGGCGGGGTGATGTTGGTGCTCTGAACGCCGGGGATGTCGCCATCGGTCAGGTCGTTGTTGAGCAAGATGAGGTCGGGTTTGGTCCCGTTCACGGTCAATTCATCATCGTCGTTCAGGGCGACGTCGGTCAACATCAAGGGCCCGGAGATGCCGTGAACGGATTCCAGCCCGTTGAGGTCGGGCGAACCCACGGTGCAGGTGAAACCTGCGGTTTCGATCATGGACTTGATGGTGGCGATGTTCTCGACGTAACCTTGGTTCCGGGTGTGGCTCTCGGGGTAGATGTGGACCCACGAGCAGTCGGGGTGGGTGCGGTTGATGTGATCCTTGAACAAGGCCGAGAGTTCGGCGAGGTTCTCCTTGGAGACGTTGTTGAATCCTGCCGGGAAGTGGTTGGCATCCACCACGCCAATCTTCCAACCTGCATCCCGGATGTCAACGCTACCGTAGACCGGGATGGGCACCTCGCTCCGCTTTTGCTTCATCCAGGCGGTGATTTCGTCGCGCATTGATTCGAGTCGTTCGGTTTGTGTTCGCAGGTTCATGGGGACATCACCTCAGCAATCAAGTCGTCAATGGAGTGTGAGGTTCGATGGTGGCCGTCTTCTCGCAGGTGGAGCGATTCAAACAAGCCCAGGCCCAACGCGAGTTCCTCTTGTCCTTTCAGGACAGGCGCCCAGTGAGCGTAGTGTTCGAGCAGTTCTTCGGTTTGCGAACGGCGGTCGGTCAAGAATTGTTCGAGCATGGAGGGCGAGGTGGCCCGGCCTGCCGGGAGTTTCGGCCGACGCACGATGTCCTTGGGCAGGCGAGTCAAGTCGGCCGCCTGTCGTAGGGCGGCTTTCTCATCTCGACCTGCACCACGCTTCCATTCCGCTGGCAAAGCGTAGGAAGCCGCTCGGTGGTCGCTGCCCAAAAACGGGACACGCACTTCGAGGGAATGCGCCATGGAGTGGCGGTCGACCAGCCTGAGTTGAAAATTGCTCAACTGGCCGTGTTCCAACTCAAAGTTGAGCATGGTCTGAAGGTCGCCCGTGATGGTTTCAGGGTCGTGAGCATGGCTGTACCAGCCCTCTTCACGAGCAAGACCGCCGTTGAGCAGGGCTGCGTTGAGGTGGTCAGGAAGGGCGTCCATACGTTGCTTCAGGGTTCCGCCGTGGTCGGCCAGTGTTCCGTACCTCGGGTAGCCAGCATGGAGTTCATCGGCGCCCTGACCGCACAGGCCGACTTTGACGTGGTTGGCCATGTGTTCAAACAGCGGATGGAAGAACATGACCGTCACGTCGGCGTCTTCCCCGTGCCAGGCGAGTTTGGGCAAGCGCTTCTCGAACGCGGAGGCTTCGAGCAGGTGCTGGTGGTGAACCAGGTCGTGATGAGAAGCCACCACTTCGGCCGCCTGCCAGTCTGGGTTGTCTTCGCTCTCGGCCACGGTCCAGCATTCAGGGACAGGTTGGCCCGCGCGTTCGGCTGCTTCATGGGCCACGGCGGCAACCAGACTGGAATCCAACCCTCCTGAGAGCACGATGCCAACCGGCACATCGGCCATCAAGCGTTGCTGGACCCCAGAGACAAAGCTCTCGAGCAGGTCGGCGGCGTTGACGTTTGGGTCCCATGTCGGCGAGGGGTCCAACACCTGCCGTTCAATGTCGGCCACGTCGAGCAACACCGGTTGGTGGTGTTGATTCAGGCCCCATCGTTCAACGGTGCCGGGGCGAACCTGGTGAACGCCCTTGAGAAGGGTCGTTCCATCGAGTGGATATTCCCATACCAGACGAGCGGCCATCGCCAACTCGTCCAACTCGGGGACGTAGCGCTCGTCGGCCCGGAAGGCTTTGACCTCGCTGGCGAACATCAGCGAATCATCGACCATGGTCCTGCTCAACGGTTTGATGCCCATCGGGTCTCGGGCGAGAACGAGTTGCCGAGAAGCCGGATGCCAGAGCGCAATGGCGTACATGCCGTCCAGGGTTGACAACCAGGCTGCGTGTTCCTTCGCCGTCAAATCCCCGGTGGCCCTTTGCCTCGCTGAATGATGAACGGCAAGAACGGCTTCGGTGTCGCCTGCTGTTTGGAACGGATAGCCCGAATGCTTGGCACGCAGATCACGGTGGTTGTAGATCTCGCCGTTGAGAATAACCACGGCGCCTTCCACGCCTGTCATGGGTTGCTGACTTGACTGCAAATCAAGGATGGAGAGGCGTGCATGTGCGAAGCCCACATGTTCGTCATGCCAGATATCGTCTTCATCGGGTCCACGGTGTTGCTGGAGTCGATTCATGCGCTGCAGCACAGCGGCATCGGGGTGGCCAAGCACGCCTGCGATACCGCACATGAATCGTCTACTCAGACGGTCCCTTTTCAAGGGATGTTCAGAATCAGTGAAATTTCCTTACCAAAGTGGGTATTGGAACATCACCACAGCCAACAGGACAATGGCGACTGCAAAGGCCATTCCGTATGCGATTTGGGGTGGGTCCGAGTTGGTGGGTTCGTCGGCCATGTTCTTCACTGGTTCCAACGAGCCGTGGCCACCCTTTCAACGTATTGAATCAAGCGTGTGCCAACGGCTGTTTTACGCCATGACGAGCGCAAAGGGCTCGAGCAGGAGGACGAGCGCCAGCGGAATCAGCAACATGGTGGCGTTGTCGTCAATGTAGCGCAACCGAGGCCACTCAGAGATCATGCACACGGGGGCGAGCAGGATGCAGAGCCACACCGGCGTACCGAATTGGAAACTTGACACCAACCAAATGGCGAGGAGGAGCAAGGTGGCGTAGATCATCACCTGTCGGTCTGCCACGTCCTTTCGGCGGAGTTCTCCCATCAAGGGATCACCCAGTGCGAGGGACGCAATGAGCGGCCACGCATAGGCTTCGTGAGGGGTCAAGAGGAGCACAAATCCAACCCCGACAGCACCCCAAGCGAGGGCAGAGACTTGGTGGGCCTCGTAGTCCCGCTGGCCAAAGACCGTCAGGCCGAGTTTCAACCGCAACCCTTCGAGCAGGAGGGCGAGCAGCACCACGCCGGCGACGACTTGAGGCAGTTCGAGGCCAACCGCCTCAGCGACCGATTCACCGTGAGCGAAGTAAAGGTAGGGAATACCAACCATGCCGAGGTGCACGCCCCTTCGAAGAACGTGGCCTCGCATCCCCCCGACGGAGGTGTCGACCGGATTGGTCATCTCGACTTGACCTTCCATTTTATTCCCCTTGAAGACGAATCAACGCCTCTTCAATATCAAGGGTCCCCTCACAGAGAGCGTCGAGGACGCTGTTGTACGATGGGTGGAGGACGAGCCGACGTTCGTGTTGGCCCAACAAACGCTCACGCATTCGGGCGCGACGTGCACGACCTGAACTGCTGAGGTTGAGTAACGCCGATGCGGCTTCCGGGATGCCGAGGCCTTTGAGGCCAGAGGTCAGCAACACATCGGGTGCCTCATCCCCGCCAAGAGCGTAGGACTCACGCAACTCACCGGCGTGGCGTTCAGCACCGTCGAGGTCGGCTTTGTTGACGAGAACGATGTCGGCCAGTTCGAGGAGACCTGCCTTTTCCGCTTGGATACCATCGCCACGGGCCGGTCCTTCGACCACCACGATGCGGTCAGCGACTGCTGCACATCGGAGCTCGGCTTGTCCAGAGCCCACGGTTTCAATCAGCACGCGGTCCCATCCACAAGCGAGAAGAAACCCAGCCATGTCTTCAACGATGAGGGGCACGCTGCCCGATGAGGAGCGCGTGGCAATCGAACGAACGTACACGCGCTCGCTGATGGCAGGGTTGTCAACCGAGGACATGCGAATGCGGTCGCCGAGCAGGGCGCCGCCGGTTCGCGGTGAACTCGGGTCGACCGCCAGCAGAGCCACCTTGTGGCCTTCGCTCGCCCACGCCGTCATCAAGGCGTCCACGAGAACGGATTTACCGACACCAGGCGCACCGGTGATGGCCATGGTGGTCCACCCCTTCGCCGGTGTCTCGAGGGGTTGGTCGATGAGTTGGTTGAGGGCAAGGGTGCCGTTTTCGATTTTGGAGAGCAAACGAGCCATGGCGCGTCGGTCGCCGTTCAAGGCTTGGTCGCGTTCCTCGTTCACGTTCGCAACCCCTCTCACGCCGAAGATTCCCAGTGCCAGTCGCTGCCTTGTCCAACGCCAGCATCGGCTTTCTCGGAGGCCTGCTGGATGAAATCAAGGATTTCGGAAGTGGGTGTGCCGGGCCCAAACACGGCTCGAATGCCCGCTTCGTGCAACGCAGGGCGGTCTTCATGGGGGATGATGCCGCCGCCAAAGACGATGACATCGTCCAACCCCGCCTCAACCAACTTCTGGCACACTTGGGGGAAGAGGTGGGCGTGAGCACCCGAAAGGGAGGAAAGGCCGAGGAAACGGGCGTCTTCGTCTCGAACGGTGTCCACGATCTGTTGGGATGTTCGTCGAAGGCCGGTGTAAATCACCTCGTGCCCGGCGTCTCGCAGGGCGCGTGCAACGACTTTCGCCCCTCGGTCGTGGCCGTCCAACCCGGGTTTCGCAACGACGATGCGCAGGGGGTGGTCCATGGTGGGCGGTAGGTGTTCATCCTATCAAAGGTCTGTGCGGGCGCTGGTCCATACCTCTCCCTCGATGGAGTCTTGTCGCTCGTTGGAGCGTGGATGTGGCGGCATGAACGTCAGTTCATGTT
>JBMZXF010000068.1:0-6947 GCA_049627345.1 Candidatus Poseidonia sp. | reverse complement strand
CGATCGCGAAGTCTTCTGTCCCGCCCCGGCGTGGGAATCCTGCCCCTCCGGTGGATGGCGGAAGAACCTCCGAGACAACACCTTCACCGGGGTGACGCCACTGCCCGACCTCAACGAACAGGTTGACGAGGACTGCGACGGCGTGGACCTGAACCGCAACTACCAGTTTGAATGGGGTGCACCCTTGGGTGCCACGGGCCCCATCGTTCCGGGCACCTGTACGCCGGCTGAAGACGAGCGTGCAGGCATCTCCAACAACGATGTTTACAACGGACCGGTGGACGACCGGGACAACGACGGCGACGGCCAAATCAACGAAGATCACGTCGACGGCAAAGACGACGACGCTGACGGCGTGACCGACGAAGACTGGTGGGGCGGCAACTCCGAGCCCGAGACCAAGTTCATCCAGGACCTGACCGAAATGAACGACGATGTGGGCGACGGTGCGAGCGAATTCAAGGCGACCCTGACCCACCACTCCTACTCCGAACTCATCCTGTGGCCGTGGGGCCACTGCACGGACTGCGAAAGCCCCGACCACGACCAACTTCGCTACCACGGCCAGATGATGGCCGACATGACGCAGTACGCCAATCTTCAGTCGTCTTCGCTCTACCCCACCTCGGGTGATTTCTGCGACTGGCATTACGGCGTTCACGGCTCCTACTGCTACACCTCTGAAATCGGTACGGCGTTCCACCAGCACGAGGACGACATCGACCACATCGCCGTGCGCAACCTTGGCCTTGGGTTCTACATCGCTGAAATCGCTGACAACCCACGTGAGCGGGCCGACCTCGAACTCGCCAACATCTCGCAGCAGAACTACCTCAAGCAACCGTCGATGATCGACATTCCCGAAGAGGGCGACATCCCCATCGAGATTTGCGTTTCCAACCAGTTCCCCTACAGCGTCAAGGACACCAAGGTCCAGTGGCGCCAAGTCAAGCCCAGCCGCATGCAGAGCGACTTTGGTCCACGAGAGTGGTCCACGACGCCCTGGCAGAGTGCGGGCGTGGAGATGGTGGAAGGCGGCTGTCCGCTGGCCGCCGGCAACGGCACGCTCCTGCGGGCTGAACTGCCGGTGTCGGAAACCGCCACGGGCGAAGTTCACTACAAGGCCACGGTGGCCACGTTGGGCGGTTCTGATCTCAACCAGTACCCCGGCGATGGCAAGTACTACACGTTGGAAGTGACGTACAGAGCCGCCTTTGGCAGCGTCTTTGGGGCCTTCTTCACCTTCTCGCTCGTCGCCACCTTCGTGTGGGGCGGCTTAGCTGTGGCCCTGCGCATCATGCTCGGCGAGGACGAGGACAAGGTCTTCGAAGCCGATCTTCGGGAGGACTGAGGTGATCGCATGGGCGAAAGCGACCAGTTCAACGGCCGTCTCGGTCTGATTTTTGCCTCCATCGGTGCCGCCATCGGGACCGGCAACATCTGGCGTTTTCCTCGCATGGTGGGTGCCAACGGCGGTGGGACGTTCCTCATTCCGTGGCTCATTTTCCTGTTCGCGTGGTCGATTCCGCTCGTCATTGCTGAGTATGCAATGGGGAAGCGAAGCCGGACCGGAACCATCGGAACCTTCCGCATTTTCGCAGGCCGTCGATTCGCTTGGATGGGGTTGTGGACCGCATGGATTTCAACCGCCATCGGGTTCTACTACGCCGTGGTGTCCGGCTGGACGCTGAAGTACTTCCAACTCGGCATTACTGGCGCCCTGAGTGGCGACAAGGTGGACACCACCGAAGTGTGGAACGCCTTCCTGCAGTCGCCCGGTCAAGTCATCTTCTTCCAGTTCCTCGTGATTTTGCTGGTGCTGGGCACCATCTGGAAGGGTGCAAAGGCGATTGAAAAGGTCAACTTCTACCTCATGATTTCCCTGTTCGTGCTGCTGTTCTTGACGCTCTTCCTCTCGCTTTGGATGGACCTCAGCGACGGGAGCCTCGACGGAGCGCTGTTCATGTTCACCGTGGACTTTGACATGCTGTTTGAGCCGGAGGTGTGGATCAACGGTCTATCGCAATCGGCGTGGTCGTGTTCCGCCGGCATGGGCATGTGCATCACCTACGCCGTCTACATGAGCAAAGACGAGGACACGGTGCTCAACGCGTTCACGATGGGGCTTGCCAACAACAGCATCTCCATCATCGCCGGTCTGGCGGTGCTTTCGGCCATCTTTGCGGTCAACCCCGACCCCTTGGCCACGGTGACCGGTGGTTCCTCCGCCATCACCTTCCTCGCCCTTCCAGAGGTGTTTGCACAGGCGCCAGGTGGCGCCATTGGCCCGCTCATCATGACGGCGATGTTCTTCCTCGCCCTCTCCTTTGCCGCCCTGACGTCGATGATCTCCACCGTTGAACTCTGTGTCCGAAACTTCGTCGACCACGGCTACGAGCGAGAGCGATCCGTGCTCATCACGGGCCTGGCCATCTTCATCTTCGGTCTGCCATCCGCCATCCTGTGGATTCAGCTCGACAGTGCAGGCGTGGCCTTCCCAGAATTCCTCGAAGTGCAGGACCACATCTGGGGCTACGGGCTGATGTTCTCGGGGCTGTTCATCGCCTTCTCGATTTGGAAGTACGGCTACATCAAGTGGCGAACTGCGGTTGACGAAGGCACGGCTCCGCCGGGCTTCGCCGGCTACCTCGGTCTGGGCGTTTCGGCCTTCCGTGATGATTTCATCAACACCGGCGACAACGATTTGGAAGTCGGTCGCTGGTGGGACGTGCTGATTTACATCGCCTTCCCCATCTTGTTCTTCGTGCTGATGGCGTCGTATTTCTCCGACATGATCGCCAACACGCCCAACGTCTGGGACCCCTCCAACCCGAAGGGCCTGACCATCATTCTCCTGTTCTGGGGCGTGGTCGCAGCCCTGTTCATCGGCCTGAATCGGAAGCTCATCGAGCGACCCTTGTTCCGAAACGTCCCCGAAGGCGCCGAAGCCGACATCTCCGAACTCCCGGGTGGTTCCGACGACCTCATCGGTCAAGTGGGCGATGTCATCGCTGGATTTGAGCACCTGGCCGCCACCGTGGACGCTGAACTGGCCGATTGAAGGTGAGGCGCCATGAGCGAGTTGTGGGAGACGCTCACGACCGGGCTCATCCTTTCCCTCCTCTTCATTGGCGTCAGCTACCTCTTTTGGAGGCGCTACGACCAACCCACGCCGCTGATGATTGAGCGTCAGGAGGAGCGAGACCGCCTCAAGGAGGAACGCAAGACGTGGCGAGAAGTGGAGGCTCGCATGCG
The DNA here is from genome assembly GCA_049627345.1 of Candidatus Poseidonia sp. Lineage (GTDB taxonomy): Archaea > Thermoplasmatota > Poseidoniia > Poseidoniales > Poseidoniaceae > Poseidonia. The sequence continues at coordinate 3,692 of JBMZXF010000068.1, read as the reverse complement.
CGCCGAACAAGAGGAGGCCGAAGTGAAGGCGGCTTACGAGCGTCGCAAGGCCGAGGAGCGTGCCCGTTCCGTCGTCCCTGCTTCCACTGAGGTCAAGGACGCCTGGAAGTCGCTGGGTGTCGCCGCTCCCACCGAACCCACCACCTTCGAAGCCAAGGGCGAGGACGCCAACGCCGACCTTCGACCGCTCGACCAAACAGCACTCACTGAAACGGTGACGAGCGACGACGATGTGCTCAACGCTGCTGAACTCGTTCAGGTGCGCCAAGACCAAGGCGTGCAGCCCGGGGCGGAAGAGCCGGACTGGGAACTGATTGAGAAACTCGAGGAGATCGCCAGCAAGGACGAGGTGGTGCTGCCCGACGTGCCCGAGGCGCCTGATTTAGATGCGGTGGCCGCTCAGCCTTCGGAAGCACCGTCACCGCCTGAATCCGACCCTGATCTCGATGCTCAATCCGGTGATGGATCAGCGTCCGAAGACGAGGACTCTACAGAGGAGCGTCAGACAGACGAGGGCTCAACCGACGAGAGCCCAACCGACGAGAAATCGACCGAAGAGGGAACGTCGTCAACCGAAGACGCTGACGCTCCTTCGTGGAACTTGGAAGACGGCGAGGACCTCTGGGGCGAGGCTGCTTGGTAGGAAGAGGAGTCGGGAATCCGTTCCGGCTCCCGTGTTGAAGGCGAAGGGGTCTTGAAGCCAGAACGGCACGACGGGTTTGATGGTGCAACGACCACGCGGAACTCGGGACTTCACGCCAGCGGCGATGAAGCGAAGGTTGGCGCTGGAGCACCTGCTCGAAGATGTGGCGCAGCGCCACGGTTTTTCGAGGGTTCAAACACCCGTGTTTGAATCGCTTGAGTTGTTCACCGCCAAGTCCGGCCCGGGCGTCATCAACCAGCTCTATGCGTTCCAAGACAAGGGCGAGCGCGACTTGACCTTGCGCCCTGAACTGACAGCACCCGTCATGCGCATGGTCGCCGAAGAAATGCGCATGGACACCAAGCCGCTTCGCTTGTCCTACTACGGACAGTGCTACCGGTACGAGGAATTCAAAACCGGCCGCTACCGTGAATTCTTCCAGTACGGTGTGGAACTCATTGGAGCATCGGGGCCGCTGGCTGAAGCGGAAGTGCTGGCCCTGGCGGTCAACATGCTCCACGCCACCGGCCTTGAGGGCTGGGAGATTCGCATCGGCCACGTCGGTGTGCTCAAGGACGCCTTGACGGGGCTCGGGCTGTCCACTGAGGTCGACGCCTCCACCGGTGAACCGCCCATCGCCAGCGCCATGCGCCTGCTCGACAAGGGCGACGATGCGGGGCTTGCCGCCCTCTTCGAAACGCACGACCTCGACCCGGCCAACGCTGAACCACTTCGTGCGCTGGCCTCGCTTGACGGGGGCATGGAAACGCTTGGGCCGGCCCGTGAACTCCTCTCCAGCATGGACGGTGTCTCGCTGGAAGCCCTCGATGAACTCGAAACCACGCTCACGGCCCTGGCGGCCCTGGCGCCTGCACCCCCGGCCATGGCGGTGGACTTGACGGTCGCTCGTGGCCTCGACTACTACACCGGCATGGTGTTCGAGGTCAAGGTGGAGGAACTTGGCGGTGAAGGCCAAGTGCTCGGAGGGGGCTCGTACAAACTGCTCCACCTGTTTGGCCTGCCCGATTTGGACCCGTGCTGCGGGTTCGGGCTCGGCTTTGACCGCGTGCTGTTGGCGCTCGAAGCACAGGCCGCAGCCTCGGGTCGAGAGGAAGCCGTTCCCGGCGAGGTCGACGACCGCCCCCACATTGCCATCGCACCCAACAAGGCCGACCACCTGCCGCTCTTGCCGCTTGTCGCCTCACTCCGTGAAGCTGGTGCACGCGTGGAACTCCTGCTCTCCAAGAAGAACTACGGCCGCATCATCAAGTGGACCGAGGGCATTGGTGCCAGCCACCTGTTGGTCGTCAAGCCCGAGGATGTGGAGAACGGCGTCGCTCGCCTCATCAATTTCAAGACCGGTGATCGTTCGGACGTCGAACTCAATGCAACATCCGTACTGGATGCCCTTTGATTATTCAATCGTGAGCGCCAATCACGCCTCGTCGTTGCCCGTTTGCCCAGCCTCAGTGGTAGGTGGACTGGAATTACTCGGCGTCGTTGTGTTCACGGCGCTGGTTGACAAACAGCGCCATGCCGAGGGCGGCTGAGGCGACCACGAGGGTGAAGCCAGGGGTGTCTTCCGTGTCGTCCATCATACTGTCATCCCCAGGCACAAAACCTTCCTCCCAAGACTGAGGGTCAATTGGCATCTCAACGCGGCTCTCGGTGCCGAGTTTGATGGCGAACCACGCAGGATCTCCTTCAAGGAACACACCGCCGGGGCCGGTGTTCTGCTGGTTGCCCTTGACCTTCATGGTGATCTCAATGATCGGGTTGTCGTCTCGACCGTCCCAAAGTTGGTGTTCTTCCGTGACAGCGAAGGCGAAGGGAACATTCTGCTCGCCTTGCTGAATACCGGTGAACTGGTTGGTCCACACTTCTGCACCGCCTCGGAAGATGGTGATGTTGAGGTTCTCACAGTCGTTGTTGCACGGGCCGTTGTTGTCGCCGTTGGTCCAGTCGCCGCCGACGTCAATTTTGAAATTGCCACGAAATTCACCGTTTTCTTCCATGAGGAGTGTCTTTTGCAAGTCAGGCTTCATGCGGAATCGCAGGTTGATGTTGATGAGACCGTTGTCCTTTTCCTCTCGGAATTCACCTTCAGCCGTGGATTCCTCGTCGCTGGCGTTGAAGTGGGACCAAGCATCAGCGAAGCCATCGTGGAAGAGGTACATCGTGGTGTTGTTGGCGTTGGGTTGACGCGGGTCTTCTTGCTGTTCTTGTTGGGCTGAAACATCGCCTGCTTGCACGGGAACGAGCAGCATGGCGACGAGGAACAACGCAATCACGGCGGTGCGACGCATGGTAAATCCACCCGAGGGCTTGCATTTGAAGCCTTCTTCATGGGGTGCGGCCCACTCAATCGTTCCAGCGGTGGAAATCCACGTTGTTGGGGCGGTCGGCCTGTTGCTGACGCGTCAGGCGCAGGGCTTCACCCAAGGCGTCGGGTTTCATGCGAGCGGTGTTGAGCGTCGTACCGCCCACGCCGGTGATGATGGCCATGACCTTGATGGTATCACCAAAGCCGGCGTCTTGGCGAGCGCCCCAAATCACGTTGGCGTTTTCGCTGACCTTTTCGGTGAGCAAGTCAACCACCTGGTTGGCTGCTTCGAGCGTCATGTAGGGTCCGCCAGTGACGTGAATGAGGACGCCGGTGGCACCGGTGATGTCCACGTCGAGCAGCGGGTGATTGAGCGCTTCGTGAACGACTTCTTCGGGGCCGCGGTCGGATTCGCCGTAGAGCATCATCGTGACACCACCGTTGGCCATGATGGCTCGGATGTCGGCGAAGTCCAGGTTGATGAGTGAAGGCAGCGTGATGGTCTCAACGATGCCTTTGACGATCTCAGCGACGAGCTGGTCCATGATGGAGAAGGCCTCGTCGAGGGGGAGGTTGGGCACGAAGTGAAGCAAGCGGTTGTTATCGAGCACGAGCACGGCGTCGGCGCACCGTCGCAGGGATTCCAGCCCCTCGAGGGCACGGGCCATGCGCTGACGACGCTCAACGTGGAACGGTGTGGTGACAATACCAACAACAAGAGCACCT
>JBMZXF010000067.1:0-7291 GCA_049627345.1 Candidatus Poseidonia sp. | reverse complement strand
AGCAGGCGGCACGCCGCTTGTCGGCTGCATGCGATGAAGCCATCGCCGGCCTCGAAGCCTCGGGTGCGGTTGCCCATGCTACGAACCCACTCGACTATGCGTGGGCCCACCACGAACAATTTCTCGACCAGTGGGGCGGACTGGGCGCCACCACCTTGCTGCTGGGCATGAACCCCGGGCCGTGGGGCATGGCGCAGACGGGCGTGCCCTTTGGGGCGACACAGGTGGCGAAGGATTTCCTCCGAATTGAGGGACGGCCACTCAGCACGCCGGCGAACGCTCATCCCAAACGACCCATCGTTGGACTGGACCTTGAGCGACAGGAAGTCTCAGGCACACGGTTGTGGAACCTGATGGAGGACATGTACGGCTCGCCCGAGGCGACCTTTGCCAACCTGTTTGTCGTGAACCACTGCCCCCTCTTGCTCCTTGGCGAACGCGGCCAAAACATCACGCCGGACAACCTTCCCAAAGCGCTGATTGAACCGGTGTTGGAAGCCTGCGACGACCACGTGCGTGAGGTCGTCGACATCATGGGCATCAGCCGCATTGTTGGCGTTGGCAAGTACGCTGAGAAGCGCGCACGCCTTGCGTTCAACGCCGGAAAGAAAGGACCAGCAACGACCAGCAGCGGGCGGGAGATTGAGATCACCACCTGCTGGCACCCAAGCCCGGCCAGCCCGCTGGCGAACCGGAATGACGGGGCTGACTGGCGTGAAAATGTTCGAAACGTCCTCATTGGCTAACGGGGAGATGTTCAAATGCTCAGCCCGACACTGAGTCATCATGGAACCCTTTGAACTTGCATGGGAACGCCAGCCCGACGACCGACAGTGGGAGAAGCCTGAGGGCGACGACCCTCGAACTTTGTACCAGATGCTGATGACCAGCGTGGGCCGCTTCGGCGACCTCCCGTGCTTCGGCTACATCCCCGCTCCAGGCATGGCCCGAACCCACCTTTCCTACAACGAATTTGGCGACCTTGCTACCGCCGTGGGCAAGCAACTCGCTTCGGTTGGTGTCAAGGCCGGCGACCGTGTGGCCCTCATCCTCAACAACTCCGTGGAATGGGCCGCCCTCTCCTACGGTGCCAACGGCATCGGTGCCGCCTACACCGCCATGTACACCCACCAGCACGGCACGGAATGGGCCTACATCCTCAACGATTCAACGCCTGCCCTCCTTGCAGTGGCTGACACCGGCGTGCTCGACAAGCTGGTTGAACACATGCCCGACGACGCCAGTGGATGGCCCTCCTGCGGCATCCTCCTGCTGGGCGATGAGCCTGCCAATGAATTGCCACCCGAAGGCGTGGCCGTCCACGCATGGGCCGACTTTGTGGCCGCTGGCCGCCAAGCCGACATGTTCGAGATCGCCGACGACCCGTTTGCGCTCAACACGCTCATCTACACCTCCGGTACCACGGGCAACCCCAAGGGTGTCATGCTCTCCAACTGGAACACGCTCTCCAACATCTTGTGCGTGCAGTCCGCCTTCACCATCTACGTGGGCGACAAGAACGCCGCCTTCCTTCCTTGGGCACACTCCTTCGGGTCCACCTTTGACCTGCACTGGATGATTCGCTGCGGTGTGCACATCAACCTGATTTCGGACCTGACCAAGATCGCCGACGAGTGCATCGAGATCAAGCCCGCGGTGCTGCTGGCCGTGCCTCGTGTCTGGAACAAGTTCTACGACCGCGTGAACGCTCAATTTGAGTCTGCCACCGGCCTGAAGAAGGTCTTCATCAAGAACGCTCAGAAGTCCGCCGCCAAGCGCATCGCCAAGGCCGGGGTGGAGTGCGACGCCGTGCCGCCCAGCGGCTTCTTTGACAAGTTGTGGGACAAGCTCGTGTGGTCCAAGGTCCGCGCCCGATTCGGCGGCAACATCCGCTTCTGCATGTCCGGTGCCGCTGCCCTGTCCCCCGACGTGGCCGCCTTCATCCAGATGGTCGGCTTCAACTGCTACGAAGGCTACGGCTTGACCGAAACCTCGCCGCTTGTCTCCGCCAACGGCTGGTCCGGCCCCGGTACGAGCAAACTCAACACCGTCGGCAAGGTCGCCAACGGCGTGAAGGTCACCATCGACACGGACGCCTGGGACGACCCCGAGCGCCCTGACGAGGGTGAAATCGTGGTCACCGGTCCCAACGTCATGATGGGCTACTGGAACAACGAAGAAGCCACCAAGGAAGTCATCATCGAACCCGGCACCTTCCGTACCGGTGACCTCGGCAAGTTGACCAACGGCTACCTTTCCATCACCGGCCGCGTGAAGTCCCAATTCAAGCTGGAGAACGGCAAGTACGTCGCTCCTTCCGGCCTCGAGGAGACCATCACCCTCAACCCGCTGGTTGAGCAGTGCGTGTTGGACGGACGAAACATGCTCCACACCTTCCTCATCGCCCACCCGAACATGGAAGCGCTCCGTGCCGCCCTCAAGGGCGCTGGCATTGACGCCTCCGGCGACGACGCTGCTCTGTGTGCCAACGCCGACGTGCGAGCCTTCCTGCTTGACGACCTGAAGAAAAACAACATGGTGGCTCCCGACTGGAAGGGCTACGAAGTGGCTCGCACCCTCATCCTCGACCCCGAGGAGTGGACCACCGACAACGAGATGCTCACGCCCTCGCTCAAGGTCAAGTTGCGAAACCTGCTGGCCAAGCACGAGGACGAGATCAAGGCCATCGCCTGAGGCGTTTATATCCCCTCAAACGCTCATGTTTCCATGAGCAACAACAGCGATGCTAGCAGAACGCCAGAAGCCCTTCGGGCACGGTTTGAGCCCCACCTCATGGACACCTTTCACGAGCAGCGCGTGCTGTTCGAGGAAGGGCGCATCCGACTCCATGCCACCGCCCAGCTGGAATGCGATGAATGGGGTATAACCGTTCGCCTTGAACCCGAGACTGATCGTGAACCCTTCACGGTCTCGGGTGCTTGGGAAATCCTCTCGGTGTGGAGGAATCGAGTCGGTGCCGCCTATGTCAACTGGGGGATTTCGGTCCCAGCTTCCGAAGAAGCACCCTGAAGTGAGTTGATTGTACTTCAGCGGTTGTTGAGGTAGTCCTCGCCGTACCACGCCCACTGCTCCATCGTCCAGCCGGGCGGCAGGCCTTCGGGCGGCAGGGGCGGTCCGGCCTGTGCCGGTGCCGCAACGGGGAGACCAGATGCTGATGGAAGGGCAGGGAGCATCGCTGGCTCGCCGCCGGGTCCTCGGCGTCGACCGAGCACGAGCAACAACAGCACGATGACCACAATGAGCGGCACGCCGACGGACAGGAGGTTGCCGGAGAGCATGCTGGCCTCGTGTTTGGTGGCGTCTTCTGGGTAGGCGTCGGCCGAGTTGGACCAGCCGTCGCCGTCCGTGTCGGGGCAGCCGAGGGTGTCCTCGGTGGACGTGCCAAACACCTCGGGGCAGTCGTCGGACAGCTCAGTGCCGGTCTGGTCGGCGTAGCCGTCCTCATCGGTATCGGACCACAAGCGCAGGTCGTCGGGGTAGGCGTCCATCGTGTCGGCCCAACCGTCGCCATCGCCGTCAACGCAGCCGTAGAGCGTCTCGCTTGAGGTGCCCGCTTGGCCGGGGCAACCGTCGGCCTGGAAGCCGTTGGCATCGTCGCCGTATCCGTCGCCATCAGCGTCGCTGTGCTGGGTCGGCTCGTCCGGGAAGGCATCGTTGGCGTCCGACCAACCGTCGCCGTCACCATCCACGCATCCGAAGCGATCCTGCGTTGAGGTACCCGCCGTCTCGGGGCAGGCGTCGGGCTGGAAGCCGAGTGCGGCGTCGCCGTAGCCGTCACCGTCCGTGTCGAGGTGTTGCGAGCTGACCTGCGGGAACGCATCGTTGGCGTCCGACCAACCGTCGTCGTCGGTGTCAGCGCAACCGAAGCGGTCTTGCGTCGAAGTACCTGCTCGAGCCGGACAAGCATCGCCTTGCGTACCGTCGAGATTGTCCCCGTAGCCGTCCTCGTCGAGGTCCGACCATTGGGTTCCATCAACGGGGAACACATCGATCACGTCGCTGTAGCCGTCGTCGTCGCCGTCTGCGCAACCAAGCACGTTGCCCAGTGAACTGGTGCCGGCCACCAACGGACAGGCGTCCTCGCTGTCGGCGAACCCGTCGTTGTCGTCGTCGAGGTCCTCGCCGTTGTCTTCACAACCGTCTCGGTCAGCGTCGTTGCTGAGGGAAGACGTGAAGCCGAGCGAACTGGTCGGGCAGAGGTCTTCCTCGACCGTGGACACGATGCAGAGCGCAATGTCATCCGTGAGGCTTCCATCGCAGATGCCGTCGTTGTCGTCGTCAACGTCCTCGCCAGCGTCCTGGCATCCATCACCGTCGTAATCCGTCGTGCTGGACGAGGTCCAGCCGAGTTGACCTGCGGGGCAGGTGTCGGCAAAGTCGTAGACGCCGTCGTTGTCGTCGTCAGCGTCCTCAACGCTGTCGCGACAACCGTCGCCGTCGTGGTCGCTTTGAGCGTCGGACGTCCACATCAGCGCGCCCTGCTGGCACGTGTCGTTGAGGTCGAGCACCCCGTCGCCGTCGTCGTCCTCGTCGCAGGCATCGCCGAGCCCGTCGGTGTCGAGGTCAAGTTGCGAGGCGTTGGGCACCATGGGGCAGTTGTCGTCGTCGTCGCCCACGCCGTCGCCGTCCTCATCGGTGAACGGGTCGATGCGAACGACTTCGTCCTGCCCGTTGTCGACGTAGTAGAGGTGGCCGTTGGGGCCAAATTCGAGTCCCATGATGGCCGTGGCGGAGGTGGAGATCTCGTCCACGTAGGTGCCGCCCTTGCCGTCGGAGGGGAGGTCGTAGGCGACGATGTTGCCGTTGCTGTATTCGGAAACGAAGAGATGACCGTCGTGAAGGGCGATGCCGGTGGGTCGGTCAAGGCCGGTGGCAAGGACGCCCCATTCAATGCCGGTGAACCTCGAGTACTCCGCCAGAGGCTCGAGGCGTGAAGGGTCGTTCATGAGGTCGGTGGTGGCGTAGGTGGTGTCGTCGGTGTTGACCCACAGCACGCGGTTGGCGGCGGGGTCGGCGATGTAGAGAATGCCCGTGTCGTGGTCGAGTTCCATGTGGCCGGGGACACCGAGCACGTGGCCGAGTTGGATGTCGGAGTAGCGGTTCACGATGGCGTCGGAGTGATCGTCGTAGCCCGTGTCGTGGTCTTCGGCAAAGTCGTAGCGGACCAGCTCGCCGTAGTGGCCGTCGTTGTACCAATACACGTTATCGTAGTCGTGAGCAATGCCAACGCCGTAAGGCGATTCGTGGTTCATGTCGATGTGGCTGCCCAGCAGGTTGTTGTTCTGGTTCTCAACCGCATAGTGGTCAAGGGAGGACGGCCAAAGCGTGGGTCCCATGAAGTTGTTCGCCGCACCCTGACCGCAGTAGGTGTTGGCCGTTTCTTGAGCCGAGCCCCACTGCCAGTCGAACTCGGGGTGGTAGGCGCCGAAGGCGATGGCGCTGACCTCTTCGAGGAAGTGGTTGCTGTAGGCGTCCTCTCGGTTTTCCGACGTCTGGTTGTCAAGACCGGTGTTGTGAACGATGGTGATGCTGTCAGTGGCCCGGTTGGCGATCCACAACTCATTGGCACGGCCGGGATGGAATTCCATGTCCCGTGGGTCGTCCAGATCATCGGCGGCGTCGGCGATGACCGTCTCGACAAAGCCGTCACCGAAGGCCTCCACCGTGGTGGCCTCCTCGGCCATCGTGGTGTAAGTCGGAAGAGCGAACAAGAGCATGAACACCAACGAAAAGGCAACCTTGCGCTCCATCATGCCTCCACCTCAGACCCCACGCTTTTGATACCTTGCTTTCCATGTGAGAAGAAGCCCGCAGTCTGCTTTTTTTGGCCGCTCGCCCCGGTGGTGTGTTCCAGTGGCGTGGGAAAGACGGTTGAGGGAACGGCGGTCGGGGGTGGACGGCTGACGCAAGGGAGGTCGGGGAAGGGCGGTTGAGGGCGTCAGACTTCGGAAATTTCGCCTTCTGCGAGGGGCGGCAAGCCCTTCTTGGCACGGACGTAGTCGGTGTAATTCCCGTAGTACACGGTCACCACGCCGTCTTGGAGTTCCCAAATGCGGTTGACGACCTGGTCGAGGAACCAGCGGTCGTGGGAGACGGTGATGAGTGAACCCTCGTAGTCGACGAGCGCTTCTTCGAGGGTGGCCTTCGATTCCATGTCAAGGTGGTTGGTCGGCTCGTCCATCAGGAGGAGGTTGTTTTCCTCCAGCAGGAGTTTGAGCAGCGCCACACGGGCTCGCTCGCCGCCGGACAATTGGGAGAGTTTGGTCGCCACCTGTTCGCTTGAGAACTGGAAACGGCCGAGGGCTGCACGGATGTCGCCGTACTGGAAGTCGGGACGGAGTTTCTGGATCTGCTCCACCGGATTGAGGCTGAAATCGAGGGTGGCGTGGTCCTGGTGGAAGTAGCCGATTTCGCAGCCGGGTGCCAAGTCCATCTTGCCCTCGGTCAACTTCTCGTCGCCGTTGATGAGTTTGAGCAGCGTGGTTTTCCCCTGGCCGTTGCCGCCCACGATGCCGATGCGGTCGCCCTTGCGGACTTCCAAATATTGGTTGTCGAGGATTTTCCGGTCCAGTCCCTCAAAGGCTTTCGTGCCGCCTTCGATGTTGAGCACGTCCATGCTGGCCTTGTCGGTGGCTTCGAGGGAGAGGATGAGCGGCTTGCGCTTCTTGGGAACGCGGGCTTTGAGCGCCTTCAGTTCCTGCTGCATGCGTTCGATCATCTTGTGCTTGGCCGAGATGGACTTGTCGTACTTGTTGGCGCGCTTCATCTGCTGCATGGCGCCCATCGTGGACTGAATCTTCTTCTCGATGTTGGCGATCGCTTCGCCCAGCGACTTCTCGCTGGCTTCCTTCTGCACGAGGAACTGGCTGTAGTTGCCCTTCCACGGCCACGCCCGGAGGTTGTCGATTTCCACGATACGGTTGCAGACCTGGTCGAGGAAGTAGCGGTCGTGGGAGACGATGAGTTGGGCGCCTTTGAATTCGGTCAGGAAGGTTTCGAGCCACTCGGTCGTGTGGATGTCCAAGTGGTTGGTCGGCTCGTCAAGGAAGATGACGTCGATGCCGTTGAGGCCGACGAGTTGACGAGCGAGGGCGAGTTTGGCCTGTTCGCCGCCCGAGAGCTTGTTCACGGCCATGTCCATCGGGTGCTTGTCGAGGCCGAGGCAGAACTTCTCGTCGCGCAGCGCGTCGAGGATCTTTCGACCACCTGGGTGGACGCACCACTCGACTTCATCTGTCGAATCGAGGTGGCAGACGGCCCTCATGTACTT
>JBMZXF010000066.1:0-7515 GCA_049627345.1 Candidatus Poseidonia sp. | reverse complement strand
TTTTCCGTGGTCAACTCCAACGGTTTCCATTCGTCCATGCAGATTTGCACCCGCCGAGCCCACATGAACCTTCGGACGTGGTTCATTCGGCCTCAAGGGTACGGTCCGGGTGAACTTTGGCAAAAAAGCGACGAGCAAACCGATGGGTGGAATCGTGATCGCTTGAGTCGTTCATGCGTAAGTCTTGAGGGAAGCAGCCGGCATAGGTTCGGTCGGTCACCCGGCGGTCAAGCAGCAGGATAAGGGCCCGGTCTCCGATGGAGCGAATGGGCCGCCCCATCGCCTGAAGGATGGCGTTGATGGCGGGCTGAGAGACCGTATAGCGCCACGCCAGGTTGCGTCCAAAACGTTCCTCGGCGTAGGTCTTGAGGGATTTCGAGAGGACCGAGGGTGGCGAGTTTGGGATGCCGATGCAGGCCACGGCGTCCAGAGCCCCGCTGTGATAGTCCACGCCCTCCGAAAGTCGAGCGCCAAACACACCAGCGAGCAGGATTTTGCGCCCGTTTCGCTTCTCTTCAAGCAGCGTGTCCACCACCTGATCGAGGTCTTGCTTGGTCCACTCTCGACTTTCCGCCATGATTCGTGCACCGGTGAAATGCCCTTCCAACACCACTTCATTGAGCATCGCGTAAGATGGCGCGAAGACCGCTACATTGCCGGGTGCAGCGTTGATGAGCGATTGGATATGGGCGCGGATGGCTTCGGTGTTTTGCGGGCTTCGCTCGGTGTATTTCGTGGTGACGTTGTTGGCGACCAACACGGGCCGGCGCATGGCCGCAAACGGCGAGGGGTAAGCGACGGAGGTGGTCCTCAAAGAGGGGAGAGCGAGCATGTTGGCGTACATGCTCGGCGGGTACAGTGTCCCTGACATCAAGAGGGCACCCGCCGATTGTTCGAACACCGGTTTGGAGACCAGCCCGGGGTCGAGCAAGTGGGTGGTGATGCGTCCGTCTTTGCCCTTGGTGTCGTAAATCATCGTCAAGGCCGGGGTTGAACCGAACTTGAGCAGGCAGTCCAGGATTTCGGCCACTTTGTGAGCGTTGGGCTCCATCGGGTTGCCATCGTCCCCCGCTTCCATGTCGACGTCAACGCTGGACAAGACATCTCGGAGTTGGTGAATGCGAACGGCAACATCGACCTCTGGGTGATTCGAGGTCGTGGCCTCGAGTTGTTGCTGTCCAGCTTTGCCCTCCACCACATCGCAGGCCCGATGGAACACATTCAGCACATCGTCGGTTTTGACTTCGGCTTCCTCGTCGCTTCCCGTCAGGCCTCGCATGTAACTTCCGAAGAGTGCATCAAAACCAGCACGAGAGGCCTTCAAGACATCAAACGCCCAAGCAGCAAGGCCGTGGGTGATGGACAGGGCTTCGCCACCGGGTGCCTTCATGGCCTGCGCGAGGACGCCGGCGTACTCCTCAAGTTCGATCTGCGTGTTTCGAATCATGGTCCTCGTCAACCGCTTCTCAAGCGTCATTCGGATTCGGTCGGGCAGGTTGTGGGCTTCGTCAACGACGATGATGATGTCTTCAAGCGAGAGGTCCATTGCCTTGAGGCTGGATTCCCTGACGCCGTCGTCAAACAGGTGATTGTAGTCGCCCACGAAGACATCGGCGCCGCTGACCGCTTCTCGGGCCGCTTTCCAGGGACAGGTCTGGGCGGGCTCGCCGTGCACCGTGTGCGTGCGACTGATGTCGACCAGTTCGTCCACGTGAAGCGGGCTGGCGAGAATCCGCTCTTTCAGGCCCGGCGCAGCCGTGATCCACGGTTTACACGACCTTGTTTTCCGGGCTTGGCTGCACAGCAAGGAAAACACGAGTGGCGATTCCTTGGCAAAGGGTTGGACGCACATCCCGGCTTGGCCAACCATGTCCACGAGCCGGACCGGCATCATGCCCGTTCGTCGCTGGTTGATTCGGCGAACCGTGTCGACGACAATTCGGTGCTGGGTTTGCCTGGACGTCAAGAAAAACACGGTCTTCTTTTGTGAGGAACGTCCGGCCACCTCAAGGGCGGCCGCCAACGAAGCAGCTGTTTTTCCAATCCCAGTGGGTGCAGCCGCGAGGTGGAAGCCGCCGCCGTTCAGGGCCTTGATGCCGTCTTCGATCATCTCCAACTGGCCCGGTCGTGGGGTGGCGTGAGCGAGGAAAGGGTAGGTGGACGAATCCACGTTTGCCTCTTGCTCGTTCATATCGTCCATCCTACGGCGACCCTCCTAAAGGATTGGGATGGAGGTCACAGGCTTGACCGGTGCTCGTCAATGTGCCCAGAAGTGTGGGGGGCTGGGCACGGGGGAACCACCGCATCAACTGACGGGGGTGGAATCTGGGCCTCCCTGGCCGTCGTCCAGGGAAGCGTGTGGGGGTGTTTGGTTGTGGGAACCAAGGCCAAGCCGTGCACGACGGGCACGCTGATACAGCGAGACAAAGCTCTGCAGGACAGGCCGGTCCTGCGTCGCTCCAAGGGTGGCATCACCAAGGTTGTAGCCCGAGTTTTGCCAATTCATCCCATCCCCTCCAGTCTCTCACCAATTCATTCTTGGTATTCGCTGCGTCGTATCGTTGAAGCTCTGGACGCCTCCACAGCTTCTTCGAGTGTACTGTCAATTGGGTCAATTTCTGCAACTGCCCGCTTGATGTAAAGGCTCAAGCCTTCTTGGGCAGCCTGCTCCGGCGTAACGCCGTTCAATTCGTAAAGATGGGCAAGGCGGCGCTGGTCAGCACGTCCCAAGGGGATTCGAATGGACTTCATGCCCGTAAGCAGTGGTTGGTTGTGAAGGAATTCTTGGATGGCGAGTCGAACCACGTCGGAGCGGTTTCGTGCCCCGTCCATGCCAACACGAGCATCGAGCAGGGCCAAGTCCTCCTCGGTGATCCTGAGCGATACGGCACTGGTGGGCTGGCTCATCCGGGTTCCTCCTGCAAAGATAGACTAGAACAGGCAGTATATGAAGATAACTCAAATGATGACAAACTGTCTTTATCTGTCATACAAGGTGAATTCGGTGAACGGCGCCACGATTGGAGAAGTTTCAAGGACGAGTCGCTGCCAACCGCCACCATGAGTCTCGTCCCCACTCGCGGCCTGTACCTCTACCTCGAAACCCTCCGTGTTGCGTTTGATGACGCCATCGTGACGGACGACGAAGCGCAAATCCTCCACATCCTCGCTCAGGCCTTGGGTGTCGCTCCTGCCGATACTGCAGAATGCAGAGCGGTGGTGGCCGGTGAATCGCCCTCGCCGTTTGATAACGACACTGAGTTCGGTGGCCACCACATGGGTGATGCCACCACGTACCAATCCGCCCTCATCGCTGCGCTGGACGACGACGTTATCAGCGAAGACGAGTGGGCCATGCTCGACCACCTACGGCGCATCATCGGCCTTCAGGAAGATCAGCACGCCCTCATCGAGGAGTCCATCCGGGCGATGAGCGAGGTCGACGAGGAAGGTCAACGCCGCATCGAACGACTTGAGCGTTACCTCACGGTGTGCACCTTTTGAGTCCCATTTTTGCTCGTTGAATCTTCGGTCGCGGAGATGGAACAGGGGCAACCATTAGAAAGGGTCTGTGCAAGGGCGGCGCAACACACCTATGGGTGTGAGAAGGTATGCCGATGAGCCCCAGTGACGCAATTTATGCAAAAGTCGTAGCCCGTGACCCCGACCAACCCGAATTCCACCAAGCGGTGAAAGAAGTTCTTGAATCCCTTGAGCCTGTCCTCGAGGCAAATCCCGAGTACATTTCGGTCGTTGAGCGCGTGGTCGAGCCCGAGCGCCTCATCCATTTCCGTGTGCCCTGGACCGACGATGCTGGCGAAATCCAAGTCAACCGTGGCTTCCGCATTCAGTTCAACGGCGCCATTGGTCCCTACAAGGGCGGACTCCGATTCCACCCAAGCGTGAACGCTTCCATCCTCAAGTTCCTTGCGTTCGAGCAGATTTTCAAGAATTCCTTGACCGGCCTCCCCATGGGCGGCGGCAAAGGTGGTTCGGACTTCGACCCGAAGGGGAAGTCCGACGCTGAGGTCATGCGCTTCTGCCAGTCCTTCATGATGGAACTTTGGCGCCACATCGGCCACGACTGCGACGTTCCAGCTGGCGACATTGGTGTCGGCGGTCGTGAGATCGGCTACATGTTTGGCATGTACAAGCGTCTGCAGAACGAGTTCCAAGCCGGTGTCTTGACCGGTAAGGGTCTCGCCTACGGCGGTTCGCTCATCCGACCTGAAGCCACGGGCTACGGCCTGGTGTACTTCGCTCGTGAGATGCTGGCCACCAAGGGCAAGTCCTTCGAGGGTGCCACCGTTTCCATCTCCGGCTCCGGCAACGTGGCCCAATTTGCTTGTGAGAAGGTCCTCGACCTCGGCGGCAAGCCCGTTACCTTCTCGGACTCGTCTGGATTCATCCACGACCCGGACGGTATCGACCGTGAGAAGTTGGCTTGGGTCATGGACCTCAAGAACAACCGACGTGGCCGAATCTCCGAGTACGCCAAGCAGTACCCCTCGGCCACCTTCACTCCCAGCGCTCCTGAGCCTGCCGTGAACGGTCTGTGGAACGTCAACGTTGACGTGGCCCTTCCTTGCGCAACCCAAAACGAGCTCAACGGCGAAGAGGCTGAGATGCTCGTGGCCAACAACGTCATCGCCGTGGGCGAAGGTGCCAACATGCCGTGCACCCCCGAGGCGGTTGAGGTCTTCCAGAAGGCAGGCGTCCTGTTTGCACCCGGTAAGGCCAGCAACGCTGGTGGTGTCGCCACCTCCGGTCTTGAAATGTCGCAGAACTCCCTCCGTCTGTCGTGGACCCGTGAGGAAGTTGACAAGCGACTCGAGGACATCATGGTCAACATTCACAAGAACGCGTTCGAGACCGCCAAGAAGTACGGCCGTGAAGGCGATTATGTGTTTGGTGCCAACGTGGCCGGCTTCCTCAAGGTCGCTGAAGCCATGATCGCCCAAGGTGTCGTTTGATTCGAACCGATTCAATCCACGCTGTGCTGGCCTGCATTGAACAGGCCGGGCCATCGCTGCTTGAGTTGGCGGAAGAGCCATCGTGAAAACACCATGGAACAGCCCAAGAAGATGAGCGAGGTCCACCAAGGGGCCGTTTCACTGGTCGCCAGGCCGTAGGTCACGACGAGAATACCCATGCCGTAGACCGCACGGAAGGCCGAAAACACCAGCAAACCACGAACAACAGGGTTGTCCATCCATCGTTGTTCACGTTCGCTCAAGGCCACGTGCCCCCGTTCACCCACGGAATTCTTGGAAGTACTGCTGGGTGTAGCGAACTGCGTCCTCGTGGGGGTAGCCTTGTGCGAGCAATCCGTTGTAGTACTCTCGAGCAGGGTCGGGTTGCGCCACGACAGGCTGGGCGTTGAAGTCGGGCATGGCCACGGCTGCACCGTAGCCAGGTTGGACCGTCGCTTGTGCAGCAGGTTGCGCAGCGAAATTCGGCATGCCGGCAGGAACGCCGTAGCCAGGGTCTGCTGCGAAGCCTGCACCGGGGGGCGTTGTCCAATCCGTGGTTGCTTCCTTGCCACCTCGTCGGCGCATGATCAGGCCGATCAGCACCAGGGCCAAGAGCAACCCAACGCCGCCACCGATGAGGGCGTTGGTGGAGGCAAAGACGGTCTCGTCTTCTTTGGGCTCGAGAATCCAGCGGGTAGGATCTTGCGGGTAAGCGTCCGCACCTTCGGCCACGCCGTAATCGGGTGTTGGGTCGGAGTAATTGTCGCCGTCGGTATCGACGCAACCGATGCGGTCGGCGGTTGAGGTGCCGTAGGCCAGCGGGCAAGCGTCGGCTCCTTGAGCCAACGTCCACGTGTCCGTGGCGTCCGAGATGCCGTCGCCGTCGCTGTCTTCACAGCCCAATCGGTCTACGCTTGAGGTGTCTCTCACGGTGGGGCAGTCATCTGCTCGCTCACCGGCGGGGTTGTCGCCATAGAAGTCCTGGTCCTGGTCGGCCCATTGCGTGGGTTCGTTCGGGAAGGCATCGGCGCCCTGTTCGGGCAACCAGTTCGTGTTGGGGTCCGGGTCAGAATAACCGTCGCCGTCCGTGTCTTCGCAGCCCAACCGGTCCACGGTCGAGGTGCCCGCAACGTCCGGGCACTGGTCAGCGTCCGTTCCCGAGGCGTTGTCGCCGTAGCCGTCGCCGTCCATGTCGGACCACTGTGTTGCGTCCGTAGGGAAGGCGTCCACGTCATCGTTGTAGCCGTCACCATCGGTGTCTTTCTGGGAGAGCGCACATCCGTTCTGGTCAACCGTCGCCCCAGCCGCCGTGTTCGGGCACTGGTCAGCTTCGTTGGCCACACCATCGTTGTCGTCGTCCTGCACGAGCGTGAAGCAGTCTTGGTCACCGATGAGCTGGACCGAGACGTTGGAAAACAAGTCGATGTTGACACAATAGGTGCCCGAGGCGTTGGGCGTCGGGTAGGTGAACGTGGGCATGCTCATGTTTTGCGCCGTGGCGGTGAAGGAGGTCATGGACGAGGTGGCGAGGTTGGCCCCGCCGGCATCGGTCACACGGTACTGATACTGGTAGCTATCACCGACGACCAAATCCAGCCCCTCTGCCTGAACGTTGTTGGTGCTGGCCGTAGAACTGGCCGAGTAGGAAGCGATCACCAAGCTGGGGAGTTGTGGAACGAAGTCGTAAAAGTGCAGGCCCGTCATGTTGTCGTTATCGCTCAGGTTCACCGACGTGCCGTTAGGAGCAAGGTAGGCGAGGAAAAGGTGGTCGTTCATGGTGGTGGGTCCCGTCCAGTTGATCTGGTAGGACATCGACGATGTCGTTGGCGTCAGCGACCACATGTCCTCGTCAACCAGTGCGTGGGCAATGGCTGCGTCCACATCATTCGAGACGGTGAAGTTGCTCTGCCATTCGTCGTAGTCGATGACAATCCAGGCAACATCGTAAGCGGTTCCGATTGAAAGGTTGGTCAGTTCAATGTCGCCCGTCGTCGAAGAAGTGGCTTCAATTTCCACCATTTCGATGTAGAGTTCGTCCGTGTCGGTGTTGAGCGCGGCGCCCGTGGCGTCGAACAGGGTGGCCCTCACGAGGAACGACGATTCGTTGTGGGTGGCCATGGTGGTGATGTTGATGCTGTGGGTGGTGCCCGTGGCGTTGAAGCTCCCGTTGGTGGTCATGCCCCAGTGTTCATCATTGTCAAGGTGGAGTTGCCCGTACGTGTAGTTGTAGTTGTAGGTCGTCCCGTTGGTCAAGCCAGAGAAGTCCAAAGTGGCGTGCGTGGTGTTGATGATGGAAACATCAACCGATTCGAACGCTTGACCACCGCCGGGATTGTCCGTGGTGATTTCAATGTCGTATACATTGGTGGCACCCGACCAACCGTACACCTCGATGTAGGTGCTTTGGTTGACTTGAGCCGTAACTTGCATGGATTCCACGTTGCTCGTGCTTGTTGAACTTGACAGGAACCCGCTCGAGGCTGTGTTCCACCTTGCATCAATGTCACCGTTCAGGTGAGTGAACGTGATGTTGGTGTAGTAG
>JBMZXF010000065.1:0-7992 GCA_049627345.1 Candidatus Poseidonia sp. | reverse complement strand
TCCTTCACCATGGACACCTCCGTGGATGTGTACAGCTATGACGTCCTCATGAGTTGGGAAATGGGTGCGGTCTACTGTAACATCAATGGATCCGGTGGACTCTCAGAAGAGCATGACTTGTTCGTTAGCGTCATGTATGCCGGGTGCAGGGCGACAGGATACTATTACGGAACCCAGGGAATTTACCATATCCCTGCAGGAAGCAACGGCACGCTCACATCGATTTTCTATCAATCAAACAGCCCTGAGGTATGCATGGGCAGTGCGAGGTACGCTGTTCTTGACGCAAACGATGAGCTGGAGTGGCGAAACGCAACCGTGGATCCTGAAGAGTGTCTGACGTATACCAAGTACGAAACCGGATCAGGCGATTTGTGGTATGTGCTTGACGAAGACAGTCATGATGAAGGTGACAATGAATCGGAGGAAGAGGAGAGTGTTGATGACAGCCTTTATCAGTTCGATGAAAATTTGTCGGTATTGGAAAACTTCGAAAATTTTGGAGATTTTTCCATCCTCATGGAGGCATTGGAGATTGCGGGACTGGTAGATGATTTGAGCCCCAGTAACACCCCACAAATGGGTTGGACAATGTTCGCCCCGACCAATGATGCATTTGAAGCAGCAGGCTTCGACATTGATTTCTTTGACACGGAAGAAGACATCGCTTCGCTGCAAGACATCTTACTGTATCACGTCTCATTTGGTGGACCTTATGGCCTTGCGCTCTCATGCCCCTATTCACTTGATTGGATGCCGATGGCCAACGGAGGCTACGACGATCCTAACGATTACAGCACTTGGAACCAAACGGTTCTGGTTGAGAACGATTGTCAAGACATCTTCGTGAACAGCTTTACGACGGTCATTGATGCTGACAATCGAGTCTATGGCTACGAATACAACGGGGTCGATGGCTACCCCTACAACGATCAACTTCCACAAGGCTGGCCAGTCGCTGAGGACAATGGAATGATTCAGGTCGTCGATACCTTGCTTATCCCGGCCCAGTATCGTCAACCCGATGTCCTGTTTGAATTCGGAGGGAATGCTGATGAAGACGACTCGTCCTCAACCGATGTCGATGACGAAAACCCCGTCAACGAGGACCAAGTCAACGAAACCCAAACCGATGCGGACGACGAAACAGATTCTCAACAAGAAGAGAACAACGTCGAGGAACAGGAACAGGCCCCTGATGAATGGGAGTGCATGGACGGCACGTTGATCACCGTTGACCTGGTTGATGACGGCAAGTTCGACTGTCCCGACGGAACCGACGAATACACCCCGTTTGTCGAAGAAGAGAACAGCGAAGAGATGTCCGAAGAACCGATTGTTGAAGCCGGCGAAAACGCTACGGAGCAAGATTCGGAAAGCGCATCGCCAACGGTGGACAAGTCCGAGGACGGAGGCTTCACCAACACGGGTGGAAGCGATGAAACCCAAACTGAAACCGAAACGTCGTCATCTGAAGACCGCTACATCGTGATCGGTGGGCTCCTGAGTTTCATTGTCTTGCTCGGCATCCTCCTTGGAACCGTGGCCGTCTCAACAAAGGAGGAGGACACTTTCACCTCAGTCTTTGAGGAAGGTGGGGTTGCCATGGATGAACTCCTCGGTTTGCTCGGGCGCTCAAAAATGCTCAAGGTGATGCACGTCCTCAACATGCACGGAGAAGGTATTCGATTCACAGAACTGAAGGGCGAAGTGGACACATCCGCCACCACCCTTTCCCGCCGTCTTGGTGAATTGGAGGAATTTGGTCTCGTATCTCGAACGGAACTTCCAACGGTCCCCATGACGGTCGTTTACCGCTTGACGGATGCAGGACTTTCGCTCATGCCACGAGTCGAAGGCATGTTTGAGTGGGCGTTGAACAACGGGCAACCAGACAGCTGAATGCTCGGACAACGCGCTACGTCATGTGCGTAAATATCGATTAAGTGTGCACAAGGGGTATTGCAGAACACCCTTACACACGACGAGCATGTCAACATGGGCTTGCAGTGGGCTCTCTCCATGCCTACCCATGGAAACGGGTTGGCTCATCCCATGTTGGAGAGCGGCCCTTTCATGAACTCACGAAGGAGCACCGTGGCGTAGCTCCCTGAACCCAGGGTGAACCGGAATCGAACACAGGCACCCTCGGGATGCCATCGGTCACCCTCGCCAGGACCCTTCTCCCAGCGCTTGCCCAGCGTGCTGCCCTCGGCAATCGGGACGGTGTCCACGGAGAACTCCTTGAATTCGGCCACGAGGCCTCGTCGCGTTCCTTTGCTGGACAAGCGTGGAATCGCTTCCACGTTCCATGAAACGCTTCCCAACCCTTCGCTGTCAATGGTGGCTTGCTCGAGCTCGCCAGGTTGGCCCTCGCAGGTGGAAATCTCGCTGCCCGGCAGGGGGCCGGTCGTCGCCAATCGGCCAAGGTCGCAGTTTCGTCCGATGCGATTGAGGGTGCGCTCTTGCACCACGACGCACGAATTCACGTCGAGTTGACTCTTCTCGTCGATACGACCCACGATGTCGCCAACGACCGGGCGGGAGAGCGGCAGACCCTCCTCAAGGCGGCGCTGGAGGGACTTGTTGAACACAATGGACTGCAGGGCGTGAACGGTCATCAGTTGGAGGTTGGTGGGGAGTTTTCGGAATGCCCCTATGTGGTCGTCCGGGTTGGACAGCAGGTGCTCAATCATTCGTCGCTCGAAGCCCATCCAGCGGGGGAGGGTTTCGAGGAGGCCTTCATCGAGTCCGTTCTCCCGAATTTGCTTTCGAATGGCTTGCGCTTCCTCCTCCTCGTTGGGCCCCTCCATCGAGAGGTAGGTCATCACGGCCTGTTCCCAATCTTCGTTGACCACGTGGCGTCCAACGTGCGGGGTGACCGGTCGGCCCGAGCCAAATCGCTGCGGTCCAATCCAGTTCGGGAATCGCTGTCCTCCAAGTGAGGCTTCCATGTCGTTCTGGATACGCTCCACCTCAGCCATGGCCTCCTCATCGGTCATGGGTGTCCCGTCGGGGTGGCAGCATCCTCGAACCACGATGGTGAAACGGTTGCCACGGTGGTTACCGAATCCGATCTTCTGGTGGGTGCGGCCGAGCACTTCAATCTCCACGTCGGGCAGTTCCACCTCGGCCACCTTGTTCATGGGGGCGTCGATGACGAAGAGTTGGGAGGTTACGGCTCGCTTGTCTTTGGTACCGGCGAAGAACACGCGGTTGCGGGGGATGCGGAGTTTGGCCGAGAGTTGATTGCAGAACCGGTTGGTCTCCCAGTTCGTGAGGGTGATCTTCGCGACGGTGAAACGGCCACGGTTGTCATGGTGAACGGGTGTGGCAATCTCTTCAACCCGGAAATCCGTCACCCGGGCTTTGATGATGCCACCAATGCCTTCGTGCGGTGTTGCATACCCCTGCAAGCCGATGGCTTGTGCGATGGGGTCGGACATGGGAACGACCTGGGCTTCAGAGCGTTGCGTTGTCGAATTCGGTGGCGACGCCGCCGATGATGTCGGCCAGCACCTTTTCCACGCCGGCTTTGGACGTGGTGCGAATGTAGAATTCAGGGTCGTCGAGTTCGGGGTGGCCGGGGAAGTAGTTGGCGTAATCAACGTCCTTGTGGTTGTTGAGTCGCTCGCGAAGCACTTGGAGAGCGGTGTGGCTTTCGCCGATGATACGAAGGCGGAGTTCGTTTTTCTCTTTCAAAAGGACGGTAACAGCCATGATAACCGACCTTGCGACCTGCCCTCTTGTTTTGAACCTTCTTGTCCGACGGTGCCGTCCTTCACCCTGAAGCAGCCACTTCAGGACCACAGCACACCTGTTGGTTTTTATGCTCCATGGCCAACGCTGGCACATGGATAAGGCGGACCTTGAGGAACGCCTTGCGAAGGCGGCGCCGGCGTTCAGTCGGGCGGCGCCACTCATCGTTGGTGTGTTTTCCATCCTCACCTTGGTGCTCGCTGGCAACCTGTACGTTTCGCCGCCCACGTTTCAGACCGATCTCAACGATTTCTCGCCCCAAACAGAGACCTCGGACGCTCACGACCGCATTCACGAGCACTTCCCCAACGAGATGCGACCGCTGTTCGTCCATGTGACCACAGACGACGGCTCCAACGTGCTGGCCCTCGACGCCATGAAGGCCATGCAGGACGACCTCGCCCACTTCCAGGACGAGGCGGCCAAGCGGGAGAACATGGTCTCGGTGTGGACCACGGCACCCGGCATCCTCCAGTTGGCCCTCGACGAAGAGGGCGGTGGAGCCGCTCTGGCCTCGTTTGAGGACTGGTCCGGCATCATCGACGCCCTGTTTGACGACAACGAAACCTGTGGCTTGACCGCCGACGACCAACTGCTCTCGGCGGCCACCTACGCCTCCTCCGCCCTGCTGCACAACGACCTCGACTACGAACCGGTGTGCGTTTACCTTGACGACGGTACGGGCACGGCAGCACCGACCGCGTCCTCGACGTTGTGGGTGCTGGAGATCGACCCCGACCTCGACGAAACCCCACGACGGATGCTCCAAGACCAACTGCGTGATGTCTTCTCTGAGCGTTCGTCCACCTCGACGTTGACCTACGAGGTCATCTCCAACGACCTGCTCGCCCACGACATCGACGAGGGCACCTTTGACAACCTGCTCTTGCTCGTGTTGTTGGCCTTTGCTTTGGTTGTCGTAATGCTGTCGGTGGCCTTCCGTTCCCTCTCGAGCGTGGCCTTTCCCCTGGTTGGCCTGACCAGTGCCCTCATCTGGACGTACGGCATTCTGAACATCTCCGGTGCTCGGTTCACGGCCCTTGAGGCCACCGTGGCGCCCCTCGTGTTGGGCCTCGGTATCGATTATGCCATTCACTTGCAGCGCGCGCAGCGCTCCTTCCGAGACGAATACCCCACCGTGGCAGAGTCGTGGCTACGAGCCTGCGGCCACCTCTCGATGCCGTTGTCCTTGGCCGTGGTCACCACGGTGGCGGCTTTCATGGCCAACGTTATTTCTCCCCTCCCTCCCCTGGCGGTGCTGGGCTACGCCTTGTCCTTGGGTGTGGTCTCGGCCTTCATCTCCTCGACCGTGTTCGTCGGTGCGCTCCACGTGGTGTTCTCCAAGAAAGCACCCGTTGAAGCCCGTCCTTCCCTCCGTTTCCCGGCCCTGTCCAAGCAGATCGTCCGGGTGCAGAAGAAGCAACAAGTCGGTGTTATTCTGGTCACGGTGCTGATCTCGGGTCTCGCCGTCTACGGTGCTGCTTCCTTGGAGACGGATTTCGACCTGGCTGACTTTGTCAGCGAGGACATGCCCATCATGGGTGTACGTGATGATTTGACCACCAGCTACGAAAGCGCTGGCTGGAAGGTGATTCACCTCCTCATGGAGCCCGCCGAAGGGGAAGACACCATCCCGGGGGACCTTGACCTCTTGAGCGAACTGAGGAACTTCCATTTCGACCTCAAATCCAACAACGACGTGGTGGGCACCAACTTCCGGATTCCTTCGCCCACCTACGAAGGTCCCTATCCGTTGATTCGTGACGCCATCCTTCGCAACGCAAGTTTGGGTACGGCTCACAATTTGGAGGTCTTCGCCGGGGAGGTCTATCCCATCGAGCGTTCGGAAGCCATTGAATTGGGCGCCTTCTTCCTCGAACTGTCAGCGAACGACAGCGTGGCCGACCCCTTGACGGGCGAAACGTGGAGCGAACGCATCGACCAAACCGTTCACCTTGAGGGGGCGTCCATCGTCCACCTGCGTCATGAAATTCGAGTCGAAGCGTCGACCTCCGTTGAGTCCAGTCGTGTGGTTGACAATTTCATCGCTATTCTGGGGTCCACCGAAGACTCGGGGACGCTGAAATACCAACTCAAAGACCACGCTGTGCTCCATGTCACCGGTGATTTGGTGATGCTCGAGACGGTGCTGAACGGGTTGACGACCACCCAAATCGAAAGCACGGCGATTTCCCTCATCGTCTCGTTCCTCGTCCTGTTCCTGCTCACCCGACGCATCATGCCGGCCATCATCGTGCTGTTCCCGGTGGGCATTGCCTCCCTCTGGGTGGTGGGCTCCATGGCCCTCATCGGCTTGAAGTGGAACGTCCTGACGGTCATGGTCACGGCGCTCACCTTGGGCATTGGCATCGACTACTCCATCCACATGTGGCGGCGATTTGAGGTTGAACTCAAGAAGCGAGGCGACCACTGGGGTGCCCTTGAAGAGGCGCTGGACACCACCGGTGTGGCCTTGATGCTGAGCGCCACCACCACCATGGCAGGCTTCGCCGTGCTGCTGTTTTCGCCGATGCCAATCATTCAGGACTTCGGACTGATCACCGCCATCACGGTGTTGTTCTCGCTGGTCTTGGCGTTGATGGTGTTGCCCGTCCTGGTCGAACTATCAGCCCGTGGCCAAGAATCGCTGGCTGAGGATGCTACGGATTAGACGACATCGAGCGCCTTGACGATGTCGTCCATCACGAGCCCCTGTTCCCGTGCCACCAACGCGTAGGCCATCCAGGGTGTGATGAGTTGGAACGCCCTGGTTTTGCGGTCCGCTCGACGGTGCAATTCGTCGAGCTCCAAACCGCTTTGCCGAGCGATGAACCTGGCAACACGCTGGGTCAATCGAGCGCGAGGGTCACCGGTCGAGGCTGGTCGGCTGGGCCGTGGGGCTGCCGCGGTCTTGGTCGGTGCCGATGAAGGTGCTGCGGCTGCAGAAGACGTCTCACCGGTGCTCCCGAGGAGGGGTGCAGTGTCGGTTTCAGTTCCCTCGGTCATGGAGGAAGCCGCCACCGGACGCAGGAGGCGGGCGGGGCGGGGAAACCATCCGAAGGGCACGTCGACCGTGCCCAGAGGAACAGCGAGGTGAAGTTCGGCGCCTCGCTCCTCGAGCCAACCGCTGGCCAACAGGGCGTTCACGACCTCTTCGGCTTCGTGCGGGGCCACCCACTCCATGTCGAACGAGAAGGTTCGCTCAACGTCGGGTCGGGCGAGCCCGTCCGCACCACGGAACACGATGGTGAGGGCTCGGCGAACATCGTCAATGTCCTCACTCATGGGATGCTGGAGGCGTGGAGCCTTCATGAAGGTAGGCATCAAGGTTCATCGCTGAGTTTGGTGAACGATTTATCGTCGTTCAGGCGCCAACGACCGCAGGTCGCTCCGACGTAGAAGGTCCCTTCTGCCGTGTATTCGTACTCGCCGCCTCCGGGCAGTTGTGAGTAGTCTGCCACTCGCTCCTCACCTTCAACGGCTTGAGCCGGCACGCCGAGGGCCGCCATGTGCTGGGCTGCCATCTCTTGGGGCGTTGGTGCTGGCGTCGCCGCTGTTGGTTCCACGGCCTTGGGAGGACCACGAGGCGGTCCACGACCGGGCGTTTTCACCGGGCTGGAGGCGACCTTTCCACCGGGTGGGCCTCGCTTCTTTGGCGGTTGAGCGGTTGCGGTGGCCGGTGTGGCGGGAGGGGTGTTGCCCGAATCAGTCGAGGCCGGTGCGGCTGCCACCTGCCCGGTCGCTTCGAGCGCTGCTGCGACGTTTTCTTCAATGCCAGCAGGTGTTCGACGGCGCAGCACCACGCCTGCACCAAGGAGGGCGAGCAAACCGACACCACCCAGTGTCATGGCGACGGCACCGAAGCCACCGGATGAACCGGCGACACTGGTGGACCAGACGTTGTTGGTCTCGTCGATTTCCCACACCAAGCCTTCCTTGTCAACGGTGATTTCGAGGGTCCAGTCGCCTTCAGGCGCGGTAAACGAACGCTTGACGGATTTCGCTGTGTTGGCGTCCATGGAATAAAACACTGAACGCCCCACCATCGTACGCTCATCGCCCTGAACCAGTTCGATGGTGGCGTTGAACGGCGTGGGCAGTTGTTCACCACCGTTCACCACGAAGAAGGACAGGCGAACGTTTTCGCCGGCTTCCAGTTCACCGGTGAGTTCGACGTTTTCCAGTGCGAGGTCAGGCCCGATGTTGTTGAGCGGTGCCTCAAGCCACGGGTCA
>JBMZXF010000064.1:0-8076 GCA_049627345.1 Candidatus Poseidonia sp. | reverse complement strand
GTCAAGGCCGACGGCCACCGCTTCGGGTTCCATGGCGTCGTTGAGTCGAACCACACACTCCACTTCATGATGGACCTCGCCCGGATGAGTGGAGACAGGCAGCGGCCCGTCCCCGTGAAGGCAGCCGTTTGGTTTCACGAAGAAAATCGGTTCGGCCACGGGTTCGTTGCCGAGTTCAACAGCGTGTTTGGCAAAGGTTCGGATGGTGCACCACATCGCCATGGTTCGTGGACGTTCCTGCCCTTCATCAATGCCGCGATGCCCAAGGATGATAGCCTCCTCGCCCTCCCCGAAATCATGGCCACCGAATGGAGCGTGCGCAAGCGACGACCTGTCCGAAGGAAACACATCGCCCCGTTGCTCAAGCGTTTGGAGAGCGACCTTGCCATCGACCTCAACGTGGACGGCGCCTTCCTCGAAATGGCCGAATACGGCCCGTGGACCATGGTGTTCGTCGACCGAACGCCGCTGGTGATCGAACTCCTCGACGAGGAGAACGAGCGTTGCGTGTTCTTGACCCTGCGCGGGTTCTTGGAACACATGGACGCCCTCAAATGGGTGGAAGTTGACCACGGTGCCATCCCGTTTTTGATGAACGGAGCGGACTGCATGGTCGCTGGCGTCCACGGCGCTGAAGCCTCCGTCCAAGCAGGCGACCTCGTCTGGATTCGAGACATGACCCACAAGCGGCCGTTGGCGCTCGGGTGGGCGGTGGACGACGGCGAAACCATGGTGGAGAGCACCAAGGGCAAGGGCATCAAAACGGTCCACTGGGTGGGTGATGAATTGTGGGACATGGAATGAAAGGAACCCAAATAAGGGAGCCGCGCCCCCTTGAATTCATGAAGCGAAGCGTGACCTTCCTCGTGGTTGTTGGACTGCTCCTCATGACGACCGCTGCCCAAGCAGGTGCTGCCACCGGTGGCGAGGACGTCAACCCGGACGGCGAGGTTCCGTTTACGGTTGAAGAACGCACCACGCCGTCTCAGGACAGTCAACCTTGGGCCCTCTCGGTCATGCTCGACCAGGACGCCCTCGACAACGGAACAACCCTCGCCATCACCACGCAGATCTGCCTCAACAACGGTGTTTGCGACCCGCCCACGACCCAAGAGGTCACCGTGAGCGACGACGGCAGCACCTACTCGATGGAACTCAAACCACCGGCCGACCACTCCTACGTCAACTGGCGAGTCAAGGCGACCTACAGCGACGATTCCACCGAAAACTTCCCCCAGGGCGACTGGTACAAGACCTGGTCCACCTGCTACTACGATGACGGTTCCTACGGCGGCATTCACGCCGACGGTGATGGCTGTGACGTCCCGGCTGCTGGCGAGGAATCCGAAGGCTTCCTGCCAAGTGCTGGCATGGCTGTGGCGGTCATGGCCCTGACCGGAGCGGCCGTGATGGCGGCTCGGCGCTCGTGATTCAGCCGTGCAGTCGGTGTTCCACCAGGCGTTCAATAAAGCGACGCTGCTCAACCGTCCATGCCGTGAGCAACGTGCTCACGCTGGTCCGGTCCGGATTCAAGTTCCCCTCGGCAAATCCCGGTCCCGTCACATCGCTGGCGACCAGCGGCAAGTGTTCGCCTGTCACGGTCAAGCGACAACCGTGGTCTTCCGCAACGGCTTGGCCGCCCTCAAAGGTCAACGTCGTTCCTTCGAGCGTGCACGTGAGGCCACCCGCCTTCACAAAGCGATGAAGGGCAGAAAGAAGAGCGGCGCCGTCACCTTTCTGGCCGTCGTCAACACCGCCGTACGCAGCGAGGAAATCCAACTCCGTGTCGTTTTGTTCCATCAAATGGTCGAGCCCACGGCCGTCGGTACTCATCAGGCCAACTCCTCAACCGAAAGGCTGGTCCAGCCGATCAAGCGTCCGTCGGTCCCGTCAGCGAGCAAGGAGAAACTCCGGTCTTTCCCGCCGTCCTCCCACTGGCGTTGGAGGTCCACCGTGGTAGCGCCTGACGTGTCAAGCAGGTCGCTGAAGTCAATGCCAAAGCCCGTGCCGGGCACCACCACGAGGTAGCCCACACGGGTGGTGTCGTGAAGGCCACTTCCGGTGAACAGGGCGTTGGGGCCGGTCAGCGCAGGGAAGCGTTGGTCGTCCATCAGCCGGGCTTCAACATCGTGGAGCGGGAGCGCCTTCGGAATGGAATCTCGGTTGTGCGAGATGGAGTCATCAAAGGTGCCCTTGGCGATGAAGTCGCAGGTCAATGCGCCTTCCTGGCCCGACACGGCATACTTCAGCCAGCCGGCGGTGGTGTCCGAATCCACCCACGAAAGGTTCCATTCCGTCGCCGTTCCGTTTTGCTCGTTCACGGCTCGCCAGACGTAGCCGTCGTTTTCCAGCGCCGTCACCGCTCCGGAAGCCACGCCGTTGAACTCGTCAATGCAGGTCATGGCTTGGTCGAGCGGATGCGCCCGCTGCGTGGAGTTGTCGGGGAGGTGCGTGCCGTCCACGCCCCAATCCATGAGTTCGTCGCTGTCCGGGTTGAGGTCGTTGGCTTGGGGTCGGTTGTCGTAGGTTTTGCCAAGTTCGATGGCTTTGATGCCGCGGGACAAGGTGGTTCGCTCAAAGGTGTGGTGCAATTCAAGTTCGCCCTCGGGCAAGACCGCATCGATGCCCCTCTGCTGCCAGGCTGAACAGCTCGTTTGCGATGATTCGCTGCTGCTGATGGCGACGTCCACGGTTTGGCGTGCAGCCCAGGGGCTGTCGGCATCGAGCCACATGGTCATCGTGGCGTAGCCCAAACAGAAATCCCGTACGTCGCGGTGGCTGGCTGTCACCTTCCACATGTTGGTGGAGCCGATTTTCTCCGAGCCTGTTACGCGCCACTCCCAGCCCGAACTCGTGCCGGTGGCGTCCTTGGTGATGTAGGCGTTGCCGAAGAAGTCGGCCAGTTCAATCGGCGCGATGACCATGCCCAAGCCGGGAGAGAGTTCCTCCAGATCACCCAGCAGGCCGCCCACGCCGTAGGTGAACGCCGTCCCTTCGTAGGCCGTGGCCGACAAGGTGGCGGCGAACTCCAGTTCGGTGGCGAGCACCACTTGTTCCCGGAGTTCCTTCCAGGTGGTGAGTTTGAGGTCGGCCTGTCCGGTGGTCGTGTCGGTGGTGAAATCCGAGCACTTGGAAGCGATGGGGTAGTGGCCAGAGACATCAAATTGCGAGAACGACATGTCGTTCACGCTCTCCACGGCCAACCACGAGAGGCCTTGTCCGCCGCGGATGCTGACGGCGCCGAGGCGATCATCGGAGGACTGGGTGTTCAACTCCACGCCCGTGCCTTCGGTGACCGACGCCGTGCTCTCGCCTTGGAAGGACAGCCGAATTTTGCAGTAGTTGGGCGGGTCGTCGAGTTGGTTGGTGACGAGTTCTACGTACTCCTCTGAAGCGAGGAAACTTCCCTCGGTGATCACGTAGCCCATCCGGTCGCCGTAGCGAAGGGAATCGGCGGTGAAGGGTTCGAGTTGGTTGTTCACGTAGTACCACCCGCCAGCCCCGAGCAGGACCAACGTCAGCATGACGGCGATGGCTTGCGGGCGACGCACCATCTCCATGAGCGTCAAGGGCGAGGTCTCGGTGCTGGATTTCGGCAGCGGCGTCGACGAGCTGGTGGCCGCTGGAAGCGGGACCGTCTCCGCCTCGTCTTCAACCGAAATCTCCACGTCTTCAATGAGGTCGGCCTCGAGAATTTCGGCTTCCAACACCTCGTCTTCGCTCACCTCGGCGTCGGGCAGGGGAACGGATTGTGTGTCGTCGTCCTCGAGGGAGAGCATGACCGGTTCGTCGGCATCAACCGCTTCTGTTGGCTCTTCGTCAACCTCAACTTCCGCCCCCGATGCTGCCTCGTTGTCTGGAGCGGTTTCCTCGCCGCCCGGTTCTTGTGTCGACGTTTCCTCAGCAGCGGTCGGCTGGAACGTGGCGGTGGATTCGTCGTAGACTTCGATGCCGAGCGTTTCTTTGTCAACACCCGCTTCGAGCAAGCGAGCGAGGAGTTCAGCCTTTTTCCCGCTCGCAGAAACGTCGTTGAGGACGCAAAGGGCCTTGAGTTTCGCCACCGTTAACGTGGTGGTTGGCTCCTCTCCCATGGTCATACCTCAACAAACCGTGGGCACGGTGCCTTTCAAGGGTGGCGTTGATTTGAGGCACATTTGCATCAAAATCAGACGCCGCTGTTCACTTCATCCTTCGTGTGGCACATAAGCGCCTTCGGCGTTTTGAACGTACACGGTTTGGTCGTAGGTGCCGTCAGGAAGTTTGCGGAAGAAGTAGCCGTTTTCGGCGGGCTCAAACGTTCCCTCATCGGACGGTGGGGCTGGGGTGGATTCAGCGGCCGGTGCAGCCGCAGGTTCGGCGGCAGAAGCTTCGGCTGGCGCTTCGGCGGGTGGGGCACCGGGTGGACCGGACGGTCCGGCCTGCTGTGCAGGTGGAGCGCCAGGAGGACCGGAAGGACCTGCGGGCGGGGCGCCACCGGGACCGGCTGCAATGCGGGCCTTGCTGGCTTCGGAGAGCACCTTGGATTCCGTGGTCTCGTTTTCACCTTCGAGGATCTTCCGGAGCGCAGCGCCGTGCTTTTGAGCGCCCACGAAGGCAAAGGCAGACAGGCCAAGGCAGAGCAGACCGGGGAAACCACCGAGGAACTGGTTGGGGTAGAGTTTGCCCTCAACGCTCAGTGCATTTCCAGAAGAGGTGTTTTTGTCGCCGTTGGCGTCGATGTATTCGGCGATGAGGCAGTAGTGGCCAGGGTCGATGTTGAACTCAAAGTCG
Organism: Candidatus Poseidonia sp.; assembly: GCA_049627345.1. GTDB lineage: Archaea > Thermoplasmatota > Poseidoniia > Poseidoniales > Poseidoniaceae > Poseidonia. Next base: position 3,306 of record JBMZXF010000064.1, on the reverse strand, counting down.
TACGTGCCGTCTTCTAGGACTCGGGTGTCGGCTTCTTGGTACTGGTAGGCGTGGGAGCCTCCCTGCTTGGCTTCCTGCATCTTTTCGCTAAGGGTGAAGTCCGTGCAGTCCTCCTGCTCAATAACGTACACTGCGATGCTGATGGTGGGGTTCTTTGGCGGGTTGTCCGCCGTCACGGTCAATCGCATGGGCACGTCAAACAGGTCTTCGCCGTCCACGGGCAAGCCCCACACCAGACCGACGTCCTTCTCAGCCGAGGTGCTGAATTCGTCCCAATCGGCGGAAAACGGCATGGGGAAGAGGGCGAAACCGAACAGAATGGCGGCGACACCGAGGTAGAGAAACACGTTCCAGCGAGCCTTCTTCAGGCGCTCCTTGCGCTCCTCGATGGACATCTCTTCCATCAATTCGTCTTGGTCCTCGTCCACAGCGAGCGCACCGGCTGCATCAAGTTCCTCTTCGGTCATGAAACCCCGATATCAGCCGAGCACTTCAAGACCGCGGACCGCAAATCCCTGCATCATGGGAACCGATGGAATGAAGAACGACGCCACGGGGCGCCCCGGTATGGGGCTCCGTTTGGCCGTTCTCAGCCGGGGCCCGCGCCTCTACAGCACGCGGCGCATCGTCGAGGAGGCAAAGAAACGCGGTTTGGACGTGGAAGTCTGCGACCCGATGAAGTTCTCCCTCGTCGTGAACCAAGGCAGCGTTGACGTCCTTCACCGAGGCCGTGCCTTCGCCAAAGACGCCGTCATTCCCCGCATCGGCCACTCCATCACTCAGCACGGCGTGGCCGTGCTTCGCCACATCGAACAGTTGGGCATCTGGACCGCCAACACCGGCCAGGGCATCCTGCAGAGCCGGGACAAACTCAACGCTTCGCAGATCCTTGCACGCAATCGAATCCCCGTTCCAAAAACCGTCTACGTGAGGGACATCCTCGACGTGGAACAAGCCATCGAAACCGTTGGTGGCCTTCCCGTGGTGGTCAAGGTCACCCAAGGCACCCAAGGCGACGGTGTGTTCCTTCGCCACACGGCGTTTGAAGTTCGCAACCTCGTTCAGGGTTTGCTGATGACCGGAAAATCGGTGCTCGTTCAGGAGTACATCGCTGAATCTCACGGCAAAGACATCCGCGCCCTGGTGGTGGGCGACAAGGTCGTGGCGTGCATGCGACGTCGAGCGCGCGGCCGTGAATTCCGAAGCAACTTCCACCTCAACGGAACGGTGGAGAGCGTTGACTTGCCCGAAGGCTACGCCGAGGCCGCCTGCCGAGCCGCCCGTGTGTTGGGTCTCAACATCGCCGGCGTGGACCTGCTCGAAGGCAACAACGGCCCGCTCGTGCTCGAAGTGAACTCCTCGCCCGGATTGGAGGGCATCGAGAAGGCCAGCGGCGTGAACGTGGCAGGCGCCATCGTCGACTACGTGATGGAAGACACTGCCTTTGCCGAGGTGGACATCGGCCAACTCCTGCGCACCGTGCCTGGCTCGGGCGTGCTCTCGTTGCAGCTTCGCAACCACCCGAAAATGGTCGGCAAGCGGTTGGACGAAGTGTTCGCATCCGTTCCAGTCTTTGCGCTGTCCCGTGGCGACCGGCTGGTGTGGAACCCCGACCACGACGTCCAACTTCGCTACGACGACGTCCTCGTTTGCTACGGTGAGTTGACCGAACTGCGCGCTTCGCTGCGCCAAGCCATGCTGGGCGTGCCCCGAGAGGCCCTGATGTTCGACGATACGGCTGAGAGCAGCGAGCAGACCGAAGGCTGAGTTCAACCCCATCTTAAGCGGATTCAACACCAGCAGCCCCTGCCGGGAAGTACCACAAGTGTGACAAAAGGATATTTGTGGAACGAAGTTCACCCACAATCCGATGAGGACGTGGTTCGTGACCGCCGTGCTGGTCGCCGTGGCCTTGGCGCCGATGCTCCATTCCACATCGATGCTGGAGGATGAAGCCCCTCTTGCACCGTCGAGCCCCCTTCAGGTCAGCCTGTCAGCGACCTCCGGTTGGACGAGCGGTGGCGAAGACCTGACCATCGCCGGGACGGGATTCCGGGGCATGGCCGACAGGAACGTCACCTACGACGGCATCAACCATCAGTGGACGAAGACAACCGCCGACTACACGGATGAATCAGGCCCAGAAAACGCCATTGTCGTGGACTCAAACGGGCACGTGCACATCGTGTACATCAACGGTGGAAACCACAAGATCATGCACGCTGTCAACGAAGGTTCGGGGTGGAACACGGCCGAAGTAGACAGTTGTCCTGGCAGTTATTGCTGGGACGCCCACATGGTCGTCGATGGCAACGATGAACTCCACGTCGCTTACTCTTCCCAAGGCGAGAAACTCGTGTACCAGCACTTCGATGGTCAGGACTGGAACGGCGGTGTGGTCACCCCCTATGCACGGTTTGCACCGGTTGGCATTGCGGTTGACTCGAACAACCTCCCTCACATTTCCTATTCGCAAACGGGCCAATGGTGCGGCAACGGACTCCGTCTCGCGTCGTATGACGGAAGCGCATGGACAACCCAAAGCGTCGACGCGGGTACCAACAAGGGTTGCGATTCCTCCATCGTCATCGACGACAACGACCACGTCTACATCGCCTACCAGGACCGAGGCAATTCAAAACTGAAATTTGCCACCAACAAAAGCGGTTCGTGGTTGAGTTATTCCCCCGACGCTTCTTCGTTTGGCAACAACATGTACCCGGGCTATTCCACCTCGTTGGCCATGGACGAACAGGGCCAGTTCCACATCGCCCACTACGACAGCGACAACGAAGATCTGCGCTACTCGACGGGTGTACCGAACGGCCAATGGGCCAACAGCATCGTTGACGCTTCGGGCAACACTGGAAAGAATCCCTCCATCGCCGTTGACGCCGCCGGTGATCTGCACATCGTCTACGCCAGTTGGTCGGGTTTTGATTTGAAGTACGCCACGCTCAAACCATCCTCATCGTCCTCCTGGCAGAAAAGCAGCATTCAGACCCAGGACATGGTGGGCGATTCAAACGCCATCTACATCGACAACGGAATGATTCACGTCGCCTACAGCGACGACTCCAACGACGTTCTGAAATACGCCACCAAGTCGACCGGCGTGGTCGTCACCGACGAAATCACGGTTCAGTTTGGCCAACTCGGTGCGGTTACCGGCGACGTGCTGGACGACGAGACCATCCAACTCACGACGCCGTCGGTCGCTTCGCCCGGTGTGGTCACCGTCTCCCTCATCGACGAGAACGGCGATGAGCACACCTTGGCGCCATCGTTCGAATTCATCGACCAGAA
>JBMZXF010000063.1:0-8295 GCA_049627345.1 Candidatus Poseidonia sp. | reverse complement strand
GGCGAAGGCAACCGCCTGGCCGACTCGTGGTACTACGACCTGTCCGTCGATGAATCGGCGTGGGGCCAATGGGCGCATTTCGACGTGTCCGGAACGGCGGTGACGCTCTGGGGCTTCCTTGGCGACATTGAGTTCTTTGAATCCCGTGTCCCTTACACCGTGGACGTCATGTTGACGATGGACCTCTCACAACCGGTCGACATCCAGTTCGAACAGCGTCCGGATTTCTATTCCGACCTCAACCCCACCACACCCTCGGACGACTACGATGAGGACATGGACGGCATGCTGACCTTCACCCGGTCTGCCTACGACCAAGCCACCGTGGTGTCGCTGATTCAACCCAAGGAGACGGGCGGTGAAACCGACAGTGAGGGCTTCTTCTCCTCACTTGGCAGTCTGATCGCTGAACACCCCTTCGCCGTCATCTTCTCCCTCCTGATGTTGCTGGGAGCTGCGGGCACAGCCGGCTACGCCGTCCGACTCCAAACCGAAGAGGACGTCGAGGACGCCATCATTGTGGCTGAACTCGAAGAAAAGGCCTGAAGCCAGCATCATCTGGATTCATGCCAGGGCTGACATCCTTCAGGGCATCCAGTCCTTTTGGTTAAGGTGAGGTTTGAATTCCTCAGGCTTGTGGTGGTCTTCCAATTTGTCCAACAGCCAAATCACCCAGTGAAAAATGCCCATGCCTTCTTCCTCGGTGACGCTGCTCTTGTCGTGCATGATGTAACCCTGTTCGGTCAACATCATCATTCGGCGCATGCTCACACCGATGAGCGAGAGGTAAGGCTTGTAGAACGAGTACACGATGTCGAAGGAAAGGTTGCGGTGAAACGTCATGACGGCGTGGTTCGCCATCAGGACCACGACGGCGTTGGTCGCGTCTTTTTGTTCACGGGTCAGCCCCATCAATTCCTCTATTCCCGTGTCTTTTGTGATGACACCCCCAAACGTGGCGAAGCCACGTTGAACCAATGGATTCTCAAGCGATTTGGCGATGGTTTGCGAGATTTCGTAGCGGCGGTTTCGGTTCACCTCGAGAACTTGTCGAAGACCGAACAGGAGCGTTGCCATGATGGCGAGGCCACCGAGGGCCTCACCCAAACTTGCAGCGGTGTCAAGGTCCATTCAAAGCCCCATGAAGTATCGGTCTGTGCTGGTGAACTCACTCGCTTTCTTGAATGACGATGGGGACCGGTGGTGTTGCTTCATCGTCCTTGATCTGCAACAAGAGGAGGAAAACCAGCGCCTGGAAGGCGGCTCCGAACAGGAACAGGTTGGGGAAACTTCCACCGGCAAGGTCGAGAAGTTGCGGCGACAAGGCGTTGCCAGTGAAGGCGCCGACGTTGATGAGCGTCATGTAAATCGAGAATTGAGTCCCGGCGACCTCTTTGCTCGTGACCGACATCAGGAAGGCCAGCAGGTTGGCGCCAACGATGGCCCAGACCAGCGTCCAAACCAGCCATATTTGCAGCATCATGCCGCTGTCCGTCCACTGTCCACGCAGGGCGGACCACGCCACGGTCATGACGGTCCCGACGGCGACGGCCGCAGTGAGGGTCTTCTTAGAGCCAAACTTGGAACCCAACAAGCCACCAACGAGGAAGCCCAGCATCGTCATCAGGAAGACCGGCAAACCCTTGGCGTCAAGGAAATCTTGTGCGTCCCAATTCAATTCGTCGACAAAGAGGAATTCCCACTGGAAGTCAATGATGCCCATACCGGTGCCCATGCCCCCGCCGATCCACATGATGGTGCAGAGCAACAGCGCCATTTTGGCAGCACTGCCGGAAACGGCCGACTGGAAGGCGGTCTTGATCTCACCAAAGGTCATGACGTCGCCATCATCCGCAGAGGAGGCCTCAGAAGATGCTTCGCTCCAAGGGAACAGTTGGTCACCCGGGCGTTCACGGACGAACAGCGGGATCATCATGATGGCCGCCAAGACCACAATCTGGACCTGAAGGGCAGCATGGAAGCCTGAGTCCGTGAGGACGCGGCTGAGACCAAGCACGGCGAACATGGCACCAAAGCCCTTGGCCACGAACATCAGCCCGTTGGCAAGGGGCAATTCTTCATCGCTCAACGTGTCAACCGCCAGTGCATCTGAACTGACGTCTTGGAGGGCAGCGAAGATGTTGTGAATCAGGAAGAACATCCCGAGCGTTTGCAGGTCAGCAGCCGGGTCATCGACAAGAAGGAAAGCGGCCATTGTGAGCATCATCCCCAGTTGTGAAATGAGCACCCAAGGGCGGCGCTGGCCCATGCGAGGGAAACGGTAGCGGTCGATCACGGGGCCGAGCACGAGTTTGCCGATGATCCACGGAATCATACCGGCGGAGATGAGGGCGAGTTTCTGGGTGTCATCCATCGAACCGTTGTCTACGAGGAACGTGACGAGAACCGTGGCGACGAAAAACCACGGTACACCTTGAGCAAAATACAGCGCACAAACGGTCCCGAACCGAGCAAAGCGGCTCTCTTGCATGTTCAATCCCATGATGGATGGATGCCACTGTTGAATCTAATACTTATCCCAGCAAAGCAAGGAAATCAAACCAATTCTCAACGAGAAAACGTTCACGGGTCAAACGAGTTTGGACCCGCCGTTACCGTTGGCTTCGAGGTGGTCAAGAAGCCAGAACAACCCAGCCCAAATCGAGTCCTCACCCTCTTCGGTTTTCTCGACGTTCATCATCATGAAGATCATGATGACTCGTCGCCAGCGGCTGGCAAACATTCGGACGTAAACACCGCAGAAGTCCTCCACCAGGTCGAGGGACAGGTGGCCGTTTTTGGCCAGCACCCCGATGTTGTTCATGCCGATCATCAGGGCGTTCATGGCGTCCTTCTCTTCCCTGGTCAGTGCTGCCAGTTCCTGCGGCGTCAACTCGTCGTGGAGTTTGACGGTGCTGATGGAAAATCCACGGTGAACCAGCGGGTTGTTCATGTGAGCGGCCAAGTCTCGGCCGATCTCATAGCGTCGGTTTTCGTTCCAGTGCTTCATTTGGCGAAGGCTAAACAGGAGGGTGAACAGGATGGCGATACCGCTGACGGCCTCGCCGATGTTGGCGGCGGTCTCGATGTCCATGCTGACCAATGGGCCACGACCTCTTCATGTAGATTATCCCTTGACCACGGGCACGGCATCCGACGTGATTCAAAGCCGTTCAGCCTTTCGTGGTGGGCGCCAGTCCTTGTACTGAAGGTGAGCCGCCATGGGCGCCTGTTCCTTGTCTTCATACTCTCCAAAGCGCTCTGCCAGCCACGTAAACCACTCGAATCGAGTATCGCCGCCGGACTCACGCTGCGAGAGGATCAACGGCTGGCATTTGTCATGGTGTTGCTGAACAATACCGGAAAAAAAATCGTAGACAAGATGGAAATCGATGTCACCTCGATGCACCACGGCACCGAGACTTTCCCACGTGGTCATGATGGAGAAGGCCTGAGGCCATCGTTCGCCGTGGTATTCCTTGAATTTCTCCCAGTTGTCGAGGTCATCAGGCTGCTCAATGACTTGGATGATGCCTGCGGCAAAATCAGCAGACTGCAACAATTCTGCGAGTGAAAGCGAAGCGGCTCCCTCCCTGACTTTCTTCATCTCGTTGATTTGAAAGTACGAATAAATGGCTGCACCGAGAATGGTCACCAGCCCAATGATTTCTGCCCATTGCGCAGCGGTTGAGAGGTCCATGCATCCCCATCACAAGCATGGTCAATGAACTTTCATCCCAACAAGAGGGGGCATGTTCTCTGTTTGGGAGGGAGGAGTTCGCCCATCCGGAATAGGATTTTATACGGTCCATTTGTCATCCAAAACCGAAGGACATGGCGGCAGACTTTCAATCGCTTCGCGCCATCTCGGGAATGGTCAACACCATTCTGGGCATCATCACCCTCCTGCTCGCCTACCGCACCAAAAACAACAGCTGGAGCGAACTGTTGGCAGCCAAGTTGCTCGGTTCTTTTCTGCTCTTTCACGGCATCCTGATGACCACCGCCTACATCGCTGGATTCTTTACCGTCGGGTCGTTTGCCCAGTCGTTCTTTGGTTCACTGGTGAACATTGCCCACACCATCTCTATCGGGATGGCCTGCTCAGCCTGCCTGTTCTTTCCCTACCCGTTCGTTCAGCGCAAACACGCCGAACAAGCGGTGGCTGTCGTGGTGTTGATATGGAGTTTCATCGTAACGGGTCTGATTATTTTCATCCCCTATGAGGCCCATGTCATTCGCTACGCCTTCTGGTTCTTCCCGACCGTGGTCTGGGGCTTTGTATACGTCCGCTTCTCGGTCAAGGAACTGGTGCACAAGCACGAGCATGCACGAGGCCTCTCGGCGGCCAGCGGGTTGCTGATCCTCGCCACCATGGCGTGGTTGTTCTCAGACTGGCTCTTGTGGATCACCGTCATGGAGAAATTCACCATCCCTGGTTGGGTGAGCAATATTCCTCCTGACAAGAACCCCATGCTGTTCTTCGTCCGTCAATCGCTCATCATGGGCGTGAGCATCGCAGCACTTCTCACGATGTTTGTCCTGGAAGGCTGGCGTGTTGTGCGGCACGGATTCAGCGTCCTCAGCGGCATTGTGTTCGGTTTCTTCTTCATCGGCATCATCAGTTTCATCGTCGATTTGAGCGTGGTCGATGTGCTCGAGGATTGCATCTACGCCACGTGTCAAGAATTGCCCGAGTCGTGGACCATCTACAACACCTTCACCAACATTCTCACAGCCTTTCTCATTCAGCCCATCGTGCTCATGTACCTTATGTTGAATTTCAACCTGCTTGACGTGAAGACCGGGAAGAACGGACGCTATGCAAAGGCCATGGTGCTCGTTTTGGTCGTCATCGTGTCATCCACCATCATCGAGATGTTACAATCGATTATCCCCATCGGTGAACTCCTCACCTCGGCGTTCCTGGCCATCGGTATCGCCGCAGCCATCGGGTGGGAACACCAGATCATGGAACAATTCCTCAAAAACAAAAACAGAACCGTGGACTACCTCAAGACCATTGGTGAAATCAGGCCAGTTGAACCTGCTACTGATGCCACACCGTCGTTGAATTTCAGCCTGATTGTTCTGTTCGTGTTTTCGTTACTGCTCTCGGTGCTGCACGGCGCCATAGGACTGGGGTGAGACCATGTCGGAGGAGAATGAAGTGTACGAGGAGGGCAACCGAGTGTCGGTCTTCTTCCGCGACCGGGAAACCCGTACCGCCATGGGCATCTATGCCCTCGTGTTGATGCTGGTCACGGCCAAAATCTTCTACTCCTTGGCCATCAAGGATTCCTATCTCCATGATGAAGTGCGGTTTGAGGACAACTGGCGCCTCTCATTCACCGAAGAAACAACCACCCTCAGTGAAACCGTGTTGCTTCCCGATGGTGGCGAAGAAGACCTTGATTTCACCGTCGATTTGAGTTCGTTCTCCGAAGGCTATCGTATCGGGATGGTCGAGGTCAAAATCTCCTATTCAGAGACCAATCAAGCGATTCTGGACGACCCTTGCGATTCAGTGCAGGCCAGCATTACGCAAACGTCCTATCCCGCCCAGTGGACCGATGAGAACAACACGCTGAACGGCGGTTCCACCTCGTGTGACGACATCGACCTCATGCTCCAAGTCTACCCCAATTACAACGGGGAAACCTACGAACGTATGGCCCACAACGCCGTGGTGGCGGTTGACGAGTGGGTCGAAAACGGCCTCGGCATCGGCGATTTGAGCGTCAACGTGCAGGTGGACGTCCAGCGCTCACAGGTCCCCACGCAAGACGACGATGACGACGAAACCGTCCAAATTGACGTCACGGTGGTCGCCTTCAAGGCCAACGCAGAGAAACTGGAATGACCGTCCGCCGACAACAATGCAAGAGGTGAGCACCGGTGAAGAAAACCAACCCGCTGGTCTTCGCTGTCCTGACGACACTCATGTTAGCCAACCTCTCGGGTTGCTTATCGCAAAACAATGAGGAGGTGTCCGAAGACGGTTCGTCGCCAATGGATGGCGAGAACCAAGCAGGCCTCACCACGCACTGTGCTGAAATCGCTGAGGTTGAACGGTGCTGGATGCTGCTGGTGCCACAGGAGCTTCCCACTGGCGAACCGGTGCCGATGGTGCTTGACCTTCACGGTGGAGGTGGCACCAACAGCCTGCAATACAACATGTCGGGGTTCGCACAGCTCGCTGAGGCACAGGGATTCATCGTTGCTTACCCCCAAGCTCACGGCGAGCGAAATTGGGACATCGACATCGACGGGCTTCGCAACGACTACGACGACATGGGCTACCTGATGACGATCATCAACACCACGAGCGAAGAACACCCCGTTGACACCAACCGGATTCACATGACGGGTTGGTCCAACGGCTGCATGATGACCCAACGCTTTGCCGTAGAAACGCAGTCCGTCCTTGCATCGGCAGGATGCATGTCGGGCTACCTCATGAAAGACGCGCCTGCGACCTATTCCGCCCCTATTCCTTTCATGGAGGTTCATGGCGTGCTCGACCCCGTTGTCCAGTACTTGGACAACACCGCCATCACCACGATTGCCATTGGCAACCCGGGTGCTGGGTTCAACCGAGGTGCCGTTCAAAACATGGAATACTGGGCGGACCTCAACGGGTGCAGTGGTGCCGTCCACGAACTCTTGGAGCTCGGCCAAAATTACGACATCCGTGGCTATGAGGAATGCGAAGCGGGTGCTGAGGTTCGATTAATGAGCCTGCATTTGGCAGGGCACAACGTCTACCAGGGCGGTACGCCGAACGGGATTCCAACCACGCAGATGCTCTGGGAATTTCTCAGCCAGTTCTCCAACGAAGGATGATGTGGTTGCGTCATTTGACCGAAGGTAGTCAAATCGTCCCCGCCATCTTATATCACCACGAAGAAGGGCGCATCACATGGACACAACAGTCAGCACTCCATCTGTTGAACAGGCGAAGCCCATGCGTCGCCACGACATTGACTGGTTGAGGGTCATCCTGTTTGGCCTGCTCATTTGGTTCCACTACGCAGTGTTCTCGCTCGGCGCCCTTGAAGTCGAGGACAGTAGCATGGAGATGTTCAACCTCCCGCTGTTCTTCGTCATCGTCGTCATGCATCAGTGGCGACTGGCAGCCTTGTTCGTCATTTCAGGGATGGGCACAGCGTTCGCTTTTCGCAGGCGAACCTCGGGCGTCTATGTCAAGGAGCGCTTGACTCGGCTCGGCGTCCCTCTCTTGTTTGGAACCTACATTCTCTTCTTCGGCATTTTTGAACCGGTCCGGACGACCGCTCTCCTGTTCCAGATTTTCCCCGGTTCTGACCGGATGCCGTACGGCCATCTTTGGTTCATCTACAACCTCTTGATTTACTCCATTCTGTTGACACCACTCTTCGCGCATGTGCGCAAGAATCCAGAAGGGAAGATGGTCAAGGCGACGCGCCACCTGCTCAACGCTCGCCACAACCTCGGCCTTCTCCTGCTCCCGCCGCTCATCCTCGCCGTGAGCAACGTGCTGTTCAAACCGTGGGGATTTGGTGAAGTGGGAGTGTGGTGGGAATTCCCACGATACATGCTCTATTTCCTCTTTGGCTACCTGATGATCGCAGCCAAGGAGGACTACTTTCCAGCCATTGACCGAATTCGCACCCCCGTCACCATCATCACGCCCATCTTGGCCATCGTTTGGTTCTTGAGTACTGAGATGTTCGCAACACCGCAGATTTACGAAGGTGGTTGGGCGAACAAAGGGTACAGTGCCTTTGGACTCGAGCCCATCATTGCTGCGCTTATCCAATCCTTCCATGCGTGGTTTTGGTGCCTCCTGGTGTTCAGTTGGGCGTCCAAACTCCTCAACAAACCGAGCAAACGGCTCGCATACCTCAACGAGGCGGTCTATCCCACCTACATCGTTCACATGCATTTGACGTTCCTTCCCATTGCCTTCTTTGCCCTCATCGGCATGGGATATTACATCTCGATGGTCATCGGCACCATGGTGGTCTTTGTGGGCGTGATGGTGTGCTTTGAGATTGCCCGACGTGCGTCACTCTTCCGTCCGCTGTTCGGCATTAAAGGTGGCAAGGATGAAGTGAACAAGTTGTATCCTTACAACAAAACCGATGAGCGAGGTGTCCGCATCGTGTTATCCTTGGCGTTCAACGCCCTCGCCGTGGGCATGATTCTCATGCTGCTCGTATGGATCATTGGAGCGGATGTTCTTGCCGGTTGAGAGAGAACGAACAGTCGGCACCCAATCACTTGGTTGACGCTGGGGCCAACGCTCTGCAG
>JBMZXF010000062.1:0-8479 GCA_049627345.1 Candidatus Poseidonia sp. | reverse complement strand
CTTCTTCCTCTTCTTCCTCTTCTTCAGCCTCGGCTGGGGCTTCAGAAGCGCTCGTGTCGACGGCGGCTGCAGCGGAAGCGGCTGCGTCAGCAGCAGCGCCCATCATGGCAGCCAATTCGTCGTCGAGTGCGTCGGGGCTCAGCGTGCCAGCCACGCCAAGTGCGCTGGCGTGGGCACGGGCCACCAGGTGTGGCAGCGTCTCGGCAGTAGCGATCGCTGCTTCCATAGCGACAGCCAGCGCTTCTCCGCTGGCCTTGGACAGGAGGGTCGGCATCGTTTGTGGGGTGAACCACGTGATGTTGCAGGCGAGGTTGAAGGCGCCGGCAGCCATGCCGATGAGGTCCTGTTCGAATTGTTCGTAGTCGATGTCGAGGGTGGCGGGCTCAAAGAGCGTGCCACCTTCGAGGGTACCGCAGAGGCGCAGGCCCGTGACCATGGGGTTGATGCCAATCTTCGAGAGCATCATACCGAGGTCGCCTTCGAAGACTTCGCCTTCTTCCAGCACGACGGTGCGCTTCTGAATCTGGACGCTACCGCCCATGATCTTAGCGGGAATGCCAACGGAGTTCAGGTCACCAACGATGGGGCCGGGCGGCATGCCGGTGTCTTGCTTCTCCACCACGATTTGGTAGGGCGCAACGTCACCAGCCTTGGCAGCACGACCGGCTTCGGTCTTCTTGAGCTCGGTGAACAACTCAAAGGAGTTCAGGTCCGAGGTCGAGACCAATGCAGGTTGGACGGCGGTTTCGTAGAGTTTCTCAAGGTCAGCGAAGTCGTAGCCAGCGCGTTCCCAAGCGATCTTCATCAAGCGCTTCTTGGCGACCTGAATCTTCATCTGGTCTCGGAGGTCGGCTCGCATACCGAACATGGCCGAGGCGGGGACGCCATGAACGTCAACCACAGCGATGGTCTCGCCGCTGGTCAGCAGCTCGTGGAGGTCGCTGACGGTGTCCTTCTTCCAGGACATGACCTTTGGAATCAATTGATCACCTCAATGCGCTGTGCTGGACCCATGGAGGTCTTGATGAACATCGAACGAATGTTGCCAATGCCACGCTCCAGTTTGCTGGTGACACGGGTGTAGACTTCCATGGCGTTGGCCAGGAGTTCATCGTGGGATTGCTTGACCGTGCCGAAGGAGGCGTGGAAGGTCATCTTGTCGCCCGACTTCACGACCACGGTGCTCGACAAACCGGTGGCGAGGACGGCGGGGTCAAGGGTGGGTGGAACGGGGCGAGGCATCTTGCCACGGGGACCGAGCACGGTACCGAGGTGGCGACCGATGAGACCCATGTGAGGCACTTCGGAAAGGAAGAAATCGTACTGGTTGGCGACCTTCTTGGCCTGTCCCTTCTTGCCACCGAAGTCTTCGATGTCCTGAGGGGAGAACACGGCCAGACCGGCAGCCTTGGCCTTGGTGGCGGCTTCACCGGCGGCGAACATGGCGACCTTGAGTTCACGACCACGACCGGAAGGAAGACGGATTTCTTCCTTGATACGGTTGGTTGGGTTCTTCAAGTCGACATCCTTGATGGTGAACGAGATGTCCACGGATTCGACAAACTTTCGCTCAGGGGCCGCTTCAATGGCCGCCTTGATTGCTTCACTGATTTTTTCTTCCATCTTGCTTCACCTCTGCGGTCAGCGAGGCCGAAACCTCTTCCGCGGTTCGTGAGTGTTCAATTAAAGCGCTCGTCCCATTCTCCTTTTGCAATGATCTCGAGGGCTTCATTTGCCCAATGACCGTCAATCTTCACACGCATCGAAACGCAGGTCCCAATGACCTCACGGGTTTGCGCCTTCAAATCGGCTCCGGTCAGATGCCCAAGTCCTGCCTTCTCGCGGGCCACTTCCATGGCCTTTTCGAGGGGCAAGTCCTCGGTTGCGGAGTCCATACCGCCGTTGCACTTCTGCACACCCAAGGCTTTGATGATGAGCTTTGAGGTCCATGGCTTTGGCATCGTATCGACTCCTTCCTCACAAACGTAGGTAGGCCTCCGACCAAACACCCCTATTTAATCGCGCCGCGGTGGTTTTGGGCGACCGTCAAGCGAGCATTGTATGGACGATATACCAATTTTATTATGTGTAATGTAACAATCCCAAGGCTATGAACACCCTCGCTCGCCGACTCGCCCTGCTCTTCGTTGCGGTGATGATCACCGCCGTCCCCGTCATCGAAGGCAGTTCCAGCGGAAAACACAGCCAAGCCAGCCAGGGCTGCACCTGCCACAGCAACACGGGTGGTACCACCGTCTCCCACAACTTCCCTTCCACTTACATCGCCGGTGCCATGTACAGCATCACCATCAGCATCCAAACCAGCGCCAACCCCACCAGCGGTGGCTTCAACGTCGTGGTTGACAAAGGCCAACTCATGAACCCTGGCACCGGTGTTTCACTCAGCGGCAACCCCGCCACCAGCGCCACCCACACTTCATCTGGCCTCATCCAGTGGACCTTTGACTGGATGGCCCCGTTCGGTGGCAGTGGCTCAGCCACCGTTGACATGGCGGTTCTGCACGCCAACGGCAACAGCGCCAACACCGGCGACTCCTGGGGCACCACGCAGGTCATCATCCCCGAGGGCCTTCCACCCAACGACGCACCGGTCGCCTCCAACGTCGCCGTCGCCCCTTCGCCGGAAGCCGACGCCGATGAATCCCTGACCCTCACCTACGATTACGCCGACAACGACAGCGACCCCGAATCCAGTCAAACGGAGATTCACTGGTACGTTGACGGCACGCACAACACCGCACACAACGGTAAGACCACCATCGAAGCCTCGCTCACCCAAACCGGCCAGAAGTGGAAGGCCCAAGTCACCCCGCACGACGGGCTCGAATTCGGCAATGCCGTCATGAGCAACGAAGTCACCATCCTCGACATCGATTCGGACGGTGACGGGGTGCTCGACGGCCAGGACGCCTTCCCCAACGACGCCAGTGAAACGGCCGACTCGGACAACGACGGTGTGGGCGACAACGCCGACGCCTTCCCACAAGACGGCACCGAGACCACCGACTCCGACAACGACGGTGTGGGCGACAACGCCGACGCCTTCCCTCAAGACGCGACCGAAACCGCCGACAGCGACAACGACGGTGTGGGCGACAACGCTGACGTCTTCCCCAACGACCCCTCCGAGACCGTGGACTCCGATGACGACGGTGTGGGCGACAACGCCGACGCCTTCCCGCAGGACGAGACCGAAACCGCCGACAGCGACAACGACGGCGTGGGCGACAACGCTGACGTCTTCCCCAACGACCCCTCCGAAACCATCGACACCGATGAGGACGGCGTGGGCGACAACGCCGACTGGGCGCCCAACGATCCGTCGGAAACCGCTGACTACGACGAAGACGGCGTTGGCGATAACGCCGACGCCTTCCCACAGGACCCGTTCGAAACCGCTGACACCGACATGGACGGTGTGGGCGACAACGCTGACGAGTTCCCGAACGATGCCACGCAAACCACCGACGGTGATGGCGACGGCTACGGCGACAATGCGTCCGGTACCAACCCCGACGCCTTCCCTGAGGACGCCAACGAGTGGGTGGACACCGACGGTGACGGCTACGGCGACAACGGCGATGACTTCCCCAATGACGCCACGCAGAATACCGACTCTGACGGCGACGGCTACGGCGACAACCCCCAAGGCACCACGCCTGACCAATTCGTCAACGAGGCCACCCAGTGGGCCGACGCCGACAACGACGGCTACGGTGACAACCCCGACGGCGTGAACCCCGACGCCTTCCCCAACGACCCCGCTGAGCATGCCGACAGTGACGGCGACGGTGTGGGCGACAACGCCGACGCCTTCCCCAACGACGCCAGCGAAACCCTCGACTCCGACGGTGACGGTATGGGCGACAACGAACAAGCCGTGCTCGAAGCCAAGCTCGCCAAGGAAGAGGAAGAAGCCGCTGCGGCTGCTCAACGCAACATGCTCATCGGTATCGGCCTGGTGATGATCATCATCACCGCCGCCGTGGTCGTCGTGCTCCGCAAGCGCATGGCCGACGAAGGCGAAGCGGTGGCCAAGGACTTCGGTGCCAGCGGCTTGCCTGCCGGCATGCCCGACATGAACGCTCAACCAGCTGCAGCCTACACCGCCACCACCACGGCCATGCCCGACATGAACGCTCAACCCGCCCAATCCTACGGCGCCACCGCCACGGCCATGCCCGACATGACGGCCCAACCGGCCGCCACCCAGCCCGTGGACGACAGTGCGCTGAACGCGCTCGTCGAGCCTGAACCCGTCGCTGCACCGGCTGCGGTTCAGCCCGAGCCCGTAGCCGCACCGGCCGAGCCCACCGTGGTCAACCAGTGGACCGACGAAAACGGCCACACCTGGCGCGTGATGAGCGACGGCACAAACCGCTGGTGGAACGGCACCGACTGGCAAAAGGTCTGAGCGAACGAGCATGGACATCAGGGACCTGACGCACGCCGATGTTGAGGCCATGTGGGCCATCAACGAAGAAGGGCTGCCAGGAACCGGACAGGTCTCGCCTGCAGAACTCGAAGCCCTGCTCGACCTCGCTTCGTTCGCCGTTGGCGCCGTTGAAGACGACATGATCGTCGGGTTCGTGATATGCCTGCCACCCCAAACGGCGTACGGGAGCCTGAATTATGCGTGGTTCAACCAGCGGTACGACGCCTTTCTCTACGTCGACCGAATCGCCGTGGCTGCCAACCACCGGGACCGTGGCGTGGGCTCGGCCCTCTACCAGCAGGTCATCGCCAGCGCCAACGAACACGCCGTTCCGGTGGCTGCCGAAGTCAATCGACTCCCGCCCAACCCGGGCTCCATGCGCTTCCATCACCGGTTCAACTTCGTGGAAGTCGGAACCCTCGACCACGGACCGGACAAGTCCGTCACCATGCTGCTTCGCACCGAAGAGTGAGCCGCTTCACCGCTTCGGATCTTTGTCCGCTATGTGCGCCGGCTGAACGTTGTTGTTCGCTGCGTCGTGTTCCTGACCCTCAATCTCAACGGGGCTCTTTCGTGGCCCATTGGATGCAGCATCAGTTGCAGCAGGTCTTGGCCAGGGCGTCCTGAGCACAGAAGCAGGTCTTGGCCGGCACGATGTCGGCACGAGCGCTGCGCTCTTCGAACAGGGCGGTAACCTCAGCGAGTTCCTCGGGGGCGTCGCCACGGGCTTCCAGACAGAGTTTGAGCCCCAAGAGACCCCACATGTTGTCCTTCCACAACTTGATGTCAGCGCGGTAGACCTCCTCGGCTTCCTCGATGTGGCCTTGCTCAAAGAGCAGGGCACCGAGGATGTGTCGGACGGGTTGCATTTGACCCCACGGTTCGTTGTAGGCCAGGTTGAGCGACAGGTCGACGCCACGACGCAATTCGTCAAAGGCCGCAGTGAAATCGCTGGGCTCGCCGGCTTCCTTGGCGAGGAACTGGCGGCGGTATTCGATTTCAGCTTCCAAGATGGAGGCGTTGACGTTGAGAATCGACGGGCCGTCGGCCGGGTCTTGGTACATCACGTTGTTGTGGAGCACGCGTCCGGCGAGCGCAGGGTTCTGGAGGGCTTCCTTGAACAGGACTTGCTCGGCCTCGGCTTCGGGCACCATGCCCTTGGAGGCGTAGGCCACGCCGCGAGCGTAGTGCTGGGTGGCGATGGTGGCGGGGAAGACGTCCTTGTCGGTGTACATGGGCTCAGCGAGGATCTCGTCCCACTTGCCGAAGCGAATCATCACGTGCCAGGGCATGGTGACGTAGGATTCGAGGAAGATAGCGCCCATGGGGATGATGCCAGCGAGCATGAACTGAACGCCGTGGTTGGCGTCGCCTGCTGGCAGCGTCTCCACGGCCTTTCGAGCGTACTTGAGTGCGGTCTCGTACTGACCGTCAAACATGGCGCACCACACGACGAAGTGGTGGTTGTGCATGCGGTAGAACTTGTAGAACTGCGACTCGTTGCCGGTGGTGGCGACGTAGTGATCGTCGGCTTCCACAGCAGCGATGTTGCACTCGATGGCTTCCTTCCACTGACCGACCCACGCGTCGATGTGGGAGGGCATGTGGACCAAGTGGCCCAGTCCGGGCATGCGGGTGCGCAGGACGTCGGCGGCGAACAGGGCTCGCTCGGGGAAGGGCGAGAGTTCGAGGGCGTGGCAGTACAGGTGGCACAGCGCAGGGTCAACACGGGCAGCAGGGTCGCTTTCGAAGGCGTCCTCCATGATTTTCACCAGGAGAAGGGTGTTGTCGTCAGCAGGGGTGATCTCACCGGTGGCGGTGTTCTTGTCCCACAGCTGCCAGGCCTTGAGGTTCATCAGCGCCTCAACATAGAGGGCGGTCACGGCGAGGTTGCCGGCGTACTTCTCATAGAGCGGCGCCATGGCTTCGGCAAAAGCGACGTTGAGCTCGGGCGTGTTCCCCATGTTGAGCACGGTGGGGTCTGCGGCGTCTCGAGCCTCGGCGGTGTGACGCTTGGAGAGGGCCATGATGAGGTCCTTCTCGAGTTCGGTGCAGTGGTCCATGACAGCGATGGCCTGCTGAATGGCATCGTAGCCCGAGCCAAGACCGGGCGCCCAGTTGTAGTTGGAGGACAGGCAGTAGGCAACGCCCCAGTGGGCCATGGCGCAGTTGGGGTCGAGTTCGGCACACGCAGCAAAGCACGCAATGGCTTGCTCGTGGTTGTAGTTCAGGTAGTGTCCGTAGGCTTCAACGAACATTTTGCGGGCTTCATCGTTGGCGCAGGTCACGGTGGTAGCAAACGCATAATTCGACTCTTCGCCAAAATCATACTCTTGGGGTGCAAACGACATGATGTCCCCTTTCCCCTTTCCCATATAAATTCTCGTCCATTATTCTAACAATCATTGGACCTTTATTTCCGTAAAAAAGCAATAAATTCGTCTTTTCTTACTTCTTTCGGGAACATGCTTCCTCAGGCCGGAAATTCTCGCGTGCGGGCTGGAGAATTTTTGTGTTAAGGAAAAACAGCCGTTTATATCTTAAACGCAGATTTTATTCGAGCATGAACAAGATGCTGACCTTTCTGATTGTCACCCTGTTGACCGCCGCCGCGCTACCGCTCACGGTAACGGCCGACGCCTCCCAAGACATCCCCACCAACGCTGCTGGGACGGGCATTCACGACTCGCTTGTCGCTGCCCTAACCCACGCCAACTTGGTGGCCACGCTCCAGCAACCCGGCCCGTTCACCGTCTTTGCTCCAACCGACCAGGCCTTTACCGACGCTGGCATCGATCTCGCTGACTTCGACACGCCCGAGGAAAACGAGACGCTGACCGCCATTCTGCTCCACCACGTCGTGGCGGGCGAAGTTGGCGCCAGCGACATCAAGGACGGCATGATGACCACCACCGCCAACGGTGACAAGGTCAAGTTCAGCATCACCGGCAGCGGCGACGTGCTGGTTGGCAGCGCCACCGTCACGCTGGCTGACGTCCAAGCCTCCAACGGCATCATTCACGTCATCGACCAGGTGCTCATCCCACCCGTTGACATCCCCACCACGGCCCAATCGACCGGCATCCACGGCTCGCTCGTGGCCGCCGTCATCCAATCCGACCTGCTCCCCACCCTCCAGGGACCCGGACCCTTCACGGTCTTCGCCCCGACCGACCAAGCCTTCACCGACGCAGGCATTGACTTGGGCGCCCTTGACACCCCCGAGGGCAAGGAAACACTCTCGGACATTCTCCTCTACCACGTCGTCGGCGCTGAAGTCCCCGCCGCGAACGTGTCCGACTGCATGAGCGCCGACGCCGCCAACGGTCAACAGCTCTCGTTCACCGTCGGCGACAGCGTGATGGTCAACGATGCCAACGTGACCATGACCGACGTCATCACCTCCAACGGCCTGATCCACGTCATCGACAAAGTGCTCATGCCCACCGACACGCCCAACAACATTCCACGCACCGCCCAGTGCACCGGCATCCACGATTCGCTGGTGGCCGGTGTGATTCAAGCCGAACTCCTCGAAACGCTGCAGGGCCCCGGTCCGTTCACGGTCTTTGCCCCGACCGACCAAGCCTTCACCGACGCCGGGATTGACCTTGCTGCGCTCAACACCCCCGAAGGCAAGGAAACCCTCTCGGACATCTTGCTCTACCACGTCGTGGCCGGCGCTGTTCCCGCCGCCAACGTCTCGGACTGCATGAGTGCCACCGCCGTCAACGGCCACCCGCTCGCCTTCACCGTCGGTGATGGTGTGATGGTCAACGACGCCAACGTGAGCCTGGCGGACGTCAACACCAGCAACGGCATCATTCACGTCATCGACAAGGTGCTGATGCCCACCGACACCCCCAACGACATTCCACGCACGGCCCAATGCACCGGTGTTCACAACTCGCTGGTGAGCGCCGTGGTCCAAGCCGAACTGCTGGAGACGCTCCAAGGCACCGGACCGTTCACGCTCTTCGCCCCGACCGACCAGGCCTTTGCCGACGCCGGCATCGACCTCGC
>JBMZXF010000061.1:0-8795 GCA_049627345.1 Candidatus Poseidonia sp. | reverse complement strand
ATCAGGGCACTGATGCTGTCGCCGCTGTCCCACACCAAGGCGCCGTTGCTGTCCCAGATGCTGAACGAACGGGTGCCGTACGAACAGATGAAATCCAAGTCACCATCGCCGTCGCTGTCGCCACAGTTGTTGGCCGTGGTGGTCTTCAACCGGCCGAGGGCTTCCTCGTCGAGCAGGTCGGCTTCGTTGGGGAAGACGGTGTCGTCGAGGTCAAGGTCGTCAAGACGAACCTCTTCGGAGTAAGCCAAACAGCCGTCTTCATCATCGTATTCCAGGCCGCCAGCAGCGAGACATGCCGCTTCGTCAGCAGCGTCAAACCAATAATCACGAGCGTCGCCTTCGTTGGCGGTCACGTAGTAGGTGCTGCCGCCAACCGAGAAGGTGGAGATCGCATCGGGCTGATACATGCCGTAGACATTGGCGTAGGTGGCCAGGTTGACACCGTCGTCCTTGTCGGAGAAATCATACATACCGAGGCTGTAATCCTTCATGCCCATGGCTATGATGTCGGTCACGGTCAGGGTGGTCAAGTCAACCTTGGCGAACGCATTGTTTTCCTGAAGCACCACCATGGCGTGCGTGCCGTCAGCGCTCACGGCGATGTATTCGGGCTCCAAATCCTGGCTGAGGTTGGCGTTCGGGCCGAACATCCGGACACCTTCGGCAGCCAAGGTGGCTCGCTGGCTCTCAAAGGCGTTGAAGTTGATCTGCGTCACATCGCTTTGGGTCAGGGCTGAGGCGTCGCCACCCGAAAGATCGACGTAGGACAGGCTGCCCTCGGGGTCAATGGTGTACATGTCGTTGGGCTCACCTTCGTTGGCAACGAGCACACCGTTACCGTCAGGGGTAAAGGTCAACATGTCGGGAAGGGCACCTGCTTCCACGGTTGAGATAAGGGTTCCATCGACGTCGTAGAACATGACATGACCGGGGTCTTGCTTGCTGGTGCCTGAGCCTTCCTCGCCAACGCCGGCCACGGCCACGGCCACCAGGCCATTATGGACGTCGACGCTGTTGGGTTCACCGTTGGAAATCACCAAGCGGGTGTGAAGGGTTGGGGTTGTGGGGTCCGACAGGTCGAGAATGTCGATGGATCCCTCGACGGCGTTGACCACAAAGGAGCGCTGTGAGTCTGCATCGTAGGCAGAAATTTCACTGGCGCCCTCACCAAGGTCGCTGTCGTAGGTTCCGGTGAGTTTCCATGTCAGACCGGAATGGCCAACACCAAACACCGTGAAGTGATCGCTGCAGTCAACGGCGAGGTGAGTGGACGTGTCGACGGCAAGGCATCGTGAGGTGTCGGTGCCGTTGGTACCATCTGCACCGTCTGCACCGTCTGCACCGTCTGCACCGTTGGCGCCGTCAGCACCGGCTGGTCCCGCTGGCCCGGTAGCGCCGTCAGCGCCGTCAGCGCCGTCAGCACCGGCTGGTCCAGCGACACCGTCAACGCCGTCAACCCCGCTTTCGAGGCAACCGGCAAGAGCGGTGGAGGTCATCAGTAAGGCTATCAACAACAGAGCGAGGCTTCTTCGCATGGTTGTTGTAATGTGAATCCTTGCATCGTGGTTCCCTCCGAATTCCATTGAGAGAGATAGAGCCCCCCATAGACTATGTATCCTTCAAACGATGAGAACCCAAGCAGTGAAATGGAAGTGAGGGAGGCAAATTTCATGACTCAAGGCACACCGTTTCAACAAAAGGTGTGGGCGGCTCTCCGAACCATCCCGCGTGGTGAAGTGCGAACCTACACGGACATCGCCGTCCAAATCGGCCACCCGTCCTCGGCCAGGGCCGTTGCCAACGCCTGCGGCAAGAACCCGTATGCACCCGAGGTCCCTTGCCATCGCGTGATTCGCTCAGACGGCTCCATCGGAGGCTACAGCGCGGAGGGCGGCTCGGAAAAGAAACGGGCCATGCTCCGCGAAGAAGGCGTTCACATCGACTGACCGGTTCAGAGCGAAGCGATGTCGTCTCGCTCGGTGGAGACGGCGAAGTTCTTCTCCGCCTTGGCGTAGACCTTGGCGTCGAGTTCACCTTCGCGAACGAGCGAAGACATGGCAGCGAGCGCAATGGCGGCGCCGTCAATTTCGAAGAAGCGGCGAAGCGCTTCACGGGTGTCGGAGCGGCCAAAGCCATCGGTGCCGAGGACGGAGTAGGGTCCACTGACCCATTGACGAATCATGTCAGGCACGGCCGCCATGTTGTCGGAGACGGCGACGGTGGGCAGGGGTTCAGCGAGCAGCGTTTCCACGTAGGGCTTCTGCGCCTCCTCGGTGGGGTGGAGTCGGTTGTGTCGGTCGCAAGCGAGGCCCTCTCGGCGGAGCTCGCCGTAGGATGTGGCGGAGTAAATTTCAGCGCGCACGCCGTACGTCTCCAGCTTCTCAACAGCGTCCAGCACTTGGACCATGATGGGGCCTGAGCCGATGAGACGAACGAGCGGTCCGTCGCCTTTTGGTGCGCCGCGAAGCAGGTACATGCCCTTGATGATGCCCTCGTCAGCACCCTTCGGCTTCGCTGGCATCGGGTAGTTTTCGTTGTAGATGGCGATGTAGTGGAGCACGTCTTGGTTGTCAACGTACATCTCTTCGATGCCGTGGCGAATGATGGTGGCCAACTCGTAAGCAAAAGCGGGGTCCCACGCTCGAACGGCAGGGTTGGTGTGGGCCATCAGCAGCGAGTGCCCGTCTTGGTGCTGGAGCCCTTCGCCGTTGAGGGTCGTGCGTCCGGACGTGGCGCCCATCAGGAACCCACGGGCTCGCTGGTCGGCCGCCGACCAGATGAGGTCGGCCACGCGTTGGAAGCCGAACATCGAGTAGAACGTGTAGAAGGGCACGGTGGGGTAAAGGTGGGTGGAGTAGGACGTCGCGGAGGCGATGAAGGTGGAGGTGGCACCGGCTTCGTTGATCCCTTCCTCAAAGAGTTGGCCCTTCGCCGATTCCTTGTACTTCATCAGCACGTTGTGGTCGACCGGTTTGTACAACTGGCCCTCGGGGTGATAGATGCCAAACTCAGCGAACAGCGGGTCCATACCAAAGGTTCGGGCTTCGTCGGGAATGATGGGGACGACGCGCTGACCGAAGGCCTTGTCCTTCATGAGCGCTCGAAGCACGCGCACAAAGGCCATCGTGGTGGAGACTTCCATGGTGCCCTTGGTGCCTTCGTCAAACTCCGCGTAGGCCTTGGCGTCGGCGAGGTCAATCGCTTCGCTGGGCACCACGCGCTTGGGCATGGAGCCGCCCAGTGCGCCTCGGCGCTCTTTGGCGTAGGCAACGAGTTCAGGAACATCCTCGGGCATGACGTAGGGATAGGCTTCGAGGTCCTTGTCCGTGAAGGAAAGGCCGAGGTCGGTGCGCATGAACTGCATGGTTTCCATGTCGGCCTTCTTCTTCTGGTGCGTCGTGTTGCGCCCGGCAAAGGCAGGACCGAGCCCGTAGCCCTTGATGGTGCGAATCAGCACGGCCGTGGGCTGGCCTTTGTGGGCCGTGGCAGCGGCGTAGGCAGCATGGAGTTTGGTGAAATCGTGACCGCCCACATCGGCGCACAGGGTCACGAGGTCGTCGTCGGAGAGGTGGGCAACCAGGGCAGCGAGCCCGTCGGAGTTGAACAGTTCCTTGCGGATGGTGGCGCCGTCAGCGGTCATGATGCGCTGCTCGTCGCCGTCGACCAGCCCGTTCAGACGAGCAGCCAGCAAACCGTCGGTGTCACGAGCGAAGAGGTCGTCCCACGAACTGCCCCAGAGCACCTTGATGACGTTCCAGCCGGCACCTCGGAAGCGGCCCTCCAGTTCCTGGACGATCTTGGAGTTGCCACGAACGGGCCCGTCGAGACGCTGCAGGTTGCAGTTCATCGTCATCACGATGTTATCGAGGCCCTCACGACCGGCAAGGGAGAGTTGCGAGAGCGATTCGGGCTCGTCGGATTCACCGTCGCCCATCGTGTACCACACACGGGAGGCGGTGGTCGTGGCCAAGCCGCGGTCTTCGAGGTAGCGGTTGAAGCGGGCTTGGTGGATGGCCGTCATGGCGCCCAGACCCATGCTGACGGTAGGGAACTCCCAGAAGTCGGGCATCAGACGAGGGTGCGGGTAGCTGGAAAGGCCTTGGCCACCGACCTCTTGTCGGAACTTCTCGACGTGCTCGTGGGTCAATCGCCCTTCGAGCCAAGCACGAGCGTAGATGCCGGGGGAAGCGTGGCCCTGCCAGTAGAGGTGGTCGCCGGACGAGCCGTCGTCCTTGCCACGGAAGAAGTGATTGAAGCCCATCTCCCAGGCATGGGAGGCAGAAGCGTAGGTGGAGATGTGGCCACCGATGCCGTCGAAGTACTTGTTCGCCCGTGTGACCATCATCATGGCGTTCCAGCGTATGATGCCGTGGAGGCGCTCTTCCATCGCCAAGTCACCGGGGTAGGTGCCTTGGTCGTCGGGATGAATCGTGTTGAGGTACGGTGTTTCCACCACTTCGATGTCCACGCCTGCGTCCTTGGCGGCGTCGACGGTGGCGTGGAGAAGACGGCGTGCTTCTTCCTCGCCCCACTGTTCGGCAACGGCACGAATGGAGTCCCGCCATTCTTGAGTGGTAACAGGGTCCGGGTCGGGCTGCGTGGACCGTCGAGCAAACCCCATGGCGTCTCCCCCGTGGTGAGGGGTCAGTGGTGAGGGTTTTCAATCCCTCGCAACAGGCGAACAGGTTTCCACGCCCGCCGTTCATTGATTTGGTAGGCAAGCCATAAGAACCGACTTTCCGGACCGAGGTTCATGTCCGTTGAGGCTATGGTACAGAAGATGATTGACGATTTGACCGCCGCTCTTGGTGACGCTGCAAAGCACGACAAGGGCAACAGCGCTGCCGGCACCCGTGTGCGAAAGGCCATGCAGGAAGCCAAGGCTGCTGCTCAGGCCGTTCGTGTCCAGGTCCAGGCCGACAAGAACGCTTGATTCCCCAAGCCGATCTTTTCCACTGCGTCCAAACCGACGCATAGGTTGAATTGACCCCCGCTGAAGGCCAGCGTATGCAACCGCTGTCCGGCGTTCGCGTGCTCGACCTCTCCCGCATTCTCGCAGGCCCTCACGCCGCTCAAACCCTGGGCGACCTCGGGGCGGAAGTGCTCAAACTCGAAGCCCCGTGGGGCGACGACACCCGTTCGTGGGGCCCGCCGTTTCAAACGGGCTTTGATGGAGAAGAGGTCGCCTCGTACTTCCTGTCGTGCAACCGTGGCAAGCGCATCGAAGCGGTCAACATCAAACAAGAGCAGGCTCGCATACGGTCGCTCGTTGCCGAACACGATGTTGTGATTGAGAACTTCAAGCCCGGCACATTTGACGCCATTGTCGGCGAGGTACCCGAGGACACCATCGTGTGCAGCATCTCCGGCTATGGGCAACACGGCCCTCGCCGGGACGAAGTGGCGTTTGACCTGACCATGCAGGCCCGGAGCGGCATCATGTCCATCACCGGTGAGGCTGATGGCGGCCCCGCCAAGGTTGGCGTCGCATGGATCGACGTCATGACCGGGATGAACGCCGTGTCCTCCATTTTGGCGGCGCTCTACCACCGTGAGAAGACCGGCAAGGGGGCTCGCATCGACATCTCGCTGTGGGACACAGCGCTGGCCTCGCTCGTGAACCAGGGGCACAACGCGCTGACCGGCATCACGCCGGGTCGGATGGGCAGTGCGCATCCCAACCTCGTACCCTACAGGGCCTTCGAGGCCAGCGACGGATGGTTCGCCATCGGCGTGGGCACCGAGAACCAGTGGCACAAGCTCGTCGCAGCGTTGGCGTTGGACGTGCCCGAGCACTGGAAGGACAACAGCGCCCGCATTGAAGAGCGGACGGCGGTGGAAGCGACCGTCCAAGCGGCCGTCTCATCGTTGGACCGGACCGCCCTCGAGGGGCTGCTGAAGGGCATACCGTGCGCACCGGTGAACACCGTGAACGAAGCACTGGCGGACGTGCAGACCGAGGCTCGGGGTGGGTTGGTGGAACACGAAGGCGTGATGACGCTGGCGAGTCCGCTGCGCTTCATTCAGCCGTCAAAGGAAAACAGCGAGGTCTGACCGCCTTCCCGAAGGTAGCCGCCTTCCTTGAGTTTCTCGAAGGCCTGGTCCATGCGACGCTGACTGAACTGGCGTTCTTCCTGAAGGAATTGAACAAGTCCGGCGCGGTCGACGTGACCCTGCTTGAGGTCGGCTTCCTCCACGTCCACCGCGGGATGGTTGAGGAAGATTTCACGGATCTCATCCAACCGCTCTGGAACCTCCTTTTCCTTGGCTTCGCAGACCGCTTCGAGCGTACCGTGTTTCTTGATGAGTTTCAGGCCGGTCTTCGGCCCGATGCCCTTGATGCCCGGGTGGTAGTCGGTGCCGATCATGATGGCGAGGTCCACCAGTTGTTCTCGAGTGAGTTCGTTGCTCGCCAGCATCTCGCCCAAATCGATGGATTGGGCGTGAACCACGCGCCCGTAGCGTTTGGTGCCGTCGTCCATGAGGTTGCGAACGAGGACGGGGGAACCGTAGAGGAGTGCGTCCCAGTCTTGGGTGGCGACCACGTCGAGTTGGCCCTTTGCGGCCATCACGGCGGCTTGGGCTTCCCCTTCGGCGGCGGCGGTGACCCACGGGACACCCATGAGGTCGAGGAGGCGTTGCGTCTCTTCCACCATTTGCGGAGAATAGTGCATGATGCGGGCGGCCATCTTCTGCGCCAGGGCAAAATCGCCGGCGGCCAAGGCCTCTTTGTGGACGGCTTCGGCTTCCAAACGACGGGCACGGCGAGCGGCCATTTCGTCAGCCTTGAGTTCGGGTGAGGTGCCGTCGAAGACGTAAACGGGTTTGATGCCCATCGCCAGCAAGGTGGCCGTCCGATGAAGGAAACCCATCAGGTGCGACACCGGGTTACCGTTGGCGTCACGAAGCGGCATGCCGTCGCCCTGAGGAGAGCGGTCGCGCATCGTGGTGAGGAACTGGAAGGCGGTCAAGAAGGCGTCAATGCCGACCCGCTTGCCGGCCAACGCCTTGAGGCTGGTCTGTTCCGCCGGAGCGATGTCCTTGAGGTTGCAGCCCATGATTGAAACAACAGGTCACCGTATGTAGGCGTTCGCCTGCGATTCCATCAAGAAGGCTGAGCCACAGGACGGTTCATGGGCGACAGGTTGGCGTGCTTGCGCGGTTGGCATCCCGGCTTGGCCAAAGCCGAGCTCGCTGCGCTCATGCCCGATGCCCGACTGGAAAGGGAAGGTTCAGCCCGCTGGATTCGGGTTCACGGAGGAAGTGATGCACGACGACCCGAGGCACTTCGCATCGCCAGCGGCCTGCAGTGCTTCCTGCTCGACGCCGTGGTCTCGACCACGGATGGCGGCTCACCCGAGGCTTGGTTGGAGAACATGGCCGCTTACGTTGACGCTCATCCCGTGGAAGGCACAGTGGCCGTGCGTGCCTGGAAGCAGGGTGGGAAGATCCCCGGATGGAGCACGTCCGAACTTTCTCGGCGACTCGGTGGAGTGTTGTTTGACCGAGGTTACAGCGTTGACCTCGAGACACCCGACCACGTGTTGGCGCTGGTGGCCGACGGCCTGACCGCTTCGCTGGCTTGTGGCTGGATGGAAGGGGACGGGCAAGCCGCCTTTTCCAACGGTGAGCGACGAGCAGGAGAGCGTCCGTTCTTCAAACCGGTCAGCCTTGACCCAATGCTGGCTCGTTTGGCGGTTAACCTGGCAGCCGGACCGCTTGAACGTGGACCGGTGGTGGACCCGATGACGGGCACGGGCGGCTTTCTCATCGAGGCCTCGCTGAGCGGACGAAACGCCATCGGCATCGACATTCATTCCGAAATGGTGCAGGGCGCCAACGCCAACCTGCGTTGGGCACACGATGGAGACGGTCCCGAACACGCCACGGTCAAACGCGGCGACGCTACCCGGCTTTCGGATGTTCTGCCCGCCGAGTGGATTGGCAAGGTCGCAGGCTTTGTCCTCGACCCACCGTACGGTCGAAACTCCCACGGCAGCATGGCCAACGACCCGCTGCTGGAGGCCTCCCTTCGCAGTGCCCGTGAAGTAGCCCATCCCGAGGCAGGTTTTGTCCTCATTCTTCCCCTTCATCCACTGGCCGAACACACCACAGAAAGACTGCCTTTGGACCATCCCTTTGCGTTGCTCAACGGCGAGTGGTCGGACGTACGACAACTGGTGGAATCGTGCGGTTGGGCCCCGCAATCGGTGCACGTTGAACGGGTCCATCGAAGCCTTAGTCGGCTGATCCTTCACGCACGATGCGCTCCTCGAGATTGAGCAAGACCATGTCCGTTCCTTCGGGTGGCGGTGGGAACTGGGACCGGTGCGGACAACCTTCGTCCAAGACGGCACGGTCTTCACGGTTGAGCACGTAAGGGTAGGTTTGGCAGCCTTTGGGGCGAATTTCGTACACCGAGCACATCCCCTCGGCGTTGAGGTCGGCGGAGTCGGTCAGAAGAAAGACACAAGCCCGGGTTTGCGCATTGTTGAGCAGCGTCAGCGCCCCGTCGTTCATGACGGCGAATTCCTCCTGCCTCATGCCCGTTCGGCGAGCCAGACGCGAGGCCTCAGCCTGCGTGATGGGCATGGTGGTCTCCCTGCAACACGCCGAACACCCGCTGGGAATGCACGGGAGGGAGCGCGCCATGGACGAGCCACGCCACCCGCCTTCTTCAAGAAGGGGGGGCCTCTCGGGAGGTCAACGGGCGATTAGGGTAGTCTGGATATCCTTCCGGCCTTCGGAGCCGGAGACGGGGGTTCGAATCCTCCATCGCCCGCCATTCAACCCAA
>JBMZXF010000060.1:0-9645 GCA_049627345.1 Candidatus Poseidonia sp. | reverse complement strand
TGGTGGTGGCGTGGGCTTGTTCGAGGGCTTCAATGCCCTTGATGAGCAGGCCGTAGCGAGCCCCGCGACCGGTGCCAACGACCAGCGCCGTGGGCGTGGCGAGACCCAAGGCGCACGGGCAGGCGATGACCAGCGTGGACACGAGCACCATGACGGCCATCTCGACCGGTGTCATGCTGCTGTTCGGGGCGAGGGTGTCGGCCATGAACCACCAGACGGCAGCGGCCAGCACGGCGGCCATGACGACCACGGGAACGAACACCGCCGAGATACGGTCAACCATCCGCTGAATTGGCGCCTTCCCCATTTGCGCTTCATCGACGAGTCGTATCACCTTGGCCAGCATGGTGTCGCCCACGAGCGCCGTGGTTCGCACCAACAGGGTGCTGTCGAGCACGACGGTGCCGGCCGTCACCGTGTCGCCCGGTGTTTTGCGAACCGGAAAGGACTCGCCCGACATCATGGATTCGTCCAGCGTGGCGTCGCCTTCCTCCACCACCGCGTCAAGCGGAACCGTTTCTCCGGCCCGAACTTTCAGCAGGGTGTCGCGGGCAATCGCTTCCACCGGTGTCGCCACGGTGCCTTGGTCCACCACCACCCAAGCCTCCTTGGGTTGCAGACGCATCAGGCCGTGAACGGCGTCCGTTGCCTTGAGTTTCGCCCTTGCTTCGAGGTAGTTGCCCAGCAGCACGAAGGCGATGATGAACGCCGCACCGTCGAAGAAAACATGGTCAGCGTTGCCGACAAACTCTGGCAGGAAGGTCAGCACCGGGGCGAGGGTCACGAGCGATGACCAGAGCATGGCCACGGTGGTGCCGAGGTGAACCAGCACGTCCATGTTGGCCGTCCCTCGACGCAGGGAGGCCCAAGCGTTGCGATGGAAATCAGCCCCCGAGACGGCGTAGACCGGCAGGGCGGCGAGCATGGCGAGGGTCAAACGAAGGTCGAGCGGCCCCAGCGAGCCGATGTCGTCCAGCAGCATCGAGAGCACAAACACGGGAACGGCGAGGGCAAAGGCGAGGCCAACCTTTCGTCGTTGAGCGGCCACCTTCTCCTCGCTGATGCGACGTGCCTTGAGGGCGGGAACGAGTTCACTGGCACCAAAACCGGCGGCTTCCACGGTGGTGATGCAGGTTTGTCGGAGGTCGTCTGAGCGTGGTACATCGAGGGTGATGATCGCTTTCTCCAGCGGGAGGTTGACGGTGACACTTGCCACACCGTCCACGCCCGACAGCACCCGCTCGACCGATGCCACGCACGCGGCGCAGGACATGCCGGTGACGCTGAGGGAAAGTTGGCGTTCGTCCATGTCGCTTCACCTCACCTGTTCCAGCGTGCCCATTCTTGTTTGCACGCCTCAGCAGCATGCGTTGCGAGAGCAGCATTCGCCTTCCTGCCAGGCCTCTTCCATGCTCACGCATCCGCAACCGCAGGTGCACAACCAGCCGACACTCTCCCACCCTTTGCCTCCGTCCGCACGGATGTAGAGGCGTTTCATCTTGCAGCCGCAGGTGCACTTCTCAGCGGCGACGCGTGCCATGGTGGTCCGAATTATGTAGTCAATATAAATCCGCCGTTTTGACTACAATATCAAACGGGTGAGAGGTCGAGGCTGCCCGACCAGAGATCCAACCCTCGAAGCCGGCACGGGAAGCGCTGGCCGAGACGGAGGACGGTCGGGTGCTCACCGTTGTGGTCGGGTTCAGCCACGGTGACCTCGAGGCCGTGATCGTCCACCACCAAGCGCCGCTTCCCGCCGAGTTGACGAAGGTGCATGCGACCTGAAACCGCACCGTCATCGGCCAAATCGAGGAAGACCCACGCCCCTCGCATGCCGGTGACCCGAGCGTTGTACGAGGTGGCCACCGAGACGTCCAAGGGGCCTTCATCGCCCAGCCGTCCACCGTTCATCAGGTGAACGTGGTAGGCGTTGGCCACCAGCTCCCACTCCATGCGCTTGGCCGCCAGCCCTTGTTCGCTGCAGTGTTCGGCCAGCCGTGCGGTTTCGGCCGTGTCGTGGACCCAGTCCCGGCCGTGGATGAAGGCCTTGAGTTGACGGTGCGTCATGAGGTCGGGGTAGCGACGAATCGGTGAGGTGAAGTGCACGTAAGCGTCGAGGTTCAGACCGAAATGCCCACCGTTTCGCTCGTCGTACCGGGCGCGCTGCATCAACTGAAACAGACCTTGGTCAACGATGCGCCGGGTGGTTTCCGTGAGCGTGCTGGCAGCGGCTTGGGCCTCCTCCAAGGAGGCCAAGATGCCGTTGCGAGCCTCGGGGTCAATGACACCCGAGAGGTAGTCCGGCACCTGTTGGGCCGAGTCCCCGGTCGGTTCAGGCTCGTCCATGCCCGACAGATCGATGCCGCCACCACCCAAATCGGCCCAATCACCCAAGAGGTTGGCGAGTTCGTCGGTCTCGCTTTGCCCGTGCTTTCGCTGGCTGGGCATGGGCAGTTGAATCCCGATGTCCAAGGCCGCCAGCTTGGCGTTCAACCCCTCCACTTCGGGACGGTCGGGCGGGGCGTGGCAGCGCCACGGCAGCGGGGCACCAGCAGCGCCGAGCAGGTGGCCGACGGCTGCGTTGGTGGCGACCATGAAGGACTCGATCATCCGGGTCGCCTTGTTGGGCCATTTCACCTCCACACGCAACTCGTCTTCGCCGTGGAGGCGTGGGCGAAGCTCGGGGTTGTTGAGGTTGAGGCGAACCTCTCGGTCCTGCCACGAAGCGGCCAGGGCCAGCATGTCGTCGTAAGCGTCGGTCTCGAGCACGTCGCCGTAGGCGATGTTGTCCTTGACGTGAATCACGGCTTCGTAGGCGTGGGTGTTCACGACGTTGTTCCCGTCGTCGAGGTCCATGCCGACGACCATGGCCAAACGGTCCACACCGGCCCGCAACGAACAGAGGTCGTCGGCCAGTTTGGGCGGCAGCATCGGAAGCACGGTGTGGGGCAAATAGACGGAGGTCGCCCGAGCGGCTGCTGAGCGGTCCAGAGCGGTACCGGCCTGCACGTAGTGCGCCACGTCGGCGATGGCGACCCACAGCGTTCGCTGGCCGTTGTCGTTGACGAGGCACACGGCGTCGTCGAAATCCTTGGCGTCGGGCGGGTCGATGGTCACCAGCGGAAGGTGGCGCAAATCGGTGCGTCCACCAGCGACTTCCTCGTCGCCCGCCACCTCACCCAAGGTGTCGGCGTGGTCCACCAGCGTGGCGTCGTAGGTGCGAGGGAAGGGGTTGCGGTTCTCACGACGGCGCCCCTCTAAACGAGCATCGAGCAGCTCTCGGGTCGTCCAGCGGCCGGCCTGCATCAGCAGCAGGGCCATCGCTGGCTCATCCTCTCGGAACCGGAGGCCGGAGCGAACGGCAGCGCACTTGCGGGCTTCCCGGAGGAGGTCGAAGCCCTGCATGGTGGTGCACCCCTGGTCGTCGAGGGCGTAGGCTTCGGGCAGGGGCTCACCCAGAAGCATGGCTTCCCAGACGTCTTCGAGGAGGTTGTACATCGCCACATCGGCTTCGCTGGCGTCGTCAGCGGTGAGCGGCGGGCGTCCGTGGAGCGGCGTTTCGCCTTTCCCGGCGTGGCGGCTGAAGAAATTCTTCCATCGGCTGACGGCGGTTTCAAGCGTGTCGAGGGAGGCTTTCGTACGGAAACGAACAGCCTTGTCCTCGTCGGGCAGGATGTAGGTGGCTTCCTTCCGTCCGTAAGCGAGGGCTTCGTTGACCTTGCTGAGCAGGGCGCGTTCGGCTTTGGGGTCGGCACGGAATTGACCGGCAAGACGCTCTTTTTCGGTGATCCACGCAGCGATGGTTTCGCCCGTCCACACCTGTCCCCACTGGTCGTCGCCGAAGTGTTGGGTGACACGACGCCACAAGCGTTCATCGGGCGGTGTTTGCGGCCCCTTGTTCTGCTTGCGCTGACGGTTGTTGTTGCGCCCGCGTCCACGGTGCCGTCCTCCCGCCATGGGCCGAGGGTTCGGTTGAGGTTAGATGAAGGCAACGATTCAGAGCCCGGCCGAGGCGAGGTCCTCCAGCGCTTGGCGTTGAGCGTCGGTCAAGGCTTCAGGTTCGGCCAGCACGAATTCGAGGGTCAAATCCCCGCCGTTGTAGCCGGCCTTGGCCATCCGACGGCGGTCGCCCACTTGCGTCATGGCGTCCACGGAGAGCTTGCCGGTCTTGCCGGAGAGCAGTTTCACGCTGACCTTACCGCCCAGCATCATGACCGAGTAGGGCACGGGCACCTCCTGCACCAACTGGTCGCCCTCCCAGCGGTAGGCCTCCCCCGCATCGATGCGCACGGTGACCACGACATCGCCGCGCTCACCTTCGGGGTGGTCGTGGCCCTGGCCCTTGAGCGTCCGGGTCGTGCCGTGCGTGACGCCGGCGTCGAGACGGAGCTTGAGCGTGGTCCGCTTGGTCTCCATGCTCGTGCCTTGGCTTTTGAATCGCTTGTAGGAGAAGGTGAATTCACCGCCTTCAGCGGCCTGTTCCATGGTGATGTCGAGGCCGACGTTGATCGTCGCTGCCTTGGGTTGCTGGCGTTGGGCTGAACGCGGTGGTTGCCGGGGCATGCCGCCCCTGCCACCCATGCCGCCTCCGCCGCCGAACATCTGGCCGAGAAGGTCGTCGAGGCCGCCGCCCATGCCACCGAAATTCATCGAGGGGCCGCCTCGACCGCGTCCGCCGCCACCGAACATGTTACGCATCTGTTCTTGCTGGTCGAATTCACGGCGAGCCTCGGAGGTGCCGATGGCGTCGTAGGCCGCTTGAACTTCCTTAAATTTGGCTTCCGCACCGGCGTCGCCTTGGTTGCGGTCGGGGTGGTACTGGCGGGCCAACTTCCGGAACGCACGCTTGATTTCGCCGTCACTGGCTTGGCGACTGACACCCAAGACCTCGTACGGGTTTCGTTCCGCCATCGGCCTTGCTGGCCCCTTCGTCCCACATCAACCCTCCCCTGCCAACACGCCTGCTGAGGGCCCGTCAACGGATGCGGAGTCGTTATAATGAGGGGGTTGGTGGCTCGGTAGGCTGAGGTTAGACCATGTCTGACGAATCGAACGCCAACAAGACCTTTGAGATGAAGGTCCAAGAGCAGCAGGATAAGATTGAGGCGCAGTTCCGCAAGATTACCCGAGGCTCCTGGGCCCGTATCATCCGCATGGCGCGCAAGCCATCCAAGCAGGAATTCCGCCAAACGGCGATCATCTGTGGCATCGGTTTGTTCGTGCTGGGCGCCATCGGGTTTGCCATCTTGGTGCTCATGGACAACTTCCTGCCTTGGTTGATTCACGATGTCTTTGGCATCGGCAACTGAATCGGAGCGTGATGGAACATGACTGAAGCATTCGTAGCCTTTGTTCGCTTTGAAGAGAAATTGTTGTTGCTCAAGCGCAACAGCAGCACCGAGCACTTCCCCGACCTGTGGGACGGTGTATGGGGCGTCGCCGACACCCCCGAAGAAGTCCTCGACCGTGTGGCTCAGTCCACCGGCATCCCCGTTGAGGACCTGCACTATCACGGCACCGGCCCCGAGCGCGGCATCGACATGGGTCGCAACCTCGTGGACGTCATGCCCATCCTCGTCGTCTCCAAGAGCGACGAGGTTACCCCCTCCGGCATCTACACCCGAGCCGAGTGGGTTGACCCCGGGACCATCAAGGACTACAACTGCATCTTCTCCGACCTTGACATGGAGAACGCCCACGGCCTGTTCCGTGAGATGTACGGCAGCGTCGGTTCCTTCCTCTACATCGTGAAGACCGCCATCAACTCTGAGCAGCGTGTGGCTGACGAAATGTACGCCCGTCTCCACGGCAGCGGTTCCATGGTCGCCCTTCAGGGTGAAATCATGTCCATCCTCCACCCGCCCGCCATGCGCGGCTACGTCTTCGTTGAGTCCAGTGCCCTCCACCACGTGGAGAAGCTCATCGGTCGCTCCGGTGGCCGAGACCCGTCGGCCCGCCGCGGCATCAACCAGTCCCCGCTCAAGAACGCCAAGAGCGTGCTTCCCGGTGAAGCCCCGCTCGAGGACATCTTGCCGTATTTGGAGCCCAAGGCCGTCACCAGCGGCATCGAGGTCGGCTGCATCGTCGAAATCGTCACGGGCGCCTTCAAGGGCGAGAAGGCTCGTATCACCAGCGTGTCCGAATCCAAGGAAGAGGTCAGCATGGAACTCTACGAGCAGATCATCCCGATGACGCTCAACATGCGCGGCGACCACGTCCGTGTCATCGAGCGCGTCGGCGAGTGATGCAGTTCTGCAGTTGAATGGGGAGCGAAGGCGCCTCATTCTTCTTCGCTGTGTTGCAGTTTCGATTTTGCAGCGGCCAAAATTCTCTCTTTGGTTTTCCTGTTGTCGGTTGAAGCGTTGGTTTGGAGCCAAGTTGCGAAGGTCAAGAGGCCGGAGCAGGCCAGGATGGCGCCCACTCCAACGAGAAGGTCACTGGTTTCGCTGGCTCCCACTTGGGCCAAGAAGAAACCTCCACCCATCAAGGCCGATGCGATGACAAGGAGAAAATACGTCTTGGGAGGATTCGGAACGTTGACTTCTGCCTTGACGGCATCAAAGGCTTGCTTGACCTCTTTTTGGTAAGCATGGGATTGGCTGGAAGCCACCAAGAGCAGCACAAAACCGATGATGAGGCCACCACAACAGACGTTGGCCGCATCTTCAAAATCCACGGAGTTGTCCAATCCTGAAAACGCTAGAATTGGACCTCCTAACAAAAAGACGAGGGCGAGGACTGAGAGAGGTATGCTCGGATTTGATTGGGCATTGAGGGTCTCATAGCGTTCGATGACTTGAGCGAGGTTGCTTGTCGCCTTTGGGTGTGATGCGCTCGTTGAACCTCCCGGCTCGGTCGGCGTGGAGGGAGGCGCCTCCGTCTGTGTTGTTGATTCGTTTTCTGATGAACCACCCTCTTTACCTTGAATGAGGATGGGTTTCGGTGCTGAACTCATGATGTTTCACTTCTCGCTGTCTATGTTCTCTTCGATCCTCGTTTGGAGGCGATGAAAGGCTTGGTTCACTTCGGTGGTGTGGTTCATGTTTGCAAGGCCAACGGGTATCAGAAACACGGCGCCAACGAGCATGATGGGGACGATGTCAAACACCGCGCCACCAATGAGGAGGACACTACCCGCCACGTAGGCGACAGGATAGTTCCTCGCTTCAGCCACGGGAGCGTTGGCGATGCGAAGGGTTTCCTCCTTGGCGGTCTTGATGGATTTCTTCCACCCCATCTGTTTGGATTCGGCGAGTAAGATCAGCACGATGCCGAGGATGGCCGAAAAGCAACAGATGAACACGCCGTCATTGAAGATGATGTCAGCATCGGTTCCAACGAACAACAGGAGAGGAACAGCGAAGAAGAACAGGAGGCCGACTGCAAGCAAGCCGTTTGTGTTGGGCTTGTTGGCTTGAAGGAAGTGCACCTTGGCGAGGGCTTTCTCGACCGTGGACAGGTCTTGAGCAGGGGTTGTTGCGGTTGATGGTGTGGAGGGGCCTGTGGCAGGGGTTTCGCCCGGCTCGATGATGGCGCTTCCCTGAATGAGGATGGGTTGTGGGGGACCGTCGGCTTCTTTCCCCATGGCTCGCAAGCAGCGATGCTTGGTTTAGCCCTTCTTCCGATGGTTGCAACGTTCTCGTGATTCAGAAGAGGGTTTGCTGAACGGCGGTCGGTTTGGGTTGGAGGTGTTGACTGCACTGCCAGGCGATGCTCGCCGCGGCCCATGCGCCCGAACGAAGTGCTGCCCCTCCGGTTCCCACGGGCTCACCCCACGCGTCGCCGGCTTCCACCAGCCGTGGCAGGTTGGCGCGAACACCCGGGCCGGCGGACCGTCCGTAGCGCCAACGGTGGGCTTGGCTGCTCGCTGCGGTCAACCATGCGGTGTGGGCCTCGTCCAAGCCTTCGGTCAGGCCGGTGAAGGCTTGGAGCACATCGGTGCGCTCCATCTCAAGGTGCTCACGGCTCCAGTCGGCCGGCAGGTGGACGACGAGACCGAGGCCGTCGTCGCCGTATTCTGTGGTCATGCCGCGTTCGTGGAGCGCCTGAGCGAGGCCTTCGGGCGCTGGTGCCCGATGAGCGAGCACGACCGTCCACGTGGCTTCGTAGGGATGGCTCGACCACGCCTCGGGGGCTTGCTCCATCATCCGGTGCAGTTGGGGCAGCGGTGCGGTGACGACCACGCCCGAGGCCTGCCAGCGGTTGCCTTCTTCGTCATGGATGTTCCACACCTCGCCGTCCCGTTCAAGGCGGGTGACCGTCGTGCTGGTGAGCACGTCAATACCCTCGAGCCAGCCGGCGATGGTGGCCGGGCCGTCCACGAGGCGATGCCCATCGCCGGCGACGGCACGCCCCTCGTTTCGTTCCATCTCGGCCCAGGCTTCCATCCACGTGGGCCATTCGTGGAGATGAGCGGCGCCGTGGGTGATGACCACATCGTCGAGGCGGCGCCGTGAACTGCGACCGCCCACACGCCGACCCTTGTCGAGCACGACCACGTCAAAGCCGTGGTCGGCCAGCAGGCGAGCAGCCGTCGCGCCGGCAAGACCCGCTCCGACCACCACGATGGGATGGTCGGTGGAGGAGGCCGGCTGGTCGGTGAAGGCCCGGTAGCGGTCCATGTCAAGGCGGCTCATGTGGGTGCGAGGGTCGCGCTGTCGAACCAGACCAAGAATCGGAGCAGGGGGATGGAAGGGCCGGTCAAACAAGCCGTGGCACCACTGCACACCGACCACTGAGGAGGGGTCGCGGCCGTCCAAGGCGTACTTGTCGTTGAGATGCTGGCCCCAAGCCACGGACTGCTCGAGGTCTGCCGTCCAAAACGGGAGCGCTTTTCCCCACGTCATGCGGACGTTGTTGTGGAGTTCGCCGTGGCGCAGGAGCGAGCGCTGACAGGCCGCCCACAGTGGGTCGTGGACAACGCCTCGTTCGAGTTGCCGCAGCGGGTATTGGGTGGTGCGCGGGTCGTCGGCGGTGGAACGCCACGAGAGGCGGGCCCATTCGGGAAGATTGTGGACACCATAGGGTTCATCCGTGGCAAAAATGTGGTGCCAAGGATGTTCTCGGAACACGAGCAGTTCGTCGAGGTACTTGTCGGCGGATTTGGTCCCGACTTCAGCGGCTTCTCGGGCGATGCGCATCGGCGAGATCATCCCGTAGTGAATGTAGGCCGACATGCGGGACACACCGTCGGCATCGGCAGCGTTGTTTCGTCGCCGAGCATAGCCGTTGAGCCCCTTGTCCTTGAACGCCTGCCAGCGGGCCAGGGCGGCTTGCTCGCCACCCTTGAACCGCCACACGGGATGGACGGTGGGGTCAATGTTGCACTGTTGGAGCAGGGCCCAGCGCTGGTCGAGGTCGGCCAGCTGATGTTCCACCATGACGGGCTCAAACGGTAGGTCGCCGTCGTAGGCCTCAACGCTGAGGTCAAGGTCCGGCCAGCGACGTTGAAGGCGCTGCTTGCGCAGTTTCTTGGTGCCGTCTCGGAACTTGAAGGGACGGTCGACCGAGCGTCCGTAGAGCGGCATGGGGATGACGCAATGGCCGTCGACTTCGACCACGGGGCCCTCGGTAAGATCGGCCACGGCCCTCACCCAATCGGTCCACGGTGGGAGCGGGAACAGGTCGGTGACGACCATGCTCGCC
>JBMZXF010000059.1:0-9713 GCA_049627345.1 Candidatus Poseidonia sp. | reverse complement strand
CTCGCCGTAGAAGAGGTTCGTCACCTCGTTCCAAATCCAAGCCTCGGTGACCTGGATGACCGCCAGCGTGTCCGAAGGCATGGTGAGAAACCAATAGAAGGCTTCAACGATGATGAGCGCCAGAGGAATGCGACCGTACCGCAGGCCGAGCTCACCCACCTCTTTCCACGACAGGTCTCCATCGGGACGTGCCGTGGTCGTCGCCGCCATGGAAGGCGATTTCGGGTGGCTGTTGAAAAGTTCTCCCGAGCCGGGACACCCGACACCACGCTTCCCAGGCGGCAGGCGCGTGTTCAAAACATGGAAGCGTGTGCATCACCACATGGCACATGAGGCGGAGGGGCTCCAACCGTCCCACCGTTTGGATGTCTTGGGGTTCCTCTGCCCGGTCCCTGTCGCCAAAACACGCGAAGCCCTCGAAGGCTTGGCCGAAGGGGCCGTGCTGGAAGTGCTGGCCGATGACCCCGAAACACTGCACGACATGCCGATGCTCATCGGCCGTGGCCCCCATCGTTTGCTTCACGTTGGCGAACACCAGGGTGAGATTCGTTTTCTGATCGAGGTGGCGCCCCAATGAGCAACGACGACGTGCCCAGCATGGCGTGGCTTCCAACCTCCCGTGGGGACTTCAAAATCGAAGTGTTCCACGAGGAAAAGACCGGCCTTGACCACGTGGCCTTGACGCTGGGCGACATGACCGGGCCCGATCCCGTGTTGATTCGCGTCCACTCGGAGTGCTTGACGGGTGATGTCTTCGGCAGCACCCGATGCGACTGTGGCCCCCAACTCCACGCCGCCTTGGACGCCATCGTCGAGCGAGGGTGGGGGGCCCTGCTCTACCTGCGTCAAGAAGGACGCGGCATCGGCTTGCACGCCAAAATCCAGGCCTACCATCTCCAAGATGCAGGAGCCGACACCTTGGATGCCAACCTCATGCTCGGCCTTCCCGCTGACGGACGAAATTACGCCATCGCAGCACGCATGCTGGATGACCTTGGCGTCGTGGACGTGGAATTGCTCACCAACAATCCCGAGAAGGTGGCTCAACTCACCACCTACGGCATCAACGTCGCCGCTCGTACGCCACTGATCGTGGGCGTTGGGTCAGAGAATCGAGACTACCTGGCCACCAAGGGCGAACGCATGGGGCATCACATCACCGACGACGACCTTTGACGCCACCCCATTGCCCACCGCTTCAAGCAACAGCCAACATTCCGCCTACGTTGTGCTCAATGGGGCCGTGGCCGGGAATTGAACCCGGGCTGGCAGAACCACAATCTGCCGTGCTAACCCCTACACCACCACAGCCATGAGAGGTATCAGCGCCTCATGCGCTTGGTATTTCAATCATGCGCCATCCACGCCAACGGATATCCGTCCCTGTGGTGCACGGAACCCTTTGCTTCAAGAAGTGCCAAGCCCTCCATTTGCTCATGCGACCCGCCAACAAGGCCCTCACCCTGATGCTGATGTTGCTCTTGCTCACGGTTTCTCCTTGGGTCTCAAGCACAGGCGCACGCAGCGTTCACAGCACCAGTACGGTCGATCTGTTTCCACAAGGAAGCTTCACCGATGCTGCATCTTGGTCGGTCGGCGCTGAAACCTCGTTCACCCAAGAAACAGCGAGTCACACCGAATCCATGGTGGCCGACCAACGCTTGACCATGCTCCACACTCGCCCCCTCAATCTCGACACGATGACGGTGTGGTCGTCCACTTCGCCAACCGATTCGAACTACTCAACGGGCGCTCCGGACGGCGCCAGCACGTGGTCAACCGGTCCGGAGATTGAACTCACGGACTTTGACATCACGGGTCTCTCCAACTACCAAATGTACGAACTCCACATGGTGGGTGTGTTCCAAATTCCTGACGCCCTTTCCGAGGACACCGTCCGAATTTCGGTGGAACACGGCGACGGCTTTGACCTGCTCAAGACCTTCGCTCACACCCAAGGCAACGTGGATTACATCAACAACACCGCTTACCGTGTCAACATCACGGGGTTGATGGATTGGACGTGGGACGACATCGCTCAGATGGTGTTCACGCTGGATTATGTCTCAGCCGGCGGTGTTGACGACTCTCGCCTGGTGGTCGACGCACTGGGCCTCGACATCACCGTCCAGACACCGTGGTACGGGGGCGAGGTCGCCTACGCCTCGTCCGAATTTTCCGGCCACGAGATGCCCGTGATGGGGCTGGACCTTGCCGAAGGGACCACCGACAACCTCGCTCTCGACACCTGCGGGTTGAAACCGACCGTGGAAGGCACCTCCGGACAGTGGACAAGCGAGCCGTTCGCTCACCCCCCCGAGCAGGTCTTGGGCCGGGTTCATCACGCCTTGAGCGAAGGTGAGAGCCAGAACATCACGGTGGAGTTGGCCACCTCGTCGGACGGCACCTCGTTCGGTGCGTTCGCGGTCATGACCCCCAACACCCTCCTGCCGCAAGGTGAGGCCTACCAGCTTCGGTTCTCCGTGACCGACGCTTGTTTGTCGTCGGTGTGGGTGGACGTGAACGACCCTTCGCTCTCGGTCGCAGGACGTGTGTTTGGTAGCAACGCTGGCATTGATGCTGACTACTCGCGGTGGTTGGTCTTCGTCAACGACGAACTCGTCTCCAACGAACCCATGGCCTTGGGCACCTTCACCCACGAATGGCCCATCGGCGGCTACTTGCAACCTGGCAGCACCTCACTCACGGTGAGCATTCGAGCATGGTTCACGTGGGATTCCGACGGGGCGGCCAGCCATACAGCGTTGGAACTGACGCAGGTCGATGTCTCCGGAGGCTACGCCATTCAATACGACGAGGACCCTTCTTGTGAGGCCGTGGGCGATC
Source organism: Candidatus Poseidonia sp. (assembly GCA_049627345.1). Taxonomy (GTDB): domain Archaea; phylum Thermoplasmatota; class Poseidoniia; order Poseidoniales; family Poseidoniaceae; genus Poseidonia. The sequence continues at coordinate 6,866 of JBMZXF010000059.1, read as the reverse complement.
AGTTCCTCAGTGAGGACAACGGTGGCATCATTCTCCCGTTCTTGAGCCGATGCAGCGACGACCGAGCCACCAACGAAGACCTCAGCGTCACTTTCACCAACACCGACGATTCGGTGGTCGCCGTGGATTTGGCCGAAGGCGATGTTCGTCTTCGATTGCTACCCGAGGCCAGTGGTCAATCGGTCATCGGCATCACGGTCACCGACCCAGCAGGCAACACCTGGAGTCAAACGTTCACCGTTGACGTTGCCCCGGTTGACGACCCACCCGTGGTCGTTGAATTCCCACCCATCATCCCCGTTGAGCACGAGTTGGAGACCGTCATCAACATGACATGGAGCGACATCGATTCACCCGGCCTCGTGACCGCCTCAACCAACCGCTCGTGGGCCACCGTGGACCTCACGAGCAACGTGGTCAAGGTCACGCCACCAACGGTCGGGTTCCACACCGTGCTCCTGTCCGTGTGCGACCAAACCAGCTGCACGGAGCGAGAAATCGACCTTGAAGTCATGGCCCTGCCGGACCTCATGGTCGAATCCATCGATTTTGGAACCGATGACATGACCCAAGGCGACCTCATCACGATGCGGGTCCTGGTGCGAAACCAAGGTCAGGCTGACGCCACCATGGTGTCCGTTCGCTGCCAGACCGACCAGCAACTCATCGACGTTCAAACGATTGCCATCATCCAGCCCGGCGAACTGCAATCCGTTCGCTGCGACTGGCAAGTCCCAGAAGATGCAAGGGTGCTGCGGTTCAGTGCCGTGGTGGACCGAGGGTTGGAAATTACCGAAGGGGACGAGACCAACAATGCGATGGAAGAACTCGTGGCCATCAACGAACGGGCAGACGCCACCAACGATGGGGCAGAGGGCGGTCTTGCTGCCGGCGCCGTGTCCATCGGTATCGTGGTGATCGCCCTTGGTCTCTTGGGACTGATCATCTTCATGATGCCACCAAAAATCAAGAAAATTGAGTGAACTCACTGAGGATTTACCCCTTGACGCGAACGCCACTCCGGTGTCGGATAACGCGAAAAAACCCCTCAAACTTCATAACCAAAACGTGGAAGGGCGGCCTGCTTTGAGGTCGTGGGGGCCGTTCAACTTCGGTTGACAAAGCGGGAGTGGGAACCATGTCTCAATTGAAAATCCGTATTGAAACGGACGAATACATCTACGAAGAATACATCGAAGCGTGAGCATCAGGACGACGTTGTCCAGCGGCGAGGGTAAACCTCGGTGTCCATCAAGACCATGCTGGGCCGTGCAAGTTCGCCTGATTCCATGGATGGAATGTCATCGGAATCGGTCTTGAGTTTGACAAAACCGACGGCCTCCTCCTTGAGCGATGTCACAAGGAGTTCTGTCCCTTTCTTGAGGCCTGCCGGAATGGAAACCAATCCGGGTCGAAGCAGCGGTGCGCCGTAGGAAAGGGCCGCAACCGCACTGTCCTTGACGGTGCAGCGTGGCACGTCCACCAGCAGTTTCTCAATGGGATGGATGACGGCCATCAAGGCGTCAGTTTGTCCGCATTCTTTCCAGAGCCATACGGCGTCCGCCAGTTGGTCCATCGTAATGCAGTGGTCCAGGTCAAACATGCCGGACGTTTCACGACGCAATTCCTTGAGCGACACCGGGGTGTTGAGCAAGAGGCCCATGTCTCGTGCCATCGTTCGGATGTAGGTGCCCGCTTCACAGGTGATGCGAGCCACGGCATCCTGGCCGTCCGTGTCAAGCAGCTCAAAGGCGTGAATGGTACGGGTCCGCACCTGCACCTTGACAGCAGACACTTCAGGAGGGACGTTGTAGATGCGACCGGTCATGGTCGCCATGGTGGCTTTGAGTTCCTCAAGTTCGGGCATGGTGCGAAATCGGAACACCGCGATGTAGGTCTTTTGATGCTTCAGGATCTTGTTGGTGATTTTCATGCATCGACCCGTCATGAGGGGGAGCACACCGGTTGCAAAGGGGTCGAGGGTACCGCCATGACCGAGGCGCTCAAGGCCCAACAAATCACGGGCCCACGCCGCCAATTGGTGGGAGGTCGGGCCCGCAGGCTTGTCGACCAAAATGAAGCCGGAAGCCAGGCGTTGCTCCAGCGTGCGGTCGTCGGGAGCCGTCCCAAAAGCAGTGTCCGTGGTGGGCGATTCATCAAGAACGTGTACGGTCATGCTGCTTCCTCCAACAAGGCGACGACATGGTCCAGTATTTGAGTTGCATTGAGGGTTGTAGCGTCCAGCACATGGGTGTAAGGCTCAGGGTCCTCGGGCACCAAGTCGTAAAGCAACATGAACCGCTCACCGTCAACAGCAGCCCTCGCACGGTTGGCTTCACGGGCGTCCTCGAGGGCCAACCCCTCACGCTCTGAAACTCGGCGAGCCCGTTCCTCGTCGCTGACGTCCAACCAAATGCGGAGGCAGGGGAGGTCGAGGCGGTGAGCCCACCAGCCGGCAAGACGGGATTCCACAATGTGCGCTGCGTCAGGGCCCTGCATACGCTGGCGGAGCAGTTCATCCAGCGAGCGGTCGACGTCCAACTCGTTCTTGCACAATTCGCCGAACTCTCCCAACGACATACCTCGTCGCTTGGCTTCCTCACGGAACACATCGCCGCCGTTGAGGCTGGTCCAACCAAATCGGTCCATCAAACCGCGTACCAACGTGCTGGTGCCGCTGCCCGGGTGGCCGGAGACGGTCACGTTGACCATGCTCACAACACCCATTCGTGGAAGCAGACGTTGCACCGTTTTGTTCTCGGCCCGTCGTGCGTAATGACATCGCTCTGACATTCAGGGCATTCAAGTGCAACCCCGGCCATCAATCCGCCACCGCCCGATGATTCTGAGGAGGCGGGCTTGGAAGCGGAGGCGTTGCGCTTCCGTTGTTGTTGGCTGCGCTTGGAACGTTGCTGTCGCTTCTTGGCTTGGTTGGAAGTGGCGGCGGGTTTGGTGGCCACCAGATGAAGCAAAGGTTCCTTGAGCACTTCACCAGCAACGACCAGCGGGTGAGACTTGTAGCGAGCGAGCTTGATGTGGCGGTCGAGCGCACGGCCGTAGGCTGCACTCATGCAGATGTAGCAGCAAATCCATGCTGGGAAAAACAGGAAGCGACCGTCAAGGAGGTGCCACTCAGGCGCCCATGGAAGCGAGACGTAGTCAACGCGAAAGGTCTCCACCTTGGTGGTCAGCCAGGCAAAGATACCGATGATGAAAATCATGGTGAACATCATGGGCTTCATGGCGCCCATTTGGACCTCCAGTTGCTCCGGCATCATTTGCTGCTGAAGCGTCATGGCTTTCTCCTGCAGGATGGGGTCGCGAGACATCCGTGCCTCGTTCATCATCTGCCGAACCTGGCCTTGACGGTGGCCGATGTGGGCCTGGTCCATGGGGTCAACGAAGAAGTTACGAATCACCGTGTTGAGCGTCATGGAGAAAATGCCGAGAATCATCACCGTGATGACGAAAAACGACTCCTCCGGCAGCAGCGGCGAGAGGATCGGGTCAGCCGTGGTTCCCAGCGACGTTCGAATGGAGGGGGTCATGATGAGCACGGTCATCAGGATCATGAACATCAGCATCACGAACATGGAACCGCCCGGTGGAGGCGGTGGTGGAGGCGATGAACCGTTGGCCATGACCCAAAGGCGACAACGGTAGGGCATGAAGGTTAGCATACGCAGCGGCGAGATTTGCCGGTCTACACGAGCATCCGTGAAGTTCAAACCCACCGCCACCTACGGTGTACCATGCGCCAGAAAGAGCCACTCGATGTGTCTCCGACATGGCGCTACCCATTACCGATGCCCATGCCGGGCCAACCGGTGTGCGCTACCGAAATGGAAGCCATTGAACAAATGGCTCGCCTTCCAGCGCTGCCAAAGGTCTTCTTTTGGACGGACGCCGAGCGAAAATGCCCGGATGGCTGGGGTTTCATCGCCAGCGTTCGCCAGGGCGTCCCACCCAGCGGCATCGAGGCAGAGTTGAACGCTTGGGCCGAGCAGTACCCGAAGGCCTGGCTGGCGGTTGATCTTCGAGACGGCGTCATCCCCCCGTCCACCGTTCGCCCCCTCAACGACGTGCTCATGGGGCTCAAGCGCCCGGTCATCGTCATTGTCAGCCGTTCACCTGAGCATGAGGAATGGCCGCAATGGGTCCTGCCTGCGTGAATGGCTGGGCCAGCAGCCTAGCGTTCGCTCAACCATTCGTCATCACCGCCTCAGGGCGGTGCGAGATCATCCAGCCTCACTGGGTGAAGTCGTAATCGCACGCCATGCACTTGTCGTTGTCGGCAGCGTTCATCGTACCGCAGATGGGGCAGGCCTTCTCTTCAACAGCCTCAGCCTCCTCGGCAGGAGCGTCTTCAGCAGGGGCCTCTTCGGTTGATTCTTCGGCAGCCTCTTCGCTGGCTTCTTCTCCACCCTCACCGTTGGCTTCGTTCCAGGCCTTGGCAGCGTCTTCGAGTTCAGCCTTCTTGAGGTAGCCGTTGTCGTCGTGGTCGTAATCAGCAGCGAAGGCCACGAAAGCATCACGGTGCCCGACATCAATGCCGGCTGCTTCCATGACACGGAGCAGCATGTCCTCGCGGAACTTCATCTTGGGGCCTTCATCAGCGGCCTCTTCTGCTTCATCAGCGGACTCAGCCTCGGCATCAAGAGCATCGGCAGCCTCGGTCTCGGCCTCTGCCTCAGCAGGCGCCTCTTCTTCAACAGCGGGGAGGTCATCGGATTCAATTTCATCACCGAAGTGGACGCCGTGGAAGCGGTTCAGCGCCTCGGCGTCAACTTCACCCGAGCCCTTGATGTCAAAGGAGACTTCGAGGCGCTCACCCTTCTCGACCTTGGGCACGTGCCACACGATGTGAAGGCCGCCTTCGCCGTCTTCGGAGGTCATGGTGACGTCGTCTCGCTTGCCGCTGGCGTTCTTCAACTCCCAGTCCTTGATTTCGAACTGGGGCGGTAGCACGTCGTTGATGTAGAGGTCGCTCAGCGCAGTGTCGCCGTTGTTCTCGAACAAAATGAGCACTTCGTAGCGACCTTTTCCGCCCAGCGGGATGGCCTGCTTGCCGGCGCTGAAGTTGCGGCGGTTGTGAACAACCTTGATGCTCGGGGTTTCGGAGGGTTCTCGAGTGCAGATGGGGCCGAAGCGCTCTGCACTGAACTCAACGCGAGCAGGGGCATCGACACGCTCGTTCCCGGGCGAGGGGTCTGGAGCGGTCAGCGGGTAGCTGATCTCAATCTTCTTGCCGGGCTTCAAGCCGATGGGGCCTCGCGTACCGACGGTCAGCATCATGGTGTGGCCTTGGCCGTCAGGGGAACGGTGCTCCTTCTCGATGGTGATGCCTTCCGAAATCTCGGCTTTGTACTGGTCGTCGTCGATGGCCTTGCCGTCGATTTTGATGGTCATCTGCTCGGGCGAGGGTGCTTCAAACAGACCGGGAATGTCGTCGGTGATGCGCATGAGGTTGATCGTCGATGAACCCTTGTTGACCAGGGTCATGGTCGACTGAACCTTCTGCGACCGGTAAGAGCGCAGGCTTCCCGTGGAGTACGTCTTCTCAACGTCGGCCTCGAGCACCTCGAGTTTCTTCTCCTCAAGGGTCATGGTACCCTCTGCCGTTTGCATGGCCTTGGGCAGTACGGTGTAGGAGAGCTGGTAGGTGAAATCAGGCTCGGACTGCGCCATGACGGTGCGCTCTTCAGATTCCCACTTGCCGTTGGGCGTAACGTCTTGGTCAACATCGTGGATGTCAAACAAGAGGTCGTCGCTTCCCTTCATGCTGACCTGAAGTTTGGTCAAGTCAACGGCGAAGGACGAGCGGTTCTCGAAGATGGCCTGGCAGATCCAGTTGTCCGGGCGCTCGTCTTCACGAACTCGCATGTAGGTGAAGCCACGGCAGAACGCATCGAGTTCACGGAAGGCCATGCTGGACACGGTGGCGTCGGCACGGTAGGTTGCGGTGGCTTTTCCGGCCTTGATGGCCTTGGTGGAGGACACCGCGATGGTGCCTTCCAGTGCGATGGTTTGCTTCTCACCGGCGGCCAAGCGACCGACGGTCCAGGTGATGGTTCCGTCCTCGAGTTCAGCGCCACCGGCCATCTCGAAGTTCATCTCCGATGCGAGCGGACGGGTGACGACCACATCGTGGAGGTCCACGGTGGCGAGGTTCTCCACTTCCAACTCCAAAGCGATGGCACCTGGGTCTTCGCTGATGGCCACCGACATGGAGCGCTCTTGGGAACGGGAGGGGTTGGTGTCAAGGCGCTCACGGAGCGTCATCATCTGCTTGCCGTTGACCTTGTAGGACATGGTGTGGTTCTTCGAGGGCTCGAGTTCGTCCACGGAGACATGTTCGCCACCGATGTCGGTGGATTCGATGTTGTCCAGAAGCACGTCGATGTCGTAGATTCGGTCATCGGCCGAGGGGTTGTTGACCGTCAGCGTACCCTTCACGTTCTGCTTGATGATGTTACCATCGGCGTTGAGCGTCGTGGTCTCCACCTCGTGGAGCGTCCCTTCGAGCTTGTCGCCGGGCACGGCTTCAACCTCGGCTCGGCTGCGGATGGTGGCGCCTGCTTGTTCGCCGGTCAAATCGGCGACCACGGTGTCGGCTGGTGCATCGGCAGGTGGGTCGAGCGAAAGGGCGGCGAGAGGATCGGTAGCAGGTGCCTCGGGCATGGGTGGCATGGGCGGTGCAGGCGGTGCAGCGAGCGGGTCCATGAGCGGGTCAGCCGCTGGTGCCTCGGGCATGGGTGGCATGGGCGGTGCAGGCGGTGCAGCGAGCGGGTCCATGAGCGGGTCAGCCGCTGGTGCCTCGGGCATGGGTGGCATGGGCGGTGCAGGCGGTGCAGCGAGCGGGTCCA
>JBMZXF010000058.1:0-9792 GCA_049627345.1 Candidatus Poseidonia sp. | reverse complement strand
TCGCAGCCATCCCATGCAGGCGCTCATCGAACGCATCAGGGCCATCTTCCTTGAGATGGGCTTCTCCGAACTGGTCGACGATTACGTTCAATCGGCGGGCTGGAACATGGACGCCCTGTTCATTCCCCAAGACCATCCGGCACGAGAGATGCAGGACACCTTCTACCTTGACCAGCCCACCAGCATTGACCTCGATGAAGACGTGATGCAGGCTTGGAAAGCCATCCACGAGCACGGCGGTGATACCGGCTCGACAGGTTGGGGTGGTTCGTATTCCACGGACGTTTCGAAGCGTCCATTGCTTCGCACCCACACCACGGTCAACACCATCCAGTACCTCGCCCGTCATCCCAAGGAGGCCTGCCGTGTGTTCTCGGTGGACCGCGTGTTCCGAAAGGAAGCCATTGACCGCACCCACCTTCCGGAATTCCATCAAATCGAAGGCATCATCATGGAGGAAGGTGCCAACCTGCAGATGCTGGTCACCACCCTCAAGACCTTCTACGCCAAAATGGGCTATCCCGAAGTCCGTGTTCGTCCGGCCTACTTCCCCTACACCGAACCCAGCCTCGAAATTGAAGTCAAGTGGCGTGGGAAGTGGTTGGAACTGGGTGGTGCTGGTATCTTCCGTCCCGAAGTCACCGAACCGCTCGGCATCACCTCACCCGTGCTTGCGTGGGGAATGGGGCTCGAGCGTCTGGCCATGCTTGTTCTCGGGCTTGACGATATCCGCCAGCTCTACATCTCCGACCTTGAATGGCTGCGGAATCAACCCATCCTCTGATCAGGCTGAGAGGGCCATGCCATCCGTTGCTTGATCGTGGGCTGTGTCTTCAAGACCTTCTTGTTCATGTTCTCCAAAGAAACCAACGACCGGTAAGAACATCAAACCGCCGATGGCAGTGAGGTCAAGGATGCCTTCAATGGAGATTTCATTCTCAACCAAAACCCAGTAGAGGCCCATGAGGCCGTTTCCTAGAGCCAAAGCAAACGCAGCGTGGGCAGGTCGTATCGGACCTAATTTAACACCCAATCCTCCGATAAGGATCAGGCCGATGACACCAACAACATACAACACAGCAGCACCTGCAGCTGCGGCAAATTCCACCGGAGATGCGGTGACGAAGACGTCCTCTTCAAGGGATTCATCCCAAATCTCTACCTCGTTTGAGGTGCCGTATTCGAGTGCATCAAGTCCAAACCACATGGTGGTGAAGACAATGAGCAAGAGCAACAAGAGCATCTTTCTTCGTGGGCGGCTGATGCTCATGCCAAACTCTTCAAATCCGAGGGCTGGCAGATAAAGAAGAAACGAAAAGACGATGCTCATGAAAACAACTACAAAGGCAGCATCGCCAATTTCGAATTCTCCAAGGAGGACCCATGACAGGGCAAGAAGTGCGATGATTGGGTACGTCAGCAACCTTCCACGTTGAACACGAAACAGTTGCAAGAAGCCGATACCCAACAACCCGACGAGGAGCACAACTGTTGGTGCATCAAACTCGGACAGTTGGCTTGGGAGAAACCACGATGCGATGGCCATCACGGCCCCAAATTGGGCGAACAAAACGAATGAAAATGCATTGATTTCGGTTGGGGGGGCCTGCCATTTAGGTTGTGAATCCATGACGCCGATAAAGTTCGCTTGGATATGATGCTTTTGCCATGAGATGCATGTTTACTATTGAATCCTCCTGATTTTACTCCATTTCGACGGCGAGACATTCATAGACAAGCAAACGATGGCTGATTCATGGAACCCGCTCCGACCATTGCGCTGCACATGTCCAACGTTGAAACGATTCCCGGCAAAACCATCACCGCTTCGTTGGGTCTGGTGACCGGCTCCACCGTCCGTGCCAAGCACATCGGAAAGGACATCTTCGCAGGACTGAAGAACATCGTGGGTGGTGAACTCAAAGCGTACACGGAACTCCTCAACGAATCCCGCAACGAAGCCATCCAGCGCATGATGATGGCGGCTCATCACATGGGGGCCAACGGCGTGGTGAACGTGCGCTTCGCCACCTCCAACGTCGCTGCAGGTGCCTCTGAATTGTTCTGCTACGGCACCGCTGTTGTTGTTGAGTGAGGCCTTCCCATGGCAGAAAGCCTCGGCCTCATCATCGGAATCACCTTTTGGGTTGTCATTCCGGTGGCTTTCCCTCTGACCTCGTGGGCGCTGGGTCGCTGGTATCAAGGACGCCTGATGGAGGCCCTCGTGGCCAACGAAAAGGCTCACGGAACGATTCTTCAGAGCGACCGGTTCAGTTCAACCACTTCGAAAATGGACAACATGGCCGCTACGTCAGCCACGCTTCTTCACGTCAGCATCTGTGTCGGGCCTTCGGTCGGACAAGTCGTCCTTATGTGGTTCAAGGGCTTGTTCGGCGGACGCCTTCAGTCCTACGATGCCGTTTTGGATTATGGACGCAGGGAAGTCCTGTACCGTCTCAAGGAGCAGGCCGATTCGTTTGGGTGCACCTCGATGCAAAACATTCGTCTCGAAACCTCCGTGGTTTCGTTTGCGAAGAACGGCAACGAAAGCCGGCGCTCATCCGTTGAATTCTTGGCCTTCGCCACGGGCATTCGTCAGTGATGGAGCGACTCATTCCCACTCGTCTTGGAACGTCGTTGGCGCTCCTTGGCCTCGTCGTCGATGTGGTCCTCGTCCGGCTGGTGGTTTTCAGGGTCAATGTTGAGCGGTGCATCGTCGTGTCCGAACATGTGGCCGAATTTGTCTCGCATGAACCGGCGTACATCATCGGCATCGACGCCTTCAAACCGCATGTGAAACCGCCGATTGGAGCCTCGCTGCTCGGATTGTCGGTGTCGCTGTCGCCAGAAGGTTCGAAAGACGCTGAAACAGAATTTCTCGTCGTTGTCAAGTTGGAATTGTTCGGGCCAATCCATTGTCGCCACTTCGTGAACGAAGCGGTTCAGGGCCTTGACAAACGCCTTCATGTCCTCCGTGGACAGGTCTTCATCGGCTGGAATCGCATCGTTTTCCTCGTGGTGTTCGTCCTCGGTTGTCATAGGGTAGGAATGCCGTGAGGGTTTATCAACGGTTCAACCAGCCTTGAACGCATCCTCATAAGGAAAGAGCCTGACCCAAAGGCATGGACCTCTCCGGAACGGTCAGCAGCGGTCTTGGGCGAGCCCATGTCTTCATGGCACAACCGCACTACCAAGACCAATTCCGGGAGATTCTTGGGAACACGGCCTGGCCGGGCACCCTCAACATGCAGGTCGACCCCGACATGCTCAGCCACTACATTGCCCTTCGACAAAAAGCCGGTATCGACACGTTGGATGCTCCTGAAGCCGATCGAGAAGCGGCGAAAACCCTCGACGTGTCGGCCTACGAGCGAATCCGCATTCGAGGCTTCCTTCGGGACGGCGTCTCGTTCGGTGGAGCATCGGCGTTCAAAGGCAAGATCCATCATGGCGATCAAACGGTGGAGTGTGCCGTGCTTATTCCCGACCTCACGCGCCACGTCGACGTGGTTGAAGTCATCTCCACGGCCTTCCTTCGAGAGACGCTTGAAGTCAACGACGGCGACCGCATCACGCTTTCACTGTGAGCGGTGGTACACCACCGGGAGGGTGCCAATTTCCGCCCATTCATTGTACAGCATGGCTTTGATTTCGTGCTGCGCCGCCTGTTGCCAACGTCCTTTCCTCGTTCGCTCAGCGGTTCGTCCGGTCGGCGGCGGTGTGAAGGCGGCGACGTGGTGGTCTTCCGGGAGCGGAGCGATGTCCCATGCGACGCCCCAGAGCACCAGCCATTCGGGGGGTGCAACGCCAAAATCGACGGGTGTCATCGGTTCCTCAATGGCCTTGACGACCTCTTCTTCCTGAAGGTCGCCCAATGAAAGCCTGAACAGGGCGTTGGCCACTCGACGGACCTGGTTCCAGAGAAAGGCCTCGCCTTTGATCTCAAACCCCATCAATCGCCCGTTGTCCATCCACGGCCTCATGTCAAGGATGGTTCGAACGGGGTTCTTGCCCTCCTCAAGGCGTGCGAAATTTCGAGCATCGTACGTGCCGACGAAGTGCTTGAGCCAGCGGCCAAAGGCCTCGTGGTCGGGCTCTTCCCAGAATTCCATGGCTTCAAGGCGGTAGCGGTAGGTGCGGTGAAGGGCCATCCGTGGGTTGTAATCTGGTGCCACTTCTTCCACGGTGAGGAACGCGATGTTTCTGTCCAATCGGTCGTCCACGGCGCGAATCATCTTTCGGGGCGAGAGCGCTTCCCACAGTGTCCGTTCAAGGTCAACAATCCCGCCGTTGATACGGACGTGAACGCCCGCATCGGTGCGGCTTGAGAGGACGAGGAGTTGGTCCTCTTCCGGTCCTGTGAGCCACTTCAAGGAGCGGAACACTCGGATGAGTTCACCTTGCACCGTTCGTACATCGGGCTGGACTTGACTTCCGTGAAAGCCGTCGCCGAGGTAACCGATTCGGAAAAACAGCCGAACCTTCTCGGTCAGGCAACCCTCTCCTCACTCGTCGCTGTTGAGCATGGTGATGGCGTCCTCAGATGAGAATCCAAGGGCACCCACTGCCCACTCCAACGCCTGCTTGAGCCAGGGCTGAATCATGGGTGCCTGGCGGCTCGGGTCCATCACTTCGATGGCGTCCACCAGGTTTCGGCTGGCGGTGAAGAGCACTTCGTCCACGGGGATGTCTTCGAGTTCGAGGCGACGGGCGTAGCGTTGGAATTCTTTGACGGCCACCGGGATTCGGCGGCATTCAAGGGCAAACGAGGCAAAGTCGGCGATGTATTCCATGTTGTCTTCGTCAAGTTCCATGGCCTTCTTGTAGGCGTTCATGATCTTTCGACCGGGGACCACGTCGTCTTGTGCTTCCATGTTCTTCATGTTGGCAAATTCTGCCCACATGTGGTGGAGTTCAGGAACATCGGCGTGGCTCTTCAATTTCTCGTCAAGGTCTGCGAGGGCCCCGTCAATGTCGCCTTCTCGGAACAGCTCGATGGGTTTCTCTAACAACGCTTCAACCATGGTATCTTCTCCGGCTTTCCGTACGCCACGGGGCTTTTCAAGCCTCGCTCGCCATCGCCTGTGCTCATGCCTCGGGCTCTGCTTCGTTCATCAGGGCGCTCTTGATGTCCTCGAGCATGTTGGATTGTGAGTGCTTGCGGTGCATTTCGTTGAGCATCATCTTGATGCTGTCCCACTTGCGGATTTTGTAGAAGCAGTGCCGAGGGTCGTGGTCCACTCGACGGGTGGTTCGCTGGTAGGAGATGAGGGCGAACATGGAGCGGAAGATGTTCTTGCCGGCTTTGGTGGCTACGCCGTCCTCTCCGCTGGGGGTTGTTCCGGGAACGTTGCCGGAAGCACCGGCCGTCACGCCAACGGATTCCTCGACCAAACCGATGCCAGAATCCGTCATGATGGTAACCGTCGCGTAGCCCAGCATCGTCCCCATGGGCGTTCGCTCAACCATGACCTCGGAAATACGGTCAAAGAGGATGCGTCGATGGGAACGGGACAGCAAAAAGGCGTGCTGGAAGATGATGGCGTTGGTCGTGACGGCGTAGGAAAAACTCCGCTGGTACTTGTAGGTGAATCCCCAAAAGACAATGAGGAACAGCAACCCCGAAATGAAGAAGTTGTAATTGTCAATCGGGATGAAGTTGTACGTTGTGTCGTTGCTGCTGAACAGGTTCACGATGTTGCTGATGAGGTTGTCAAGCGAGATGATGATCGGCAGGAAGGTCATGAACAAAAGCGCCACCGTCACCCACTTTCCTGAGGTTGAAATGTTCAACATGCGGTTGGCCCACGTGATGAAGCACATCAGAAGGACGAATCCGAGGGGCAAACTCTCCCAGTTCGTCCAGTCGATGAGGTTCGCTGCGAGTTTGGTGAGAAACGGGGCGTCATCGGCCGGTGTCGGTGGATTGTTGAAGAAGAGGTGGACGCCGAAAACGACCAGGCCGAGGACATACATGCCGAGAAAGGCCAGCGTGCTGGGTCGGGCCTCACCGTTTTCGAGGATGTCCTCTCCCGAAATCAGTCGGTATTTTGCACGGTTTTTGTCTTCGGCAGGGGCCTCCGCTTTGACTTCTTCAGTCGGTGCTTCGGTTGCCTCTTCGACGGGTTCTTCCACGGGTGCATCATCGCTCACGGTAAGGCCTCATGCGTCTTTGGGACGAAGTCAATGAAATAACTTCCCCCATCTGGGCTCCGAAAATCAGTGGAGTAGGCCCCACGCGTGTTCGGCGTTTCCACGAGCCCAGCCGTAATCGGCGCGCTTGCGAACGCCGAACTCGTCGACGATTTCAAGGCGAGTCAGGCTGAGTGGGTATTCGTTGTAGGTCAGGTGCGACCACATCCCGCCTCGAGTGGGCTGGTCAAAGTGCCAGTGCGCCCGCTCAACGGCTTCCACCGTGAGTTTGATGCTCGTTCGGCCGTTCCACATGTGAACGTCAAACACGGGCAACGGAGCACCGGGATGTTGCCCGTGCGCCCCCTCCAGTCGATGGGACACCGATTTCTCAACGGTGACTCGGGCAAAACGCTCGGTGCGCTGATGTTTCGCGTCGTGAAACAGTCCACCCTGGGAGAGTCCAATGTGGCGAATATCTCGTTTTTTCCACGGCCGTGCCGTTCGTGCGGTCATCGTGGGCGAGAGATGGGGCAGGAACCAATCCATGTAAGAGCCGTCCTCAAAATGAAGTACACCCCAGTACCAAGGGGGCGAAGGTGCTTGGACACAGACCTTCTGGAAGTAGGCCGTGCCGGTGACCTCATCGCCATCGATGGTGCCGGATACCTTGGTGCCGTGCACGCGGAGAATGTCGTAGCCCATGCCAGCGGCGTAGGTGGCGGTGGAGGGCCGGGCCACCGACATGGCAGGGTTCAGTGGCGTCAAGGTCAGGGCCATCTCGGCCGGAGCGCCGTCCTGGACGGCCGTTTTGTCGCCGCGCAGGTTCAACCAAAACGAGCCTTTGTCGCTGTGCAGGCCCATCGACAGGTCATCGGGGAGCAGAGGAACGACCGCTCCTCCACCGGTGCCACCACCCGATGCTGGCCATGCGGGGTGGCTGTCATCAATGGCGATCATGTCGCAGGTCCGTTTGATGTAGGGTTCATGCATCCGTTGGCCGTCAAACCACCAAGCGCACACCATGCCGTCGATCACCATGCCGCCGTGTTCGTCGAAGCCCGGACGCCCGTTGGGTGTCCAAGGGGTGCCGTTGACCTCAACACGGTCGTTGTCTTTGGTGGACCAGAGCACCATGAGTTGTTTGCCCCACGCTTCGCCGTCCGGGTCGTCGATCATGACAAGCCACCACCACCAGTCCCAGGTGAGGTGCCAGAGGGGTTCGCGCAGACCGAGTTTCCACATCGTGGAGAAATCTCCCTGAAAGGTCGCTGGGGCTTCCATCTCGTCCAAGCCCCCCTTCACTCAATTTCCTTTGACTTGAACAGCACGCTGCCCAACAACCAACAGGCAGCGGCTTGGAACAAGAGGACCAGCACGGACACGACGACCGTCCCGAGTGCGCCGATATCAAGGCCGGGCGTCGACCAAAACACGTTGAGCGCCTCTGCTCCTTGCAACGGGCCGTTGCCCCCGCCCCACATCCCCATCTGGATGAACAGCGGGGTGTCCTGCCACGCCAGTGCGGCTCCCGCGTCGACGATGTTCATCGCCCAGCCAATGACGGAAAATCGGAGAATGGCAGCATCTGGCGCCCCGAGCGTGGTGAGGATCATGCCCAGTTCCCATGCAGCAAACGGCAGGGCGAGCACCATGCCGTGCTTCCACAACACGCCAAGCGTGCAGAACAACATCCCGTACACCGAGATGGCAAGCACGGCTGCCAGCCAAACCGACATCCAGACGCCCAAATCGCTGAACCGGTAGAAACCATCGCTCGGTCCCATCAAGCCCGCAACGAGGGCGAGCAGCGCAATGAGGACGGTCAGGTAGACCCACGCCAGGGCGTAGAATCCGAGCAAACGGTACAGGAACACCTCGCCTCGTGCGATGGGCTTGGCGAGCATGAAATGCATGGTTCCTGAGGTCATTTCGTTTCGAATGAGGCCGGTTGCCATGAACAACGGAACAAAGATCCCGATGAGGAACACCACGCCCAGTTTTCCAATGGCGAGGACGAAACTTCGGTGGATGGCCTCAAGGGCGTAGGCTTCGTCATCGGGGTCCTCGTCAACGTTGCCGTCGCTCACGACGCGGAACCCACCGCCATACCGATCCTCAACCAGTTCGATGTCGCACGGGATGCCGTTCCGATTGGCGTCCTTCTGGGAGTCTGTACGGCTTTCAACGTCGCAATCCCCGTTATCGTCGACACCTACGCTCCCCTCTCGGAGGGCGTCCCAGTCGAAGTCGTCCTCGTTGATCCATGCACTGGGGTCGTCGGGCAAGATGGATTCGTCCAGTATGCCGGGATGGGATTCGGGATCGAAAATATCCGTTCCGTACAGGTTCTCTTGCCCGTTGGGGTAGCCATCCCCGTCCCAGTCGTAGGAATCGCCGTCGTTGTCGATGGCTTCGTAATCCCGGGTCATGGCGTCGACGTAAAACATCGTCAACACACCCATGGCGGCAACGCCCACGAGGAGGACCACCCACGTTGAGAGTCGTTTCCGTTGCTGACGGAGGGTGAATTCTCCGATCGCAAGGGCCTTGCGGTCCATGCCACTCCACAAGCTTGGAATGTCCTTGGTGGCCATCAGGCGTTCCCTCCGGCGAGGTAGTGAAGCAAGGATTCCAAGTCGTCATCGGGGTTGTCGATGATGCTGACCTTGTGGCCGTTGTCGACGATGAGGCCAGGAAGGGCCGCATGCAGTTGTCCGAAATGGAAGGTTTGGATGATCAATTCTTGGTCGGTGGGGAAACTGACACCAAACACGGCGGGGTGTTCCAGCAGGTCCCTGGCCAGGGCACGAGCATCCTCGCCGATGATGCGAATCGTGTGCGGGATTTGGTCCAGGCGTTCACGGATGGCGTGCAGGTTGCCCAGAGCCACCAATTTGCCCTGATGAAGGATGATGATCTGCTCGGTGATGCGTTCGATTTCGCTCAAAATGTGGCTGCTGACGAGCACGGTTCGGCCCAACTTTCCGAGTTCACGAATCACGTTCATGATGGTGGTTCTGGCCAAGGGGTCACATCCCTGCAGCGGCTCGTCGAGAATGATGAGTTCGGGGTCGTTGACCAAGGCATGAGCGATTTTCGTGCGCTGGCGCATCCCTTTGGAGAAGCGCCCAATTTCTTTGTTCGCCACGTCGCTCAAACCCACGAACTCCAGCACCCTTTTTGCCTCCAAGTCCGCTTCGCTGCGCGTCATGCCGTGAAGGCGAGCGAACGTGCTGACGAACTCGAGCGCTGTCATCCAGTCGTGCATCTTCTCGTGTTCGGGAACAAAGCCGACGTTGGCGTAGGGCGCCGGGTTCTTCCACGGGTCCATGCCGAAGAGCTTGACTTGGCCTGCACTGGGTCGAAGTTTCCCCATGAGGAGTTTGAACAAGGTGGATTTCCCTGCGCCGTTCATCCCGAGGATGCCGGTCACGCCTCCGCTCAAGCCGAGGGTGATGTTGCTCAGCGCGTGGATGCGACCGTAGGATTTCGACACCCCGTTGAAGTAGACCACGGGTGCATTGGCCGCGGGCAAGGGCGCCGCTTGGGCAGCCCCCTGCTGGGTCATGTCCGGCATCATTCTCGTGTCACCTCCATCGAGGCCACGCGAGAGGAGAGCACGTACAACGCCAGGGCGTTCATCGCCACCAGCGCCAC
>JBMZXF010000057.1:0-10459 GCA_049627345.1 Candidatus Poseidonia sp. | reverse complement strand
CTTGGCCCTGACCTTGGCCTTGACCTTGGCCCTGACCTTGGCCTTGACCTTGGCCTTGACCTTGGCCCTGACCTTCGCCTTGACCGCCAGCTTCGGATTCGCCGCCACCTTCGGTGCCGCCGTTACCTGCGCCTGCTCCGGACTCCTGGAAGTCAGGATCGTAAGCGTCAGGAATACCGTCACCGTCAGAGTCGGAGTACTCGCCGTCGTTGGGGTCGTTGGGGAACTGGTCGGTTGCGTCGGACTTGCCGTCACCGTCGGTGTCGGCGTTGTTCGGGTTGGTACCCTTGGCATACTCTTGGGAGTTGGTCAAGCCGTCTCCGTCAGGGTCTGCGTTTCCATCGCCACCGTTGGTGGGGTTCAGTCCGTTCGAAACCTCCCATCCGTCTGGGAGACCATCGCCATCGCTGTCTGCGTTGTTCATGTTGGTGCCTTGGGATTGCTCCTCAGCGTTGGTCAAACCATCGCCGTCCCAGTCGGCGCCGCCGTCTGAGGGGTCGAGGGGGTCGGATCCGTCACCCGAGGCTGCCGAGACAGCGGAAAGGGCGAGGAACAAAGCCAATAGCACGCTCATCATTTTCGTCTTCATGTTTTTTCACTTCCTTTTGTTTTGGTTGTTTTACATAGAGAACCCGCTGTTCTCTCTTTCCAAGGCTGCCTCTGAACTGGTCAGAACACGGACGTTGGGAGTTCGATGCAGCTTGCGCTGATTTGAATCAACAATGAGGGTCAAGCAAACCATCTGAGCGGGCATCTCGTTGCTTTCGCAGGGCATGTAGGCTGCGAAAAGGCCGTTCAGTGCTTTGCTTTCGTTGTTGACGTAATCCTCCGTTTGCATCGTTTTTCACGGGTCGTTCATAGGGAACCCAGCGTTCCCTCTGCCCGATACAAGGGCTCTACCCTATATGAAGAGCGCGATGCAGTGCGTCGTTTCGAACAACGCCATCACATGCTGGGCATGTCCGTTGCTGGCAAGAGCACCGAGGCCTCGTGATTGAACACGTACCGAGCGATGATCGAAGCCAATTCTTCGTCGTTGAACATGTGAATGCGTTCCGGCCCGTTGCCAACCGCCGGAGCAAACAGCTGCAACCCGAAGGGTTTGGCCAAGCGAGACAGGGCGATCTTTGCTGCTCGCACCGTGTTGGCGCCGCGCACACCGCTTTCGGCCAAGCCCATGCCCAAACTGTGGATGAGTTTGCCCTGGCGAACACCGTATCCACCCGCCGTGGCCATCATGCCGAGAATGACAAATTGATCGCGCCTGGACGCATCCCAGCGATGCGGGTCGCCCCGGAAGCGGTCCTGGAGCGCTTCAATGAGGGAATGGTGGGCTTCATCGAGTTGAGCGGGGTTGAGGGGTGGGACGTCCACGGGCCTGAACGTGCTGCTTTCCTTGGGAAGAATGTCGTCAAACGGCGTCCACCGATAGTCAGCCATCAACCAGTTGTTGAATTTCTTCGACAGAAGCGGATCAGCCCCCCTCCACGACCAAATGCTTCGCTGCAGCATTTCGGGTGCGATGGAATCAAACACTTCTGGGGCTTCTTCTGAAAGGGTTCGAAAAGCCTCGAGGAGTTTTTGAAAATACAATTCCCGTTCTTTTTCTGATTTTGAGTTGTATTTTTTTGCTACGTAATAATCAAAATCAGGTTCTGATTTTGCATAGCCTCTTTCAGAACGAGAGTTGTTCATGTTGTTATCGTGGTCCGTCGTGCTTTTATGTTCTTTTGCTTCAATGTGTTGTACTGATCTCATCTTTACTCCCTCTTTCGGGCGCAAATCCATCTTTTTGTTCCGTCTTTTGTGTTTATTTTTACAATCAAGGGGCGTTCATGGAAACTGCCGTTGCCAAAATGAACGAGTGAGTGGATATATACTCTGCACGCTCAATAGTCCTTCATCATGGACCTGTGAGGACCGATCACACCGATGGCATAAGGCTCATCGATGACCGTCCAGCCTTGGGACTCATAGAACGGAATAGCATGCTCACGGGCTTGCAGCAGACCGGTTTGGCATCCATGTTCCGTGGTCATGATTCGCTCCAGCTCGCTCAAGACAGCGGCTGCGTGACCCTGGCGTTGATGGCTTGGCAGCGTCCCCATCTGTCGAATTTGAAACACGGGCCGCCTCGCCGAGGCGTCGGCCAGCGGCCCAAACGGAGGAATGCGTGCTGCGCCCGGCCCTTTGTGGTCGGCGCCCGAACCGTCGGCACCCTCCGGAATGATGTGGGCTCGACCGACACCAATCACGGCGCCATCCTCCTCGACCCAAGCGTGGACGGCCTGGTCGTCGTCGGCCAGACGTTCACTGCCAAGCGGCATACCGAGCGGTTCACGCAGGACAGCATACCGTGTGTGGAAGTACCGTTCATCGGGGAGACCGGAACAAGAATGCAGCATTGCTCACCCTCCACGATCAGATGCCACTGAAGGCCAAGATCAGCAGGAACACGAAGAGGAACGGAAGGATGACCATCAAGCTCAGCGAGGTGAGCATACCAAAGCCAAAGGCTCGATTTCCTCGGACAAAGGCGACAATGGTTCCGACGACAAAGGCGAGCGGAAGCAGGCAAAACACGCCATCGGAAAGCCCCGTGGTATCGTTGTAGAAGTCCTCGTCCACGTACTCGATTTCAACGGTCAACGAATCAACCGAGATGTTCGAAAGCGAAAACCATAGGGTTTGATTTGATACAAAATAGGACCCGATCTCCACCTCATTGTAGGTTTCTCTGTCCAATTGGTACACCGGAAGATCGTCGCCCGAGGCCTGATTAGAGCCCTCGTCATAGGAGTACAACTCAACATAACACGTGACGCTGTACCACTCACCTTCGTGCTCGAATTCCGTCCACATGTACTGGAAAAATTCGTCCGAAGTTGGTGTTACTTGGTGTTGAAATGTCGTCCCGTCTTGTGCTTCGAGTTCAACGGTTTCGTACCGCCATGGGTCCTCATACTCCGATTCAAAGGCGGCGAAGCCAACACCAACCACGAAGAGAACGATGAAGGGAAGGAACAACCCAGCAAAGAATTGGCCCCAACGAAACCGCTCCTGCTGCTGAGGGTCAGCGGCTGGCATGACGAACATCCCTTGCCCGTTCATGGCGTTGATGTCGCCGGTCAACTGGGGCGTTGGCGCCCCCCAAGGGTTGGCTTTCATCTCGCCCTCTGCAGCGGACCCTTGGGATGAGGCGGTAGAAATGGGTGTTGAGGTGGTAGCTGGGTTGCCCAGCGTCCCGAGCATCATGGGTTGCGGCGGCTGAGGTGTCGCCGATGTTGGAGCAGTGATGGTGGCCGTTGCTACGGTCGCCGCCGCGGTGGCCTCCGCGACGTCTTCGGCATCGATGGCAAAAAACGGCTTGTCGTCGGCGGAAGAGGGGGGCGTGTCCGTTTCCTCTGCCATGGGTAGGGCTTGGTCTGAATTCGTTTAAACCATCCTCCAACGTTGCCGCTGAAGCCAAAGGCGCGTTGAAATAGGTCATGTCGCTGGGCGTGGATACAGCACGGATGTCAGAGTGGCTATGAGCGGGACTGCAGATCCTGAGACCGGAGTTCGAATCTCCGTCCGTGCTCCAAAACCCTTCTCGCAGGCATACAGACCATACGAGCCTTCAAAGCCACACCACGCGACCGTTCATCGTCGTTTAGGAGGAAATGACCATGCCGGAATTGAACCCCAACCTTGACCTCGTTGGCTCCGGGTTTGCCGCCTTCCTCGCTCCGCCCGGCCCTGAAGTCGTGCGATTCACGGTCGGTCAACCCGATTTTGACACCCCCGCCCCCATTGTCGCCGAAGCCAAGGCGGCCCTGGACCGTGGCGAAACGGCCTACACCCGTCCGCAAGGCAGTGAATCGCTGTGCGCCGCCGTCAGCCGCCACCTCACCCAGTTTGACATCAACGTTCGTGGGGATGACGTCGTGGTGACGCCGGGCTGCAAGCAGGCCTTACTCTACGGCATGATGGCCGTCATGGCGCCCGGCGACGAGGTGTTGCTGCTCTCGCCCGCATGGCCTTCCTATGACGGGATGATTCGCCTGACGGGTGCCACGCCCGTTCACGTTCCAGTTCGTCGTGAAGACTACCACCCCGATTTCAAGGCGCTTGAACAGCACGTAACGCCCAACACCAAGGCCATCGTCATCAATTCCCCCAACAACCCCACGGGCGCCGTTTACACCCGAGACGAGACGAAGGCCCTCGTTGACTTCGCCGTCAAACACGACCTTTGGATTCTTGACGACATGATCTATTCCACCTTGGTTTGGGTGGACGGTGGCTACACCTCGCCGTGCGCCTTTGAGGGCGGAGCGGAGCGGACCATCACCATCGGCGGCTGGTCCAAAGGGTGGGCCATGACCGGGTGGCGTTTGGGATGGATCGCCGGACCGACCACCGTCATGGACGGCGTCAAGAAAGTCAACGTCAGCGCCGCCACCCACGTGCCGACCTTCCTCATGCCCGCTGCGGAAAAGGCATTGGAACTTCGAGAAGAAATCGAAGTGATGGAGGAAGCCTTTGCTGAACGTCGTTTGGCCATCCACGAGGCGTTCTCTTCGCTTCCCGGAGTCGTGGTCCCCCAACCCGAAGGGGCGTTCTACATCCTGTGCGACATCACCGGAACGGGCATGAGCGACATCGAATTCGCCACCGAAGCGCTCGAGAAGGCCCAGGTTCAGGTCATTCCTGGCTCGCTGATGAAGGGCGGTGAAGGCCTCATTCGCGTCAGTTATGCCACCTCGCTGGAAAACATCCACGAAGGCGTGCGTCGGCTTCGCGAGTGGCTTGAATCACGCAGCTGAAAGGGCTTGAAGGGCTTCTCGGACGTACAGAACCCCGGTGATGACCAAGCCGACCATGATGCCTTTTTGGATGTCATCGCTCTTCCATTTCTCAAGCCATATGCGACCGATTTGAGCGCCGAGCAACGCTGCGATGACGAAACCGACCAACAACCAAGGCTCCACGGTCAAAACGCTGACATCGTACCACAGGTAAATCGGGATGCGCGTGGCGTCAACCACCAAGGCCAACACAGCCGCCGTCGCAGCGTACTCTGATTTATCGGGCAACCGCTGTTTGAGAAACATCGCCCGAAGAGCGCCCTGGTGCCCTGTCAAACCGCCAAGAAACCCTGAGCCGAACCCGCCGATGCGGTCCTCGGCCTCCGGAAGGCGAAGGCTGGTCCACGACTCGCTGACCTTCAATGCCGGAAGTACGATCAGTGCAAGGCCGACCAACAGAAGCAACGGGTCCGGCGGAATGACCGATTGCAACACCGCTCCAATCAACGCCCCGAGAAGAAGCGCCCAGCCAAATCGGCGAAGTGCATCGCGATCAATGTGCGTACGAAGCATGCGTGATTTCATCGCATTATGAGCGCCGTGGACAATCGCCACCCCTGCAATAGCGTGATGCGGTTCAAACCACAGCAGAAAAATCGGCGTGGTCATGGTAGCGAGTCCAAAGCCGGCAGGAACCGTCAGTGCGGCTGCGAGGAAACAACCCGCCAACCCCAACACGACGAGCAGTTCGATGTTCATGCCTCCGATGATCACGCTAAGTCCTGTTGGGCATTATATTAACGATGCAATAGAACGTATGCATGCCCTTGTCAACAGAAAGAATCGCACGTTGAGTGGTGGTGTGAACGTTCATTCAGGAGAGTCAGCAGAAAGGGAAGCTGGGGCTTCAAACCGGACCTGAATCATCCCATCCTGTTCTCGGATATCGTAAATTCGCAGGTCCTTCTTCTTCGACATAGCGCCCACCAGTTTGCCGTACGCAGGAAGCAGGGGGAACGGCGACCATTCAACGAGTGAGCCGTCGTCTAAGTTGTGCGTGGTCTGGTGAAGTGGACAGCGAACGCACCCGTCCTCCACTTTCGCCCCCCAAGCAAGGGGCCATCGCATGTGGCGACAGAGGGCTTCGGTGGCAAACAGAGCGGTGCCTTGCCGGCCCACCATCACCATTTTGCCTTTGACGGTCATCATTTTCTTCTTGCCGGGTTTCAGTTTGCTTGATTTCATCACGTTGTGCCAGGTCATGTCAGGGCCTCCTTGGGAGTGAGATTTTCAGGTGCTTGAGAGCTCGCTCGGCGCTTCGAAGCGCACCTTGAACCGAAGGGTGAGTGCGGTGGTCGCCGACCACCAAAACACCGTCCACTTCGACGTCGGGCAGAGCCCTACGGTGATGGGACGGGTCGATGTGTGGAAGCGCATGACGAACGGTGGTGGTGGTCACATGCTCCCATTGGCCCACCGATTCCCCAAACCACGTTCGGAGTTCGTGCTGCACCGCCGAGGCATCCGGCGAGGTGGCGGGCTCGCCAACCAGCGTGGCCACCACCCAGTGTTTGTCGTGAGGGTGGGCGTGAAGGTTGGTCGGAACGTGAACGTGGAGAACCCGGTGTTCGTCGTTGTCCCACGCCTC
Source organism: Candidatus Poseidonia sp. (assembly GCA_049627345.1). Lineage (GTDB taxonomy): Archaea > Thermoplasmatota > Poseidoniia > Poseidoniales > Poseidoniaceae > Poseidonia. Next base: position 4,021 of record JBMZXF010000057.1, on the reverse strand, counting down.
GTTGACCATCAGACAGGCCTCGGAATACGGAGGCTCGGGCGCCACAAACGCCACGGTGCTCGTCAAGCGCTCCACCGGTTGATGTTCAGTGGCGAGCGCTGGATGCAGGGCAACGGCGACATGCTGCGGCACCGCCAACACGACACGGTCGTACGTTCGTTCCTCACCGTCCACCATCACCGAGGTGGGTGACACGCTCGAAACGGCAGTGCTCAGATGAACTTGAGTGGTCGAAAGACGGTCGGCGAGTTGTTGCGGGACGGCTGCGATGCCGCCTGATGGAACGATCATCTCGCCGTGAGCCATGGCCCCCCACGCAAAATCAGCGAAGGCCATGCGTTCGGAGAGCGACGGGTCCAGCGTAATCCCCGCAAACAAGGGTTTCAACACGTCTTGAGTTGAGGGTCCAAACCTTCGCGCTTGAAGTCCGTCAGCGATGGTCGGAGACGGCCGGTCCATGGAGCGTTCGAGGTCCTTTCCTGACGTCGAAAGTCTCCAACGGAGGAAGCGGAGACCGTCGATGATGCCCACAGAATTCAGGGTCGGGAGAAGGTATTGAGGAGCACTGAGCGCATCCCCAAGCACCCGTTGCCGGCCGGTTCCTGGATGAATGGTCATCGTGCAGGCGTCCATCGGCTTGGCGTCAAGGGCCTCAACGTCCACCCATCGATGGAGGGCAGGATAGGCGGTGTGAAGGACATGGAAGCCAAGGTCGATGAGGTGGTCACCTTCCTGGCGGGTGGCCATACGACCACCGAGACGGTCTGAGGCTTCGTAGAGGTCGACTTCGTGGCCGGCTCGTTCGCAGCCCAACGCGACCGTGAGGCCCGCCAAACCGCCGCCGACCACCGCAATGCGCATGCTTCACCCTCGCAGTGCTGACATGCCACCGTCAAGATGCAAGACCTGACCGGTCAAGTTGTCCGGTGCCCCGGTCAGCAACCAGTGCATGCTGGCGGCCACCTCATCGGGTTCGTTGATGCGCTTCAGGGGAATCATGCCCACGGAGGCCTCCCGAATCGCATCCGAGCGGAGAACGGTCGCACCGAGACGGGTTTCGGTGAGACCAGGCGCGACGGCGTTGACACGGAGGCCGCGCCCTGCATAGGTGGAAGCGGCCGCACGCACCATGGCTTCGATGCCGCCCTTGGCGGCCGCAATTGCCTCGTGGTTGGTCAACCCGTAACTGCCGGCGACGCTTGACGTGAACACCATGCGGCCCGTTCCGGACTTCAGCATCGCCTTGCCAGCCGTCTTGAGCGCAAGGAACGCCGAGATAAGGTTGGTCTGGATGACGGCTTCGAAATCTTCGAGTTTGGTGGCGTGAGGTGGACGAAGGGCGATGGATCCCACCAGATGGACCATACCGGACAGGCCGTCTTCGCTCAATCCTGCAGCATGAGCAACGGCCGTCTGCACGGTGGATTCATCAAGGGCGTCCCCCTCAACGAAGTTCGCTCCACGACCGACCAGTTCGCTGACCCGATCACCGTCACGGGCGAGGAGGGTGACGTGGTGGCCGTCATCGAGCAGCATGCTGGCGAGATGACGTGCGATGTCGCTGCTTCCACCGACCAAAAGAAATGATTTGCTCATGAATTCATTACACTTCAGGTTGTTTTTATACTGCTGTTTTGGGGGCTTGAACAGTGATTGAAAAAGAAAACCGGTAAAACATAACCATGCTACGGGATGCCCACCCTGCTATTGTTGGTACGGTGTGTGGGGCCGCCTCCATCCACGTTCTCGGGGCCGGACTGAATCCCGAGAAACCAGCCCATCGAGCCATTCACGACCTTGATGGAAAGGGGTGGCGTTTGGTGCCGATTCATCCCCGCGATGCTGGCGGCGCCATCCTCGGTCGACCCATTCGTCCTGCCATCGAGGAGGGGCTCCAACCCGAAGTTGTGGTGTTCTTCCTCGCGCCTGACCGAGCCAAGCAGGCCGTCATGGAACTCATGGTTCGCCACGGAAGAGAAGGCATGCCGTTGCTGTGGTTCCAACCCGGTTCGGAACACGAAGACGTGTTGGAAATGCTCAACGAAGCGGGCATCCTCCACATCGTGGACGATTGCATCGTACGATTTGTTCAGCGCCATCATCTCGAGAGTGAGCACGAACACGTACCAGAACCATGGTACCTCCAAGTACAAGCCAGCGACGAGAGCGGATGCTCGGTGTGGTCCATCGAGTCCAACACGAGTACGCAAGCCGCTCCCGAAACGTCTCTCGAATGGTGCGGTGATGCTTGGGATTTGGAGCGCTCTCAGCACACCGTCGCCCGATACATTCGTTCCTTAGCGCAACCCGGCGAATCGGTCGCCGACCTTGCCGTTCGATTGGCTTAATCCTGGTTCGGCTGGAAGAACCATCATCAATCCGAATCTGCAACGGCATCGATGATGAAGAGTTGCCCGCCGCCACCAAAGATGGCGTAGTACAGCGTGCCATCGGGGTGGAACACCAGCGGCAAGGGTGTGCCTGCATCCCAAGCGAAGCGGGTGATGTCCGTGGTGTAGGTGTTGGCCTCGTCGCCGGGCATGACGTCAATGCGAAGGATTTCCTGGCCGACAGGGAGCAAGGTGTTCCACGAACCGTACACCGTGGCATAGAGCGTGAACCCCTCTGAAGGGGACAGCCCCGGGAGCGAGGAGTGAACGGGACGAACATCCACGCCGTTCATGGACGTGTGAGGCGTCCAGCGGCCCACAGGCGCCTCGGTTCCGGGAGGTATCGGCGTCTCCGGTGCATCGTTTGGCCAACCGTAGGCGGCGCCGGGAATCATGAAATTCAATTCTTCATCGGGGTGATCGCCTTCCCAATCACGACCGTTGTCGGTGAAGAAGTAGCCGTGGCCCTCAACCCATACGCCGTCGAAGGAATTGCGAACCCCACTGGCAAGGACACCGTGTTCGCCGGTGGTCGAATTCACCCACAGAAGCGCTGCATTTCGTTCATCTGCCTCATCACAGACGTTGCACGTGGAGCCACTGTGCCACAACAGCGTGCCGTTGGGCATGACGTCCACCGTGTTGGTCTGGTGGTTCCCAACGGGAATGCCTTCGACCAGCACGCGAGCCTCGACATAGAGGCCGTTTTCATCGATGGTGTACGACGTGAGCTTGCCGGCCTCCGACACCACGGCTGCACCGTCCAGCACGACCAGCCCGTGGGGTCGGTCGAGCCCGCTGAGAAGCGTCCGCCGCTCATCGGTTTGGATGTTCAATTCCGTGATGGCGCCGCCGTCCCTGTCGCAAACCAACAAGTGGGTGTCGTTGGCCCAAACCAAGCAGGTGGGGCCACCCAAATTGGCAGCCACTCGCGTGACCTCGTACCCGTCAACCACCGTCGGTTCCGACCCAGAAACATAGGGATAGAGTTGCCTAGCCATGACCAGCGCTATGAGAAGCGCAACCACAGGAAGCACGTGCCGTCGCATCTATTTGCCCTGCTCCCTCAGTTGATTTTCAACGATTCGGACCGCTTTTCCTTCGTAAGCCACAACCACCACGACATCGTCGCCGTCAACAGCGATTTGCACATCCTGTTCTACGAGTTGAACGGTTTCGTTCTCGTCCCATTGAACCAGGTCACCGTCACCTGCCACCACCAAACACGGGGAAGGTGAGACCAAGGCAGGGTCGCTCAGCGCTGGGAAGGCAGAGGCGTTGAGGGCGGCGATCAACATCGTTGGATACCGAGCCTCATCGTCTGCACTGTAGTAGGAAACGAACTGAAGCTTGTAGTGGACATCGTCCACGTTGAGGACATACGTGCCGTCTTTTGGTGTGATGCGGTGAACAGCCAAATCGTAGTCGTACCATTCCAGTCGCTCGGACGTCTCGTTGGTCAGTTCCGTGCCGTTCATGTCGATGACATCAGCAAACGCTACGCCTTCAAGGAACGACCAGCGAACACCGTTCGAAAAGAACACATCCGTCTTGGAGAACCGAACGGTGGCGTTGGCCTCATCAGAGGCCCGCTGGTTGGGCAGGTCGAGGTACGTGAACGCCTCTTCGTC
>JBMZXF010000056.1:0-11289 GCA_049627345.1 Candidatus Poseidonia sp. | reverse complement strand
GACTTTGAGACAATGCCAATGCGGCCCTTGGCGTGAATGTGGCCGGGCATGATGCCGATTTTGGCGCCGCCGTTGTCACCGGGCGTGATGATGCCGGGGCAGTTGGGCCCAATCAGGCGGACACCGGGCCGGTTCTCGACAAAGGCGACGGCCTTCACCATGTCCAAGGTAGGGATGCCTTCGGTGATGCAGACCACAACGCCCTCGCCCTTGACGGTGTCAAAGGCATCGGCCGCTTCCATGATGGCCTCGGCGGCAAAGGGCGGCGGGACGTAGATGACGGTGGCGTCGGCGTCGGTGGCTTCGATGGCCTCGAACATGGAGTTCCACACGGGGAACGGCTTGCCCTGAAGCTCAACGGTTTGACCGCCCTTGCCGGGGGTGCAACCGCCGACGATGTTGGTGCCGTACTCGACCATTTTGTCGGCGTGGAACATGCCTTGCTTGCCGGTGATGCCCTGCACGAGGACCTTTGCGTCTTCTTCAATCCAAATCGCCATCAGTTTCCACCTCCAATGAGTTCCACAATTTTCTGCGCCCCTTCGGCGAGGTCGTCGGCGGGGTGAATGTTGAGCGTTGATGCGGCCAGGATGGCCTTGCCCTCGTCGACGTTGGTGCCAGCGAGTCGAACCACCAGTGGAACGTCAAGCGAGAGAGCTTCGGTCGCCGCAATCACGCCGCGTGCGATGATGTCGCAGCGCATGATGCCGCCGAAGATGTTGACGAGGATGCCCTTCACGTTGGGGTCCTCAAGGATGATGGAGAAGGCGGTCTTAACCTGCTCTTCGTTGGCACCGCCACCGACGTCAAGGAAGTTGGCCGGCTCGCCACCGTACAGCTTGATGACGTCCATGGTGGCCATGGCAAGACCAGCACCGTTGACGAGGCAGCCGATGTTGCCGTCGAGTTTGACGTAGGACAAGCCGGTTTCTTTGGCACGGATCTCCACCTCTTCTTCCTCGGACAAGTCGCGCAGCTCGTCCCAGTTCTTGTGGCGGAACTCAGCGTTTTCGTCAAACGAGACCTTGGCGTCCAATGCCACGATGTCGTCGTCCGCCGTGCGGACCAGCGGGTTGATCTCCAGCATGGCACAGTCGCTGGAGACGAACATACCGTACATCGAAGTCAACGCCTTGGCGAAGGCCTTGTGAGCGGCGCCGGTCAGGCCCAGTGCCAGTCCCAGGTCGCGCTTTTGGTAGCCCATCAGGCCGGCGTTCGGGTCCACTGAAATCTTGTGAATTTTCTCGGGCGTGGTCTCAGCCACGTGTTCGATGTCCATGCCGCCCTCCGTGGAGGCCATGATGAGCACGGATTTGTTTTCACGGTCGACGAGAATGGCAAGATAGTATTCGTGAGCGATGTCGCAACCGGATTCAACGTAGAGGTTGCGAACGAGCTTGCCTTCCTCGCCCGTTTGGATGGTCACCAGGATGTTGCCGAGGATGTTGGTGGCGTAGGTTTGCACTTCGTCTTTTGAGAAGGCGATTTTGACACCGCCCTCCATCACGAGGTCGCCGGAGTCGGGCGCGTAGAGGTTGCCTTTTCCTCGACCACCGGCGTGAATTTGTGATTTCACGGCGACGACCTTCGAGCCGAGGTGGTCGTAGGCTGCCACGGCTTGGTCAACCGTGGTGCAGTGAACGCCCTCGAGCACGGGGACACCGTGCTGCTTGAGCAGTGCTTTTCCTTGGTACTCGTGAATGTTCATGGTGCTCTCCAAACGCTTGGACTGAAAGACCGTCTTTCAATACTTTGGAGGCGCAGGTAGCGTGGTGGAGTTGGCGCGGTGTTGATAACATAGGCCCAAGAGGCGGGGCCATGCAGGTCGTGGTGCTGGCGGGTGGCGTTGGTTCTCGCCTTCGACCATGGACCAACAGCATCCCCAAGCCCCTGCTGCCGGTGCTCGACCAAACGCTGCTCGAACACGTGGTCAGTTCCCTTCCTGTGGACATGGTGGACGAAGTGGTGGTGGCTGGCGGCTACAAGGTGGACCAAATCAAGGCCTACTTTGAGGCCGCAGATGCACCCTTTGATGTTCGAATCGTACCGGAGGATGAACCGTTGGGCACGGGAGGGGCACTCGGCAATTGCCGTGATGTTGTGAGCGGTACCTTTGCCTGTTTCAACGGCGACATCATCTCGTCGCTTGATGCCTCATCGTTGTTGAGCATGCACCGCACCAACGGTTCGGTCGGAACCCTCGGGCTGTGGGAGGTGGAGGACCCTACACGCTTCGGCATCGTCGGTCTTGACGAGGACAACAGGATCACCCGCTTCAAAGAAAAGCCAGCCCCCGAGGAAGTGTTCTCCAACCTGATCAACGCAGGTTCCTACATCTTCAACGACGACGTGTTCGATTGGATGCCGCACGGTCGCCACTCCATTGAGCGAGATGTGTTCCCGAAATTGGCTGCTGAAGGCTTGTTGAGCGGGGTGCCGTTCGAGGGCTACTTCATCGACGCCGGCACGCCCGAAGCCTGGAACCTTGCCGTCAAGGCCTCCATTGACCACGGTCGGCACAGAACCGGCCAGCTTTACGGCGCCCATCCTTCATGGTACGCTTCCGAAGCAGCCCTCAAGGGGACGACCTCGGCCTCGGTGGTTGAACACAGCATGGTGTCCAACGGCTGCAACATCGGAGCATCGCACGTGGCCATGTCCACGTTACTCAAAGGCGCCCGAATCGGGGACGCCGCCGACCTCCGTTCGTGTTTGGTTGGCGAGGGGGCAACGGTCGGCGACGGTTGTCGGTTGAACGGTGTCGTCGTTGACCACGGTGCGAACGTGCCTCCCGGAACCGTCCAGGAAGGCGGTGCTTGGCCCATGCAAGCATGAAATCTGCTAAATGCAAGTGGCCACCTCGCCAATGCATGGACCAACCATTGATCGTTGTGAATTTCAAAACCTATGCCTCAGCCTCGGGTGAAGCAGCAGAAGCGCTGTTGGCAGCTATGGAGGCTCACGCCGATGGACCTGCTACCCTCGTCGCCGTTGCTTCAGCGTTTGACCTTGCCACCCTTGCAAGTCAAGCCAGCAACGTCGAAGTGTGGTCTCAACACCTCGACCCGGTGGGTCAAGGGGGCTTCACCGGCTGGTTGGAGCCGCAAACCGCTCTCCATCGCGGTGCCAAGGGGTCCATCATCAACCATGCCGAACACAAGGTCGAACTCGACCACGTCGCCTCGCTGCTCGAGATGCTCCCTGAGGGCTTTCCTGTGTGCGCTTGTGCGGCCGATGTAGAGGAAGCCAAGGCGTTGGCGGCCCTCAATCCAACGTACATCGCCGTGGAGCCCCCCGAACTCATCGGCGGCGACATCTCCGTCACCACCGCCGACCCCGCCATCGTCAGCGATACCGTGGCCGCTGTCAAGGCCGTGAATCCGAACGTCCGCGTGCTATGCGGTGCCGGCGTGAAGAACGGTCAAGACGTTGCCAAGGCGCTTGAATTGGGTGCTGAGGGCGTCCTGCTGGCCAGCGGTGTCACCAAAGCCAGCGACGTTCACGCCGTGTTGGCCAATTTGGTCGGCTCCCTGTGAGACGGCTTCGCCTGAGCGTTCTCTTGAAGTCGCTTTGCTGTCGCCAATCCGCCTTCGGCTGGACAACCTTTCCGATGCTGACAGCCATCGCAGTGCCTTGAATGGGACGCAAGGGGGAGGCTCATCAGCGTCGGGTCAGCGTTTGCCCAACGGGAAAGCCAGTTCATTTCTTGGACATCATGATGGGCTAATGCAAGGGCTTGCTTGAGCGACCCCGAGGAGACCTCAAGATGATGTTCTCTCCAGCAATCTCCTCTCCATGCGACCACCTTCAATCGGAACGCATTGATGTCATCGGGGAACCCTGGTTGGTTCATGGCCCAATGGACTGCGAGCAAGTGTTCGAGCTGCTGACCCAGTGGGTTCCTGGCTGGGGTTCGAAATTGAAGGCGAACGAGGGTCCATCGGTTTTGATGAAAGACGGCCAGATCAGGGGCAGCATAGAGGTTCATGCCGCTGACCTCTGCGGGTTCCCTTCGGTCAAAGAACGCCCACCGGCGTGGTTCTCCTTCAACCAGCGGCCGTAGGGCGTGCACGCCATCAAGCAGGCGAAGTTGTCGGACGGCACGCTCGATTTTTTGCCTACGGAGAAGCATGGGGACGCCGATATTATGCTCCACCAAGGCGTCGTTGGCCAACCTCGTCAACACCTTGCTGGTGTAGGCTTTGGTCCATATTTTCCGCTCGTAGAGATCACTCGTTTTCTTTGCCCACGCCGACCTCATCGCTCGCAACATGACCTCATCCAGGTTCTTCGGGGCACGCCCCACGGCTCTCATGCCACGAATCGGTTGGCGCTGAGGTTGGCCGTAGGTCATCGCCCAGGCTCTCGGGCAGGCGTTCATCAGTCGGGCGCTGGTTTGACTCCAGTGTGCTCGGGAGGTGTTCATGGCGTTGACCATCGTGGTCAACCTACATCATGGTCGTGGTTAGACGACGCCGAGTTCAAGCACGTTGAGCGTGGCGTTGACGGCCATCCACAGCGCCATGGGTGTAAGGATCCAACCCACGAACTGTGCGAAGACTTCGCCACCGAACTTTCCGAAGAGCCGGGAGAACGGGCCACCCCATGATGACACGATGCGGAGCAACAGCACAACGATGCCGCCGCTGAAGAGGAAGAGGAGCAAGAAGAACAAGGCCATGCTGATGCCGCTTCCACCGGCCAGCACCGAGGAACCAACGGCTTGAGTGAACAAATTGGGGAAGGCCAGCCATCCAAACCAGCCCATCCAGATGCCGAGCAACACGTCTCGGTCCATGTCCACGGGGTCCCGCCAATCTCGGAAGGCCTTCGGGAAACTGCGATGAAGCAAGCGGCCCAGCATGTCCGCTTCGTAGGGTGCGCCCCGCCGAGCGGTGAAGAAACACATCTCGAGCATCCAAACCATCATCGCAATGTCCAGCAGGAACCGAACGGTCATCCCGACAGGGAGCAGGGTGAGCAGGAGGGCGGGGAGGTTGACCAGCAGGATGCCGGTCGCCCCTGCGACCACAATGGAGCCCCAAAGCAGACCGGGCGGGAGCGGCTCCTCAGGCGCCGCCCACTCGTTTCGAGGAAGGGCGAGCAAGAACAGGAACAACCCTGGGCCGAGCAGCAGACCGAAGTACGAGCCGAAGGAGTTGGGTCCGCCGCTCTTGATGGCGTCCACGGATTCAACGATGTCCAGCATGGCGGCTGAGGAGGCTTGCGAGAAGGTCACGTGCATGCCGGGGTCCACGACGACCACGGCATCGGAGGCACCGGTCGGCAGGCTCTTGGCAAAGACCCCCTCCTCGTCAAGGTACACGCTCCACGTGGCGTTGGTGGCGGCGGCTAGGGAAGTGACATCGGTCATCATCGCATCCTCGCCCGTGACGATGTGCACCACTTCGACGCGGTCGCCGAGTTGGTCAATGGAGCGGTTGAATTCATTCGCCTGCGTGAGGATTTGCTCTGACCCGGGCAGCACAAGGCCAATAATCAGTGCCTCCTTGCCTGCCAGCAACTCGCTGATGGAAGCCGTTGAGCCGTCGGCTTTGGTCAGGTCCGTATCCAAGATTTTGGTGTTGTCGAGAATGACGGCATCGGCGCCTAAATTCGGTTGGTCGAAGACGGTGGGAAGGGTGAGCAAGGCCAGGGCGACCAGCGCACCGAGAATGGGTGCGGGCAGCAACAATCCGCTCCGGAAAGCGTTCACCACGTAGCCCAACAAGGCCATGACGGTGGTCAGGGTCAACCATAAGCCTGCACTGGCAAAGCCGTCGTCTTCTGGAAGCACCTCAAACCGAAGGATGCCCTCAGCATGGCAGTCACTGTTCAGGTCGCCAGCGATGGTGCGCAGGCAGAACTGGAGGTTCATCTCGCCAACAGGCAGCGGTTTGGCGCCCGACCATGTGTAGACGGTGTTGTTGCCGCCCAAGTCCCGCGTCATGCGAATGCGTCCAGCGCTGGTTTCGACGAGGTATTCACCGTCCCGCACGGATTTGTCCGTGGGGAGGAGCGGGCCCCAAATTTCCCATTTTTCGTCTCGCAGGTCTTCAAGCCCCCAAGGCAGTCGGTGCTCGAGTTCAACATGGGCGAGGCGTGCAGCGTCAACGAGAATGCGGGCTTCAGGTTCGTAGAGCACGCCTTCGATGACGATGCCGCCGCTGTTCTGTTCAAACCCACCCCACTGGACCCTGGCCTGTGTTCCGAGGCATCGATGCTCAATGGATACGCTGAGGCTGATGCTCTTGCCGGGTGCCAAACTCAGGGTGACGTTTTGTTTCTCACCGGAGAAATTCATGGCGTCGCCCTCTGCCGAGGTGTCCAATGTTTGCGTGACTTCAGTCGAGTAAATTTCTCCGCTGTCGTCGCTGACGCTGTAGATGAGCGTGGTGCTGGAATCTGCCCAGGTCTGCCGAGTGCACGATTGAGGCCCACCGCCCCCTTCGATGATGGCCGAGAAATACACGCTCATGAACACCTGAGCTTCAACGGCCTGTTCCACCGGTGGGCTTTGGAGGGTGAAGACGGGGACCGGGCCGTTGGTCAGGCCCACCGTAAAGCCACCCACTGCGGAGTCGGTTTGCTCGCGCTGAAGCACGGCGTCTTCAACATCGGTGCCTTCTACAAACAGCCGTTCGAGCGGGGTGATGTTCCACTCGACAAATCCCGGTTCATAGGTGGAGTCGGTGTTCGCCGAAACCATGCCCGACAAGCCGACGCAAAGCAGCAAGCACAGGGTCCCAATGGCCCACGCTTGACGCCCCATGCAACGACCAAGCGGTGTCGGTTCAAGAAGCCAATGCCCCGCTGGCATCTTAGAGGATGCCGAGGTAAAGCGACATGAGAAGGACGCCACCGGTGATGGCGGAAGCGTTGACGCCCCCTTTGCTCATGTAGCCCCGGTTCTCAAGGAGAGCGCCGAGATAACTGTCGATTTGACAACCCAGCCAGCCGATGACGGCCAACACGGCGAGAAGTTCCAAACCGTTGGTGGAGGCGCTGTCGGTGGTGGTCGCCCACCACGCCACGAAGGTCAGCACCGCCACGACGGTGGAGCCGACGGCAGCCGCCAACTGGCCGTTGGGCGAAAAGCCGCCGTTTTCGCCCTGTTCACAGGGCTTGAGGGTCGTGATCATGCGAACACGCGGGTCGAGGCACCCGATTTCACTGGCAAAGGTGTCCGATGCGGCGACGGCCACGGCTGCTCCGAACACCCACACGACCGTGTTCCAATCATCGGCCATGTACGCGTAAATGCAGATCAGGCCTGGAATCGCACCGTTGGCCACAACGTTGGTCCAGCCTCGGTGGCCGTCGCTGGATTCGCTCAGACCCAAGGCTTTCTTCTCGTCAAATCGCCACTTGGTGGCTTTGTGTGAACTCAACAAGAAACCGAGGAGGATGAGCAACCACGTCCAATGGCCAAGGCCACCGACCACGAGACCGAGAATGGCCGCTGCGTTAGCGCCTTTGGTATCGAGCATCTTGGCCCGCGAGGACATCACCAGCAATGCCAACACCAGCCCCACCGTCACCACGAGGTTGCCGGTGTTTGGTCCGCTGGAAAAGACATCCATGGTCTGCACCTTCACGGTTGATGGACAAAAGGTCCACCCTCTCGCACCGAGGCATGGTTTTTGAAGACCGCACCCTGTTATGACCGCTAACGCTCATTCTTTGGCGTTCAGCACGATGGTTGGCAGCCATCTCAGGATGCAGAACCAGAGCCCGAGCACCATCACCACCAACCAGGCCAACTGAAGGAGGACGGCGAGCAGGGTTTCACTGTCGGCCAGGAGCAAGCCCACGCCCCACGATGAACCGTTCCACAGCGCATGGCCGAGAATGGCAAGGCCAATGCCTGCTCCAAGCGTGGTCGGCATGGGCCAGGCGTGGCGTTGATGACGACCCAGCAACTTGACGATGGCTTGGGAAGGAAGGGTGGTCCAACTCGACTGAGCCACACCACGGCCCTGCTTGTCGTACAACACCCACTGTGCTTCGGCGTCCTCTGACAAGTAAGCTGTTCCTGACAAGGATGGAACGGTGTTCCCACGGCTCAACCAACAACCGATGGCGTAGCCGCTCAGGCCCGTCCACATGGCGTGTCCGGGAATGGAACTGAGACCTCGAAGGCTTGCCGTGAAGAAGTAGGTAATGCTGCTGTAATCGCCGGCCAGCGCCATCATGATGTAGCTGGCATTCTCCAACAAGGCAAACCCCAATCCGACGGTTGAACCGACGTAGAACCCGTGCTTCGGTGAGACGATGAGATGACTGAGCGCAAACACGGCGATGGCTTTGGACAACTCCTCGCCCACCGGTGCTGAAACAAACAAGATCAGCCCTTCGCCCAGTGTTCCCGTTTGGAACGCATTCAAGCCGACCGCACCGACCAAAATCGGCGAGAACAGGCTGTTGATGATGATGGCTGGAACCGCTGAGAGCATCCCGGCCACGAGCATCCATTCGGCGTCTCGGCGAGAAATGTGGATGCCAAAATGCCGGCTGGTGATGGACCACCAGGCAAACACAGGGGTTGAGAATCCGATGAGCCAAGCCGGCAAGACCACGGCGAGGGCCAACAAGAGCGTCAGTGCATTGGCGCCCACGACGGTCAGCGGCAACAGGCAGGCGGTGGACACGCCAACCCCTAACACGAACAACAACCAGAGATGGGCCGGTCGGGGCATCTCCAAGGGGGCGGTCGAGCGAAACAGGTGATGCTGCACGGTGGTTGCCTGAGGCGACCTGACGACCAAACCTCCTGCAAGGGCATGCATGTTCCGTCCATGTTCGGCAGGGTAGGCTTGAACGGTGTGGGTCAAGTTTGGTCGTCGTAAGTAGAAGAAGAGAAGCAAAAACGGCGAGAGGCAGATGCCTCCAAGGAAGGTCAGCAAGGGGTCAAGAGGGCCCAAGGTCCCGTTCATGTCCCCGTCGATGAAACCGGCGACGACCACCACGGCCAACTGGGTGATGAAGAAGCAAACGATGACCAAACCGACCATGGAGCGGACCGTTTGCCACGGGGTCGACGCTCGCCACACCGTCAGTCGGTCCGGTACTGGTGTGAGTGGAACTTGCTGCAAAGGATGGGGGGTCATCGATTGCATCGGTTCACCTGGGAGTGGGTACCCGCTCAGTTCGCCCATCAATCGTCACTGAAAAACAGCATTCGGCAGAGGCCATCATCATTGCAGGTAGGGTGTGCTACGGGCTTCTCCTTCATCAACGGTTTGAAGAAATAAACGGCCGTTCAAATACGCAGGTCAATGATTCATTGCCATGTCATGGCTCCAGGCTGCCTTCGCTCCACGCCGAGACCACAAGGGCATGTCCACGCCGAGCTATGCTGCCCGGTGGTGGTTGCCGTTGTGCACCGCACTCTGTGCTGCATGGTCGTGGCAGGCCACCGACGGCTTCCTCGTGATGGCCGCTGCTCTCACCGTCATGCTGGCCACACCGCTTCTGACCCTCGGTTGGTACCTCATCTCGTTGGTTTCGGCTCGGGTCCCTGCCCGATACATCATCCCGCAGGCTGAGCGTGCACACCAAGCACGCCTCGAGCGAAAGGCCAAGGCAGCCCAACAAGAATCGGTTTGATCAACCGAGGAAGCCATAGGTCCAGTCGTGTGGCGGAGCAAACGTCTCCTTGATGGAACGAGGGCTGACCCAACGCAACAGGTTGAGTGGACTGCCGGCCTTGTCGTTGGTACCGCTGCCGCGTGCACCACCAAACGGCTGCTGGCCAACCACAGCCCCGGTCGGCTTGTCGTTGATGTAGAAATTTCCAGCGCTGTAGCGAAGGGCCTTGACCGCCGTCTCGATGTGGCGTCGGTCGGTGGCGAAAATGGAGCCGGTCAACGCATATTCCGAGGTGGTGTCGCAGAGTTCCAAGGTGGCCTCGAAAGCATCGTCTTCGTAGACGTGAACCGAAAGCACGGGCCCGAAAATTTCCTCGGCCATGGTCTCGCTTCTGGGGTCGTTGCACACGATGGTGGTGGGCTGAATGAAGTAGCCCGTGCTGTCGTCGTAGGTGCCGCCGGTGATGATGTCGCAGTCGGGGTTGGCAGCAGCACGGTCGATGTAGCCGGTGATGCTGTCGAAGGCTTTCTTGTCGATGACGGCGCCCAAGAAGTTGCTGAAATCGCTGACATCGCCCACAGTGATCTTGTTGACCTCGGCGACGTAATCGTCCTTGATGGCGTCCCACACCGAGCGGGGCACGTAGACACGGCTGGCAGCGCTGCACTTCTGCCCTTGGAACTCGAATCCACCACGCAGCATGGCGACGAGCAGGGCTTGGCGGTCGCAGTCGGGGTGAGCGACGATGAAGTCCTTGCCGCCCGTTTCACCAACAATGCGTGGATAGGATTTCAGGTTCTCGAGGTTGTTGGCCACGTCTCGCCACATCTGGCGGAAGACGCGGGTGGAACCGGTAAAGTGAATACCTGCTAACTCGCGGTGCGCCAAGCAAATGTCGCCGACCACGGCGGCTCGTCCCGGGACGAAGTTGATGACGCCACCGGGCAGGCCAGCGTCCATCATGAGGCGCATCAAGCGGTAGTTGGAAACGTAGGAATTGCGGGAGGGTTTCCACACGCCCACGTTGCCCATGATGGCGGCGCAGGAAGGCAGGTTGGCGGCGATGCTTGAGAAGTTGAACGGGGTGACCGAGAACACGAAGCCTTCGAGCGGTCGCACTTCGCTGGAGTTCCACATGGACGATGGCGAGATGGGCGGCTGCATGTCTTCGTAGATTTGACGAGCATAGTCGGAGTTGAATCGCCAGAAATCGATCAGTTCGCAGGCCGAGTCGATCTCGGCCTGGTGGCAGGTCTTGGACTGGTTGAGCATGGTGGAGGCGTTGATCTCTGCACGACGTGGACCCTTGAGCAGCTCGCTGGCCTTGAGGAAAACAGCGGCTCGCGCCTGCCATTCCATGGTGGACCACATCTCATGGGCACCGAGGGCAGCCTCGATGGCAGCGTTGACTTCCTTCTCGCCGGCCATGTGGACCCGAGCGATGACGTGGCCGTGGTTGTGCGGCATGACTTGCTCGACCACGTCGCCGGTGAACACTTCCTCGCCGTTGATGATGCAGGGGATTTCGAGGACTTCGGCGGATTGGCGCTTGAGTTCAGCCTCAAGGTCAGCGCGCTCCTTGCTGCCTGGCAGGTAGCCAAGGACGGGTTCGTTGACGGGGGTGGGTGGCTTTGGAATGCTGTTGGGCATGAATTGGTGGCTTCATTGGCGATTCTTGAACCTCACCCATTGAGTGAA
>JBMZXF010000055.1:0-12278 GCA_049627345.1 Candidatus Poseidonia sp. | reverse complement strand
AGGCTGCTGAAGAAAAGGCTGCCAAGGAAGCCGAGAAGAAGGCGAAGGCCGAGGCTGACAAGAAGGCCAAGGAAGAAGCCGCTGCTGCCAAGAAGGCTGAGGAAGAGGCGAAGAAGGCCGCTGCCGCTACCAAGCCCGCCAGCAAGGAGGAGAAGAAGAAGGCTGAATTGAAGCGTGTCATGGAGCGCTCCAAGTCGATTGACTTCAAGGTCCTCGGTACGGCCAAGGCCAGCGAAAAAGACGACCTTCAGGTCATCAAGGGCATCGGACCCTTCATTGAAGAGAAGTTGAACGCCTTGGGCATCTACACCTATCTGCAAATCAGCAAGATGACGGCCAAACTGGAAGACCAGGTCAACGAAGCCATCGAGTTCTTCCCCGGTCGTGTCAAGCGCGACCAGTGGGTGAACCAGGCGAAGATCCTGCTCGGTGAGGATGTCAAGCTGGACGAGAAGGCGCTCAAGCAGGCCGAAGAACTCGAGCGTGTGGCCGCCAAGGCCGAGAAGATTGACTTCGCCACGCTCGGTGTGGCCTCCGCTTCGGAGAAGGACGACCTGAAAGCCATCAAGGGCATCGGGCCGTTCATTGAAGAGAAGCTGAACGCGCTGGGCATCTACACCTTTGAGCAGGTCAGCAAGATGACGGCGAAGATCGAAGAAGAGGTCAACGTCGCCATTGAGTTCTTCCCCGGACGTGTCAAGCGAGACGAGTGGGCCAAGCAGGCCAAGACGTTGCACAAGGACAAGAAGTGAGGCGTTTGGGCGGTTTATTTGCGATAAGAAGCGATAAATGCGAAAGCGCGGAGGCACAGACATGGCCGACAACGACGAACTCATGCGTCGCATCAAGGACATCAAGTGGTTTCATTCCATCCCGATTCGAGACGGCATCGTGACCCCCGGTTTGGACAACTCGGTGGACAAGTTGGGTCAGGTCTGCCTCCCTTCCGACCTGACGGGGAAATCCGTGCTGGACATCGGGGCGTGGGACGGCTTCTTCTCCTTCCAGGCTGAGCGAAACGGTGCCGAGCGCGTGCTCGCGACCGACCACTTCTGCTGGAGTGGGCCGGGATGGGGAACGAAGGACGGGTTCGACCTCGTCCATGAAGCCCTCAACTCAAAGGTGGAATCGCTGGATATTGACGCCATGGACATCACGCCCGAGAAGGTTGGGAAGTTCGACGTCGTGATGTTCCTCGGTGTGCTCTATCACCTGCAGGACCCCATGGCTGGCCTGCGCGTCGCCGCCGAGGTGTGCAATGAACTGCTCATCGTCGAAACGCACGTGGACGACCTTCACCGCTGGAAGCCGTCGATGGTCTACTTCCCCGGTGATTCCCTCAACAACGATGACACCAACTACTGGGCGCCCAACGTGGCCGCGATGAAAGGGATGCTGAAGGACCTCGGGTTCGCTCGTGTGGAAGTCGTGTATCCCAAGCGGCCGTGGCTCCGCTATTCGTGGCCGGTTCGCTACCTCTCATCGATCAGGGGTCTCTTCTCGGGCCGAGGCTCCTTCCGTCAGACGATGAATCAGGGCCGCATGTCTTTCCACGCCTACCGCTGAGGTCGTCGTTTTCTCAGGCTGAGGTGCCGGGCATCCACCCGAATCTTCGATGATGGACGAGCGATAGACTTCAAGAGGGGCGGGCAGGTCGCCGAATCATGGACGACTTGGACAAAGACGACAACTACACCGTTCGCGACATTGGACTGGCTGAGAGCGGCGCACTTCTGGTGGATTGGGCACGCGCTCGCATGCCCGTCTTGGCCAAACTCAAGGAAGAAGCCGAGCAAACCAAGCCCCTCGCTGGCATGCGTGTGGCCGGTTGCCTTCACGTGACCAAAGAGACGGCCGTGCTCATCGAAGCCATTCGAGCCGCCGGTGCAGAAATCTCCTGGTCGGGCTGCAACCCGCTCTCGACCCAAGACGAAGTCGCTGCCTGGCTGGCCAGCGAGGGCTACTCCGTCCACGCCTGGCACGGTCAATCCACCGAGGATTTCTACTGGTGCATCGACAAGACGCTCGAGTTCAAGCCCACGCTCACCCTCGACGACGGTGCTGACCTCATCGTTCGCGTTCACGGCGAGAAATCCGAATACGCCGAGGGCGTCATCGGTGGCACCGAAGAGACGACCACCGGCGTGCACCGCCTTCGTGCCATGGCCGCCGCTGGCGACCTGCGCTACCCCGTCATCGCCGTCAACGACGCCGTGACCAAGTGGGACTTCGACAACGTCTACGGAACGGGTCAATCCACGCTGGACGGTATTTTGCGAGCCACCAGCGTGTTGCTCGCTGGTAAGACCTTCGTCGTGGCTGGCTTCGGCCACTGCGGCAGCGGTGTGGCCATGCGTGCCCGCGGCATGGGCGCCAACGTCATCATCACCGAAGTTGACCCGCTCCCTGCCCTCCGTGCCGTCATGGAAGGCTACCGCGTGATGCCCATGGACGAAGCCGCCAAACTCGGCGACATCTTCTGCACCGCCACCGGCATGGAAGACGTCATCGTCGGCCGCCACTTCGAGTCCATGAAGGACGGCGCCATCGTTTGCAACACCGGCCACTACGACTGCGAGATCAAAATCACCGACCTTGAGGAACAAGCCGCCTCGGTGCGCACCATCCGTCAGGACAACGAGGAATTCCTCATGCCCGACGGTCGCCGCATCTTCCTGCTGGCCCGTGGCCGACTGGTCAACCTCGCTGCGGCTGAAGGCCACCCCTCCGAAGTCATGGACATGTCCTTCGCCAACCAGTTCCTTTCCCTGTGCCGCTTGGCCAAGGACGGTGGCTCGATGGGCAAGGAGGTCTACGACATCACGACCGAACAAGACCAGGACTTGGCCACCACCAAACTCGGCACCCTCGGTTTTGCTATCGACAAGCTCACCGACGCACAACTCGCCTACTTGGACGACTACACCGTCGGTACGTGAACTCGCTTCCGTGCGTTGAACCGGTCGCCATCCCTCGGGTTGGTCTTTGTCGCCGTAAATTGCGGGTTTACGAGCACGGCAATTCTTGATATACAGGGGCCAAGAGGGCCCCTCCATGACACAAGCATGGTTGTTCACGTCCGAATCGGTGGCCGCAGGCCATCCCGACAAGTTGTGCGACGCAATTTCCGATGCCATCGTGGATGCGTGCCTTGCGCTCGACCCCAGGGCCAAGGTGGCCGTTGAGACCCTCGTGAAGGGCCGTGAAGACCGCTCCCACATCGTGCTGGCCGGTGAGGTCAAGCTCGCTGCTGGCATTCAGGCGCCCGACTACATCGCCATTGCCCGCAAGACCGCGGCCGCCATCGGCTACACCTCCCACGGCATCGGCATGGACGCCACGTCCGAGGACCTGTGCGAAGTCACCGAACTCATCACCAGCCAGTCCGCCCACATCAACCGCGGCGTGGTGCAATCCGTCGACGACCAAGGTGCAGGTGACCAGGGCCTGATGTTTGGCTACGCCTGCGACGAAACCGAGGCTTACCCCGAGCACCAAGGCCGCTGGATGCCGCTCGCCATCGCCCTCTCCCAAGCCTTGACCCGACGGGTCAGCAAACTCGGCCTTGACGGCACCCTGCCTTGGGCCCGCCCCGACGCCAAATCCCAGGTCACCCTCATGCACGGCAGCGACGGCCAGCCCACGTACGCCGACAACGTCGTCATCGCCGTTCAACACAAGGACATGATCGCCGAACACGGCTCCGAAGAAGCCGAGCAGGCCTTCGTCCGAGAACAGGTCATCGAGCACGTCATTCGCCCCGTCGTCCCAGCGGCGTTGTTGACCGACAAGACCACCATTCACGTCAACTCCACCGGACGCTTCGCCGACCCCGGTGGTCCTTACGCCGACGCTGGATTGACCGGACGAAAGATCATCGTCGACACCTACGGCGGTCGTGGCCGACACGGCGGCGGCGCCTTTTCGGGCAAGGACCCGACCAAAGTGGACCGCTCCGCCGCTTACGCTTCCCGTTGGGCTGCCAAGCACGTCGTCGCTTCTGGACTCTCCTCCGAGTGTGAAATCCAACTCGCCTACGCCATCGGCGTGGCCGACCCCGTGAGCATTCGCGTGGACACCTTCGGCACCGGTAAGCTCGCTGACGAAGCTATCGCTGACCTCGTTGACGCTCACTTCTCCTTCAAGCCCGGCCACATCATTCGAGACCTCGGCCTTGCCGCCCCCATCTACGGCGTGACCGCTGCCGGTGGCCACTTCGGTCGTCAACCCAACGGTGCGACCTTCCCCTGGGAGAAGCTCAACGACGACGTCATCAGCGCGTTCAAGGCGGCTCTTTGAGCGCAGCGCCTCTGCCGAGCCATTCGGGACATTTCTTGCCGTGGTGCTCGGTCAGCCCTTGCGTGAAGCGATGAGCGCCTCCACCTTCTCGAGCGCTTGATGCTCCAGCGCTGCGGCCTTGACCACGTATTCGTTGGTGCTCGGGCCGGATTCGGTGAACACGGGCACCATCGAGGTCCAGACGCCTTCACCTTTGACGCGAGAGTAGAGGGCGGCCACCACGTGGACGGCGATGAGGGCGTAACTCAGGTCGGCGGAGAAGCCGTGCAGACCAATCGCCGCCTCCATGGCAAAGGCTTCCTCTCCCATGCCTTGCTTGAACAGCCAAGCGATGGCCAACCCGGTCACCGGCAACAGGACGAGGCAGAGGTACATCGCGACGTGCATGAGGCGGGCGAAGCGCTTGTGATAGCGGTGGACGGGAACGACGGAGCCTTGGAAGGTCTCGAAGCGCCGCATGTAGCCGTAGCGAACCACGACCAACAGCAGAAACACGCTGGCGAAGATGATTTCAAACTGCAACAGGGCGGCGTCTTCCAGTTGCTCAAGGTCGTCGATTTGCTTGAAGATCCCGTAGGCGTAGAGCAGCACAAAGGCCCAGTGGAACACCTTGCCCAGCAGGGTGTGGTTGGCCCTCATCGGTCTTCTTTGGCTCCCCTCGGATATACCGCTTTCTCCGGTACCCCGCCTTCGGTTGGGTTATAGCCCGGTGGGTGGACTCACGGACGAGGTTCTCCCGTGGTCTTGCTCAACCTGTGGTCGCTCGGCCATTTCGTGCAGTGGACGTTCATTGGCCGCTACCTGCTGACGAACTGGTGGGTGTTTCTCGCCCTTTCGGTGGGATGGGAGGTGCTCGAACTCTACCTGCCCTTCGAATTTGTTGAAGAGACATGGGACAACAAACTCTCGGACCTCGTGGTGAACACCGTTGGTTTTGCCCTCGGTGTGGGTCTGCGCTACGACCCGCAAACGCTGGATTAACTTGAGCAGGAGAGCATGGAGCAGCCGACGCGGTGGCGGGCCCACTCGGGGCGCTTTTGGAACCATTTCTCTTCGTGTTCGGGCTGTTCGTCGTAGGGACGCTTCAGAAGTTCGTGGAGTTCCTCGGCGATGGAAAAGTCGCCCTTCTCTTCGGCCGCATCGATGGCCAACTGCGCCATCCAGTTCCGCAGCACGTACTTCGGGTTGGCTCGGCGCATCCCGTCTCGGTCGGGTTGTCCGTCAACACGTTCCCACCAGCGCTTGAGCCAGCGATTCCAGGCGCTGGTGTCGGGCTCGCTGCCCTCGTAGAAGGCGTCGGCCACGTGAGCGACATCCGGCTCGTTGATGGAGCAGAGATGGCGGAAGAAGAGCGTCATGTCCACCTCGGTGGCGCCCAGCAGGTCGAGCAGGTCGTTCACGAGCGGTTCGTCGGCTTCCTGCAGCGTGCCGAGGCCCAACTTTTCGGCCCAGGTTTCGCTCTGGGCGTTCATGGCGAATTCCATGCAATGGTCCAAGACCGGCTGAAGCCGGCTCACATCCTCCATCAGCGGGGCCATGGATTCGAGCAGACGAGCAACGTTCCACGCCCCGATGTGGGGCTGGTTGTTGTAGCGGTAGCGTCGGCGACCGGCGTCGGTGGTGTTGGGCGTCCAGTCCACGTCAAAGGGTTCGAGCCAGCCGTAGGGACCGTAGTCGATGGTGAGGCCGTGAATCGACATGTTGTCCGTGTTCATGACGCCGTGAACGAAGCCGACCCGCATCCAGTGGGCGATCATCGTTGCCGTGGTTTCAGCCACTTCGGTCAGCCATGCGATAAGGCCGTCATCGGTGCTGGCGTCGTGGTGCGGGAAGTGGTGGCGAACGGTGTGGTCGACGAGGGTGCGAAGCGTTTCGTGATGGCCGTCGGAGACGTGGATTTGGAAGCTGCCGAAGCGGATGAAACTGGGCGCGACGCGGCACACCACCGCTCCTGGTTCGGGTGCGGGGTTCCCGTTGTAGAGGACGTCCCGCACGACCGCTTCGCCCGTGGTCACCAGCGACAGGGCGCGGGTGGTGGGCACGCCGAGGTGATGCATCGCTTCGCTGCACAGGAATTCGCGGATGGAGGAGCGCAACACGGCTTTGCCGTCGGCGGTGCGCGAATAGGGCGTGAGGCCGGCGCCTTTGAGCTGCAATTCAAGGAAGCCGTCTTCGGTCTTCACTTCGCCCAGCGTGATGGCACGACCGTCGCCCAACTGTCCGGCCCAGTTGCCGAACTGATGGCCGCCGTAGCGCTGGGCGTAGGGCTGCATGCCGGGTACGGGCTCGCCACCTCCGAGCACAACGCCGACGTCGTCCGTGCGCTCAAGCCCCAGCATCTCGGCCATCTCGGTCGACCAGAGGGCGAGGCGAGGTTCGGGGGCGGGCGTGGGCGTGACCTTCGACCAGCACTTGCCGGGGACTTGGCGTGGGCGGCCACCTTCAGCATCATCGCCGGGCGTCTCGCCCAAGAAGCGGGCGTGCCACGACAGGGCCTCCAGCGACGGGTTGCTCACACCCCTTGCTGAGCGGGGGCCTTCTTCAACCTCGTGGGGGCCTCAACCTTGCCACTTGGACCAGTCGTCGCTCTTCTGGGCCCGCATGTAGTGAACCCCACTTCCTTCGGGATGCTCCAACCATTCGTAGCCGTCGGCCGGGTTGATTTGGCCGTTCATGTCCTTGGAGGGCCCTTCGGTGAGGGCGTCCTCGCCATCCGATTCTTTCATCGCCAATCGTTCATTGAGCAACTCGGTTCTCTCAGCTGCGTCCACCGTTGCGCTGAGACCAAAGTAGGCATCGTTGTGGGCGATGTGGACCAAGTCTTCGTCGCTGCTGGTCAGTAGGTCGTTGATGAGGACCGTGATTTTCTCCCGCGTGTCGTTCTTGATCTCGTTGTTCGTGAAGCGGGCCGTCAAGTCGGCTTTGAGCGAACGGAGTTCTTCATGCAAGGTATCAGGCTCTTGGAAGTAAGCCTGAACGAGGGATTGCAGGTAGGTCAACTCGTTTTCTTCCTCTCGGGTCAACTTGGTGTTTCGGCGGAAGACTTGCACCCATCGGAAGGCATCGGGCAAGATGGCCGCCGCTGCATTTGTTTGGAGGAGGGTGAGCAGGGCGAGGATGATCGCACCCCAGCCCACCGTTTGGACCAACTCATCGGAGAAGAACGAGTCCTCGGGCAGGTCAACGGTCCCGTCGTCGTTGATGGCCAGTTCGCACCCCTTGAGGTCAATCAGCGTCCCCATCGGGGTACCAGGGCACGCATCGAATTCGTCAGGAATGCCGTCGCCGTCGGAATCAACGGGGATATCATCGATTTCAAACATGTTCGGAATGCCGTCGCCGTCGTCATCCACGCATCCGAAGAATCCAGCTGCGGTTGAGTTCCCGGGGACTTCCGGGCAGAAATCGGCCATCACGGCGCCCTCCACGTATTCGCCAACGCTGGACGGGCCTCGCAGGTCGTTCCACGAGGCGTTCCCCCAGTTGTCGCCGTAGCCGTCCCCGTCGATGTCCGACCATTGGCTGGCCACGTTCACGAAGGCATCGGGCGAGAGGCCGCTGGCGTTGTCACCGTACCCATCTCCATCGCTGTCCATCCACTGGGTCATGTCGTTGGGGAAGGCGTCTTGGAGGTCGGGCGTGCCGTCTCCGTCGCTGTCGAGGAAGTTGTTGATGTACGGAGAGGGGTCGCTGTTGTCACCAATGCCGTCGCCATCAGAATCCAACCATTCACTGCTGTCGTTGGGAAAGGCATCGGCGTTGTCGCCCACGCCATCGCCGTCAGAATCCACGGTTTCGTTGGCGTCAAAGGGGAAAGCATCGCTGTTGTCGCCGACACCGTCGCCGTCGCTGTCGAGGTATTCGAAGGCGTTGTTGGGGAACATGTCAGCGTTATCGCCGATGCCGTCGTTGTCGGAATCCATCGTTTCGTTGGCGTCGTTGGGGAAGGCGTCACCGTTATCGCCCACACCATCGCCGTCCGAATCCATCCATTCGCCGCTGTTGTTGGGGAACAGGTCGCTGTTATCGCCCACGCCATCACCGTCGGTGTCCAACCACTCGGAGGGGTTGTTGGGGAAGTCATCGTTCTCGTCGCTGTAGCCGTCGCCGTCAGCGTCCGGGCAACCATCACGGTCGATGGTGCTGGTTCCTGCGACGCCCGGACAGTCATCGTCGGGGTTGAGGACGCCGTCCATGTCGACATCGTCAGGCGCAATGAACTGGAAACTCACGCCGAGCGGGCGCTCGTTGCCGTCAGCCCCCCAGAGGCTAAGATTGACCATTTCCGCCACGCTCCCGGCTGCAGGCGTGTCCACCAGGATGGTGGTGTCGTCAACCACCGTGCCCGTGACCATACCGTAGGCACCGAAATCAACGGTGACCTCCTTCTTGAGGTACATGCCGCTCGATTTGTTAGCGTACTTCAGCCGTTGATTGCTGGAATCGTAGTACGCGATGTGAATCATGTTGTTGTCATCAACGAAGATGTCGTTCTCCAAACCGACATCACCACCGGTGTCCACCGCCGTAAAGCTCCACGGATTCCCTGAATCGGGGACCAGCATGCCGTAGACCACGTCATCGGAACCGGAATCGTACATGGAGGCGTGGACGTTGCCAAGCGCATCGGTCTGCATGCGGAAGCCGTTGTACCCGCCGGACGAGGCCGTGTTGCTCCACGCTGAGCCGGACAGACCCGTGGCGTGTTTGTATTGGCCTCCGGAGGCATCTGTGCGGTACAGCATCTGGAGGTTGTTGTCCTGGTCCACGACCATGTCGCTGTAGTAGCCCACGCCGCTGGCGCCGTCAACGGTGTAGCGTTGCCAGGTCCCGCTGATGTTCGAGCCGATCATCTGGTCCCTGTTGCTGTGGTGCCGATAGGTCACATGAACGTGGCCGTTGTGGTCAATGGCGATGGACGAATCGCACCCAACGTAGGTGGTTGTCGTATCGATGGCTTGGGTGACCCAGTTTGAACCATCGTGGTACTTCAGCATAGCACCGTTGCAGATGTAGCCCGCCTTGGCGTACGAAATGTGGGGGCGGTCGTGAGCATCCAACACGATTCGAATTTGGTTGTTGTAGACGTTGTTTTGCAGGGATTGCGTGGTCCAATCAGTGCCGTTGTAGACGCCGTAGTAGAGGTAGCCGGTGGTCCCCTCTTGCTTGAGGTAAAAGGCGATGTGGAGATTGTCGTGGTCGTCGATGGTCATGTCCGTTTCACGGCATCCGTAGCAATCCATGATCTTGGTGTGGCTCCACGTCGTGCTTCCGACCGTCAGCTTGGAATGCCATAATTCGTCGTCGCTCCAAATGACATGAACGATGTGAATCGTTCCGTTTGAATCCACGACCACGCTGGGCGAGTAGCCTGCACCCGTGACGTAATTGATGGTGTTCGTGGTCCACGTGTAGGGCTCGCCGTCGCTGGTGACGTTTTGGAAGGCCATGTCGAGGAAGCCGGACCCGGTGATGGTGAGCGTTTGCCCGCCGGTGGTCCAGCCTTCGCTGGGCGACACGCTGTAGTTGCTTGATGAGAACGCTGGTTCGGCCGGCTCGTCCAACGAGGCCGTCGTGTTCACCAGGGAATCCTCGACCATCAACGGCAGGAGGAAGGCAGAGAGTAACAGAAGCGTGACGAAAAACGCTCGTTGGCCCATGAATTTTGAAATGCCATGTAGGATTTAGCCTCTTCGTGGTGTTATGATGCCGTCGTTGGCGGGCCTTGGAGCAGGAACGTGACCCACAACAGCGCCAGCAGGAGGCCGCAGACCTGGAAGATGCGCTTTCCTGTTGTGCCCTCCGTGAACAGGTGATTGAGGCGAGCACCGGCGAAGGTCCAGAGGATCATGGCGCCAAGGCACATGGTCAAGGTGACGGAGATGATGGTGGCGATGCCCGTCATGCCACCGCCCAGCGGCTCGATGAACTGACTCATCATGATGATGATGAAGGCCCACTCCTTGCCGTTGACGAACTGCATGCCGATGCCGACCTTCAACCCAAGCACGCCCTCGATGTTCTCCTCCACCGCAACCGATGCGGGGTCAAAGCGGAACATCGCGACCACCATGGCACCGAGGAAGGCCATGCCAATCCAGTGCAGCACCGTCATGGCGGTCGCCGAATCGCTCACGGCGTCGACCAGTAGACCAACGCTCAGTTCGATGGTGACGAACCCGATGACCATGCCGGCGATGAGCTTCACGTTGGCTTTCGGCCCGAACATCCCGCTGTGGGCAAAACAGGTCAGAGCGTTGGGTCCGGGCGTGATGAGCCCGATGGCGAGCAGGGTGAGGAGTTCTCCCAGGGCGACCGTGTCCATCCGTTCACGTCCTCAAGCGAGTTCCTGTTGCAACGCCCAGGCCAGGTAGCGGTATTCCTCTTCGCTGTTGTAGAGTTGAGCCGAGATGCGGAAGTAGCGTCCGCGGGGCGAAGGCCACGACCATACGGGGACCTGAATGCCGTACTTCTCCTTCAAGGTGACATGGAGGGGGTCGCGCTCGTGCACCACCACGTCGTCGTCGCCCAGCGGCAAGACCAGCGTAGCGATGCAGGCCACCATCTCGTCGGGGCACGGCGGCGTGAGGCCGAGGGCCTCGCAGAGGATGTTACGCCCTCGAATCGCCAGGTCGTGGTTGTGCTGCATGATGGCGGGCCAACCACCTTCCAACAGCCCGCCAACGTGGTTGATGGTGGCGGGCAGCGAGCAGTGGGCTGAGAGGTCGCGGGTGCCCGTCCAGTCGAATTCGTGGCGGAAGCGGGTGGTGTCGCCCAGCGGGAAGGTCATGCCGTGGCTGATGGTCAGCGGATGGATGTCGGCCTGCTTGTCCTTGCGAACGTGAAGGAAGGCCGAGCCCTTGGGCGCACACAGCCACTTGTGGCAGTTGCTCGTGGTGTAGGAGGCGCCGAGTTCGTCGAGGTTGAGCGGTACCATGCCGATGCCGTGAGCGGCGTCGAGCAGCACGGCAACACCCTGACCCTCCAACTGCGCTGTCAGTTCCTCAAAGGGCATGCGAAGGCCGGTGGGGCTGGTGACGGTGTCGATCATCGCCAGCACGGTGCGGTCCGTAACGGCGCTCAACATCGCTTCCATGACGACCTGAGAGCCCTCAATGGGAAACGGGAGCGAAACGGTGACGACCTTGGCGCCCCAGCGCTCGGCCACGAAGTCAATCGTGTTGCGACAGGCCTGGTAGGCGTGGTCGGGGACAAGGATTTCGTCGCCCTCGTTGAACACCAACGAGCGCATGACGGTGTTCACACCCGAAGTGGCGTTGTCCACCAGCGCCAAGTCGTCAGGGTCGCACGAGAGCATCTCGGCCAGGGCGTGGCGAGCGACCGTCATCTGTTCGAGGCCTTCACCGTCAAGGAAGGCCACAGGTTCGTGTTCCATGCGGTCCTGCCAGCGGCGCTGTTCTTCACGAATCGCCGTCGGCGTGGCACCAAAGGAGCCGTGGTTCAGAAACACCGTCTCGGGGTCGAGCCCCCAGTGCACCGCCAACGGGCTACGAGACGGGCAGTCCATGCGGGGCGTTGCTGGCGGGCGAGGCATCAATGCTTCTCCTCTGCCTTCTCAATGCTTGCGCTCTTCGTATGGAGGCGAACGATCGGGCCGAGGGCCCATCGTCGGACCCGTTTAGACTCACTCGTGGCGTCGACCGGCCAGCATGGCGGCACCGAGCATGGCGACGAGGGCGAAGCCAATGCCTGGAGCAGGCAGTTGCACTTGCGGGTTCTCGTCGGCGTACTCGCCGTCAGGCGTGGAGAGGCGGACCGTGTTCCAGCCGTCCAGTTCGAAGTCTTCGTCAACGAACAGCATGTAGTCCTCATCGCCCGTGTCCATGATTTCAAGGCCAAGAACTTCACCGTTCATGATCTCGTCCATGGTGTAGCGTGCGAGTTCATCGCCGCAATCGCTCGGGAGCAGGTAGTCGTCGCCTGAGATGGAACTCGATGCATCCTCGAAGGTGTCGCAC
>JBMZXF010000054.1:0-12360 GCA_049627345.1 Candidatus Poseidonia sp. | reverse complement strand
AGATGTGGTTGATTGGAAGGACATAGTCAATCCCGGCTTTGTTGAACTGTTTTGGCCAATACGTCCAGTAGTGCGAGTCTTGAAAATCCCGGAATTTGAGCCCCTTTTTCAACCACGTATTTTCGATGACGGTGCCAAATGAAATGGAGCAAAGGTCGAGGTGGTCGGCGAGCAGAATCAGGTGGACACATGCTGCATTGGCCGATGAAAAGCCAGTTTGCAAATCATGGTAGGTCCGAATTTTTTCGTGGTTGGATGGAACACAAAGAACCTGACGACCGGTTCGCTCCTCAATCGCCTTGAAGGTTGAATGGGGAAGGGAATGATTGAGCATGGAGGTAAAATTCCGCTCGTGGTACGCGAGAATGGTATCGTCGGGCAACAACAACATGGCTGCGGTTGAATCCACGCCACCCGAGTAGGAAAGCGAGTGGTTCGCACCTGGCGAGCGCTGCTCGACATCCCAGCGTTTGGTTTCGGGCACCCAAGGCCCCAACAGAACTTCCAGCGCCAAGTGAAGCAGGGCAGGATGGGTGTCCGCAAGTGCATACCCCTCTGGCATGTCCCAATGCGTCCAGCCCCAGGGGTGACGGAGCCATAGACGGCTCCCTTCTTGGGACCAGTTGGACAGCAAGTCCGAAACATTCCACGGTTTCTTCTCATCCGGTTCGGGAATCCCTTCTTCTTCTTCGCGTGCTTGATTCAGCCTTCGTTGGGCTTTCCGTATGTAGGCACCGTGATCCGTGACCGGATGGCGTTCAGCAACGTCGAGCAAGGCCTGCCAATGACCTTGGTTGTAGAGGGAACGCACGATGATGTCCAAGGCGAAGGCGTGATTCTTGCCTCCCAATTCATGCTCACTCAACTGCCGGGCACGGGCAAAGTCCTGCCCGTTGTAGAGGCGGCGGATGCGCCACCGTTTCAGTGCGCTGGTGACCATGCTGTTCCCCCTCCGTTCAAACCGGTGCCAAGCCATGATTTTGATTTTGACCCCTTCCCGATGCCTGTTCGCTGGAAAACCTAAGACGGAAAGAAGGCGAGCGCAGGGCATGGCGAACGTGCTCATCACCGGTGGTGCTGGGTTCATTGGCCGCCATGTTGTTCGTCAATTTTTGGAACATGGATGGCGCGTCGTGGTGCTTGACTTGCACGAATTCAGTGAAGCTGAACGGCAGGCAATGGGTGAGTTCACTTCGATTCAAGGGGACATCAACGCAGTAGAAACCCTTCGAAAAGCCACAAAGGCGTGCGATGCCGTCGTGCACTTGGCCGCCCGCGTCTCCGTTCCCCAGTCCATTGAGGAGCCGGAACAAACGATGTTCGTGAACGTTGAGGGCACGAAAAATGTCTTGCAGTGTGCACTTGATGCTGGCGTCGGCAAGGTGGTGGTGGCCTCTTCTGCAGCCGTGTACGGTTCGTGCTCTGAGATGCCGCTGTCTGAATCTGCCCCCGTCGAATGCCTGTCTCCCTATGCCGAAAGCAAAGCCGCCAACGAGCAACAGGTGATGGCGTTTCGAGACAAGGGACTGAATGCCATCGCGCTTCGTTTTTTCAACATCTACGGCCCTGGACAACCTTTTGATTCCGCCTATGCATCGTTGATTCCGGTGTTCGTTCATTCAATGAAAAATGGACAACGCCCCACGGTTCACGGGACTGGCGAGCAGACTCGGGACTTCGTCCACGTGCACGACCTTGCGAGAGCGGTGTACTCGATGGTGACCAAACCAACGCCTTACGAGCACTCGGTCGCCAATGTTGCTTCACAAACGCAAATCAGCGTGCTCGATGTTGTTGATTGCATCAATCATGGCCTCCACGATTACGCTGGAAAGGAGCCGATTGAACCGCTTCACGGTGAGGCAAGAGCAGGGGATGTGATGCATTCGTGCGGCTCCAACCAGCGAATCCAAGCGATGATTGATTGGAAGCCTGAAATTGATGTTCGAAAAGGCATCGAATCCTTGGTCAAAGGCGAAGATGCGAGGCGATGAGGATGAACATTGCTTGGGTGACCGTGCGTCGCTGGAACGACATGTGCACGACCACGACCGATGCGCTCATTCGTGGATTGGTCCGCCGTGGACATGAGATCACGGTGTTGAATGCTGATCGGGCTGGTTCCCACGACGGTTTTCTGTGGAAGCATGTCCCGCTTCAGCAATCCAACTGGCCGGGAAGAAAGGCAGCCACCCTCGCAACAAGCGCTCGGACATGGTTCAAACAACACGCTGATGCGACGTTCGATGTCATCCTCGTGGATTGGCCGCTTGCACCATCGTTGGGTCCGTCGCTCGCAAAAAGAGGGGCAAAATTGGTGTTGATGGACCGTTCGCCTCCTGCCGATGCCACGTTCCTCGCAAGATTGCAATGGCGAAGTTGGACGAAGGCCTGGTCAATGGTGAAGAAAGGTGTTTTTTCAACGGGCTTGGTTGTTTCACCAGCA
Organism: Candidatus Poseidonia sp.; assembly: GCA_049627345.1. GTDB lineage: Archaea > Thermoplasmatota > Poseidoniia > Poseidoniales > Poseidoniaceae > Poseidonia. The sequence goes on along the minus strand of JBMZXF010000054.1, from coordinate 9,914 downwards.
CACCAAGAAGAGGTTGTTCAACAGATTGGTGTGAATCGCCAACACGTTCACTGCATCCCTGCTGGCGTGAACCTCGATGAGTTTCGTGTCGCCCCGGTACGAAAGGACGGCCCGTGGAAGTTTGTGTACCACGGACGGTTGGACAAACATCGCGGTGTCCTCGCCCTTCCAATGTTGATGCGAAAGCTCGCCAACCATGGCTTCGAGGTTCATCTCGCGCTCATTGGCGACGGTGATGCCCTCGACGTGCTGCAAGCCATGGCTGAAAGCGATCCTCTCCTATCGGTCTCCTCGCAAGTCCCGAGGCAGGAGATTCCGACCTATCTGGAACAGCAGCACATCGGTCTCCTCCCCATGCCGGCCTCTCGGGTTTGGTCGCTTGCGAGTCCCCTGAAACGGAGTGAATACCTTGCTGCCGGCCTCTTGGTGTATGGCATGGACCACAGTGGACATCACATCGAGGGAGCCAGTGATGCATGGTTCAAACTGTCTCCACAGGAGGATTTTCACGAAGGCGCCATCGAATGGATGTCAGAACTCGCTGATCAACCTCACCAGGTGCTTCAGGAACGCTCTGATACGGCAAGGTCCTATGCAGAAGCACATTGCGCTTGGGAAACCATCGCTGGAACACTTGAGGAACTTCTTCATGCCGTCAGCTTGGAATAACAATCCTTCCATTGGCGTTGAACCTCTTCAAGTTGTTCATGAGCGTTCAGCGGGACCACGGTTGGAGGATTATCGAGAAGTTGGCCCACCACCGTCACCCAATCCTCAACTTCAGGTCCTGCGGTGCTCACCGAATCAGGCAGTGAGGTGAGATGCTCCGAAGCGACGACGGGCAGGCCGCATGCACTGGCCTCCAGGGCCACCATCGGTTGCCCTTCATAGGCCGACGGAAGCAACAGGAGGCTTGCTGTTTGGAGCAATCGCAATTTCTCTTCCTCACTCACCCAGCCCAGGGCGTGAACGAAATCATACTCAGCATGCTCCAACCCGGTGATGGAGAGGCGAACAGACGGACGATGTTGGTGAAGGGCATGAGCGACTTTGACTGCAACATCATGGCCTTTTACCGGGTCTGGTCGTCCAAGGAGAAGCAAATGATGCTCATCCCTCGGTTGAGTCGGTGGCGTCATGGTCTGTGGAATTGGATTTGAGATCGCAAGCGTTCTGCCGATGATGGGCGCAAGGGTTTCCACCCACGCCTCGGAGAGGACCACCACCGTTGCTCTGGATTGTTCAACGGTCTTCCGAAACGATGCACTGTTGTTTGATGCTGCCTCGCCAATCCACGTGTCAAATTTGCCGGAGTGGATGTGAATCACGACGCCGGTTCCGGCAGCGATGCACCCAATCAACCTCGCTTTTCGCCGCCACGACCAATCAGCCGCCGTGTGGACGTGAACGACGTCGGGGCGGAGCGCTGGGTCACTGCACCGTCGCTTGAGTTCACGTCGAGCCCGCCGATAGGCCCGCCATTTTGCCCAGAGTCCGCCCGGGGCATGCGAAGCGAGCAGGTCGGCTTTCCACCCTTCGGGCGGATGGTCGGCCAGCGTGTGCATGACGGTCGCCATGCCGCCAGGCGTGTCGCATGGACCGACGTGCAGCACCTTGCGCATGGCCTTGCCACCGCCCCCGGGATGAAGAAATGGTCGGCAAACCGCCACCTGTGTGTTCGGCTTTTGAGGAGAACATAAGGGCAGACCGTTGCCAAGCGAATGCATGGTCGTCGTACCTGCCATCGTTGAAGGGGCAGCGATGGGCATCGCCATGCTTCCCTTTGTGTTGCACCGATGGGACATGTACCGGTGGGACCGCGACCATCGGCAACAGCACACGCCCAAGGGAACCGACCACAGCGAGCGCTTGACCGTGCTGCTTCCGGTGTGGAACGAAGCGACGGTGATGGAGAAAAAACTCGACAACCTCGCTGCTCAACGCCTTCCGATTCATCTGCTGGTGGTGGATTCTGCGTCAACGGACGGGACGCTTGACGTGCTCAACGACTGGCGTGCTCGCCACCCTGAGGCCTTTGCGTCCGTCGAGGTGGTTCGCATGGAACAGCGTCAGGGCAAAACAGCGGCGGTGGTCAAAGCGTTGACGCACCTCGGTCAGCACGCCGAGGGTTTGGTCTGCATGACCGATGCGGACGCCATGCTCGAACGTGGATGCTTGCAGCGCATGATGCAGTGGTTCGCCGACCCGATGATCGGGGCCGTCGGCGCCGTGCCCAACCGCATCGATGCCCGACCGGACGAAGAACAGCATCGAGCGGCTTGGGAAGCGATGCGCCTGGCTGAATCCATGGTGGACAGCACACCCTTCCTCGAAGGGTCGTGCATGATGTGGCGGCCGTCCTGCCTCGCCATCGACGACCTGTATCCCGGTGCCAACGCTGACGACGCTCAAATTGCAACCTCCGTGCGGTGTCAAGGGTGGCGGGCCATCGCCGACCCGCTGGCCACCTTCATCGATGTGGCGCCCTCAACCGTAGAAGGTCAACGCCGTCAGAAGCTGCGACGTGCGCAGGGCCTGCAGCGGTTGCTGACCAGGATGAGGAAGCGAGCCACCGGGAAGAGCCAGGGCGTGTTCGGACGCATCTTTCGGCGCCAACACCACTTCCACGTCATCGCCCCGCTGGCCGTGATGGTGGCCACGGCCTCGGCTGTGCTTCGCTGGGGATTCATCGCGCTGTACGGATGGCCGGCCACCTTTACGCTGGCCAACAGCCTCCATCTTGGATTCAGCATCGCGGAAACGGCCTGCTTGGTGCTGTGGTGGCGCAGTCGAAACGGACGACGGAGCGGACCCCTTTCGCTGCTCGGCCAGTGGCTTTCGAGCATGGACGTGTTGAGTCGTTCGCTGATCACCACTGCACGTGGTCGGTCCCTGCATCAATGGGAACAGCACAGCGACGTGCGTGAACGCATCGTTGAATTGGAAGTTTGAGAGAAAAGGCCCCCCCGGCGGCCGTGGCCGCCGGAGGCGCGTTGTACAGGTCAGAGACCTGGAAAGAGTGGCTACTCAGTGATTGAAATCACTCAGCAACGACGCCGTTGGTGGTGTCGATGGTCTTGCCTTCACGGGTGTCCGTGACGGTGACGTCGATGGAACAGCTGCTGGAGCAGATGTCCTGACCGTTCTCGACGACGGTCACACCATCACCAACGGACCACACTTGGTCGTCGGTGTTGCCAAACTCAACGAGTTCGCACACAGAGGTGCCGTCAACGCCGGGGTTGTCACAGGTCACTGGGGCAGCGCCGTCAATGCTCAGCTTGACGGAGACAGCGGCCCAGTTGATGTCGCCGCCTTGGTCCATGGTCAACATGATCAGGTTGTCAGCGGTACCGGTACCTGGGGTACCTTGGGCGTCCTTTCCGCTCATGGCGTAAAGGGCCAGGTTGCCGTCGGTGTTGCCTTCAGCGAGGGAGCTAGCCCACACGTACAGCACACCAGCCAGCACCACAGTGATCGCCACCATCAAGATGGTAGCGATAACGGGGCTGACAGCCTCTTCGTTTCGGTTTTCGTTTTGCATATTTTTGTCCTCCTTTCCCCGTTCGGGGTAGCCCTGCCTATGTCCATCCTCATATTAAACCCATCTGCCTTTTTTCTTCGCCTCCGCGCGAGAAATGGCGGTTTTTCGGAAAAAATGCCCATGTGACAATTCGCGTGTGAACGCGCCGGCGAGTGGTACATACCGTTTGTAAATACCAAAATGAACACGAAAATATCCGGCGTGGCTTACGCTGATGGTGGAGTGGAGGTGAACAGGGTGAGAGAAAACGAGAGGGGATGGGATGCACTCAACGAGAACTTCAACAGCCCTGTTCATGAAACCGTAGTTGAACGCGGTTTATATGCGTTTTTGATGAGAAAAACGCTGCTTTACTCAACGGTCAGGATCTCAGGGCCGCCGGAAGTCACGTGAACCGTGTGCTCGAACTGAGCGATGTTGCCCCCGTCTTTGCACCGAAGCACGTGGTAGGTCTCGAGGAAACGAATGCTGATGAGTTTCTTCACCAGCGCATTCCACTTGCTTTGAAGGCTGGCTTCGTCAGCGTCCGGGAAGGGTTTCTTCAGCATCGGGAACGCCCATCGCTCGGCGAACGGAAGGGTCGAGTAGCGCTCTTCCAGATTCCTTGCCATTTGGGCCCCCAGTGGTTTGAGTTGGTTTTTGGCGCGGGCTTTGCGAGATGTGGTCAGCCCGGTGACGCGGTAAATGTTGGATGAGTGGGGACGACCGATGTTCTCGATGAGCCCCGATTCTCCGGTGGTGTTGAACGGTTCAACGGCGTAGACGCCGCCCTCCTCGACCACCCCGGAAAAGCCACGGTTGTCTTTGCCGCAGGCATAGGACGGGACGGAAACGCCGGCATGGAGTTCCCACGGTTTGAGCTGGTGACCGCACAGGTTTCGGATGGGCTGGAAGCCAGCGTCCAAGGACGGTTGTGCAGCCGCTTGGCCGACTTTGTACCAGGGCGTTCCAGGATGGAGCATCTCAATGGCGGCGTCCCGTGCTTCCTTGGCGGCCTTGATCTGTTCCGTGTGCTCGTTACTGTTGCCGATCTCCAAGGTCAGGGCGTTATCGCCGATGTGGCCCTTGATGTGGACGCCAAAATCGATCTTGACGCAGTCGCCCTTCTGCAGCACCATCTCGCCGTCCCATCCTTCCACGCCTTCGACCTGATGGTTGGTGGTGAAATGGGCCGCCAAATCGTTGACGGCGATGGTGCCGGGGAAGGCGGGCTTTCCACCGTGTCGGTGAATGAAGCGTTCGGCGGATTCGATGATTTCGTGGAAGGTCTTGCCCGGTTGGAGCTCGTCCTTCATGGCTTCAAGCGTGCGACGGGCCACGTGCCCTGCATCCCGCCAATACTTCAAGTTGGATTCTTCCACCATTGAACCACGCTATGCGTAGGTACGATGCCCTCTCTCATAACAGTTACCTCCACGCCATCGGTGCCCTCGGTCACGTTGAGGATGGTGCTGCCCACACCTCCCGGGCAGTCGCCGGCCAAAATGGCATGATGTGGCAGGCCGAGGGATGCGCCCGCTGCTTCGGCGGTCGCTTCGGGGGATTCGCCGGACTCGTTGGCGCTGGTGGCCGTGATGGGTCCAAAGGTTTCCACCAGCGCGCGGGCCGTTGGATGCGCCAGGCAGCGGACGGCCACACGCGCCCCACCCAGCCTGGTATCGAGGGGTTCAACGGCGTCGAGAATGAAGGTGAAGCCGCCTTGAGGAAAGGCCGCTTCCAACGCCCGAACCTTCTCGGGAACATGGACGAGGCTCGTGGCTTGGTCGAGGGAGAGCACGCCCAAACTCACCGGTTTGTCGGCCGAGCGTTGCTTGAGCTCAAACAGGGCGTCAAGCGAAGCTTTCGTGGGCAAGCAGGCCAATCCAGGTAAGGTGCTGGTCGGATAGGCGACAACGCCACCGTCTTTCACGTACGAAATAAGGTCGGCGGAGAGCATCGTCAACCCTCAAGCCTTGACCCAGTGGGTCACGTGCTGATGAGCCACGTCGGCGGCCAGGTCTTTGTCCTCGGTTCGCACCATGAGTTTCCCGCTCGGGTAGAGGGTCATCTCACAACGGCCCGTGAACGTCCAGCACAGGCGAGAGCGAACACCCACTTCGTACCCTGCCGCTTCAATGGCGCCGCCCACGGCATCAAGATCGATGGTGGTGATGTCGTCAGGAACGATTTGGTACGACCCCTGGGTGCCGCACAATTCCATGGCAAAACCGTCGGACATGGACATCACTCACAATTCAGGGGGCCGGGAGGGTGGGCCGGACGGAGGGCCACTCGGAGGACCTGACGGAGGGCCGCTGGGTGGACCAGACGGAGGGCCGCTCGGAGGACCTGACGGAGGGCCGCTGGGTGGACCAGATGGAGGGCCCGAGGGCGGACCGCTTGGAGGACCACTTGGTGGACCAGACGGGGGGCCGCTCGGAGGACCCGATGGAGGGCCAGAGGGTGGACCAGACGGAGGACCACTTGGTGGACCGGATGGGGGTGTGCTCGGCGGCGTGGATGGCGGTGAGGGTGGCGTGGGTGGTGGAGAGGAGGTTGCTGGCTCCGGTGTAGGTTCTGGTGCTGCAGCCACCGGCGTCAACGGCGTGAGGAGGGGGTCAGCGGCGGGTTCGGGCGCAGGTGCGGTTTCTGCAACTGGCGGTGTGAGCGGCGTCAAGGGCGTGAGTTCTGCCGGTGCGCTGGGTGCTTCAAGCGGCGTGAGCGGGGCTGGCTCCGGGGATGAGGTGGCCCACGGCGGGGTTCGTGGCCCGTCTTCCTCTTCGACGGCGTCGCCTCGCAGCACCTTCGTGCCGCCACCTTCCATGTTTTCACCCACGTACGAGGTCATCACCACGGACGAAGCATCGATGATGCCGCGCTCTTCCGTGTTTCCAAAATCTCCCAAGTGGTTGTCAAATGCACCGCTGAACAAACTCGAGCCGATGGCGTTGCCGAGCGCGCGCCCCTTTTCTGCCGCATATTCAAAGTCGGCTTCGTAAGGGCCGAGTTTCATGGATTGGCCACCACCGTTGAACTCAAACGTCCAGGTGCCGGAGTGAATGTGGGCTTCAAACTTGAATTGGCGGGTGAGGCCGGGTCCGATGGAACTGATGCCTTCGGTGGGCTCGTAGCGGGTGCCCTTGGCGTCGACGATGGTTGCTTGCAGGCCTCCGATGGGGATGGAGGACTCGTTGACCACATCAACCACGACTTGGATGATGTCCTCATCGTCGTCGTCAATTTCCATCTTGACCGACATCAAATGGGCGTTCAAGGAACCTGCACGGGCGCTGTGGTCATCACTCACTCGGGCTCACCGGTTCCAACTGAACGGTGGCATTACTTCAATGGCTTGCCCTTTCGGGTTGCCATCAACGCAATCGCAGGCGTGTCTCGGACGGTAGCGACCAGTCGACCGCAGCCACCGTGTGGTGCTTGCGGTCAACGGCCGTGCGATATTCGGCCTCGGTGGAACCAGCACTGTACGTGTCACGCAGTCCAAAGTAGAGCCATCCGATGAAGGGAATGATGTAGATCATCTTGGCCACGGCACGGGGTCCCCAGTGGTGTTGTTCGAGCACGGTGCCGTTATCGTGAACGATGGCGATGCGGAAGCCGCGCTGGCCCAGGGATCGACCGATGGTCTGGCCGGTGTACTTGAAGTACAGGTAAAATGCAGCACAGAAGACGAACCAGTTCATGAAAAATTCAGCCGTGTACCGTCCACCTGCGGTGATGAGTTCGTAGTTGAACAGACCTTCGAGGAGGCGGAAATTGGTGAAAAATCCAAGCACGATGCTGATGAGCATCATGTCAAGCATGAAGGCGAGCACGCGCTTCCACGACGGTGCGATGAGCATGCCTTCGGGAGCAGAACCGATGATGTTCTGCGCCAGCGTGCCGCCCTTGACGATGGTCACCGGGTCCTCGGCCATGCAGCGGCTACGCCTTCCCCTTTGTCAAATGGCGCGTTGGGCCCATCACGAACTGTGGGTGACGTGCCAGGCGAACAGTTGGTGTTCGTCGATCCAGTCGAGGTAAGACTTCCACGTCCCATCATGACGCAGCGTGGTTGGATGACCCAGAAGGATAAGCCCGCGTTTGGCACGCGTGATGGCAACGTTGAGACGACGGTAATCGGCCAAGAAGCCAACCTCGCCACGCTCGTTTGCTCGAACGGTGGAGAAGACAATGACTTCTTTTTCACGACCCTGGTACCCGTCTACGCTCTTGATCTCCAAGCCGTGGTAGGGTTGGCCGGGTTCTCGCCCACCGGCCGCTTCAAACAGGCGAACCAGTTCACGCACCTGCCCGTTGTACGGCGAAATCACCCCAATGTCGTCGGGTTGCAGGTCGCCCATGGCGAGCAAATCGTTCACGACGTTCAGCACCTTGGCGGCCTCGTCGCGATTGGACCGACTCTTGCCTTCCTCATCGGTTTCTTCCACACCCTCCACCGGCACGAAGGCCATCGGGCGGTCCCAGTCCGGCCACAGGAAACCTGCGGGAGGTGGTCGCTCGTCTGAAGTGCAACCGTCTTCGAGTCGGTTCTCGTAAAATCGAGCGCTGGGGAATTCACGAAGGATCGGATGCATTCGGTACTGCGTCGTGAGCATGTTGGACGCCAACCCGCAGGCGATAAGGCGGTCAAACAGTGAACGGTTGAGGCCCCCTTGCTCGGCTCGGCGACTTAACACCGTGGGCGGAAGTTGCTGGTGGTCGCCAACCAAAATCAGCTGCCGGCAGCCTTTGACAATGGGAACCAACGCGCTGGGCTCGGTGGCTTGGGTCGCCTCATCCATGAGCACGATGGGGAACTTCCTCGACGACAACAAGCGGTGACCGCAACCGATGGTGGTGGCGCAGATCACCTCGGCTTCATCGAGCACGCTCGCCGTCATGGCGTCCTCCATGCGCCGAATTTCCTTCTGGTTGATGTTGATGTCCCGGTGCATGAGGCCTTTCTCTTTGCCTCGCAGGGAGGGTAAGGCCTTGCGAAGTTCGCGTTGCTCGTCCTGCAGAAACGCCAGCTCCTCTTGCATTGGATGGTTTTCCAGCACCGCGTCAAGGGTCGCGGAACGCAAATGTTCCCGGACTTTGACCGGACGGCCGATGCGAAGGGCTTTGACGCCCAACGCAAGCAGGCCTTCAAGCAGGTTGTCGACGGCGACGTTGGACTCGGCGGTGGCGAGCAACGGTCCGCTGCCCTGCTGAGCAAAGCGGTGGAGCAGGTGGGTGGCCGTGGTGGTTTTCCCCGTCCCTGGCGGACCTTGAATCAAGGTCAGGCGACGAGACAAGGCAGCCTCAATCGCCGCCTGTTGGGAAGCGTTGAGGTGCTGGTGGTTCGGGAGGGGCCCGCGTTGGATTCGCTTCCCACGGATGTCCGGGGAAAGTTCAGCGCTCTGGTTGATGTCAAGGACGTTCCCGAGGATGAGTTCACGAAGCACCGTCCCGCCGTCGCCTTCGGTGGAATGGAAGGCCACGAGCGCTTCGTGCATGCGGTCGTGAGCCACTCGGTTGGCGCCTCGGTCAAGTCGCCAGCCGCCTTTTCGGACATCGCGTGGTCGTTCACCGACCACCACGCGAAGACGGGTGGGCCCTCGGTCGAGCACGACCCCTTCCACCACCTTCTCGCCCCACGGACGTGAGCGCGAGATGAGCACGATGTCGCCGTGTGAAAAGCGATGCTCGGGGAGACGCCCGCTGTCTTGGGCCTCGAAGACCACGATGTCTTCACCGAAGAATCGGCCTTGGATGCGTGCCTTGAGGTCGAACAGCGACACGCCCGCCATCAGCAAACGTTGCTTGGACCAACTCTTCCATCGTTCTTCCACCAGTTGGGTCTCATCGTCCAACTCCTGTTTGATGAGGTCCGTCATCGTGGAAAAGTGGTCCTGACTTTTTCGCCAGCGGTCGGGAGCAGGTTCGCCCTTGGCCTGGGGCAACTCGGGGTCGCTGGCGCTGTTCATGCGCTTGACCGAACCCTTTCTCGCCATGTTTCAACCACGGGTTGGCCCCTCATCATCGTATGGATGAAGATTGAAGCGATTTCCGAGCGACAAACCCTCAGTCTTAAACAGAGAATCCACGGCCCACAACCGGGCGAGCTCATGTTTGGTCGCAAGAAAAAGGACGATGACGTCGTTGGCGTTTCCTGTCCTTATTGTGGCGTAAACAACCCACTTGGCTCGGAGCAATGCGAGCAGTGCTATTATTCGCTCAACAAATCTGCCAGGGACCAGCCCATGGCCGAGCCCTCCTCCACCAACGACGAGATCATGAGTCTCCTGCTGGGCGACAACGAAGAGGAAGAAGACGCCAGACCGGTCGTGGAGGCCGTGCTCTCCCTCGACGACGTGACGGTCGAGGTCGACCAGTACAGCATCACCGG
>JBMZXF010000053.1:0-12411 GCA_049627345.1 Candidatus Poseidonia sp. | reverse complement strand
TTTCCGCGTTGTTGGAGCGCGAAATGACCACTGCGTGACCAGTTCAAGGTAAACAAAGAACAGAGCAAAGCACCCGGTCATGATGCCGACGAACCAACCAGACCAATCGATTGCAATCAGTGTTGTGAGAAGACCAACAACACCAACGGTGAATGGCAAAACATGGTTTCGCTGGCGAGCCCAATTCAACATGTACACGACTCACACGCCGAGCTCAGTCTTCTTGAGAGGTTGTATCAGATTCGGCACCTGCTTCCGCGTCATCGGCCTTTTTCGATTCTTTCTTGGCCTTGCGCTCTTCCTGGCGCTTGACCAACTGATCGCCAAAGTTGCCCATGTTCTCCAACCGAGCCCAAATGCCCGAGGCCTTTTCTTCCTCGGTAGGCACGTACTTCACCAGGTAAGCCCTGAACGCTAAGTCGTACAGTCCTTGACCCATGGCACTTCCGCTACGGAGATAGCGGTCAACGAACCAAAGAATCATGAAGATTGTACCGAGGGAAAATGAGATGATCGCGCCGGTGTTGTCAGATTCTGAGAGATTTTGGAATTGTGTGCCAACCAAAATCAAACCGATGAGTGCAAGAAGGCCAGAGGTATTCACAAGAATGCCGTGCAAGAACAACGGATTGGAACCGTCGCCACGAACAAACTTGGTGCGAGAAACGAATTGGCCGAGGTTTCGACTGAATTTCATCGGGATGAAAATGGCGTTGATGATGATAATCCCTCCGCTGGCGGCGAAAAGGATGGTCGTCACGATGCCCGTGTCCGATGTAGCGATGAACAGGGCAGCGAACAACACACCGAAGTTGATGAAGAAATTGACAAGCGAAGAGATTCTTCGATTCATTTTCGAAGCGAGTTCGTAGTCATCAGAGAGTTCCATGGGGCGAGCGCGTGGTGCGCGCTCCTTCTTGACCTTCGCTGGCTTTGCTGCTTTTGCTGGCTTGGCCACGGCCTTGGCAGCAGGTTTAGCCTTTGCAACGGCCTTTGCTTTTGGCAACGCTTTTGCCTTCGGCTTGGGTTCATCGCCTCCAGAGGCTGCTGCTTTGTCCAATAGTCCCATCTTGTTCACTCATCCTTGTAGCGTTCGCCGATTGTTTGGTAGATTGCAAAGTCATCCGACTCAACAAATGCAGAAATGGATTCGGGGGACATGTTGCCAAGCTGATCGTCCACCATCCGATAGTATGCGGCGCGCGTGTCTTCGTCGGCCGTGTTCGGCGATTGGGCAACTTCCTGATAGATGGCGAAATCTGCGCTGGCGATGAAGTCATTGACGATGGATTCTGGAAGGTGGTCGCCCAGCAAGGCGTCAACGATCGTGACAAATTGGGCAAACAGACCATCATCGTCCTCTGCCGTCTCAGCAACTTGCGTTGGTGCGGCAGGAGCGCTTCCACCCTTCAACGACTTCCGCCGAGCCATGAGTGCTTGGAGGGTTGGGGTGAGTTCAGCGAGGGTTTCTTTGTCGCCCAGTGCTTTGGCCTCTTGGTACAGCGGCTTGAGTGCTCGAAGTTCATCTTCGACTTGTTGCAACTCGCTGACAGGTTCAGCCGGCTCATCATCGATGAGTTCAACGGTGGGTGCATCGCGGATTTCGGCCACCTTTTCTTCCATGGCAGCCTTCCTCATGACGATGATTTCTCGGTCAAGGGAGTGCCCGAAGCGGTCAGCGTATCGGTCCAACAGAGAACCTGCTTCTTTGTTGCTGATACGATCGATGTGACCGTAGATTTGTTGGAGTGGTTTTTCCGACCGCTTGGCCCACAATTCGTTGTAGCCGCTGTCGTTGGCGATGCCTGACAGCGTGGTTTGAGGATCATTGACGGGCGCAGGAAGAGGAACTGGAGTGGCGGGGGCTGCAGCCTGTGGCGTTGGTGCTGGCAAAGGAGCGGGCAACGGGGCGGGAACGGAAGCCTCTCCGGGTGAAGGGGCCCCTGGCAACGGCGGAAGCGGAGCAGCACCTGGCAGGGGAAGGGGTGCAGGGAGGCCCGCGGGTGGAGGCAAATCTGGCATGGGAAGGGACGCATCCGACTTCTTGGATTTCTTCCCTCTGCGCAGACCCACTGGACTCACCTCGTCCCAAGGGATGGGAAACCACCCTTGAACCTTACCGCACGTCGTCCAATGAATTGAACGGTTCTCCGGGGCCTGCACAGCGATTCAAACCAACTGTGCCCATCCTTTGAGAACAAGGAAGGTAGCACCCGATTCATGGACTTGAATTCGCTCGCCGATGGTACTTTCCAATCGGCGATCACCAAACTGCGCGATAGCATCGTCCACGGTCCATTCGACCTCAGCGGTTTGGTCAAGACCCAAAACGAAGGCCTCGTTGAGCGGGTTGTACGGATTGTGTCCATCGGGGTCCAGTCGACTGAGCGGGAATTCGCTGACACGCATCCCGGATTTGCCGTGCAGTGACGTCGGCCATCGTATTTGTCGTCGGACGTCGATGGTGACCACTTCGTCTGTCTCGCCAGCAGAACCAAGAACAACCGAAGCATCGGCTTTGAGGAGATTCAAAAAGAGGGCCTGATAGTTCCCAAGAACTTCGAACTTACCGTCCTTCAGTCGTGTGACCCTTTGGTCATGGTCCATCAATTCTGCAAGGCGACGGATGGCGGCAGCCGAACGCTGCGAGGTGGTTCCTTCTCGATCTTGCATGGCTTGGAGTTCCGATTCCAACCGTCGCAGTTCCGAACCACTCCCGTCTGCGCCACGGTGGATCTGACGAAGCGTGTCAATCATGGCGTCCATGCCCTCCCGAATGCGCTGCGTCCAACCCTTTGCCTGCTGGTCGTGATAGCGAGCCAACCCTCCTTGGACGTCAACACCTTCGCCCCTGATGTGCGAAACCAGTTCCCGTCGGGCTTCGGAATCCAGGTGGAACAGCGAAGGGTCCCTGTAGTGCAGGTGAAATCCTCGGTGTCCGGAGAAGGTGACTTGGAGGTGGTCCTCCTTGAAACCGAATTCTGGCTCAAGAAAGTCGTTCCAAAGGGACCATGCCTGGTCATGAATCACGTCCAACATGCCAGGGAAATCACGATCGGTGACACCTGGCAGGTGGTCGCCATCCAAGTCAAAGATCAAGTCTGCGCCCTGCCACAGTTTCTCAGCCATCTTCAACTCATACGGGCGGCGCCAATACGCTGTGGAATAGAAGCATGAATGCATGGCCCGCTGTGAGAGGAAAGATTGCACCTGAGAAACTGATGAGAACGATTTGTGACGGAGAGGCGGTGCACCACCAAAGGGAATGAACATCCATTCCCGGGTTTTGATGCGAGGTGGGGACCAAAGCGGTGCGTGTTGGTAATACTGACCAAACCGATGCGCAAATCTTGCCCAGCCCGCTGCCATGGATGCGCCTCAACCCTCACGAAGCGTTGAGGGTTCATGAAGAACGCCGTTTCATTCTTGCTTCATCCAGAAGCGCTCATCGGCATCCGAGATTTCCGTGGCAGTGTCTGCCCCGGTGGCTTCCACATAGTGCTCCCAGCACATGTAGAACTTGTCCACCACCATCGCGTTTCCAAACGTCAATCGCATGCCGCAATGGTGGCATCGAGGTCCAAGTTCGCCGTTAGGAGCTTGGGCCAGTTGGATGTGATCGTGAGGCATGGTCGTCCTTCCTGTTGGTGGGTAGGTGGTCTGGTCTTTGAACTTGAGGGAACTTAGCATTCGGTCTCGTGGAATTCAGCGCCGTCCACCCATGCGAGCAGATCGAGGGCGACAATGCACGATTCAGCCACCTCAGGGAGGGGGTCTTGACTGAATTTCTCAAGCGATGGAATCACTGACCTGTCGCCAATGGCACCCATTGCCTCAGCGGCTTCATGACGAACCATGACGTGTTCGTTTGCATCCTCAAGTCGCTCGATGAGGGTAGGGAGCGCTACGGTGTTTTGCATCTGACCGAGGACATAGGCGATTTCATGTCGGAGGAGGGCGCTTTCACTGCTGAAGCCTTGGCACAACGCAAGGCAAGCAGCATCGGTCCGCTGGTTCCTCAAGGAAAAGACGGCCCTCATGCGTTGAAACATCGGCAGGGATTCGTCGCACAAACGTGCTGTGAGTTCAGCGACCACGGTCGTTTGCGAAGGTGGTGCAGGGTCGACGGACCCGTACTGGCTGACCTTCGGAATACGGCCCTCGGCGTTCATGAACAGCCCTCAGGGTTCTCCGATAAAACGCATGGTGTCGGTATCGAAATCATTCCGAATGAGGCCAATGGATTGTCCCTCGGAGATGAACTGACGGATGGATGCTCGACCTTCCTCCTTGTAATCGATGGTTCGGTCGTTGACGTACATGCCAACGAACTCACGGTTGGTATCGTCATCGATTCCACGGCCCCATGCTTTGGCGAATTCGAGGGCTTCATCGGGTGAAGCGAGCGCATACTCGATGCTCATTTTGGTGTATTTGGTGATGTCCTGCATCACCTCTTCCCCGAGGTCTCGCCGGACGACGTTGCCGCCCAGTGGCATGGGCCAGTTGTTCGTTCGAGCATTCCACCACTTGCCGAGGTCGATGAGGACGTTCAGGTCGTGGTCTACGTAGGTGAGTTGACCTTCGTGGATGATGAGGCCGCTGAGGTAGGTGCCATCAAGAATACGAGGTATGATTTCATCAAACGGAACCACGGCAACTTCACAGTCACCCCACGCAAGTCGCAGCCCGAGATAGGCACTGGTTTTCAGACCGGGAACGGCGATGACGTTGTTTCGGGCTTCATCCTCTGAGACGCCTTCCTTGCAGACGATCATGGGGCCGTAGCCTTCGCCCATCGAAGCGCCGCAGTTCATGAGCGCATAGTGGTCTGCAATGTCGGGGTAGGCGTGAATGGAGACGGCAGAAACTTCGAGGTCCTGGTTCATCGCGCGGTGATTCAGCGTTTCAATGTCCTGAAGTTCGTGCACGAAGTTATAGCCCGGTGTCGGGAACGCATTGGTGGTCATGGCATGAAACATGAAGGCGTCATCGGGGTCCGGGCTGTGGCCAATGCGCACGATTTTGTTGCCGTCTTCGTCCAATGGAAGTTCAACCATGATTTTTCCTACCTGCGTGCCCTTCAAGAACCATCCGTTTGAAATTTCATACAACACCATGAGCGGACCACGCAAACCGAGGTGGTTCAGCCATACCACATGCTTCGGAAAGAAACCTGAACAAACCGTCGAGATGGTGCTGGTTGAGACGGTTGAACACCTCGCCGTAGTAGCGGTCGAGGCGGTCATGCGTCAACCCTGATTTTTCCATGGACCACGCAATCACCTGTTCCCGCTTGCGGGGGTTGTCTTCGAATTGAACGAGGTTAGCAAGGAGAACAGCATGCGCCTGACGAACCAGCGCTGGCGGCGTGTCGGCCCGAGCGACGAACACGCCAAAGATCATCGGCAAACCCTCGTCTTCCATCCACGCCTCGCCGAGGTCAAGTTGAACCATCTCGGGAAATTCTCGTGCAGCCTCGAGCGCTCGGTCGCCGATGAGCAAAGCCCCGTCGGCCATGGCCATCATCGACCCGTAGTCTGGGCCCGTTGAAACATACGACATGGTGTGGCCGCGCTTGGCCATAAGGTGTTTGAGGAGCGCCACCGATGTTGCGGAATCGGTGGGCAGCGCAATGGTCTTCATGGACTCGATGGGTACGGCGCCGAAAAGCAGCACACTGCCAACTTCACCTTGGCTTCCAATGCCAATATCGGGAAGCAGAACGAGTTCGTCCTGATGTTTGGCATAATCTGCTGCTGGAATGGGTGCCAATATGCAATCTCGCCGGAGAACATGGCCGGTCAGCCATGATGGCGGGGCAGCCAAGACGTTCCACTCCTTCGGTAGCGCGTGATAGAGCGGATCGCAGTTGATGAACGCCACACGACCGAGCGTCGAGGTCCATGTTGCTGCCATGACCATTCCTCAATCGGACGCCATCTGGAGGCGTCGGCGCGGTTGTACCGGCGGTGCCACATAGGCCTCGAATTTGGAGTAGGTGGTGTTGCGTTGGACCGGTTCACATCCAGCATCATGAATCAAGCGAGCCAGTTTGGCCCGGTCGTGGTCCAAAGGTGCTGTTGACCCTGCAAGGTGCATGATGGACTCTTTCTGGACCGTGCCGTCAATGTCGTCTGCACCAAACTGCAAGGCCAATTCCGCAACGTGGTCCCCAATGTTCATCCGGTACGCTTTGATGTGCGGGATGTTGTTGAGCATCAAGCGAGATACAGCAATGGTTCGAAGCACTTCAGAACCACTGGCAAGTTGAGCCTCGGGCAAGCGGGTATCATCGGGCAAGAACGGGTACGGGACGAAGCATTGGAATCCTTGGGTTTCTGCGTTGAGTTCACGAAGTGAAATCATGTGCTGCAAGCGCTGCTCAAGGGTTTCAATGGTACCGAACAACATGGTGCAGTTCGACGGTAGGCCCACCTCATGGGCTTCGCGGTGGATTTGGAGGTATTCCTCTGAACTTTCCTTGCCGTTGCAAATCACTGCACGCACCTCATCGTCAAGGATTTCGGCTCCGCCGCCGGGAAGGGACGTTAACCCAGCGCCCTTGAGGCGCTTGAGCACTTCTTTGGTTGAAATGGAAGAGCGTTGGCCCAAGTGTTTGATTTCAACAGCCGTCAACGCCTTGATGGCGACATGGGGGTGTTCAGCAGCCACGCGTTGAAAGAGCGATTCGTAGTGTTCAACGCCCCATTCTGGATGGAGGCCACCGACCGAATGGACTTCGTCCACGGCGTGAGCATACGTGGCCAAATCCGCCAGATAATCATCGACGGACATGGCGTAGGCGTCCTTGGCCTTCGGGCCGCGCCGGAAGGCACAGAATCGGCAAGCGAGAACGCAAATGTTGGTTTGATTGATGTGGACGTTGGAATTGAAGAAGGCCTTGGAGTCGAACCTCGCTTGGCGGACGATGTTGGCCATCGCGCCCACTTCATTGAGGTCTGGGTGCCGATAGAGGACAAGCCCGTCCTCGACACGAAGCGGTTGGTTGGCTGCCAGCTTCGCAGCGATGGGAATGAGCTCAGGCGACCATGACCGCTGGCCCAACAATGTGTTCAGGCGATGGGGCCAGTCGTGGTGTTCTCCTGCGAGTGGCGCAGGGCTCATCACGGCCTCCATGGGCGCCCCTTGGATGTTCCCCTCAAGAAGATGTGCTTCGCACCGTCAAGGCTGACGGATAGCAAACATGCCTGACTTCACAATGAATTTGCGGAACTCCTCGATGATGAAGACACTGGAGGCGATGAGGACCACCACCAACCAGTCGTTTTTGGTGAGCGGATTGGTGCGTAGCAGGGAGCCCACTTCAATGCCAATCACGGGGATGGTCATCTCAGCGAGTTGCACGAAGAAGAGCAACAAGCCAGAAGAGATCAACAATGCATAGTTGATGGCAGGGTTGGAAAACAGACCCAGTTCGAAGACGCTCTCATCGTTCGAACGGCAATTCATCACGTTAAACAACTGATAAACGATGAACACAGCGAAGGTCATTGTTTGTGCATGCTTGAAGTGGTCGTCCGCATAGGTTTGCCAGTCGTCAATGGCAGCCTGGTCGCCGGCAAGGCACGCCTCCATGTCGAACGCTGTCGTGCTTGTTTCCGTGGTGCGTAGTGTGCAAGGGTCTGCTTCGGCGAGTCCACCACCTGCAAGCCAAAACACCAGCAGCGAGCCGATGACCATGACGATGCCGAGGTAGAAAATCAGTGAAATGTCGCGTCCGTTGGGCAGACCTTCGTCAACCGGGCGCGGCGGCCGATCCATCACGTTCCCGTGCTTCTTTTCCACACCCAGTGCCACAGCAGGCGGACCGTCCATGAGGATGTTGATCACCAAAATTTGGGTTGCGGTAAGTGGGAGCGCCAGCGGGCCAAAGAACAACGTCGCAAACACCAGCAACGATACGGCTGCCACGTTGGTCGAGACTTGATAGCGGACAAAGTTCCGGATGTTCTGGTATATTTTCCGCCCTTCTTCCACGGCGTGGACGATGTTGGCGAAGTTGTCGTCTTGAAGGACCATGTCAGCAGCGTCTTTGGCCACGTCCGTACCTGCAATGCCCATGGCGATACCGATGTTCGCACCCGAGAGGGCTGGGGCGTCGTTGACACCGTCGCCCGTCATGGCAACAATCTCACCTTGTTGCTGAAGTGAAGAGACGATCCTCATCTTTTGGTCGGGCGTGACTCGAGAATAAATCGCGACATCGCCGGTGACTTCAACGAGTTCTTCGTCGCTCAACGCTGCCAATTCTCTCCCATCAAGGGCTGTCCCGGAAGCAGAAGCGATGTCAAGTTCGGCACCGATGGCGGCGGCCGTCATTTGTTGGTCACCGGTGATCATCTTGACCTTAATGCCGGCTCGCTGACAGGTTTCAATGGCAGCCTTCACTTCTGGACGAGGTGGGTCCATGATGCCGATGAGCCCCAGGAACACCAAATCGGATTCCATCGAATCGATGTTCTCAATGTCCTCTCCCTCGTTCACTTTCCGGGCGAGGAGGGCGATCACGCGCATCGCCTGCGAACCCATGTCGTCGTTCATCGCCGAAATCTGCTGGCGGTCATCGTCGGTCAACGGGACGTACTCGTTGTCAACGACTTTCATCGTGGCGATGTCTCGGAACCCTCCGGCACTGCCTTTGGCGAACACCCACTGGTCTCCTTCGTACTCGTGGACGACGCTCATGCGCTTGCGAACGGAGTCGAAAAAGAACTCGTTGAGGCGTGGATGCCGGTGGGAGAATTTCTTCACGTCGCCGTTGACCTTCCAACCGGCCACGGCACAGGCCGAGTCCGTTGGGTCGCCAATGGCTTGCCAGTGACCCTCCGCTTTGACGATGGTTGAATTATGACAGAGGGTCAAACAAGCACCGAGTAATCTGAAGCCAAGGTCGGCTTGGCGGTTTTTGAGGTCCTCATCGCTCAATTCAATTCCCTTGCGCACCAAGGCTCCGTTGGGCTCAAACCCTTCACCGGTCACCTCAAACGTTCGTTCCAAGGTCTGGATTTGACGGACCGTCATTTGATTCTTGGTCAGCGTTCCGGTTTTGTCCGAGCAAATCACGGTGGTTGAACCGAGGGTTTCAACCGCTTTCATGCGACGAATGATGGCCTTGTGGCGCGCCATGTTTCGCATTCCAAGGGAGAGCGTGATGACCAAAATGATGGGAAGGCCTTCAGGTACGATGGCGACGAAAATCGAGATGGCGATAATGAACTGCTGAACAAGGACTTCCTTGAGGTCGACTCCCGGTTTGCCGTACGACACCAGGAGGTAGAGGGAAACGAGCAAGACAGCCACGATGAGCGCAATGAATCCAAGGAATTTACCAAGGCTCTCCAACTTCAACTCCAACGGCGTTTTCGGGGTTTGTGCCTCTGCAATGTTGCTGGCAATCTTTCCGAGTTCTGTTTTCATTCCCGTGGCGACGACCAGGCCGAGGCCGCGGCCCGAGGACACCGTGGTCCCCATGAAGGCCATGTTGTTTCGATCGGCAAGCAAGGTTTCGACAGGCAAAGCCTCGGTCGATTTCCTGATGGTGAGGGATTCACCGGTCAGTGCAGATTCATCGATTTTGCATTGTTGCGACCAAATGAGCCTTACATCCGCAGGCACGTTGAGCCCGGCTTCCAACCTGACGACATCACCAGGGACCAGCTCAGACGTCGGCACCTCGCTCTCAAAATCACCACGAATCACCACGCAGTTCGAGATCGACATTTGCTTGAGGGAATCCATGGCTTGCTCTGCTTGGTTTTCCTGCCAAAAACCGAAGAAAGCATTTGACGTGAGGACAATGAAGATGAAGATGGCATCACCAGGGTGGTCCGGATTAATAAGAAGGGCAATCAATGCAGCGCCCATCAACAGGTAATTGAGCGGGTCATTGTACTGAGAAAGGAAGCGCAAGAACGCAGGTGTTTTCTCGGCTTCTTTCAGTTTGTTTTCGCCAAAGCGAGCCCTGCGGGCAAGGACTTCATCGACGTCAATGCCGTGTTCGGATGATTGTTGCGCAACGAGACTGTCAGCGATTGAGAGGTTGTGCCAGTGCTCGTCCATGGTCAAATCACCCCTCAATAGAGTATTGAGACACTACCTCGGGTCATTGGAACGGTTATTATTATGGCGGGTAGAATCCCATGTGCATTTCACGGTCAAGGAACACAACCCTCCATCGTAGGCTATACCTACTGGAAAGGATTGGAACGGGCATGAGCGGGACACAGGAACCCTACATTCCCGCTCATGAATCGCCCCTTGAACTCACCACTCGAGTCATCATCGTTGGCATCGTTCTCGGCGTCTTGATGACGGCTGCCAACGCCTACCTCGGCCTCTATGCGGGGATGACGGTCTCCGCGAGCATCCCGGCGGCGGTGATGTCGATGATCATTCTGCGCACCATGTTCAAAGATGTCTCCATCCTTGAAAACAACGCCGTCCAAACGATGGCTTCCGCAGGTGAATCCCTCGCTGCAGGGGTCATCTTCACCGTACCTGCCCTGTTGGTGATGAGCATCTGGACGAGCATTCAGTGGATGGAGACGCTCATCATCGCCACGTTGGGGGGGCTGCTCGGCACCATGTTCACCATTGCCTTGCGTCGCTTGTTCATCGTCGAAGAGGCCCTTCCTTACCCCGAAGGCGTGGCATGCCGAGAAGTTCTGGTCGCAGGTGAAGAAGGCGGAGATGGGGCGCTGGCCATTCTCTATGCCCTCGGCATCGGTGGACTCTACGGTTTGATGGTGAAGGGTTTCGAAGTCACCCATCACACGGTCGAAGGCGCTGTTTCCTTCATTTCGACTCGCCTTTATGCAGGGATGGACCTTTCCGTGGCGCTCCTGTCTGTTGGCTACATCGTCGGCATTCGCATCGCTTCGTTCATTTTCTTCGGTGGGGTGTTGGGCTTCGGCCTGCTCGTTCCCATGTACGGCCTGATTTACGGCTGGCCCGTCGAGGGCTCCCTCGTTGACGGATTCTACACGATTTGGTCAACCCAGGTCAGGTACGTTGGCGTTGGTGCGATGGTCGTCGGTGGCATCTACACCCTGTGGAGCATGCGCAAAACCATCATCACGGGACTTTCCAAGGCTTTTGTCAAGAACGATGAACAAGCAGACGTACTCCTCCGCACGGAACAAGACATTCCGATGAACCGTGTCTTCAAGGTCTGTGGCGTCCTTGTCGTTTTGACCTTCTTCTTCTACTGGTGGGCCATGGAATCCCTCGTTCTCGCCATCGCAGGTGCGCTTTTCCTTGCCTTTGTGGCCTTCTTCTTTGCCGCCGTGGCCGGCTACATCGCTGGTGTGGTTGGTTCCTCCAACTCACCGGTGTCTGGCATGACCATCGCCACACTTCTGTTTACGGTCGGGCTCGTCTACATCATTGGCGATTTGATGCTGGGGATGGCAAAGCAGGACCTGATGTTCGCTACGCTGCTCATCGCTGCCATCGTCGCCTCAAGCGCTGCCATCGCCGGCGATGTCATGCAGGACCTCAAGACCGGCCACATGCTTGGCGCGACTCCAAAGCGGCAACAAGTGGCTGAAATCATCGGTGTGCTCACCGGTGCTGTTGTCATCGGGCCCGTTTTGTCGTTACTTCACGACGCGTTTCGAATTTCACAAACAGCGTGTCAAATGAACCCGCTCCCGAGCGACCCAACGTGTTCGAAAGCCCTCTTTGCACCGCAAGCTGAACTCATCGGGGCCATTGTCCAGGGGGCGTTTGGTGGTGATTTGAACATCCAAATGGTGGTGCTTGGTGCCGCCATCGCTGTCGCCTTGATTCGACTCCAAATGCCCGTGATGAGCGTTGCCATCGGCATTTACCTCCCGCTCGGTCTCTCCGTTCCCATCATGGTGGGCGGCATCATCTCGCACATCATGCTTCGAAGCGCCCACCTGCGAGTGGACGGCGTGCTCCGAGCAGAACCATCGCAGAAGGCCCTTGATGCTGCAAAAGAAGTGGAAAGTCGGGGCGTGCTCATCGGTGCGGGTTTCATCGCTGGAGAGTCCATCATGGGCGTCTTCATCGCCGTCCTCATCGTCGCCAAAATCGACCTCCCCGACCTGTTTGGCATCTCAACCCTCAACGACATGCTCTCGCTGGCCTTCTTTGCTTGGTTTGTAGGCGTGTTCATCTGGCTTGCTTCTCGGGCGCTGCCCAAAGGCGGAAGTCTGGCTGGGGATACGGTGATGATCACGGCCGAAGCGGTGCGAAACACCATCGATGCCCTCGTACCCAAAAAGCAAGAGTAGCGCTCCATTTGGAGAAACGAGGCTTGCACAACCATCAAAGGCCATCCCCGCAGGCTGATACCTGCTGGTGAGACCATGAGCAACACAGACGACCTGCGAGAACTTGCGAGGAAATGCCGAGTCCACA
>JBMZXF010000052.1:0-12565 GCA_049627345.1 Candidatus Poseidonia sp. | reverse complement strand
CCAACCGAGGAATTCGGCATCCTCGGATGGCGGGGGACATACGTTGTGGATAATGTACTGATTTGGCAGGCGATGGTGTTCAACGCAGGCGTGTATTGGATTGTCTTTAACCTCGTTCTCGGTCTGTTCAACATGCTCCCCTTCGGTCCGCTTGACGGATTGAAGGTCAAGGATTGGAGCAATGGAGCCTTCTTGACCGTGATTGGAGTCTTTGTGCTGCTTGTCTTTACGATGTACACGGGCGTCTGGTCAGCATCAAACGTCTTGACGGCTGTAGCACAACCGGTATCGAACCTTGTCCGATGAGGATCAGCCCCCGCACTGCAGGCCCTTCGGTTACCGCTTGCCTTTCTCAGAGGTAGGCGTTTCGAACGGGGTTTTCGTCCAGATGGAAGAACGAGTACGTCGCCCACCACGTGATGGTGTCAAGGGCGTCAACGAGGTTGCTGGTACCGCTCTGCTCGTCGCCGTAATCTTTGCCGGTGGTGTCCATCCAGTCGATCATTTCGTCGAGGGTGTCGCAAGTTTGGTGGTAGCACCAGTATCCGTCCACCAGACCACCAAAGCCCATGGTGACGGTGCCGAGGTTGTCCTGGAAGGTGGCGTGGTCTGAGCGAGCGGTCGTGTCCTCGTAAACGATGATTTCAGGTCGGTCTTTGGCCATCCAATCGTCCACTTTCCACGTGTCAGCTGGCAAATCCGTGCCGATGAGCGTGGACATTTGTTCCTCGACGCCAATGGCATCTGAACCGATCCATTGCGCAAGACCGACCATGCCCGGCTGATTCATGACATCGTGGTCCAAACTCGGACCGATGTACACGCGCATGGGCCAGACTTCCTCGTCCTTTGGATAACCGTCCGGGTCAACTTCGGGCTGAGGGTCGCATCCACCGTCCGGGCCGTGGTTGCCACCGCAAGGCGCTCCTCCCCCACCTGGCCAGTTCACGCCGGCCATGTCCAAGTTGACGTAGTTGGTAACCTCGACTTGCGGGTTTTCGTTCTTCACCCACTCATCGGTCCAGAAATCACTCCCTCGCTTTCCACCTTCTTCACCTGACCACAAACAGAACACCATCGTGTTCCGTGTCTGGTAGTTGGCCATGGCTTCGGCGACGGTGAGCACCATGCTGGTACCAGCGGTGTTGTCGTAGGCGCCCACTCGGGTACCGTAGGTGCGACCGAAGATGTGCGGGTCGAGCGCAGCCGCGTTGGCGGGTGGCGCGATATCAAAGTGAGCACCGAAAACCATCCACTTGTCGGGGTCAACTTCGCCGTATCGATAGCCGCAGATGTTGTACGCCTCAGGGTTTTGTGCTCCCGTCATGACAGAATCATAGGTGAATCGTTGCACGATGACCTCGAGGCCGAAATTTTCCAATGTTTGCCGAAGGTGAAGCGCCGCGTCTTCGTAGGCAAGGTTGCCTTGGCCGGCCCATCGGTCAAGGTAGCCGAGGGCACCATCTGCAGCGTCCGTGGGGTCGGCGGATGTATCCGTGAGCGAAGAGAGGAAGTTGAAGGTCGTCCGGCCGTTGACGACACCGGTGGAATGGCGACCACCATCCGCTTCCGGGTAGGCTGGAGCCATGGGTCGCTCAATCGGTATGCGCATGGCGTACACGGGTCCACCGCTCGAGTTCGACGGCATGACCGTATCGAGGCTTCCATTCTCGCCTGCCATGCGCTGAATGCCGGGGTTGTCGGTTCGGTCGTGCCCGTTTCGCTGGTACCACGTTCGCCAGGACTCGTCCAACGACCGAATCGGCCAGTTGTCTCGGCCGTGGTCACCGAAGAGCACGAGGGCAGTGTCGGTTCGTGGCGGTGCAAGCACCGTGAGCAACACCGATTCACCGGCTTTGAGGTCGACCACCGTTGAGTTTTGCACAAACCCGTTATCGGGGTTCAACATGAGGTAAGGCACGAACGCTGACAGATCTGAATCGGCGGTGATGGTGACGCCTTGAAAAACACCACCGATGAGCGTCGCTGGCGTGACTGCAACATCTTCGAGCGAATCGAAACCTTCGCCATCCCCCTCACCAAAACACCCGGAAAGCGGCGTGAGCAGCATGAGGGCGACGAGAAAGAGGGCTTGACCAAACCGTTGTCCCATTGGTTGGCCGTAGCGGTTCACCTTCTCAAGGTCTGCCCTTCGCTGAACCGATTCTTTGATGAGGGAACAGGTCCAATGAATCAATGAGAACATGCGTCAACGACGACGACAACAGCAGCGACGAACGAAACAGCATCACCCGCTGTTCAGCCGGCACCTGATCGAGACGGTGAACGATGCGAAATGCCCCTTGATCGAAGGCTGAATCATTCGGCCTCGAGGTAGGATTTCTTCGCGTGGGCTTCCGCCTCCATTCGTTCCTGGCGAATGGACATGGTGAGCGCCAGCATACCGATGAGGGAGACGACCCCGAGGACGATGACCATGGACTGGTCGGCGTTCGAGTTGGCGGTTTCAGAAGCGCTTCCAGCTTGGCCCTCATCGGTCTCGCAACCGATTCCAAAACAATCACCGGGACTTGGCCCGTCTTCTTCGTGAACGTCTTTGTGGACCTTGATGGTGTGGTTCCAGACGGTTTCAGAACCGTTGTGCATGCGGTGAACCCAGAACTGGTACGTTCCAACGCTGGCGTTCATATCGAATGCGTATGTTGAAGAAACCGCACACGCTTCGTCGACCAGTGAACCGTTTTCGTCAAGTTCACATGTGTTCGTAAGGGTGGGCGATTCGAAGTCGTTGGAAGCGTTGAACACACCGTCCATATCGACATCCACTTTGACCACCATGCTGGTGTTGTTTGTACTGTCTTCCATGCGGAACCACACGATGTTGCCCTGCACGAAGGCGGGGTCGGTGATGTCGCCTGCCACCACGCCCTCATCGGTCAAAATGACCGTGAGGGTTTGTTGGGTGTGGCCCAGGGAGGTAGGGGCGACGAGCGTGGCTAACAGCAAGAGGCCGGCGAGAACCAAAGGCTGCCCCTTTCCCATGGTGGCTGGGTAATCACCAAATCATAAAGACCAAACGGACGGGTGGGTTGAGTGGTCCATGGGCGGTAAAGAGGTTCTTCTTGGTATCTTTACGATTCTTTTCCTTACTTCTGCAACCTTGCTGATCTTCGGGGACGATGTTGAAACCAACGTCGTTGAAAATCCAACGCTGCAAAACGGTGACCCGCTGATTCAAGGGGAAGGCCACGATCACAAGAACGCCAGCCAGCATGAACTCGGCAGCGATAACATGGAACTGCTCGACTTCAATCCCTTGACGACGCCCGGAAACGCCGAGGTTCAAGTCGCCACAACGCCTGACGGCGAAACCTACGCTTATCTTGCCGGTTGGAACGACATGCACATCGTTGACGTGACCGACCCGAACAACACCACCGTGACAGGTGTCTACAACGACCCAAACACGCAGGTGCTTGACGTGAAGTACCTCGAATACAACGGTCGCGAATACATCATCCAGCAAAACCAACTCGTCGACCCGGGCAATGCGGACCCGAACATCGGCGAGTGGAGCGACCCAGCCCAAGTGACGGTCACGCTCATCGACGTCACCGACAAAACCAACCCAACGTGGGTCGATTCGTGGTACGATGTCGACCATCCGACCGGCCCACACAACCTCTACACGCACATGATTGATGGCGAGTGGTACATGTTCGTGGCCAACCCCGACTACGACAACTGCAACGACGCCATCGGCGAAGCATGCGGTGGCGTGACGATTGCTCACCTGAATCTCGTTGGTTCAGCAGCTCGCAACCTTCCGAACGTTCCAGCATCTGGCCTCGGTCATACCATCGTGAAGGTCGGCGAGTACGAAGTGTCGTGGGAAACCACGATGGGCGGCTGGATTTACATTCACGACATGACCGTTCAAACGTGGCCTGGCGAAGACCCCAACGACCCACGCTTCGGCCGAACCTTCGTCTATGGAAGTTATTGGGAAGCCGGCCTGCGAATCGGTGATGTGACCGATGTCCCCCATCCCGTCAACTCCCCTGAGGCCTACACCCTTCACGCCTCTACCTGCCGTGCCGGCTTTGGTAATCCGTTGATGTGCCGCTGGCGTGCCCCGGAGGTTGGTCTTTGGATGGACTTCCTCGATCTTGACGGTGACGGTCAGCCCGACAGCGGTCCCACCGGCAACGAGAACGGCGGCCGCGTGTCCTACATTCACTACGCTGAACCGTTCCCTACGATGGTTGACCTCTCTCACGTTGGCTACTCGGACGAGCCGGTTCATCTGGTGACAGCGGCCGTTGAAACCTTGAGCACCAGCGTCGGCGTTGGCATCATGTACCTCATCGACACCACGGACTACACGATGGAAGATGGCCAGTTCAAATTCCAACCCAAGTTGATTCGTGATTGGGAGATCCCGTATGCGGAGGACCACTGTTACGGTGCGGATTGTGAAGCTCATCCAAACGACGATGAATGGTTGCTGTTCTCGCCCCATAACCTCGACAGCGCTTACTTCGAGACGGACGAGACCACGGACCAAAGCCACGGGGGTGGCTGGGACGGCCGCCTCTACATCTCGCACTACCACGCAGGTTTGTGGGTGGTGGACATTGAAACACTGGTCGACCCCACCAACCCCGACGACCGCATCGCGGTGCATGAAGAAGCGACCGTCGCCTATTACCTACCGCACGGCGAGGATGGCACACCACTCGATTCGAGCTTCTACGACTTTGGTTGGGTCCCGTTCCTCTGGGCGGTGGAGCACCACGACGGCATCACCTACGCCTCGTGCATTTCAACCGGTCTGTACCTGGTTCAACTCGACATCGACCTTCCATACCGATTGTGAGGCCCTTCCATGTCTCGTGTTCTTCCCGTGTTGATGGCTTCCCTGCTCCTCTTGGCGGGTTGCACCGTACCGGGTGAGAGTGACAATTGGACCCCTCATGGCGAGCCGCTGGAGAACGTCAAGGTGCAAGACTTCACGTTGACCTCGAGCGAAGGCACAGCATGGACCTATTCCGAAGAGGCGACCAACACCACGCTCGCCATCGCCTTCCTGTTCACGAACTGCCTCGACATCTGCCCCATTGTCACCCACAACATGAAGTGGGTGAAGTCGCAGTTAACCGATGACGAATTGAACAAAACCACCTTCCTGACCATCACCGTCGACCCGTGGCGAGACAACGTGACGACCCTGCATGAATGGAAAACAGGAACCAATTCCGAATGGACTCACCTCACGTCGTCAAGCAACGATTCCGACAGTCCGTCCATGAACGCCCTCCAAAACGTCTGGGTCAACTTCGGTGTCGGTTTGACCATTGAGGAATACGACGCCAACGCCAACAACGAAAGCAATGGTTCAAACTCGTCTGCTCGCCATCATCCCGACGATTACACCGTCAATCATGAAACGGGCACCATCTTGGTCGACCGGTTTGGCCATCAGCGGGTCTGGTGGGGCGACAACGACTGGGTGCTCGACCTGTTCCTCGAAGACCTTCGCTACCTCCACACCTTGTGAGGTGGGTGGCACGACGTCATCAGAGTTCGTTGGGGACGGGCGTTTGGTCCATGTGCAGGAAGGCGTAGACAGCCCACCACGTGACGATGTCCCACGAATGGACGAGGTTGTTCACACCGGTTGAGTTGTCGGTTTCCATGTAGTCGATCATCGTTGGAAGCTGGTCGCAGTTTCGATGGTAACACGGATACCCGTCCACCACACCGTTCCAACCAAGCGTGGCAACACCAATGTCCTGGAAGGGCTGGTGGTCGCTTCGAGCGGTTGGGGATTCGTAAATCGCCACCACGTCTTCGTATTGGTTTTCCCAGAGGGGGCTCTCGCCACCGGCCAACCATTCAGCACGCCCTCGTTCCATTTGGTACGCCAGGTCGAAGGCGTCTGCTCCGATCCATTCGGCGAGGTGGAACATGCCGGCCTGGTCAATCACGTCGCCGGTTCCGTCAGGGCCGAGGTACACGGAGAGTGCGTAATCGCCGGGGTAGTTGATGCCGGCCATGTCGAGGTTGAGGTAGTTGCTGATGGTCACACCATCCGGGACATCATTGGCAAAGGAACGGGAGCCCCACAATCCTTCTTCTTCAGACGACCAGAGACAGAACACCATCGTTCGTCGGGCATCAAATTCGGCCAACACGCTGGCGGTGGTGAGCACCATGCTCGAGCCAGCGGCGTTGTCGTAAGCGCCGTGGCGCGTCCCGTATCCTGGAATGTCGGGCCCGGGCGTGAACAGGACCGGTGGAGCGATGTCAAAGTGAGCGCCGAAGACCAGCCATTCGTCGGGGTAGACGGTGCCCTCTTTGTAGCCGCAGATGTTGACGGCCCACGCCGTGTTGGATTGGAAACGCTGGACACGAACGTCGAGCCCATAGCCGTGCATAACACCCTCAAAATAGGCGATAGCATGTTCGTAGGAGGGGTTGGCGTTGCCGATCCATCGGTCGAGATAACCCACGGCACCGTCGGGGCCACAGTTTCCATCGTCGGGCGTGCAGGGCGAGTCGTCGGTGATGAACTCAACCCACTCGAACACGTCTCTTCCGTTCACCCATCCGTCGCTGGCACCGACGCCATCGGCTTCGGTCAAGTCTGCACGAGCGGGCCTTACGGTTTCCATCACAATGGGTACAACATCGCCTCCGGTGCTGTTCCCCGGCACCAACCACGGCCATTCACCGCCAGCGTCCTCGTTGGGCACCGCTTGGACGGCAGAACCGTCCGATGGGTTTTGCAACCATGCCATCCATGATTCGTTGGCTTCGCGGATGGGCCAATTGGTGCGACCCATGTCGCCAACAAAGAACACGATGTCGTCGTTGCGAGGGGGGAAGAGGATGTTGATGCTCAGGCTTTCACCCGATTCCATATCGAGCACGGTACCGTTCTGTGCACGCATGGACCCAGGGTCTTGAATGAAGTAAGGAATGTACACGGCGAGGTCCTCCTTGGCGGCCACCGTGATCTGCTGCCACATGCCGCCTTGAAGCGGGCCACTCCCCTCCACCGTCAGGGCGTTGGCGCTGATCACCTTTTCTTCCGCCTCGCCAAAGCAGCCGGCCAAGGGCGCCATGAACATGATGAGCATCAAGGTGAGTGCCTTGACTTGTCGTTGAGCCATGACCGTGCGACCCCCCATCCCTTGTTCAAATCAACGGTTTCTTCTGTGGTGTTGCATCTTCAATGCTCAACCACACAACGTGGGAAATGGTTCACAGAAACCGAGGTACTCCGAGCCTGTGTTTCCGTGATGCGGAAAACGGCTACCGCAAAAGGGCGAAGGGGTTAAAGGACGCCCGCTCGCCGACTCAACCATGGCCACCGTGCGGTTGGACCAAAAGAAGCGGGCGTTGGTCCGCAGCATCCCTTCGTCCTACACGAAGGCGCTCGCACGTTATTTCGGCACGGGGCCGACCGATGTTGAACTGGCTCGAGCCCAGCAGCAAGCCTACGTTGACGCCCTTGAGGCCAACGGTGTGGCCGTTCATCGTCTTGATGCAGACGAGAACCATCCGGACTGCATGTTCGTCGAAGACCAAGCCGTTGTGGTGGACGGCCACATGCTCCTTCCAGTTCCCGGGCATCCCTCTCGAGTGGCTGAGCAACCACCCATTGCAGAGTTCCTCATGGAGGCGCTTGAGGGGGTCCAAACCTGCACCATGGGCGGTGAAGCACGCATGGACGGCGGCGATATTATTCGTCTTGGCGACCTCTTTTTCGTCGGTCGTTCATCCAGAACGAACGACCAAGGCATCGCAAGTTTGGCGGGCCTTTTGGAATTCTTTGGCCATGAACTTCGTGTGATTGACATTCCGGAGGGGGCACTTCACCTGACCAGCATCTCTTCAACGCCAACGGACAACATCATCCTGGCACCGGAAGGTTTTCTCAAACCCGAAGATTTTGGTGCACTCCCTGAAAGGTGCGAAATCATTTGGATTCCCGGCGAAGAAGTGTACGGATGCAACACGATCGGGCTGCCCAACGGCAAGGTACTGATGGCAGACGGCTACCCCACGGTGAAGGCTGCTTTGAATGAACGTGGTCTGGAAACCGTTGAACTTGACATGAGTGAAATTCGAGCGGCCGATGGCTCGCTCACGTGTTGCTCCATCTTCTACTGAGCGACTCCTTCAAGCGCTTGGAGCGCTGACCAGGCCGATCCAGCGTGCGAGTGCAGCCACCAATGCACCCTCCGCCTTACCTTTCCAGACGTGTTCTTCGAACGCACCCGTCATCGCTTCGTCGGCGATGGTGAGGCCGTGGTGTTCCGGATAGAGCTGCAAGGTCTTGGTGTGGTCGACGTAGAGGCCGATTTCCAATGAAACCCACATTTCTTCGTGTTGTGCATAGTTTTGGAACATGGGGGAGGAAAGGAACGAAATGAAATCTTCCAGCGATAAAAACGAACAAAGCATCGTCAAGGTTTGTTCGAGTGCCAAACTTTCTGGCGACAACGCCGGTTTTGGGCCAATTTCCCCTTTTTTGACCAGCGTGATCAGGGGCACTTCGTCTTCCATGAACCACCGTTCGCTCACCGGCGCTTGAAGATTGACCTTATTGAGAACGATACTCATTTTAATATACCATCGGTGTTACGGAAAGGCCATGAAAAACTACGGCGACGAATCGAAGTGCCCTGTTATGCACGGCGGCGGAATGACCCACTCAACCTCGGACATGCGATCCAATCAAGATTGGTGGCCCAAGAACCTCAACCTGAACATCCTCCATCAGCACGACACCAAGTCCAACCCTATGGACCCTGATTTTGACTACGCTGAAGCCTTCAAGACCCTCGACTATGAGGGCCTCAAGAAGGACCTCCACGCCTTGATGACCGACAGCCAAGACTGGTGGCCTGCCGACTACGGCCATTACGGACCGTTCTTCATTCGCATGACCTGGCACGCAGCAGGTACCTATCGAACCGGCGATGGCCGTGGCGGTGGCGGTACCGGTGCTCAGCGCTTCGCTCCCCTCAACAGCTGGCCCGACAACGGCAACCTCGACAAGGCTCGACGCTTGCTTTGGCCGATCAAGCAGAAGTACGGCAACGCCATCAGTTGGGCAGACCTGCTAATCCTCACCGGTCAAATCGCCATCGAGTCCATGGGCGGACCCGTCCTTGGATTTGGCGGCGGCCGACCCGACATCTGGCACCCTGAAGACGACATCTACTGGGGCAGTGAAGACGAATGGCTCGGCGACGACCGCTACGGCGATACCCGTCAAGACCTCGAGAACCCCCTCGCCGCCGTGCAGATGGGGCTCATCTACGTCAACCCGCAAGGCCCCAACGCCAACCCCGACCCTCTCCTCAGCGCACAAGACATCCGTGAGACGTTCAAGCGGATGGCCATGAACGACGAGGAAACCGTTGCGTTGACCGCTGGCGGCCACACCTTCGGAAAGGCGCACGGTGCCGGACCTGAAGACCACAAGGGCCCCGAGCCTGAAGGCGCACCGCTTGAAGAGCAAGGCCTGGGTTGGACCAGCGACTACGGCTCTGGCGTGGGCCGAGACACCATCACCAGCGGCATTGAGGGCGCTTGGACCGCCAACCCCACCCAGTGGGACAACGGCTACTTCGACATGCTGTTCAAGTACGACGAGACCTGGACGCTGACGAAGAGCCCAGCCGGTGCCCACCAGTGGACGCCTTCCAACCAGGAAGAGGCCGACATGGCCCCCGACGCTGAAGATGCATCGATCAAGGTCCCCACCATGATGACGACCGCCGACATGGCCATGATTCGCGACCCTGAGTACCGAAAGATCTCCAAGCACTTCCACGAGAACCCCGACGCCTTTGCTGACGCGTTCCAGCGTGCTTGGTTCAAACTCCTTCACCGAGACATGGGCCCCAAGTCCCGCTACCTCGGTCCCGATGTTCCCGACGAGGACTTCATCTGGCAAGACCCCGTGCCCGCCGGCAGCACCTCCTACGATGTCAGCGCCCTGAAGGACGCCATCAAGTCCAGCGGCCTCTCCGTCGCTGAACTGGTTGAGACGGCTTGGGCCAGCGCCTCCACGTTCCGTGGTTCCGACAACCGCGGCGGTGCCAACGGCGCTCGCATCCGCCTTTCGCCTCAGAAGGATTGGGAAGGCAACAAGCCCGCTCAACTTTCGAAGGTTCTTGGCGTGCTCGAGCCGCTTGCAGCAGCTCACGGCGCCAGTGTGGCCGACACCATCGTCTTGGCCGGTTGCGCCGGTATCGAAATGGCCAGCGGCGTGGACGTTCCGTTCTCCCCCGGTCGTGGCGATGCCACCCAAGAACACACGGACGCAGCCTCCTTTGCCTACCTTGAACCCGTTTCCTGCGGTTTCCGCAACTACCTGAAGAAGAACTATGCAGTCATGCCGGAAGAAATGATGCTGGACAAGGCCCAACTCCTCGGCCTCTCCGCTCCGGAAATGACCGTGCTCGTTGGTGGCCTTCGCGCTCTTGGCGTCAGCTCGGACGAGCGCGGCCTGTGGAGTGACGGCACGACCCTCGACAACTCGTTCTTCACCACATTGCTCGACATGAACGTTGCATGGACGCCGACCGGTAGCAACTCCTACCAGGCCAAGGACCGTGTCACCGGCGCCGATGTCCGAACGGCAACCCGCTACGACCTGGTGTTCGGCAGCAACTCGCAACTGCGAGCGATCGCCGAAGTGTACGCACAGAACGACAACCAGGACAAATTCGTGTCCGACTTCATCGCAGCATGGAACAAGGTCATGAACGCTGACCGATTCTGAGGCACAACGATGACGGCCTTTCCTGACGGCTCCGACGACGTCGCTCCTAAGCGACGGATGACGCGACAGAAGCGCGCCATTGCGGAGAACGTGTTGAACCGCTGCGACCACCCGACGGCGCAGGAGATTCACCGTGATTTGGACGGGCAAGGCATTGGTTTGGCCACCGTGTACCGCAACCTGGCTCTGCTGGCTGAGGAAGGCATCATCACGACGGTCGAGCATGAAGGTGAGGTCCGCTACGATTGCAACAACGAACCGCACGGCCATGCTTCGTGCACAGCGTGCGGTGCACTGTGGGACATCCCCCTTCCGCCGAGCAAAGGTGTCGCCAACGTGTCCGGGCCGCTGGCCGCCATCACGGTGGTTGAGTTCTCGCTGCGTGGTACCTGCCACGATTGCCAGTGATCACCACGGCAAGGCTTGACCCGTGTAATCCACGAATCGGCCGGTGAACTCCAAGGTTTGCTCGTCAATACGAGCCATGATACCGCTCACGCTCTCTTCGGCTTGAATCGGGGCATTGGGCCCACCCATGTCGGTCTCAACCCATCCCGGGTGAATCAGTAATACCGACACACCACGTTCTTGAAGTTCGTTCTTCATGGCCACCGTGAACATGTTGAGTGCTGTCTTTGATGCGCGATAAGCGTAGGATTTCCCACTCATGCAGTCCCCGATGGACCCCATGAGGCTGGTGATCATGACCACGGTTCCACCGCCTTCAGCAAGGAGCGGCAAGGCGGCCTGCGTCACACGAACGGGCGCCACAGCGTTCACCTCCAAGACCTCAGCCGCGACATCAAAATCGATGGCTTCAACGGATGACCATCGTCCGTCAGCGATGCCGGCGTTGTTGATGAGCAGGTCGATCGACCCACCAATTCTATCCATCATCTCAGCGATGGCTTGGCCGTCTCGGACGTCCACTTGGTGCTGATGCAAACCCCCGTCGCCGAGGGTCGAGAGGAGGCCCGGACTGGTTCGGTACGTGGCGTGGACGGTGTATTCTCGCTGGAGGAGTTGACGAACCATTTCGAATCCGAGGCCTCGATTAGCACCGGTGACCACAGCAACTGGCATGGATGCCGCTTCGACTGACGGTTCATGGAGTTGGTCGTTCAGAAGATGTATTCCTTTTCGGCCAGGGCTTCCTCTTCTTCCTTGTTCTTCATCGCCCGCCATTGAATGAACGCACTCAGCGCCATGCCCACCAAACTGAGGTAAGCATCTGGCGCAGAGACGCCGTCCAAACGTGCAACATCCCATCCTAGGGCCACGTAAACGGCCAGCATCATGCCGAGCGTACCCACAAGGCCTGCCATGAGGGCGGGAACCAACCTGCGAAACGACATGCTCAGGAAGAAAGCGATGAGCGTGAGGACGCCTGAAAGAAACGCATCGCCTTCGAAATCAACGTCAAATTGTGTGCCTGCTCTGATGAGGTTGGTGATGATGATGAACACCAGCGCAGCCGCCAGCACACGCATGGAGGCTTGAGCCACGCTGACGGAAATGACGCCGACGGCAAGGGCGGCGAGGAAACGAAATTGGGTCTCACTGATCGGCGGGCTGTCTCCAATGAATCCGTAAAGCTGGCCCACGAGGCCGAACCCGACCACGAAGCCCACGATCCCGACCGTCATCGGGATGCGCCTGCTTCCTTCAATGAACAGGAGAAGCGAGACGACGAAGAGCGGAGCAGCGTAGAGCAAACCACCCGCCACGATTTGATCGATGACAGAGGTGCCAAGTTCGGTCGCTCCGCTTGCCATGTGCTCACCGGTTTGTGTTTGG
>JBMZXF010000051.1:0-12706 GCA_049627345.1 Candidatus Poseidonia sp. | reverse complement strand
GTGGGAATGAGGGTCTGCCAGGAGACCGTGCTGTCTTTGAGGAGGCCTGACATCTTCCCGAGAACGTCTTCATCACCTTCGGCTGCGAGTGGAAGAGCCTCGGAGGACCACCAATACTTCTCACCCGGTTCAAGGCGGTACGTGAGGGCCAGGTCCCGTGGCTCAAAATTTGGTGTCTGCACGCGGAAGACCACCGTCCTTGTCTTGTTGGAAAGGTTGTGGAAGAGGGTGAACAAGTTTGCTTTGTCGGTGACAACGTTCTCCATGTCCACTTCAAAGATCAGGTCGGACATGGCCGGTTCACGACCACCCTCCAGGTCTTGCTTGAGACGGTCAACCATTCGGAAAAAGGCTGGGCAGCGCTGATTGATGAGTCCAAGAAGCACCAACCATGCCTCAAGGGTGAAGGTTTCGTGGGAGAACACATGTTCCATGCCCTTTTTTGTCAAAATCTCGCCCATCTCGGACTCGAGCGTCTTTCGGTCGAGACCGGTAGCGTGTCGATACAGTGTCATCAGAAATTTCTCATGGGCAAAACTTCGGTCAATGCCTCGCTTGAAGGTCCCTTCCAACACTTTGGTGTATTCGTCGTATTGGGAGCGGAGCAACGGGTCCATGTGGGTCTTGATGAGGTCGTTGAAGACCATGTTCAATGTTGAGGGGTGGACCGGGGGCGTGTAGGCTGGGAGCAATCCGGTTTGTTCGACCATGTTGAACGGTGTGCTCCGAGTGGGCATGTGCTGGCCGACGGACAGGAGCAGGAATGAGGCCGCCACAAGCAAGAAGAGGTTGCCGTAGATGGAACCGGTGCCGTACCAAAACACGACGATGAGCGTCACTGCTGACATGACGGCCAGCAACAGTGACTTGGTGTGATGGCTCATCGAGGTTTGGAGTTGGTAGAGCAAGCCGTCGTAGCCATGAAGGGACTGCACAGACCGGTGTTGGTCGTTGGAGGCATCCACCCGCTCATGGAACGTAGCCAGCGAAATGCTCACCCGGTAGCGGTGGAATCCCACGGCGAGGATGTACCCCAAGACCACAACGAAACCCAAACTCACCATGAACGTCGAAAACCCTAGGCCAAGATTTGGCTCGATGTTGTCCTTCCAAAACACAGGAGAGGATTGGGCAAAAGCCCAGCTGATGAAAAATGTCAACGCGGCGAAGGCCGGTAAGAACATGATCAGACGAAGACCCGAACTCACGATTTGAGAGTCGATGGCGTGGATGATGGACTCGGACATTTGGAAACCAAATCCGCTTTTTTGCTCCTCGACGGTTTCCCCTTCGGCTTCCTCAACCTCCGGCGAATCCACTTCTGCCATGGTGAGGGATGAGGAGGCGTGTTCTAAAGTGTTCACACCGAAGGCGTTTCAATCTCAACAAATACCGACTGCACTGCCGATTCGGAAAGTTGTGCAGTCCACCCACTGTCGAGCATGAAACCGTCCTTGGTCCGTGTAAGCCGGGCGTTGACAGCGAATCCTTGCTCGTTGAGCGCTGCAAGTTCCCGAGCGGGAAGAAGGAGCATGGAAAGCCGGCCTGTTGCACCTACATCCATGTCGCTCAACGCACACGTTGGGAGCCCAACCTCCAATCTTGCGGCGATGTCTGCGGTTGGTGCAGGGATGGTCCGTCCACTCGGGTCAAGGGTGTGTTCGGTGATAAGTCTCGAGAGGGCGACCTCCATGTCGTCATCGATGGCGTGTTCAAGTCGACATGCGGTTTCGTGGGGATTGCCGTCGTAAGGAAGGAGGTTGAGCAGCACTTCTGCAAGCCGGTGGCGACGTTTCATCTTCTGTCCATGGGTCAGGCCATGGGGTGTTAATCGCGCCCCTTTGTACGGGATGTACTCCAAATAGCCCCGGGTGGCGAGGCGTTGAACCATCTCCGTAGCCGATGCGGGGCTGACGCCAAGTTTTGCTGCCAGGTCTCCGGTGCGGACGACGCCTCCGGGCGTCGTCTCGTGAAATTCGTACATCATTTCGAGGTACTCATCTTCGAATTCTTGGAAGTGGCCAACCATGGTCTTCCCTCACGATGCTCTCGTACCGTCCTGCGCTTTGAACACATGCGTGCATGCAGGGCAACGCACCGAACCCTCGTACGAACGGGGGATTCGGAGTGTTTGAGCACATTCAGGGCAACCGATTTCAATCTTGGCTGGAAGGGGTTCGGGCGCCTCATTGACCACTTCAGCCTCGTTGTCCTCAACCTGAGCAGCAGGGGCATTCACCGGTGGAGCTGCACTCGGTTCAACGGCAAACTTGTGGCTGCAATCGGGGCAACCTACGGCACCTGCGTACGTGACTGGTACACGAAGGCGTCGGTCGCACTCAGGACATGACACTTCTCGCTTTTCCTCGGTCGTTGGCGAGGCCGTGGACAGGGATTTGGAGACCCGTGCGTCGTTGGAGCCTTTGGGCAGTGCGGACGATCGAGACTGCAAGCGGAGGACCAAGACAAGGCCAGATCCCAACGCAAGCCCCCAACCAATGGCAGCCAGCGGCCACGAATTGTCGGTCTCAACAACGACCTCACCCGAAACATACGTGGCCTCCGCAGACACCACCTCGCCGTTGATTTGCCACATGGCCTGAAGGCCCACCGTGCTTCCCTTCGGCCACAACACAGAAACGGTGATGGTGGTTTGATCAGCATCGTTCCAGGAAGGAGAGGGTACCTTGGCGAGTTGGGTGCCGTAGGCATCAACAATCCAAACATCACCTCTCGCTGGAACGTAGGGCCCGGACTGACGGAGGGTCAATTCGACCTGAACCTCATCGCCAACCACCGGCCGGATCGGGTCGGTGGTGCTCGAGAACTCGAGCCAAAATTGCGTGGCCTCGTCGGGAAGCGCAACCGAAGCAACCAACGGACCAGGACCGATGAGCCAGTCGACCGGCGTGAGCTGAGCGACCACACGCTCTGCGTTGACATCGCCCAGTGAAAAGTCGAGTTTCTGAAGCCCTTGCTGGAGAAGGAGGGTGTTTTCTTGGAGGAAGACCGTAGCGCCGCCGGATTCGTAGCCAACTTGGAGCAACACCTCCCGGTCAACGCCCTCATCGAGCGTGAGGGCAACCGTGAACTGGGTGCCGTCTTCCGTCGTTGAATCCACCTCGTCAATGCCAACGGTGACGGATTGTTGAGGGCGAACCGCAAGGGAGACCGTTCCGCTGGAGGTACCGGCGATCAGGCCGTTATCGCTTTCCAACGACCACGTCACGGTTTGTTGACCTTCACTGACAAATTGTAAACTGGCGGACACTTCACCTGCTGAACCATCGTCCAACTCAACCCATTCCCCTCGACTCATGGAGGAACCAACGCTGAGAACCAGTCGCACTCGGCCTTCTTCCACCCCCGTGTTGCGAAGGAGCAGGTTGGCTGAAACATCGTCACCTTTGTGCCAAGGGCCGCCCGAGAGCGATGGCGAGGTTGAGCCGGCTGACTCGAACACCGCCGAGGGCATGTCAATGCTGACATCGGTGGGGAGCGAGGAGGTGATGTCGACTCGGCCTCCTGAGGAGGTGCACGACACCGTCATTGGTTTGGCAGACGTTGAGAAGCTCCAGTTCGTTGAGGAACCTGATGCCAACACTACGGGACCGCTTTCGAACAACGTCGCTGCTTGGTTGGAGCAGGAAAGTTCGCCCGAGAACGCCTCGCTCCCGTTGTTCCACACGGCCAGGGAAAAGGTGAGAACCTCACCGGCCTGAACACTGTCGGCATCCGTGGTGAGGTGGCCGTTCAACACGGGCAAGGGTGGCGGGCCGACGGTCCACGAACCGTTGAGAACGTGGGTGCCGGGTTCAGTTCCTACATCACCGGTCAGGTTGACCCACCAGTCGATGTGCCCTTCCGTAAGCACCACCAAAGGTTCTGCTCGGACCACCAGCGAAGAGGATGCGAGGACGCTGAGGTTGCTCAACGAAACGGTCTCGTGCACCGCGCCGTTGAGGACTTCAACGGTGACACCGCCCGTCCAATTGATGTCGCCGTTGTTGATCACCGGAAATTCGAGTGCCACAAGGTCGCCGTCGTGAAGGCTGAGGTTCCCTGTGGGTTGTCCAGTTGCATCGACGCCTTCGGGCACAACACTACCGAGGCCCCCAAGGGTGATGGCGAGCGGACGGAGACGTTGCACGGTTGCCGAAACGGTGTCCACGAGTTGGCTGCTGTTCGACCCAACTTCACCGGCCAGGGTTGCAACGAGAACGCTGTGCCCGTAAGGCAAACCGGTGAAGGACACCGAGACATTTCGGACCTCACCGGCCGACAATTCCGATACGGCTTGAGTTTGATTGCTCAACACCTCGCCGTCCAACGTCTGCACGAGGAGGGTGAGCGAGACGTTGGCCGAGGAACCGGACACCTCGTTGAGTTCAAGCGAGGCAGAAATCGAATCGGCCTCAAAGGTGTCGCCGTCAGCCACACTGAACGAGCCTGCATCGATGAGCACCGCGCCCCCTTGCGCTTGAGCGAGGGAAAGCAAGGGGAGCGTCAAGAGCAGAACCAAGACAAGGCTGTGTTGCCGTTCCAGCCTTGCTCCACCTCCCATGCCACGTCCTGAATGTGGTGGTTCTTCACCTTCTCGCCCATAGGAGCGGCAAGGGGTTGTTTCTTTTACGTTGATGAATCACCCCGAAACGATGCAGGCGAAGGATTTGCTGACGGTGACGCCCGAAGGGCTCGTCGCCTCCATTCTCAAGCGGCGAACAGCCGCTGCATCCTCGCTCCCCACAACCCTTGAAC
Source organism: Candidatus Poseidonia sp. (assembly GCA_049627345.1). Classification (GTDB taxonomy): domain Archaea; phylum Thermoplasmatota; class Poseidoniia; order Poseidoniales; family Poseidoniaceae; genus Poseidonia. The sequence continues at coordinate 7,948 of JBMZXF010000051.1, read as the reverse complement.
AACGCACGGAGGAAAACAATCGTGCGTACCAACTGGCCAGAGATGCCAGAGAAGCGCTCAGACTCCTTGAGGAGAACGAACAAACGGATGATGAACACCGTGCTGCGCTTGAGAAGGCACGGCACGTGTACGACGAACACGAAACCTTTCGCCGCCGAACCGATTCTCGGCTGAAAAAAGTCAATCATGCGATCAAGGATTCTGAAGAAGCCATCCAATTTTGGTCTGAAATGGGCGAGGGCGGGTGGGGGCACCTCCTGGAGGATGCGGAACGCGTGGCCAACGGCGGCGCCTCGAGTTATGCTCAACAGAAACAGCGGCAGAGCAAGAAGGAGGACCAACAATGACCAAGCGTTCATCCTCGGTGTTTGACGACCTTGCGTCGCTGGAAACGACGGAAGTTGAGGCGATGTACGAACAGGTCATCGAACGCCTGAGCAACACAGAGGCAACGCTTGTTGGCCTTCACGTGCAGAAAAAACTTCATTCGGAGACCATCAAATTCGCCGTCAACAAACTGACCACGGCTCCGGAGATCAAGGACGATGCTGCAGACGAATTGGTTCAACTCGCCATCGAACAAAAGAAAGCGTTCGATGCGGCCATCCACACCCGAGACGAACTCGTGAAGCGATTGGTCATCCCTCGCCATCGCGTGGCCAACACCTTGACTGATTTCCACACCAAACTCACCACCGACGATACCTTGAGTCTTGCACAGGAGATGGACATGTTTGCCCGCTTCTTTGAATTGCAAACCATGCTGTCCATTTACAACGAGCATCAATCCATGCTCTCAGATCTAAATCGAACGAGGCTCAATCTGCTTGAAACCATCAAGTCGGTCAACAAAAACGACCGAAGGTTGGCTCAACAGATCACGCAATCTCGTGATGCAGCCAAATCCCTTCGAAAGGAAGCAGGACGGTTGCGGGCCTACCTCAAGAAGCACCAAGCCGATCCGGATCAACCGCTCCCACCGCCGACGCCGGAAATGAACGAGCGCTTGCTTTCAGGCCAAGCACTCTCGATGGAGGAGTTTGCTGCGATGCTTGAGCACGGTGGCCTCACCGATGTGGCCCCCTCAGCATCCCCTGCTGCTGCCGGCAAGCAAAAGCGCGAGCCAAGCATGCGAAAGGCCGCACCTCGACGAGGCAAGCGGCGACCTTCGACCTCCCGGCGGTGAGGACATGCCCGCCATGGCATGGGTCCCGGGTTTGCGCCCCCTCGATTACGATACAGCGGCCGTGAACCAAGTCATTCAATTGTTCAAACATGAAACGGGCGAGCGCTACGCCGAAGCGTCCGTTCGCCACTTGCCCATACCGGTCTGGGACGGCAACCTCGTCTTGGTTGACTTGAACGACCAGGAACCCCGAGCCATCCACGGCGTGTTTTACGGCACACCGTTCATGGACGACATCGTGAGGGTCGCTGCCTTCGTCGTGGCCAGCGAGCATCAAGGCCAAGGCTGGGGTGATGAGGCGTGGAAGCGGTTCAACGACGAAGCGTGGAAAAAAGGATTCAGGCGAGTGCAGCTCGAGGTCAAGGCCTCCAACGAGGGAGCACAACGGTTCTACCAGCGACGTGGGTTGCAGGTTGAACAGGAGCTCAACGGCTACTATCAGTCAGGGTTGGGCTACATGATGCGAGGGCCACTGACCTCGCCCTACCGTTGAGAACAATTATTCACCGAAGGGCAGAACTTAGTGTCATGATTGAGGGGCTGTTGAGGCCGTTGACGGACCTCTCAGGTGTGGTATCTGTTCACCTCGTCGACCGAGATGGCTTCGTGGTCTTCGCTCATGGGCCGACAGCAGGCAGCGATGAAATTGAGCGCTGGCGGACGTTGGTGCAATCTTCTGCAACCGACGCCACGACCACGCTGGTGATGGAGAACGGGTACCTCATCCTCTCGCCTGTATCACCACGAACCTTGGCCGTGAAATGCGACCGGCGTTCCAACCTCGGCATGGTTCGTCGCACCATCAACGAACTCCAGTGGCCTGCATGAAGCTCGTGAAACCAACGGACGAGTCGCCCATGAAGGATTAAATGGGGGAGGTTGGTCGGTAGCATGCGGGAGGATGGGAATCCTCCCCAGACCAGGTGAGATGAAGCATGGCAGAACTCAAAGATCTTCTCGACGAACGACGTAAAATGGTTGACAAGAAAGCAACCCAGCACCGTGAAATTCGAGACGATTGGAATGAGAAAACCAAGCAATACACCGGCACACGAAACGAACTCAACAACGAAGTCAGAGAGTTGATCGTCCAAGTGCGAGAACAACGCGACCTCCGCGACCAGATGAACGAGATGGTCCGTGAGAAGAAGCGAGAGCGCGAGGAGGCCAACAAGGTCGTCCGCGAAGCCAAGGAAGCCATGCGAGCTGACCAACCAGAGCAGCCTCAGCAGTTTGACCGCCGAGGCCGCCCCATCCGCCCGGACACCGTTCAATCCCTCACCCGCACCATGGAGCGCCTCGAGCGAGAATTTGAGCAAGGCAAGCACCAAGGGAAAAACGAGCGGAAGTACTTCAAGAAAATGAAGGAACTCAGCGCCAAGCGAAAGGCCCTGAAAGCAGCCCAGCAAGCCACCGAGAGTGCCGAGGGCAGCGGTGAACTCCGAGAGGCCATCGCCCTGCAAGAGGCCGCTCACAACGCCGTGAAAGAAGCGGCTGAGGCCGCCCAATCCGCTCACGACAACATGCTCCAGTGGAACGCTGAGGTTGACCGTCAACGAGAGAAGGCCGAAGCCGCTCACCGAAAGCTTCGCACCTCAAAGAAGGAAGCCGACAAGGAACACAGCCTCTACATCGTCTCGCTTCGATGCCTGCATTCCATTCAGGACATCTTGCGCGCCATGCGCGGTGCCAGCGCCGGCGAAGGCCAGCGCCCTGCAGCAAGCGACCAGACACAGGATTTGATGGCCAAGTTGCTCGCTGGCGAAACGCTCTCAACCGAGGAACTGATGCAACTCCAGCGGTTTGACTGAACCAAACCCAGCGGATACATCAAAAACCCCCGTTGCAGGACAAGCCTTGGACGTGCCATGCATGATTGACCAATCCGATATCGCCTCCATCGTTGAGGAATACGACCGATTGAAACTTCGCATCGGGATGACCGCCTCGCATTCCGCCCTTGACATCTGCGATGGTGCCATTGAGGAAGGCTTTCCCACCGTGGCCTACTGCAAAGAAGGACGCCACAAGACCTACGCGAACTACTTCAAAACCCAACGGAGTTCATCGGGCCGTGTCGTTCGTGGCATGGTGGACAAGGCCATCGTCCTGAAGGATTTCAACGACGTGTTGGTCCCCGACATGCAGGATGAGATGCGGAAGCGAAACGTGATCTACATTCCCAACCGTTCGTTCACCTCCTACTCGGCCATTAGCGACATTGAGGAAAACTTCCGAGTCCCCATGTTCGGTTCGAGGAACATGCTCCGAATGGAGGAGCGTACCGAGGACCAAGATTACTACTGGATTTTGGAGAAAGCTGGCCTTCCCTACCCCGAGAAGATCGACCGTCCAGAGGACATCGACTGCCTGGTGATCGTCAAACTCCATCACGCCCAGAAGAAACTCGAGCGTGGTTTCTTCACCTGTGCCTCGTACAAAGAATATCAGGAAAAGTCCGCTGCCTTGCTCGCCGAAGGTGTGATCGACCAAGCCTCGTTGGACGGTGCCCGAATTGAGCGCTATGTCATCGGCCCCGTGTTCAACCTGAACTTCTTCTACAGCCCGCTTGCTGAAGAAGGTGAGCGACTCGAACTCCTCGGCGTGGACTGGCGCTTCGAATCTTCTCTCGACGGTCATGTCCGGCTGCCAGCGCCCCAACAAATGACCATGCCGATTCACCAGCAAATCCCCGAGATGACCGTGGTTGGTCATAACACCGCAACCATCAGGGAATCCCTGCTCGAGAAGGCGTTTGAACTCGGTGAGAAATTCATCAAGGCCAGCAAAGAGCACTACGACCCAGGCATCATCGGTCCGTTCTGCCTCCAGACCTGCATTGACAAGGACATGAACTACTACATCTACGACGTTGCACCTCGTCTCGGTGGCGGCACCAACGTCCACGTGAGCGTCGGCCACCCCTACGGCAACGCCACCTGGCGAAAACCCATGTCGAGTGGACGGCGCATCGCCATGGAACTGCGCATGGCGGTTGAACAGGACCGTCTGCTCGAAGTGTTGACGTGATTCGCTCGAATCTTATTCTTCAACGTCGAAGAACGCCTCGTCCTTGATTTCGTGCCAAGGATTGATGCCAATATCGCTCCAATCATCACCGTACGCCGTTGACTCAACGAAATAGAAGGTGAGGTTGTTTTTCTCACCCAGGCCGGTGATGCTCCACCCCGAATGATTCTCAACGGCAACCACAGGCCAAGCATGCCCGCCCCACTCGTCGTCTTCGTTGGCCTTCACGCTGCCCAGCATGAGGCCAGCATCGTAGCCGAGCGATTCGACCAGACTGATGTAAAGCGCACTCGAATCCTCACAGTCACCGCTTCGGTCGTACAGCATCTCCAGCGGGTATTTCGGATACTCGGAAAAATTGGTGGTGTCGATGTCGTAGGCGTACTGAATTTGACCGACAAAGGCGTAGACAAATCGAAGAATGTCAAGGTCCGAGGTGTAGCCCTGAGCGATTGCATTTGAGCGAAGTTGCTCTGCGGTGGTTTTGATCGTGGGATCGTCAGGCGTGGAAAAGGCGGCGTATTGTGGAATGATGTCGGCGTTGGTGGAAGCGTAGGTCCAATCGATGGCGTGGTTCATGTTGCGATACATGAGGTAGTCCGCATACGTGGTATCGATTTGGATGCTCTGGTATGCCCCATCAAACGTCCACGCATAGTCGATTCGTGTCAGACCGAGGTAGTCCAACGGGGCAAGAGAAAATTCCAGTGAACCTGCGTCGCCGTCCCCGCTTCCATTGGCGACAAAGGAGAGGTTCTGCTCTTCGTCAACGCTGTTGTAGACCACGGTAGACCGAAGAACGCCCTCGTCGGGATGAATGTCAACGGTATCGTCGACCAGTGGGTCTTGGTCGTGCACGGACAACTCAATCCAATGATGGTGCAACCCCTCGTCGAGGTTGATGGATGCGTTCACGCCGATGAAGGTCGATTCACCCACCGTTACCGTGAACGCACCATTACCGTGGAGACAAACATCGCTTTGATTGTAAACGGAATAGCAAAAGTACATGTCGCCGGTGTTGGAAAACCAGTCAACGGCGTCGAACAGCGTGAACCGTTCAAACTGAATCACGAGACCAATGTCTTGGCCGAGGTGGAGGTCGTTTTCATCAGCAACGCCGTCGTTGTCGTCGTCAGGGTCGGCGTTGTCGCCCCATCCGTCGCCATCCACATCCGACCATTCTGAGCCGTCCCTTGGAAAGACATCGCTGTTGTCGCCCCACCCGTCACCGTCGGTATCATACTGTTCGGAGGCGTCCTCGGGAAACGCATCGCTGTTGTCGCCGACCCCGTCGTCGTCCGTGTCCTGCCACTCTGTTCCGTCCAAGGGGAACGCATCGAGCTCATCGGAAACATTGTCGTTGTCATCGTCGTTGTCTTCCATGCCGTCATGACAGCCATCGCCGTCGTGGTCCGTTGCTGCCGTCGGCAGCCAACCCAATTCACCGGTGGGACAGGCATCGGTCTCGTCGGGAACCGTATCGTTGTCGTCGTCTCCGTCTTCCTCTGCGTCATGGCAACCGTCGCCGTCGTGGTCCAGCGTGGTGCTGGACGTCCAGTCGACCAAACCGTCGTAACAATCGTCAACGCCGTTGGCAATGCCGTCCCCGTCCACGTCGTTGGGGTCGTAATCCGAGAGGCTCCAAAGAACGACCGAAATCACCGAGGCGACCACCAAGACGCCCACGAGAGCAAGGGCGACCAAAACACCTGGCGACCCAGGGAGCGAGCGTTGCGAGGCGGCCACAACGCTGGTTGAACCTTCAGCCGCCTCGGTGACGGGCGCCTCGGAAACCGGCAGCTCATCATCGGTGGCCTCGGGTTCGGAGTCCATGAGATCCTGAGCCAAACGCCAGAACTCACCGTTCTCGCCCATGCTTGGAAGACTCCGGCCCTCCCCCTATTACGGTTCTTCCTGCACCAAGGTTCAGCCTTCGTATGGAACCCAAGCACCTGAAGCAGCATCGTAGTACGACAACTGACCGTTGGCATCCTTTGACCAGTGCACACCGTTTTCTTCCCACTGCTGTGGCTCAGCGTTCTCGAGGGACGGGAGCGTCTTGTCGCTTCCACCCATGTTGTGCTCCGTGGCAGCGTCCATCTGGTCCATGGCGTCAGCAAAGGGACTCGTGGCCACATCCTGCTTGCGGGTGTAGAAGTAACCTCCACCGCCCAGCAGGCCGACCAACAGCAGGGCAATCACTGCGTAGACCATGCCGTTGCCGCCTTCCTCAACCTCGGCCTGGCTTCGGGTTGGGTCCTCGGGGTAAGCGTCCCAGCGGTCGGCAACACCGTCGTTGTCGGTGTCAACGGATTCGTTGGCGTCGAACTTGAAAGCGTCTTCTGCGTCGTTCACACCATCCCCGTCCGAATCGAGTTGAACCAGCGCACAACCCACGGCGTCGATGAGTTCACCTTCGGGCGTGTTGGGGCAGTCGTCGACGTGATTCTTGATGCCGTCGTTGTCGTCGTCCTTCTGTTGCTCGGCGCAGCCGTCAACATCAACCGCAAGGGCTGCAGGCGTGTCAGGGCACAGGTCCTCGTCGTTCGAGATGTCGTCGTTGTCCTCGTCCTTTTGGGAGTCCGAGCAACCTTGAGCATCGACTTGCTCACCGCTGGGTGTCACCGGGCAGATGTCCTCAGCGTCCGAAATCATGTCGCTATCAGCATCACGCTGGTTGGTTGCGCAGCCGAGCATGTCAACGTTCAGCCCGTTTTCAGTGCCCGGACAGTTGTCGACATCGTCGGTGATCTCGTCGCCGTCGCTGTCCTTTTGCGAATCGGAACATCCCTGGGCGTCCGCCACTTCGGAGAACGGCGTGTTATCACAGACATCGTAAGCGTCCATGACGCCGTCATCGTCGGTGTCACGCTCGGTGGCGGAACAGCCCACGCCGTTGACGGGCTCACCCATCGTTGTGGTTGGGCATTGGTCACGGTCATCGGTGATGGTATCGCCATCGGTATCAAGTTGGCTCGTAGCGCAGCCTGCGGCGTCCACCACGGCACCCAACGGGGTATTGGGGCAAGCATCGAAGGCGTCCATCACGCCGTCGTTGTCGGCGTCTTCCTGGCTGCTGGAGCATCCAACGCTGTCGACGGTCTCGCCGGCGGGGGTGTTGGGGCATGCGTCGTTGGCATCGTTCACGCCGTCCATGTCAGCGTCGAGTTGGGACGTCGAACAACCGTTCTCGTCAACGGCTTCACCGGCCGGGGTGTTCAAACACAGATCGGGACTGTTGCCGTTGGCGTTGTCGCCGTAGCCGTCGCCGTCCGCATCACGCCACTGCGTGGCGTCGTTGGGGAAGTCGTCTGGATTGAGGCCAGCGGCGTTGTCGCCGTAGCCATCGCCGTCGCTGTCGGACCACTGGGTCGAATCGTTAGGGAAGGCGTCGGGGGTGGTGCCGGCTTGGTTATCACCGTAGCCGTCGCCGTCGCTGTCGGACCACTGTGAGGCATCATCGGGGAACGCATCGCCGTTATCGCCGACACCATCACCGTCGGTATCGACACTCTCTGAAGCATCTAGCGGAAACGCATCCGAGGCATCCTCAACACCGTCACCGTCATCATCGGTATCCGCGTTGTTGCCAATACCGTCCGAGTCCGTATCCAATGTTTCGGCAGCGTCATTGGGGAAGGCGTCGCCGTTATCGCCCACACCATCACCATCCGTATCCACCGTCTCGGCCGCATCATTAGGGAAAGCATCAGCATTATCACCAACACC
>JBMZXF010000050.1:0-13467 GCA_049627345.1 Candidatus Poseidonia sp. | reverse complement strand
CTCCACCCGAGAGCATCCCTTCGAACAAAAACGGCCCTGCTGGCACGACCGCAGCGATGAAGCCGTGAATCAGCGCCGTGCTCGTCCAGTGCTTGCCCACGCCCATCAGCAGAAGGCCGACGTAGGCCACGAACAGACCGCCGTGGATGGAGCCGAACAGCGAGACCATTTCGGGCTCGCCCGAGATGTACTTGAGCGGCATCGCGTAGAACATCAGGATGAGGAAGGAAAAGCCCTCCAAATAGCCGACAAAGGTCACCCAGTGCTTCACGCCTTGACCTCGACCATCGGCCTACTTGAACCGCACGAGGGGCATTCCTGGTCGTCGCTATCACCGTAGTTGTGTTTGCACGCCGGGCACGCCGAGGCGAGTTCCATTCGGCCCATGGCTTCCACGGCCTCGCCCTGCAGGGACAGGTAGCCGCTGTTGACGTTGCCCACGGTGTAGCGGCCGGCGCCACCGAGGCGCACGAGCAAGTCGGGCGGCAGGGTGACGGTGCCGGTTTCGTCGATGATCAGCTCACGGTCTTGACTCAAGTCTTCGACGTTCACGCCTTCACCGTGTTCGGCCACAAAGCGACCGTCCCGCAATTCAAGCGAGCGGTTGGCGAAGGCTGCGACCTCTTTCGAGTGGGTCACAATCAGGAAGGAGACCCCGTCGTTCTGGTGCAGGTCCTTGAACAGCGCCAGCACTTCACGGCTGGTGACCGGGTCGAGCGCACCGGTGGGTTCGTCGGCCAAAATCAAGCGGGGCTGCGTGATGAGGGCGCGGGCGATGGCCACGCGCTGCTGTTCACCACCGCTGAGCATGGCCGGCAGGGCGTTGATGCGATGGGCCATCCCGAGACGGTCCAGCATCGCGTCGGCCAGGGCAAGGGCCTTCTTCGAAGAAACGCCCTGATGGCGAAGCGGCTGGGCGACGTTGTCCCGAGCGTTCAGGTCGGGCAACAGGTTGCCTTCCTGGAAGATGAACGAGACCGTCTTCTGACGCAGTTCAACCAGTTCCTGCCCGGTCAGCCGGGTCATGTTCTTGCCCGCCAAACTGACCGAGCCGGCACTGGGCTTCATCAGGCCGCCAAGGCACTTCATGAGGGTGGATTTTCCGGAACCCGAAGGGCCGACCACGGCGATGGCCTCGCCGGCTTTCATGTCGATGTGGAGGCCACGAAGCGCCACGACGTTGCCGTCTTCGGCTTTGGATTCGTAGACGTGGTAGAGGCCGTCAGCATGCAGAATCGTATCGCTCATCTTCACTCCCCCTTCAGCACGCTGGCCAAGTCCGCCTTCAGCGCCCGACGTGTGGTCACCAACAACGCCACCACAACGGCTGCAAAGACCGCCAGGGACACCAGGATGATCTGGGCCCACGGGTAGACGAGCGTCCGCTGGATGGTGGTGGTGGAGCCACCGAAGATTTGGAAGATGAAGCCGAAGATGTCGAAGAAGCCGTTGAACGACAACGCGAGTCCCACACCGAGCACGATGCCCAGCACCATGGAGACCATCACGATGGAGAGGATCTCAAACAGCACGAGGCGAATGATTTGGTTGGGCGAGGCCCCGATGGCCTGCAGCACCGCGAGTTCCTTCTGTCGCTGGCTGAGCACGAGGGACAAGAACACGAAGCTGGAGGCGACCGCTGCCACGCTGGCGACGACGAACTGCAGCGAGAGCAAACCGGGCGTGCCGAAAATCAGCCCGCCGTTGCGTTCCACGTCCTTGTGGGTGCTCGACCAGTCAACCACGGAGGAGACCCGTGCATCGGCCGAGACCTGAGAGGCGAGCGATTCGAGGGCGTCGCCTTCCACGCCGTCCACGCGAACGATCCAGGTGGTGGAGGTGTAGTTGGCCGCTGCGTCGGTGCCGACGAGGGAAACCCAGGCGTCCTCACCGATGATAAGGGCCGAGGAGATGGTGGCGGCGCTCACGCCCGGGATGTACTCGTGGGTGCCCATGTAGTACATGCTCGTGGTGTAGGGGGTGACGACGATGCGAACGGTCGTGTCGGCCAAGAACAGGTCCGAAGCGAGCGGGGGCGGAATTTGGGAAGGACCGGACACACAGCCGGTGTCGTCCGCCGCAGAACCGTCCGGGCACGTGGCGTTGGTCAGCGTGGCACCGGACAGGTCGAAGAAGCCGAACATGCCTTCGAGGTTGGCGTCGGTCAAGTCAGCACCTTCCAGCGTACCGCCCATGAAATTCACGAGCACGGTGTTCTGCAGGTTGGCCCCTCGCAGGTCAGCGCCCGTCAGGTTGGCGTCCACGAGGATGGATTCGCTCAGGTTCACGCCCGCCAAGTCGGCGTAGGACAGGTTGCTGCCCGAGAGGTCGATGCGGCTGATGTCGCGCCCCGAGAGGTCCTGGTTGGCCAGGTTGATGTCGGACCAGTCGCTGTCCATCAGAAGGGTGTAGGCGAAGAACAGCGTCTCCAAATCGGGCTGCTCGGTGCCGCCCGTGGCGAACTCAAAGTCGATCTTCTCCCACACGAAGGTGATGGTCTCGGACTTGTCGTCGCTGGCCTTGAGCAGCACGTCGTCGAGTTCGTTCTCGTCCCCGCCGCGGTCAGAGCCTGGCAGGTCAAGGGAATAGGCCGCGTCGGGACCGGCGCTGAACCCACCGGCGGCGTAGGCGTTGAGCGTGGCGCTGATGTCTTCACCGGGCAGCGCTTGTTCGCTCCATTTGAGCACGTCGCCGTTGCCGTCGAACAAGACATAGGTCTGCAGCGCGTCCCCACCGTTTTGGTCGCTCAGGGTCAACTCGGGCACGCTCGTGGCCACCGGGGTGGTCTTGGCGCTGGTGAACTCACCGAGCAGCGCCAAAGCAGCGGCTTCGTCCACCGGCGACTCAAGCGTGATTTGGAGGTCGGAGCCGACCGTGGCGTCCACGGTCTTCTCGTCCACGAGCGTCCCGGTGTAGCCTTGAACGGCAGCCAGGGTCACGATGGAGAGCGTCAAGAGCATGATGACGGCAAGCCGGTTGACCGATTCGGCCGAGCCTGAACCCTTGAGGCCGCGCTTGACGTCCTTGAGCAGCGGCGTGCGGCCAAAGAGCACCTGCATGATTTGCGGGCCTTTGGCGCCGATGCGACCGAGCAGCAGCGCACCGCCGATCCACAAGGCAAAGGGCCCGAAGATGCCAATGAGGCCTTCAATGAAAAAGTTGGAAACCAGACCGTCTTCGCTGCCGTTGGCCTCCAACCACGTGTCGCCCACGGCAAGCATGCCAAACAGGAAGGCCAGCCAGTGGAGCCAGCGCTTGGGTTCGGCAGCGGCGGTGGTTTTGCGAACGCCCTCTTCGATCTCGAGTTCGATGAACTGGCGTGCACGGCTTCGACCGAAGAGCAGCGCCAACCCGAGGGTGGTGATGGCGGTGAAGAGGGTGGAGCCGACGCTCAAGGTCGGGTTGACGTCAAAGTCGCCGGTTCGGAACTCCATGAACCCGACCGCCGACAGGACGACGGGCACGGCCAAAAGCGCCAGCAGGTAGCCGACGAGCCACGCCACCGAGGACATGACGAAGAGTTCCAGCAAGACCATGCTCTGCAAGCGCTGACCGTCCGCACCGATGACCCGGTGAATGCTGACCTCACGGCGGCGCTGCTCGAGGGAGAGCACCAGTCCGTAAATCAGCACGGAAATGGAGAGGAACACGATGGGAATCATGATGATGTAATCGAAAATCTGAATCAAGCCGAGGAAGATGTTGAGGAACAGAATGGTCCCGCTGATGATGTCGGTGTAGTACAGCTCGACTTCCTCGTCGGTGTAGGAACCATCCTTCACCTGCGTGCCCAAATTCTCGAGCCACTCGGCGGCATCGGCGGTCGAGGACGTGGGAAGGGCGCCGCGGTCGATGGTGACGCCCAGGTACATGTGGTCGTAATCCATCAGGGTCGCTCGCTGAGCTTCTTCCATCACGGTCCACGTGGAGAAAATCGGGTTGAACGGCAGCGTCGGGTTGCCAAAGGGCCACGGTTCGTAGATGCCCATCACGGTGAGGTTTTCCACCGTCATCGCCATGCGGCAGTAGATCATCTCGTTGTTCTCCGGTGTGATTTCACCCGCACAGTTGTCTTCGTTCACCGTTCCCTCAAGCAGGGTGGATTCATCCACGACGTAGACGAAGGTCAGCGATTCGAGCACGTCGCCCACGTTGGCTTGGGCTTCGCTGGCAATGGTGGACGGCAGGATAATGCCGCGATTTTCGGACATGTTCTCCGGCGTTGGCCACTCGCCCAGTCCAGCGATGATGTTCTCGCTCAGTCGGTTGGCCAACTCGCCGTCGAAGGCTTCGGGACCGAGGAATCGGATGGCACGCTTGTCGGAGATGGGTGGACCGGCATCGGCGGCTTCGGGGTAGTCGAAGGTGACGTTGCTCCAGTAGGGGTTCTCGTCGTCCACAATGGCCCGCATTTCAAGCGGTTGCGCGACGACGAATTCCCGGTTGAAGAAGCCACCACTGTGAATCCCTTGCCGTCCAAGAACGAGGGTGCAGTCGTTGAATTCCGTTGAGAATTCGGTCAGCAATTCATCGCACACGCCGGTCATGGTCGTGGTGTTGTTCGACCAACCCGTGGCGTTTTCCACCGGTGTGCGAGCGTATTCGATCTTGGCGTCAAAGGGCTCGGATTTGAGCGATTCTTCGAAGAAGAGTTGCGACAACCCCACGCCGTAGGCCAGCACCGTCGTGATGACGAGCGAAGCGAGGAAGACACCGGCGATGACGGCGAGACCTCGCTCTCGTCCGCGCCAGGCACCTTGAGCGGCGAGGCGAAGGGAACTGGGGAGTTCGACGACTTTGTGTTGAATCCGGCGAAGGCGGGAGCGGTCGGTGGCGAAGTCGGACGGAACGAGTTCCTTTGGCTCGGTGCTCATTCTTCTTCACCTCCGTCGGTGGCTTCTGACGCTGGTTCAGGGTCTTCGGATACCGAATTGCTCTCGTCCTCGTCGTCAAGGCCCCAGGCCGAGCGGATGTCGGAGGCTTCCGTCCGGCCGTCGTTGAGCAACAACATGCGGTCGGCGTTGGACGCCAAGTCGGGGTCGTGGGTGACCATGAGGATGGAAATCGGGTTTTCTTCGTCGTGGCAGAGCGCCTTGAACAACGCCATGACCTCCTTGCCGCTGGCGATGTCAAGGTTGCCCGTGGGTTCGTCCGCCAGCAACACGGGGCGGTTGCCGGCGATGGCGCGAGCGATGGCGACGCGCTGCTGTTGGCCGCCCGAGAGTTGGTCGGGAATGAAATGCATGCGGTCGCCCAGACCGACCTTTTCGAGGGCGCTGCGAGCCGCTGCTTCCGCTTCGCCGGACGGCATGCCGGAGAGTTCCAGGGCCATGGCGACGTTGTCCACGGCGGTCAGGTTGTCGAGCAGATGGAAATCTTGGAAGATCCAGCCGACGAGTTCACGGCGAACGTCCACGACGTTGGACGGCCCTCGCAAGCCGTAGGAGCGCTCGCCCAGCGTGATGGTGCCGCTGTCACCGGCGAGCAGACCGCCGATGATGTTGAGCAGCGTGGACTTGCCCGACCCGGACGGGCCCATCAGGGCGACCATTTCGCCCTGCTTGATGTTCATGTCCACGCCCTTGAGGACCTGGAGTTTGTTGGAGCCGGAACCGAACGCTTTGGTGAGCCCTTCAACTGATAACATCTCGACACCTTTCGTATCAATGGGCCTTGAAGGTGTATATCAACCGATGTTTGAATTGCCCATGCATCCCTCCATCCGACGAAGTCTTCTTACACGGAAAACAACAGCGAAATTCATGAGCGAAGTTCCTGTCAACGGCGAGGAATTTCTGCTTCAGCAAGCGAATCAAACCTCGGACGAAGAGGAGGAAGGCGTGCCCATGTCTCGGGGTGCCCACATTGGAACCGGTCTGTTTGCCTCGGTCTTCGGTGGAATGTTTGGTGGCATACCGCTCGCCATGTTCATCTTCGTGATGTTGGAAGAAGGAGATGCCATTGAAAAGGTGCTTGTGGGCCTGTTTGTCAGCCCGTTTGTCCTCATTGGAGGGTCCATGTTCATCTTCGGCGTGGTCTGCGTCGGTGCCGGCATTATCGGCTATCCGCTGATCAAAGAGGACGACGACGAGGACGAAGAAGAGGGGGATGAAGGACCGGTGTCGACGGCCTTTGCCTACACCAGCGAAGACGAGATGCTCGAACAAATTCGTGGTGCACAAGTCAAGCCAGCGCTTGCCGAACCGGGCGAGCGAGCACCGACCCTCGGGTGGGGCATGGCGCCTGCTACCACACCGGCCACCAGCGACGAGGAGTCATCGCCCGAGGAAGCACCACCTGCATCCAACGCTACGGAAACGGATGGCGGAGGTGCGTTCTGGAGCGGCATGGCGAGTGGCGACAAGAACTGAAGCCGAACCGTCAAACAGCGATACCGGCGGCCTTGGCCTGCTTCTTGAGCATGCGACCGAACACCGGCGGGACATGTGCCAGCCAGAACATCACGTAGTAGCCGTAGGGCAACTGCGGCGATTCGTCGTGAACGTCAAGGCGCTCGTAGCGGGTGCTCGATTTGAGGTGGTGCGAGGGATGAAGCGGGAGCTCCATGAGCGTCCAGCGTGAGAGCCGGTGGCGGCTCTCCCAAGCGTGGGTGGCGTTGGGACGCTCGTCGTCGTGGCGTCGAAGACCGTGGTGCTGGAGGTAGTTGACGAATTCGAGCAGGTAGACGGCGGCGATGGCCTGCACCACGAAACCAGCCGCCAGTGGGAGGGCGAACAACGCCAGCCCAGCGATGAAAGCCCCCTCAAGGACGAGCACCCGTTTGGTGTCCTGCGGTCGTGCAGCCAACGCCCCGCGCACTTGTTTGGGCACCGTCATGAGCACGTGAACGTAGACGCTTCGGCCCCACGGCGAAGAGGTCGGGTCGCGGTCGCGAGCCCAATGTCGATGATGCGTGTGGTTGTGCTCGGTGGTGAAGTGAGCGTAGATGACCGAAAAGAGCGTCAGGCGAGCCAGCCACCAGGAAGCGGATTTCGGTTTGCGATGGCCCAATTCGTGCGCTGCGACGATGCCCGACGCGCCGTTGTTCAGGCCGGCTGAAATCATCCCGAACAAACTCATGACGGTGAGCCCGTCGAGGGACAACCGCCAGAACAAGGTGGCCACGACCATCAGCACGCCAATGGCGTGGAGGTGAACGATCACGTTGTGGGCCTTTCCTTCCTGAAGCGGATGGGTGTTCGACGAGGTCCCAAGGGCCAGGTCAATGAACGGGTAAACGGCGAGCAGCAACACGATGCCACTGGCCATCCACCACCCACCGGCGACCAAACCGGCCACCGTGACCACAGGCGTAAGCAAGCCCCACAGGTGCGGCACCCACGACCAGCGTTCGCTCATTGAGTGTCATCACAGGCATGTGACTTGTAAAGGATGGCTTCAGTTCATGCCAAGCAGGCGACGGAGACGGTCCGACAGGCTGCGACGGGCGAAGATCCCGTTGCGGGTGACCTGGGCGTTCATCGTTTCATCCACGTAGCGTTCCAAATATGCATCCATTCAAATCGTCCTCCTTGATTGAAGCGCACCTCGTCGGTCAACACCGGCACGGTAGAAGGCCACCGCCGTCATCCAGCGATCCCAGAGGCTTCGACCGAACACCCCGTTGCGGTAGGTGAACGACTCAACAGCTTGCTCGGTGTAGGTCTCCAGTTCGTGGTCCATGTGCATCTCCTGAAAGGTTTGCTTCTTTCATACTGAATGTGGTGCCGGACCTATATCAATCACCGGTAAAATTGCCAACACAAGGATGTTAAAAATAAATCAAGTGTTTAAGAACACACCGACGAGCGCCCTCAACCGGCCTCAACCGGCCCCCTGCTGCCTCATCACGGACACCCAGTGGTGCAAGCCAACCCTTGCTGACCGAACACCGATTGGCCAAGCGAGTCTTTCATAGCATCGGGAAGTCGCCGGCGTGTCATCCGAGCCACCCCCAACCGGCGCACGCCAACCGAGGACCGTGGCTCCAGGAGTGAGCCGCATGGCAGGAATGGACCCGCAGCTGAAAGCCAAACTGCAGAAGCAACGCTACCACATCGTGGGCGAGCACGGTGGCGTGAAAACGTGCCACTGGACCAAAGAATCCTTGCTGCGCGACCGCCAGTGCTACAAAGGCAAGTTCTACGGCGTCGCCAGCCACAACTGCATGCAAATGTCGCCCGTGGTCGACCAGTGCAACTTGGCGTGCACCTACTGCTGGCGAGAACCGCACATGGACACGCTGGAACTGACCGACCAAGACCCGCTCGACCTGCTCTATGAATCGGTACGCGCCCAGCGCCGTCTGCTCTCGGGCTTCGGGGGCAACCCCAAGGTGCCTCGCGACAAGTGGCTGGACGCTCAGAACCCGAAGCACGTGGCGATCTCCCTCAACGGTGAGCCCACCCTCTACACCCGCCTTGCCGAGTACATGGACCTGTGCCACAAGCACGGGATGACCACCATGCTCGTGACCAACGGTACGCTGCCAAAGGTGCTTGAGAAATTGGACACGCTGCCCACCCAACTCTACGTCTCGGTCGACGCCCCCAACAAGCAGGTGTTCGACGAGGTCTGCCGCCCCAAGTGGAACAGCGGTGCTTGGGAGCAGTTTGAGAAAACCATCGACCTCTTGCCGTCCCTCGACACCCGCATCGTGTGCCGCCACACGCTGATGAAAGGCGTGAACATGAGCGACGCCCACATCAAGGAATTCGCTGCGCTGGACAACCGTGCCGACCCCGATTTCATCGAGAACAAGGGCTACGTGTTCGTGGGCCACAGCCGAGAAAACTTGGCCATGGAGAACATGCCCACCCACGACGACATCATGGACTTCTCACGCAAGATTGCCCCGCTGACCAACCGCGAAGTCCTCTCTGACTCACGCCCCAGCCGTGTGGCGTTGGTGGGCACCGAAATCACGCCCATTCCCATCCCCGAGCCGACGATGTTCTTCCCCGAAGACCTCGGGATTGCCCCGCCGGTCAAGCACCTGCCTGTCATCTCCTGACCAGAAGACCTCATGCTTGAAGAGGAAGAGGTGGAGGCCGGGTCATGCTCAACTGGCTCAAATCCCTGTTCTCCTCCGGCCCCGACATTGGCGAACTGCTCGCTGAGGGTGCCGTCGTGTTGGATGTCCGAAGCCTGGGCGAATACCAAAGCGGGCACGTCAAGGGTTCCATGCACGTTCCACTGCCGCAACTGAGCAAGAAGATCAACGCCGTCAAGAAGCAAAAGAAGACCGTCATTACGGTCTGTGCCAGCGGTATGCGCAGCGGCAAAGCAGCGAAGGTGTTGCGTTCGCACGGGGTTGATGCGCACAACGGTGGGCCGTGGCAGTCGGTGGAACGCCTCCGGTCCAATCAATCGTCCTGACAGCGAACGCATCCAAGTCGTTCATGCTGCCAAGATGGACGCAACGATGGACAGCATCTTCTCGTTTTCTTCGGGCGAGCGCACAGCAAATCGCACAGCGTTGTTCGGCAGCATGACGCCCATGTTTTGGGCGTCTCGAACGAACAGCCCATGGGTTCTGCACGTTTCGATGAACAGGGTGGACGTGAAGCCCGAATCCGGCGGAAGGTAGGTCAACAGGTAGTTCGCCACGCCTGAAAACACGCGGAAACCGAGCCCCTCAAGGGTTGAATGCATCGCTTCACGCTGCTGGTGAATGATGGCGTATTGGCCTCGGTAGTAGGCCTCGTTTCGCAGGGCTGCCACCGCCGCCAACTGCCCCGGCAGGCTCACGGCCCACGGGGGGATGTACCGGCGAAGCGTCGGCATGTTCTGGCTCACGGCGTAGGCGACGCGCAACCCCGAAAGGGCGTAGCACTTGCTCATGCTCTTGCAGACCACCAGTTCGGGCAGCGAGGCGCACAAGGGTTCCAGCGAGACGGCGTTAGGCAGGTAATTGATGTAGGTCTCATCAACCCAAATCATCCTGCATTTGGAATCGGGATTGTTCGAACGGGCGATCTTGCTCACGATGTCATCCATGGCTTCGCAGTACACGCCGGTGGGACTGTTGGGGTTCACCAAAATCACGGCGTCGTGTTCGCAAGCCTGCGCTACCAACTCCTCTGGATTGATGGCAAAGCCGTTGGCGTCCTCGAGCACGAAGTAGGTGATGTGGCAGCCGATGACGTGCTGAAGGATGTGGCTGTATTCGCCGTACATCGGGGACAACAGCAGCACGCGGGATTGTTCGTTCAACAGTTGGGGAAGCAAGGAAAACATCAGCGAGGACGAGCCTGAAGAAACCGCCACGTTACGGGACGGCACACCACGAACTTCTGCAATGGTCTCGATGAGTTCCTCGCACTGCGTGGGCGGCGATTCCTGACAGCACCGCTCCAGCTGTTCGCGAATGACATCAAGCGCCTCTGGACAGGGCGGGAACGGGCTGTCGAGCACGTCGGCAACGATGAGTGAATCTCGAACGTCGAAATCAAACTTGGATGCCTCCCAGGACTGTCCGCCGTGGTAGCACGCATCGTCACCGGCTTCATCTTCCCTGTCGGCCTCAATTTTCTTGGCGTGCGATTTCAACACGGCACTGACGCTCATGTGCATGGGGAAGTACACCGTTTGACCGTGCTGAACACCCGCCTCGTGGAACACCTTCAGCCCGTTGCTCTCGTAGAGTTTCACCACTTCCGTGTGCCCCATCGCGACGATGTCCGTCCCACCACGCTCAACGACGAATTCCAGGGCGTGGCGCATCAGCCTGAACGCCAAGTTCTGGCCCCTGTAGGCCGGCGCCACCGTGAGCCCCCTGACCTCAAAAGCCGTGTTCTTGGGGTCAGTGCAGGCGGCAAACGCCGTTCGTTCGAGCACGTCGCCTGAGAAATAGGTCGTCAAGCGAAAAGGCTGGCTTTCAGGAGGGTTGAGGCTGATGTAGCCGACCAGATCGTCTCCCTCAACGCACGCGATGAAATGGCGACCGGGGTCTTCAAGGACGCCATCAGCGTTCGAGTCGTATTGATGCAACTCGTCGGCGTAGACGTCGTGGCGAATTGTTGAGATTTGATGCCAGATTCGGTGAATGTGCTCGTCCTCGGGCAAGGGGAAATCAAAGCGGACGAATTCAGCCATGGACCAACCAAGGCCTTGCTGACCTTGAAGGATTTCCCGTTCATGAGGTCCAGTGGATGAAGGCGAGCCGGGCGGCATACCGGGGAAAAGCACATGAGGGGTCATGCAGAAAACGGGTTGAAATCGGTTGGATGGGCTCGTGGTAGAGAAATTTTGGGAAACCGGTACGAAGCTCGTTGACTTCGAGGACACCAGGCAGTCTTCGCCAACGTTCCGCTTGCTTGCCAAACTGGTTTGCCCCCCGCTGTTCTTCTTCGCTGCGGTGGTTGTCCCGATTGGCTTCTTGTTGTCGAGCGATGCAGAAACGATCTTCGCAGGAATATTCTGCTTTTCTTTCGTTTATGCTCTGGTTCCTCTTGCCATCTACGCAGCCTACGTTGAAGCGCACACGGAGTACACCCTTCGCATCAGCACGGCGGACGGCATCATTGAGGAAATTGTCACGAGGATAGACAAGGACAAGGTGGAACGCACCGTCTACCCCATCAAGGAAGTCTTGCGAATCAGTCTGTCTGACCCATGCAATGGCGAAGGGGGAGGAGGCGTCTCCATCCGCGGCATGAACATACGGGGCGTCAGGTGGGGGGTTGACCTCTCGAAGTTTGCTTGGGAACGCTACAAACAAGGAGAACGTTCGTCGGACCACATGAGAATCGCCTACATCAAAACGGCTGAATACTTTGCAGAGATGCTGGACGTTGAAATCGGGAGTTCGTTCGCCTTGTACAATGTTTCACGCCATGTGCGCCTTGAGTTTGGTCATGAATGGATCAACAAATGGTCGCTGAGGGACACGATCAAGGAACAATACCGGCGCCTGTTAGATGAGGAAAATCAACAACGATAGGAAGTCCAATGAAAACAAGAAGGTGACAATACCGTCCACTGCCCAGAACAAACCTGAATGCTGCTTTGCATCATCGACTCCTTCGGTTTTGTCCCTGCGAAGGAACTTCACGAAGGCGTTGATGTTGAAGATCATCAACAGAACGAACACCACGCCGCCGACGATGGTGAGCGTCGCCAAGGCCTGAACCGTCTCTTCGGCTGCCATGAACCTTCATCCCGCGGTTTGGACATCAGTGTTTGCCCGGCGTTTGGAAGGAGTTGGAAATTCGGAGGTCACTTTGATGCATGGTCCTGGCTGGAATAGTGAGCGATAGCGTGTGCCCTCGAAACGTCTTCAGGGTACCCATGTTGGACCAATTGCTGCACGTAAGCCTCAACGAGAGCGATGTTCAACTCAACGGGTTCAGATGTGGTCGCCTTCGGTCGTCGACGGATCACCAACATCCCTCCTGCCGCCAACAAGACCAGTGATCCAAGCACTGCAGCGACGGTGAGGGTTCCAGAAGATGAAGCCGAATCCTCCTGGGATTCGACGTTGGTTTCGTTCAATTCTGTTTCTTGAGAGGTTTCATTTTCCTCCGGTGCTGGCGGTTCTTCGATGATTTCACAACCGTTGGGCACACCGTCTCCGTCATCGTCCATGACGTCATCATGTCCGGGACAGATGTCGTACGCGTCAACGATACCGTCAAAATCGGAGTCGTCGCAACCGTCAGGTATTCGGTCGTTGTCGAGGTCATCGGCGTCATCAAAACCCTCGCAGACGTCATTGTCATTCGGAACACCGTCGCCGTCAACATCTTCTTCGACGTCTGGGACGTTGTTACAGTTCGAGTCTATCTCGGCATGGTGGCTGGGACAATCGTCAATGGTGTCCTTCATTCCATCGTTGTCGTCGTCCTCATCGCAAGCATCCCCAGCCCCGTCAGCATCGAGGTCAAGTTGCTGCGGGTCGGTGGTGTCGGGACAAACATCGTCGTCATTCGCAACGTTGTCTCCATCACGGTCGTCATCGCATGCATCACCAACACCGTCCTCGTCCAAATCCAATTGCTGAGGGTTTGAGACGGTCGGACAGTTGTCCAGAACGTCAAAAATTCCATCTTCATCGGTGTCTTGGTTTGGCAGCAGGACCGTCTCTCCACCAGGGAAAGCGATCAGGGGTGTGGGCAGCGTCCGATTGAAATCTGCATCGACGAATTGATGATCTCCGTAGCACCACATTCCGTCTTCATGCGCCAACAAACACGTCGCCAAGCCCCAACCGTTGAGCACGGCATCGGCTTTTCCAAGCAACGCATTGGACCATTTTTGAGCAGGGACGTCCACCGGATCTTCCCATCCATACAATCCCTCGGACCAACACCACATCGTGTTGTTTGAGAGGATGGCACACATTCCCGGAGTGGTTCCGCCGATTTGAGAAACACCGCGATTTTGGTGAAAAACGAGCACGGGAACATTACTGTGTTCTGTGTTGAGCCCACGTGCGAGCAGACCGTCGTAATTGCCCCCCCAACA
>JBMZXF010000049.1:0-14189 GCA_049627345.1 Candidatus Poseidonia sp. | reverse complement strand
GGCGGCGCGAGGCTGGTCAAGGCATGCCAGAGGGCCCAGAAATCCATCGGGCCGCGGACCGGCTGCGCAAGGCCCTGGTCGGCAAAACACTGCTCGAGGTGCAGGCCGAGCACCCCGCCATCGCAGGACGGCTCGACGGCTGGGTCGGGCGTGAAGTGGAATCGGTGGACGCGCGCAGCAAAGCGATGCTCATCCGCGTGGGCGATCACGTGCTCTACAGCCACAACCAGCTCTACGGGCGGTGGACGGTTCATCTGAAAACCACCGACCCTCGCTCAAACCGTTCACTTCGAGCCGAATTTCTCACCGATAAACACGCTGTTCGGTTGTGGTCCGCCACCGACATCATGCTCGTACCGACGCCTGAGGAAAACGCCCACCCCTTTCTCGCTCGCCTTGGACCCGACGTCCTGGACGAAGACGTCACGGCTGACGACCTTCTCACGCACCTGAAATCAAAGGGCATTCACCGAAAGAAAGGGGCGACGCTGATGCTCGACCAGCGCAGTTTTGCCGGTTTGGGCAACTACCTGCGCTCTGAGATCCTCCACGCTGCGGGCGTCCATCCCGACGATCGGCCGTGCGACCTTGACGAGGCGACGCTCAAGCGCTGGGCGGACTGCATCAAGTCGGTCACCGTCCAAGCCTACGAGCACGGCGGCATCACGGTCGACCTCGATGTGGCGGAAGCCAGCAAAGCACGCGGTGAGCCCCGTCGGATGTGGCGCCACGCCGTGTTCTGTCGAAACGACCGGCCCTGCTTGACCTGTGGCGATTTGGTGCTCCGCGTGCGCTACGCCGGCCGCCGTCTCGACTATTGTCCCACATGTCAGCCCGCCCGCCGTGGCTCATGACCACGAGCGAAGGTCGCCCTGTGAGGGTGGCCGTACTTCCTCGCCTTTGAGCAAGGTGGACCGCACGTGCTCGAAGGTGGCTTCGTCCAGGGCCTTCTCTTCGTCGGCCCGCCGTGCCACGTTCTTCATGGCAATGGCCATCCGATGATTCCCCGTAAAGGAGGGCCCGTGTCGGTTGAGGTAAGCCCAGTAGAGACGGGTCATCGGGCATGTTTTCTTGTGATGGAACTGGCACGACTTGCAGTGGTCGCTCATCCGATTGATGTAGGCTGAACCCGCCACGTAGGGTTTGGTCATCATGGCCGTACCGAGCGCGAAGGTCCCCATCCCGAGCACGTTGGGCTCGACCACCCAATCGTAGGCATCGATGAACGCAGCGTGAAACCAATCCGTCAACTCACGGGGATTCACATCGAGCAGGTTGGCGATGTTGCTGAGCACCATGAGCCGGGGAATGTGATGCGTCCAGCCGTCCTCCATGACCGATTCGACCGACGCATCGAGGCAGCGCAGCCCGCTGGTTGTGCCCCAGTAGGCCTGCGGCAGTGGATTGGACTGCAAGAGATGATTGGGATGGAGTTCCTCGTCCTGCGAGGCAAAACCTTCCCAGCCGGCGCCACGCACACCGGTCGTTCGGTCAACGTCCAGGGTCCGGAACCCGTCCGTTACATCGTGGATGTGGCGAACGTACTCACGCCAAATCATCTGCCGAACAAAGCCCTCCACGCAGTTGAGCGGAGCCTCGCTGGTCAAGGCAGCATCCACCACCCGAGCGGGCATCACCCGATGCAAGTTCACGAGCGTTGCCAGACGTGAATGGAAGAGCCCGGTCGAGCGCTCCGACATCGCATCCTCGTAGGTCCCAAAGTTGGGCAGGCAGGCCACCGCAAAGGTGAGGGCTTGCGCAACGTCCTCAGCGCTGGTGGGTTGCATGGAGAGGTCAACGGCACCCGGATGATGGCCGTAGTGGGTGCGGACAAGGGCTTCCACCTCGGCGTCGATCTCATCGCAGGCAAACACGGGTGCATCCGGGGCGGGAGGGTCGCCTTTCCACGGGAACCGGTTCTCAGCGTCAAAGCTGTACTTCCCTCCCATCGGTTTTCCACCCTCCATCATCCAACCTGTGGACTGGCGGACTTTTCTATAGAAGGCATCCATGCGAAACGGAGGCTCGGTGCCAACGCTCTCAACGAACCACGAACGAGGCGTGAGCCAGCCGGGATGTTCGTGAAGCATCAAACGGCCGGCCTCCTCGAGGGAAGCGACCTCCAAACGGAGTTCCCGCTCGGCTGCCCGAACACCGTGGATGGTCCCGAGGCTGCCGCTCAATTCGTCAAGAACGTGGGCGTAGGTCAGCCGGCTGATGACGTACATGACCGGGTAGCCAGCCGCCTGCAATTCAAGTGCAAAATGCCGCTGATTGGACAACAACACGCCCAATTTTTGCTGGTGGTAGGGGCGACGTTGCGCTTTGTGTGAGGATTCAATGAGGATCACGCCAACCTTCCCTTGAAGTTCGAGGGCATCAAGGAACGCAACGTTGAGTTGGTCGTAGGCCAGCCATACCCACGTGTCCACCGTTGAGGCATCAAACGGGAGCATGGCCTCTCCAAACGGCCCCGACATCTCTGAAGCCAACACGAGCCCCGAGTTTTCTGAAACCACCACTTGGGCCATGGCTGAACATCAGCATGGCGGGGATAAAGGGATGCTTCTCGCCATTCAGTAGTGAACCGTCAACTTCCGAGGCTGAAGGTCTTCCTCGATGTGCGCCCGCATGGCAGCGACCTCCATCGAAGCACCCCGCATGGTGGTGACGAAGGGAATGTTGAGTTCAACGGCCAAGCGTCGCATCATGTTGCCGTCCCGAACCGCACCGCCCGAAACCGTTGGCACGTTGACGATGAAGCTGACTTTCCCCTGGCGCATCAAATCGAGCGCATCGGGGTGCTGACCCTCGGCGATGCGGTACACGGTGGTGACCGGCACGTCGTGCCGGCGAAGCGCATCGGCTGTTCCTCCGGTAGCGTACAGTGTGAAGCCGATGTTCACGAGTTCCTGTGCAACCGGGACCAAGTTCTCTTTGTCCTCGTCTCGGACCGTCAAGTACGCACCGCCTTCGGTCGCCACGGGCACCTCGGTGGCCAATCGGGCCTTGAGGTAGGCAAGGTCAGCCCGTTCGTCCGAGCCGTAGACCTCCCCGGTCGACTTCATTTCAGGACCTGGAGCGGGGTCCAAACCTCGCAACTTGATGAACGGGAAAACAGGCGCCTTCACGCAGACCTGGCCGGAGGTTCGCCGAGGAATGCTCTGTTCCTTGAGCGGCTGGCCAATGGTGATCCTCGCTGCGATGCGGGCCAGCGGCAATCCGGAGGCTTTGGCGACGAAGGGCACCGTGCGGGACGACCGTGGGTTCACCTCCAGCACGTAGAGGTCGTCGCCCTGAATGGCGAACTGAATGTTGAAACATCCTTGAATGTTCAAGCCGAGGCCAATGGTTTTCGTTTGCTCGGCAATGCGTTCCAGCATGGCTTCCGGGATGTTTTGGGCCGGGATGAAACAGGTTGAATCGCCCGAGTGGATACCGGCTTCTTCGAGGTGCTCCATGATGGCGCCGACCAGCACTTCTTCGCCGTCCGAGGCGGCATCAACGTCAATCTCCGTGGCGTGGCCGAGGTACTCGTCGACCAAGAGCGGCTTATCGGGAGCAAGGTAGGCTTCTCGCAGGTAGCCGTCCAGCTGCTGCTGGTTGGAGAGGATCTCCATGCCACGACCGCCGAGCACGTAGGAGGGGCGAACGAGCACGGGGAAGCCGATTTCTTCCACCGCGGCTCGGAGGTCGTCGGCGGATGTACCGGTGGCACCCCGCGGCATGCGGAGGTCGTGGCGGCGTGCGAAGGCCTCGAAGCGCTCACGGTCACTGGCTTCGTCGATCGCATCGCAGGAGGTGCCCATGATGGCAAGGTCGAGACCGTTGGCGGCGAGGTCGGGCAGGCGCTCTTCGAGCGGCAAGGCGAGGTTGATGGCGGTCTGACCGCCGAACTGGAGCAGGATGCCGTGAGCCTGCTCCCTGAGTAAGATTTCACTCACATACTCCAGTGTCAACGGATCGAAATACAATCGGTCCGACGTGTCAAAGTCCGTTGAGACCGTTTCGGGGTTGTTGTTGATGAGGATGGCGTCCTTTCCTGCTTCACGAATCGCTTTGACGGCGTGCACGCAGCCGTAGTCGAATTCAATGCCTTGACCGATGCGGATGGGGCCGCTGCCGATGGCCACGAGACGTTCTTTGGTGCGTGCCTCCATGTCGGGAAGCAGGTCAATGCCCGGTGCACCGTAGGGCTCGTAGGTCGAGTAGTAGTACGGGGTTTTGGCCGCAAATTCCGCCGCACACGAGTCAACCATGCGATAGACGGGGTGGAGCTTGAGTTGGTGGCGGCGCTGCATGACGGCACGCTCGTCCTGTCCGGCCGCCAGCGATTTGAGGCCTTCCGGTGGGAAACCGGCCAGCGCATCGGCGATGTGAGCGTCGCTGAAGCCGTGACTCTTCCAAAGACGGAGTTCCTCCGCCGTCAATTCAGCCGGCGAGACGCCACGCTCAACGATGCTGCGCTCCATCTTGGCCAGGCGTTCGAAGCCGTAGAGGAACCATCGGGTGATGCGGGTGATCTCGTGCACCTTCTCGACACCCCAATCCCTGCGGAAGGCTTCGAGCAGGGCCCCCATGCGGCGGTCACTGGCAATTGCCAGCCAATCCACCAGCGTGGCATCAGGCAGCGCCTCGTGAGCACGCTGCGACATGCCTTCACCCTCGGACTCGTCGGCTCGGGTGAGCGGACGGGGGTGAGCACAGCCCTGTTCCAGTGAAGCCCACGCCTTGAGGAAGGCTTCCTCGAAGTTGCGGCCGATGGCCATGACCTCGCCCGTGGACTTCATCGAGGTGCCCAAGGTTCGGTCGGCGGTGCGGAACTTATCGAAAGGCCAGCGGGGAATCTTGACCACGCAGTAGTCCAGCGTTGGCTCAAAAGCCGCCGTCGTGCCCTCTCCGGTGATGGGGTTGGGAAGTTCGTCAAGGGTGTAGCCAACGGCGATCTTGGCCGCCATACGAGCAATCGGGTACCCCGTGGCTTTGGAGGCCAGGGCAGAGGAGCGCGACACACGAGGGTTGACCTCGATGACACGAATTTCACCGGTGAACTGGTTGAAAGCGAACTGCACGTTGCATCCGCCTTTGATGTTCAACGCACGAATGAGCGCAAGGGCCTGGTTTCTCAAGCGCTGGTGGTCGGCGTCGCTGAAGGATTGCAAGGGAGCAACGACCGTGGATTCACCGGTGTGAACACCCATCGGATCGATGTTTTCCATCGTACAGACGATGGTGGCGTTGTCCGCCTCATCACGCATCACCTCGTACTCAAGCTCCTGCCAGCCGAGGATGGATTCCTCAATCAGCACCTGAGAAATACGGGAGTTTCGCAACCCAAGTTGGGAGATTTCAACGAGTTCACCCATGTCCCGTGCCGTACCACCGCCCAAGCCACCCAAGGTGAAAGCGGGACGAATGAGGATGGGCCAACTGCCAATGAGTTCGGCAGCGGCGATGACTTCATCGATGGAATTGCAGGCCACGGCTTGGCTGATGGGGAGGTTGATGGATTCGCAAACCTGGTTGAACAGTTCACGGTCTTCCGCTTTGTCAATGGCGTCCAAATCCGAACCGATGAGCTCGACGCCCAGCCGTTCAAGCGTCCCGTTGTGGGACAACTCGCTGGCGATGTTCAGGGCGGTTTGCCCGCCCATGCCGGCCAGCAAAGCACACGGTCGCTCCTTTTCCAGTATCTTGGCAATGGTCTCGGGCAGCAACGGCTCGATGTAGACGATGTCGGCCATCTCTGGGTCGTTTTGGATGGTGGCCGGGTTGGAATTGACGAGGATGACCTTGTAGCCGTCCTCACGCAGGGCCCGAACGGCCTGGGAGCCTGAGAAGTCAAACTCAGCCGCTTGACCGATTTTGATCGGCCCGCTCCCGAGCACCATGATGGTCTCAAGGTCGTCGCGCCGAGGCATCAGTTCTCACCTCCAAGGTGAGCATCGACCATGGCACGGAAGCGCAAGAAGAGCGGAGCGGCGTCGTGTGGCCCCGGGCAGGCCTCAGGGTGGAATTGGACGGTGAAGCAGGGCTTTCCGATGACGTCAAGACCTTCGACGGTGCCGTCATTGGCGTTGATGTAGCGGACTTCAACTTCAGAGCCGTGCTGATTGGACACCGGTGGCGACGTGGCACCCGTCGGGTGAGCAGCCAGCATGCCGTCGTTGGGGTGAGCCACCGCAAAGCCGTGGTTTTGGCTGGTGATGGACACCGTGCGGTCTTGAAGGTCAACCACGGGTTGATTGGCGCCACGGTGGCCGTAGCGCATCTTGTAGGTCTGCAAGCCTGAGGCCAGACCCATGAGCTGGTGGCCGAGGCAAATACCCATCACGGGCAGACCGTCCTGAACCGCACGGGCCAGCGTGGATCTGGCTGCCGTCGCCTTCCCGGGATGTGCGGGGTCGCCTGGACCGTTGCTGCAGAACAAGGCGTCGATGGCGTACTCCTTTCGCAATCGCTCGTAGTCCATGTCGGGCGGGCACCACACGACGTCGAAGAGCATGCACAAGTGCCGCAGAATGTTGTACTTCACGCCGCAATCCAGCACACCGAGGCGTGGTTTTCGAGCCCCGAGTTCATCCACCGAGCCCGCATTGAGTTCCAGCGGGGCGTCGATGGACACTTCGTCGACGAGGTCCTCGAGTTCCGGCGAGGTCAGGTTGGCCAAGACCGCCTTCATCTCACCCTCTTGCTCCAGCGGCCCAAAGACGCAGAGCACGGTCCCCAATTCTCGAACCCGGCGAGTGATCGCTCGTGTGTCGATGTTGTGAATGCCCGGCACGCCGTGGAGGCGGAGAAATTCGTCCACCGTACCCGCAGAATGGCGATGGTCGGGCTGATGCATGGCGTGGCGCACGACCACGCCTTTGGGCCACACCTGACCGGATTCGGAGGCCCCAATATGGACGCCGTAATTGCCGATCAGCGGGTAGGTGAACGTGAGCACTTGACCGGCAAAAGACGGGTCCGTGAGCGATTCTTGATAGCCCATCATGCCAGTGGTGAAGACCAGTTCACCCGTTCCGATGGCCTGGGCACCAAACAGTTCGCCGGGATAACGCCCGCCATCGGCGGTCAACAGCACGCCAGCACCGGTGGCACCGGGAGGAAGGTTGCTCTTGTCGGCCAAGCCATCGGCCGCATCGGGAATGTCAAGGGAGGACGGATTGTAGAGCCGGTGGGTGGCCGGCAGGGAGCGTGTATTTGCGATGCCGCCCCCTAACATTGGATTTTGTCTGAATCGGCCCCCCATAATGATTGGGTGCGTGAAATCTTGAGCGCACCAACCTCAAACCATGCCGTTCATCGATGAGAAAGTAATAACTGCGAATAAGTTAGCAGTTAATCACTTTCTTCGTTTCGGTCCCGGTCAATGACCGACTTTCCTCGGGCGGAAGGTTCGATGATGAGTTTCGCATTTGGGAAGTGCCGCTCGCTCCCGCCTTGGCCAAACCAGCCTTCCATGAAAAGCGCCAGGGCAGCGACTTCGGAGTGCGGTTGGTTGCCCACAGCCACGTTGTATTGGGCGTACTGGAAAACATCGCTCGGCACCTTGGCGCCGCCAACGACCACCACGACCGGGCGGTCCCGTCGAATCCTCGGGATGACCTCTCGGTACGGTTCGCCGTACATGGTGAGATGAACCGCTACGCCGGGCTCACCGTCGCCAGCATCCTGTTGGGTGAAGCGCTTGAGCCACCCCATGGGCCCCGAAAGATGCTCGCAGGTCATCTCGCCGCCAAATCGCTCGTTCACGGAGGCGACGTTCTCGAACAGATCGGGGTCTTCATCACCGGCGAGCATGAAATTCGTCGCCCCTAAGGCCCTCGAAACGAGCGCCAGGTGCGTGGTGATGCGAGGGTCTCTGCCCTTGCGGTACCCAAGCCGAAGCACGTTGAACGGCGAAGAGGTCATGGTCTCGCCACCTGCCTCACCCTCATGAGGGTAGCGTTCAATCCTCTGTGGCCGAAGCAGGTGGAGCACGTACGGGCTCGTTTCGCTCCGAGAAGTCGTAGTCGTTCGAATCGAGGAAGCGAATGAGCCACTTCAGTAGCAACGCGTTCACGATGAGGTTTGAGCCGTAGGTGGTGCCGCCCCAAAGCAGACCCAAACGAACGCTCCGCCAAAGGCCGACTTGCGTCTCAAGGTCGCTTCCACTGACAAAGAGCGCCCCCACGAGAGGCTCGGCGACATAGAGGCCAGCGAGGATCAGCATGCCGCCAGCTGCGGTGGAAGGGAGAATCTTGCCCATGTCTCGGCTGAATTCCGTCAGCAGGGCCGAAAACAGCGAGAGAACCATGACCGCCAAGGCGGCCTGTTCAAAGTTCAATCCAAAGAACACCGACACACCCAGCGACACATTATCGCCGTTGTTGCCAATAAAGAGCCACCAAACAACCACCATGAGGGTGATGAGCATCCCGCCGTTCTTGGAATCGCGAGCCGCCATGTCGTAGACGTCCTGTGGATTGCGAGGATTCAAGCGCTTCAGAATGCGCTCGGCAAACTCCCAATCTTGGGGAAGTTCATGGCCGGTAGGGTCCATGGACGAGCCGAGGGATTGGTTCCCATCGAGGATGGCATCCGCCTCGGACATGCACACCCGTTCCTCGTAACAACTTATCAAACCTGCCGAACTGGGCAGGCTCATGGCCTCCGACTTCGGGGACTCAACCTCACGCCGAGCCTTGCTGGCCGAGGCGTTGGCGGGTGCTGACGGGCCCCACATCATGGGCATCGTCAACGCCACGGACGACTCCTTCTTCGCAGGTAGTCGCTCCATGGACAACGAAGCGGTGGCCAAGGGGCTTGCGATGTGGGACAACGGTGCTACGTGGGTTGACGTTGGTGGCGAATCCACCCGCCCCGGTGCAGCACCGGTGGACACGGAAACGGAACTCGGTCGTGTGCTCCCCGTCATCGAGGGATTGCGTGCCGCTCGACCACAAGGCCTCATTTCCATCGACACGCGTCATGCCGTGGTCGCCAGGGCGGCGTTGGAGGCCGGTGCCGACATGGTCAACGACGTATCGGGACTGCGAGACCCTGACATGGTGAATCTGGTGCTCGAGACCGGTTGCGCCGTGTGCATCATGCACATGCAGGGTGAACCGGGCACCATGCAGGAAAATCCATCCTACACCGATGTCGTTGAGGAAGTAGGAGCATCACTTGAGGCCGTGAAGCACGAACTCATCAGCCGAGGACATCCGAAGGAGCTGATCGTCGTCGACCCCGGCATTGGATTTGGCAAAACCCAAACCCACAACATCGACCTGCTGAAGGTGGGGCGAGGCCTTCTCCAGAGCGAGGGGCCTCTTCTCTGGGGCGTCTCACGCAAGAGCATCGTGGGCCACTTGACTGGCCAAACAGAAGCAGCGGAACGCCTGCCCGGTACGCTCGGCCTTGCTGCCGTGGCCATGAACGAAGGCATTGACATTGTTCGTGTCCATGACGTTGAAGCCCATCATGACCTCTTCAACGCCATGCGATTGGGTTCAACTCAACCCGAGCACGTTGAGTAAAATCAGCGGCGTTGCCCACGCACCAACCATGGAACCAAGGTTCGTGAGGGCGGTGACAAAGAGCACTTTCCCAGCAGGGTTGGACCACATCAACGACAATTCATCCAGTTTGAGAAAGGTCTGCAGGTCCTCAGCGGTCGGCTCGGCAAGTTTGAGTTGGACATAGCCAGCAAACCATCCCGCAGCAAGCGCTGGATTGAGCGAGGTGATGGGCGACGCCAGGGCCGCCGTCAGGATGGCCAACGGGTGGCCACGGGCGACCAGGCAAGCCAGTGCAGCGAAGACAGCGTTTGAAGCCGTCCAGACGGTGAAGAAGGTGACCCAATCGATGTCCCTGCTCGTGGAGAACACAGCGGCGAGGACGCCGATCATGATGAGCGGGAAGGCCCAGGGGAGGGTGCGCCGAACAAGGGACGGCGAGGGCAAGGTTTCGAGCCCTAAGGAATCTATAGAACCGCATTCATCTCTCAATTTCTTCGAGACACCTTGCAGATGACCGGCCCCTAATACGGCAAGGACGCGACGCTCCGTGCCCAACCGATCGAGCTTGGCTGCGATGTAGGTGTCCCGTTCGTCGATAAGGACCTCGCCCGCACCGGGCGAGAACCCCTTGAGTTCGTCCATCATGGAGGACAACAAGTCGGTGTCCTGTAGCAATTCGTTGACGTCGAGGTCCTCGTCGTCGTCCTCATCGGCCAGCAGCGAGGTTAGCAATCGCCATTTCTCGCGGAGTTTCATTCGCTTCCAGGCCCGACGGAGGGTGGTCTGAATGTCGCGGTCAACCAGTTCAACTTCGCAACCGGCCTCGTTGGCGGCTTCAACCGCCGCGAGCAGTTCTGCACCGGGTTGCTGTCCTTCGTTGATGCCCAACTTGCGTTGCTCTGCCGAGAGCATGGACTGCATCAGGACCATCGGGGCCTTGCCTTCTTTGATGACCTTAAGCAAGCCCTCCTTGTCAAGGCGGCGGTCGCTCAGCAGCGCATCATGACGGCTTTTGCAAAGCTCGACGGCCACCACGTCGGGTTGGTAGGTGGCGATGTGATGGCGAACCGCCTCAACCGAAGCCGTGGCAATATGGGCAGTGCCCAACAATCGAAGGTTGTCGTGAACATTGATGACGGGTGATTCAGACATTCATCCACCTCAACCCGCAGGCGAGAGGGCGCCAACTCAGAAGGTGATCTGAACGTTCTCTCGGGCAACGCCTTCAACCGACCAAAGTTCACGACGAACGCAGCCCTTGATGTTGGCCACGATGTTCGAAGGAATCA
Organism: Candidatus Poseidonia sp.; assembly: GCA_049627345.1. Taxonomy (GTDB): domain Archaea; phylum Thermoplasmatota; class Poseidoniia; order Poseidoniales; family Poseidoniaceae; genus Poseidonia. The sequence goes on along the minus strand of JBMZXF010000049.1, from coordinate 3,391 downwards.
TCTGGATGGCCTTGTTGAAGTTCGTGGAAGCAGCGTTGTAGAACTCTCGGCGGTCAGCGATTTGGTTCTCAAGGGAGACCAATTGGTTCTGAAGGTTCAGGAAATTGGTGTTGGCCTTGAGGTCGGGGTACTGTTCAGCGACCATGTTGATGCGAGGAATCATGCCAGCGAGCATGCCTTCAGCAGCAGCAACACCGGCGACATCGCCGGCCTTCAACGCACCAGCAGCCGTTTGGCGAGCCTGGGCGAATTGGTCAAAGATACCGGCCTCGTGCTCGGCGTAGCCCTTGACGATGTTCACCATGTTGGGAATCATGTCGTAGCGCTGGTTGAGCAGAACGTCGATGTTGTTCCACGCATTTTGGGCGTTCTCATCGAGGTTGATGAGACGGTTCCAAGTGGAAAAGAACCACACGATGAGGATCAGGAGAAAGACAGCGGCAACGGCAATGGCAACAATGGTTGTTGTATCCATGGCTGTTCCACCGGTAATTCCCATATCAAACCTTCCTCCCTTCACCCGCCCCTCGTGGAGACAACATGATGAACGAGCACTCCCGCACTCCGATTAAACCGGCGTGCCGGCGTTGAGGCTGAATCCATGGAAGCAGTGCTGGTGATGGTGGGCGTCTTCTTCGTCGCCTTCGTCTTTGCACCGGTAGGGATGGGCGGCGGCATGCTGTTCGTCCCTCTCCTGCATTACGGGGCAGGATGGCCCATCGACGGGACCTTGCTGGCAGTTTCACTTTGTCTGACTTGGGCGGTCAGCATCGGAAGCGGCTTGCGACATCGCCGAGAGGGGTTCTACCACGATGCGTCCACGAAATCGGCCTTGTACGGAGCGCTCATCGGGGCGCTCATCGGCGTTGGCATCGTGAACGCCTTGGGCGACGGGCTCGACAGCGTGTTCAAGTTGCTCTCCATCGTCATGCTGGTGTGGGCCCTCGTGAAAACCTACAACAAACAACGACGCCCGACGACGGGAAGTGAAGAAGACGGACAATCAGGCGAGATTCACCACCTCCCGTTGAGGATTGGCGGCGCCATTGGCGGGACCCTCTCATCGGTGTTGGGCATTGGTGCAGGCGTCATCTACGTCCCCGTGCTTCAACAGCAAGCCGGCCTGGGACCCCGAACCTCCATCGGCTCGAGCTTGTCCATCATGATGTTCGTCGTACCGGTCGCCATCCTCGCCCTGCTTTCCACCGCACCAAACGGGCTCATCACCGAGTTGACCAGCCAACCTTGGTGGCTCTACACGCTCCCCGTGCTCGCTGTGGTCGGCGCCATCAGCGGAGCGAAATTCGGCATTGAACGCATCAGCAAGGAGAACATCATGAACATCTTCATGGCGCTGGTCGCCATTGTGCTCGTGCGCTACGTCCTCGACGTGTTCTCGCTCACGAGTTGATGGCTTCGATGACCATGGCGATGCCTTGTCCGCCACCGATGCAGGCGGTGGCCACGCCGTAGCGACCGCCGCTGCGACGGAGTTCATGCGCAAGGGTCAGCACCAATCGGGTACCCGTGGCGGCCAAAGGATGGCCCAAGCCGACGGCCCCGCCGTTGACGTTGACCTTCTCGACGTCGATCTCAAGGTCCTTGATGCACGCAACGGCTTGACCGGCAAAGGCTTCGTTGATCTCCCATCGGTCGATGTCATCAACGGTGAGGCCGGCCCGCTCAAGGGCTTGACGAGACGATGGGACGGGCCCGTAGGCCATGATGGCGGGCTCGAGGCCGACGATGCCCCATGAAACGATACGAGCCAGCGGTGCATCGCCGTCTGCCTCGGCTTGAGAAGCGGACTTGATGACGACGGCGGCAGCGCCGTCCACCACGCCGGAAGCGTTGCCGGCGGTGACGAAGGATTCGGGACCAAAGGCGGTGGGCAGGCCCGAGAGCGATTCCTGAGTTGTGCCTCGCACCACGTGGTCCTCGTCTTTGTGCGTCAGCAACGTGTCGCCTCGGCGGGATTTGATGGTGACCGGGACGATTTCGTCGGCGAAGACGTCGTTGTCGATGGAGGCGGTGGTTCGAGCATGGGACAGGGCGGCAAAGGTGTCGATTTCTTCTCGAGTAACACCCTTGCGACGGCATAATTCATCGGAGGTTTGGGCCATGAACAGCCCGCACGTCATGTCTTGCAGGTTGGTCATCATGTAGTCCTCAACCTTGGGTGAGCGACCGAGCTTCCAGCCGTCCCGTGCGCCACGAAGAATGTGCGGGGCTTGGGAGAGGTTTTCCATGCCGCCGGACACGACGGTGTTGGCTTCTCCGAGTTTGATCATCTGGGCGCCGGAAACAATCGATTGAATGCCCGAACCGCAAATTCGAGAGAGCGTTAGCATGGGCACTTCTTGGGGAATGCCTGCCTTCAATCCTGCATGGCGAGCGCCGTAGATGGATTGCGAACAGGTCTGAAGGGCGTAACCCATCACGACGTGGTCAACGGCTTCGGGGGCTGTTCCGGTCTTTTCGAGCGCCCCTTGAATGGCCACGGCACCGAGTTCTTGGGCGCTGATGGTTTTCAGCGCACCACCGGCCTTGCCGTCGCCTCGCTTTCCGCCAACCCATTCACAAAACGGTGTGCGTGCACCGCCAACAATGACCACTTCGTCGCTCATGATGCCCTCGAATCAAACGAGGGGTATGAATCTCACTCTTCCGCTGCGTGGGAGGTTTGCCTCACTGAAGGCCGTTGTTGCTCACCATGAGTGGGATGGCAACGATGAGGGCACAGATGCCGGAACAAAAGGCCGACACACCTGCCCAAATCCCAAACGCTGCACCATCGCCGAACATGGAACCAAGCCCGCCGTCGGGGGTTCCTGCTGCGAACGACGCCAGACCGAGCACAAACTGAGCACCAATGACACCCATGGCCACCCACACACCCCGCTTCTCGTAGCGGGTCAGGAAAATCCCAGCGGCGATGAAGCCGGCCAAGCCGGCGACCGTCGACAGGCCGTCCATGACCTTTGCAGCGACGGGGTAGTCGAGGACTTCTCCCGTCAGGGGATCCACTGGATCAACGAAGAGATTCAGAAGGCCAAGGCCTTGGAGTGCACCCCAGAGGATGAGAAGAATGCCCATGACTTTGGCAGCGCTTGAGGGTGGCTGAAGATAGATGAGTTGACCCGTGGGCATTTGCGTCGTCCCCGTCAACATCGTTGCTTGGTTCATGGGAGCAAAGCCATCGCTGATGCTGACCGGTTGTGGCGCGGGTGATGTGGTAGCACCGGTTTTCGGTTGTTCTTCGGGGGAATCCCCCCATGGAGATGTGCCTTCCATGAGATTGGATGGGGGCCTGCTCCTTGATAGTTTCTCGTCCGTGAAGGGAGGGTGGTGTTCTTGAACATGAGCCACCTGCATTGTGACGAGGGGAGAC
>JBMZXF010000048.1:0-14304 GCA_049627345.1 Candidatus Poseidonia sp. | reverse complement strand
ATCTGGAGCATCTCCTCCGCTCCCACCACCTCTTCTAGATTTGGCATAAGTAATCCCAGTAAAGTAAGCAGAGAGTCCAATAAAGCCAAAGAAATTACAGATTCCTCCAAGAAAGAACCCGATTATTAGTGAAACAGTTTTATCATCACCATTCATAGTGAGAAATCCGAATATTCCAAAGCCGAAAAGGAGAAGTCCGAATACAGTACAGATAACAGGGATAAAAGGTGTAATTTCTCCGATATATACTCCATTTTCTTTAGAATAAACGCTTCGAGCAAATCGTTTGCTACGAATCGGTTTTTCTATTTCTTCCTCCTCAAGAACCCCGAAGGAAAAATCTCTATCTTGCCATGAATCACTCATTGGAACCTTTGTTGCCTATCCAATCCTTTGTATAATTTTTAAGCCAACACCCTTACATGGAGTGTATGTCACTTGGGTACCCTGTGATTCCACCGATGGGCCTGCACCAATGGTTTGATTGATGTTGGTCATGTGGCCTTCCCATGCGATTCTACCACAACCCACGCTGCTCAAAATCCCGTCAAGCCCTGGCCCTGCTCGAAGAGCGTGGCGTTGAGGTTGAGATCATCCGCTACCTGGACGTCGGTATCGTGGAAGAGGACTTGCACCTGTTGGCCTCGCTGGAGGGCATCGTTCGCAAGAAAGAAGCCGGTGCTGATGCGATGGCTGCGCTTCATTCCGTGGACGACGTGGCGGCGCTTCTCAAGTCCAATCCGAAAGTGCTCGAACGTCCCGTTCTCATAGCAAACGGCCAAGCGGTGATCGGGCGACCGCCTGAAGACGTGCTTCAACTCGTTGAGTAAGCAACGGCTCACTCTGGACTACGAACGTACATGGCGACGGCGTTTCCGCCGCCAAGGCACAAGGTCACGATGCCCGATGCTGCCTCGAGGCGGCGCATGACACCCAGCATGGTGATCAAACAGCGCGTGCCGCTGGCACCGAGCGGGTGGCCCACGCTGACCGCCCCGCCGTGCAGGTTGAAACGGTCGTCTGGAATGCCGACCTCCTGAGCCACAGCGCACGAGGCTGAAGCAAAGGCTTCGTTGTGCTCGTAGACATCCACGTCAAGCACGTCGAGGTTGTTGCGCTCCAAGAGCGATTTGACAGCAGGGATGGGAGCGGACATGACGCGAGCGGGCTCAACACCGGAGGTGCAGTAGTCCTCGATGGTGGCGATGACCTCCCAACCCTGGGCCTTGGCGAAGTCTGCCTCGGCGATGAGCACAGCACTGGCGCCGTCGTTGAGGGTGCTGGCGTTGCCGGCGGTCACCGCTCCTTCGCGGTCAAACACAGGACGAAGCCCTGCGAGGGATTCAGCCGTGGTCCCGCCACGGACGCCTTCATCGGTGCTCAAAACGACGGGGTCGCCTCGGCGCTGTGGGATCTCCACGGGGAAGGTTTCCCAATCAAACCAGCCGTTAGCCCAAGCTTGTGCGGCCCGCTGCTGGCTTCGAGCGGCAAAGGCGTCCATGGTGGCTCGGTCGATGCTGCACTCCTTGGCGACGGTTTCTCCGGTGGTGCCCATGTGCACGTCGTTGTACACGTCCCACAGACCGTCGTGTATCATGGAATCAACGAGCGTAGAATTGCCCATCTTGGCGCCTTTTCGCTGCCCCATCAAGAGTTGCGGGGCGTTGGACATGCTTTCCATCCCGCCGGCGATGATGGCTTTGTATTCGCCCGCTCGAATGCTGTTGGCCGCCATCATGGCCGCTTTAAGCGATGAGCCGCAGACCTTGTTGATGGTGGCACACGGCGTGGAAACCGGTAACCCCGCGCCCAGAGCGACCTGACGAGCCGGGTTTTGGCCCGCGCCGGCCTGAAGGACTTGGCCGAACAGCACCTCGTCAATCACGCCCGAGGAAGGGTCAACCTGAGCCCGTGCTAGCAATTCCTTGACGGTCAAGACGCCCAAATCCACGGCTGACATGGAGGCATAAGCCCCCATGAATTTCCCGATGGGCGTCCTCGCAACAGCACAAATCACAGCTTGGGGTTGAGGCATGAAAAGATGGAGTGGAAGACACACTTTCAACCTGCCCGTGCCGTCGTTTGGCGCTTGAGAAGGCTTGATGAAGCCCGCACCGTAGCCCGCACCATGGCGAAATTCAAAACCGAACTCAACCTTTCCCGAGCCAACGATGAAATGCGAACGCCCGAAGTGACGCTGGACTTCACTCCCAACGCCCTTGCTTCCGTGCTCTACAAGCAGGGTGACACCGTTGTTCTGGCCTGCTGCACAAAGGAAGCACGCCTCCCCGGATGGTTTCCCCGCGACGCCACCAAGGGCTGGGTTCACGCCGAGTACTCCCTGCTTCCAGGCTCCACCGATTCTCGCTTCCGTCGTGAGCGCCGTGGCGCCAAGGGTCGAACGCAGGAAATTGAGCGCCTCATCGCCCGCTCCCTCCGCGCCGCCGTTGATTTGGAGGCGCTTGGACCCATTGCCCTCAACGTGGACTGCGACATCCTGAACGCCGACGGCGGCACTCGCTGTGCTTCCATCACGGCGGCCAACATCGCCCTTCGCCTCGCCGTGCGCCGACTCATCGCCCAAGGCGTATGCCTCCCCGTTGATCTGCGGCCAACCCCCGAGCAGCGAAAGGAGGGCTGGACGCCGCCAACCTTGGACGCCCTCGAACGGGAGAACCACGAGAACACGGTCATCCCCCATGATTTGGCGGCCGTGTCGGTGGGCCTGATCGACGGCGAGGTCTACCTTGACCTCGACTACGTGCTCGATTCAAACGCCGACGTTGACATGAACGTCATCAAGACCAGCGACGGCAAGTACGTCGAAGTCCAGGGAACGGGTGAAGAATCCACCTTCTCTGCTGACGAATTGACGGGCTTGCTCAAGGGCGCCGACGTCGGATTTGAGACCCTCTTTGCCTTCCAAAAGGAAGCCCTCAAGGGCGCTGAATGATTCATGCCTCGCCATTTGGCCGGTGAGCTAGCGCTGGTGCCGTGAGCGGAAGGCTTGATATGGCGAGGGCTTTGGCCAACCTTGCACGGGTCAGTAGCTTAGTTGGGAGAGCGCGGCACTGAAGATGCCGAGGTCGCTGGTTCAAGTCCGGCCTGACCCACCAACCGTTGCGTCCAATGAGCAACGCAGCCGGCCAAGGGACATTCTATAGAATGGCTCTTGTGGCTTAGAAATTCGTCGCCTTCCAGAGGAGCATTCTTGAACTGGTGCGGGTATGCAACTTCATGGCGAAGGACGAGGTCTCCCCATCCGACGCCAACGACTCGCACGACGACCACGCCAAGGCCAAGGACCGTGAGAGCAAGGAATTGCAGGAAATTCGGCAGCGCCGCCAGGGCGGCGGCCGCATGTTCCTCTCCAAAATTGAGGATTTCGTCCTGCTGGGCGGCGTCGCTTACGGCATCCTGTTCGCCCTGCTCCTGTTTTCCATGTCATCGGGCATGCTGGGCAACTCAACCACGCTTGATCACACGGCCTCGACCACGTTCCTTGACATCGGCGACGAGTGCACCGAGATCACCGAGGAACCCTGGCTCAACATCTTCCCCGACCCCGACCAGGAGTTGTTTTCCATCGCTGGCCACAACCTACCGAACGGAGAAGCCTACCTGAACTACACCTTCTTTTCCCACGTGAACGATGACACCAAGGCCCTGGTGGAGGAATCTTACGGGTCCAACGAAACGGTGCGTACCATCAACAAAGCCGACAGCAGCAACGGACGAGCGTTCTTCAAAGCCCCGTATTCTGAACTCCCTGAAGGTCATTATGAGCTTGAGTTCAAAGTGACCGTTTACGAAGAGCGCAACACCTCCTCAGCCGTGGTCATGGAGACCATGTCAAAGAGCGTGGAGTTTGAGCATGACATCACGAAAGAAGCACTCGCCTTCCTCCCCTTTGTCAACGATGACGAGCACTCCGAGGTTCGCATTGAGGACGCCGGACCTCGCTCCTGCTGGACCGTCCAGGACCTCGGTGACTGGGGCTACATCCTGATGGGGGCGGAGTTGGGCGGCGGCCGTGAAACCGCCATGTTAACCGGCGGTGCGGCGGGCATTCCTGCTTGGTGGATGGCCTTCATCTCGCTCTCGCTTTCACTCATCACGCTGCTCATCATCTACCCTGTGATGTACAAAATCTACCACCAAGAGGCGGACGACATTCTCTCTCGCGCCCACATCAACCGGCTGGTTGAGGACACCGTCTACAAGGTCAGCGAACAGCTCTCCATCGATGTGGACGACGACCTGTTCAAAACCGAGGTACGGGAACTCTCCATCGACATCATGGTCGCCTACAAGAACACCGAAAACACCCTTTCTGACGGCGCAGAAGTCCGTGCAGAACTCCTGCGCAGCCTGCTGGAAGAGTTCGCTATCTTCCGCGTGTACAAGCCGGTTCAACTCAACGTGAGGGTGATTGGCGACGGTGCAAACATCGATTTTGACTCGGGGGTTGGCATCGGTGCCCGGGGAGAAGAAGCCGATCTCAAGGTTGAGCAACAGGACTACTCCAGCTTCTTTTCTGAACTTCACTCGCTCTCTCGCATCGAAGACGACGTTCGTGACAGCCTGGACTTGTTCTTCACCCGGCGGGCGGACGTTGAAATGACCGGTGCCGTTGTAACCAGCGACGACCGTGTGGTCTTCGTCTCCGTTCTGTTCCGGCCCACGCAGCGCTTTGCTTGGTTGCGATTCAACAAAACCTCGACCCAAATCAAGGACGAACTCTACCGATTCATCCACGAGCGAAACGAGGAACTCCTCGGTGCTCAGGAATTGATCGTGAAGACACGCAATGAGGTGTCCACGCTGGCCGACCGCTCCGGTGCCGGACGCGTCGAACGCCGTTCACAGACCGACGACGAGCGCATCGTGGCCGTGGCCAAGCAGGACGGGCTCGGCGGCCGTGTGCTGCAAACGAAGTTCCTCGGCGATACGCTCTCGACCGTGGAATACATGGCCAACGAGAAGCGTGAGATGATCAACAAGTGGGGTTTCTGGGGCCTGATTTTCTTCGTCTGGATCCCGTTCATGGCCTCCGGGGTCCTGGTCGGCGCCATGCTTGGCCTTCTGTCTCGTATGCAGTTCATGCGCGTTCTCCTTGCAACCCTCATCGGTGGCTCCATCGCTTCGGTCACGTGGGCCTACACCGCCGAGGGCATCGTGAAATTCATGCACCAGTACAAACTTGAAGTCTTCATCCCCTTGGTCATCGGTGTCTTCATTCTCATGGCCGTTCTTCACATTCGCTCGACCAAGATGCGCCGGCAGACCGAGTTGTTTGAAGACACCTTGCTGGACAACTTCCACGCCGACATCATCGCCAAGTACGGCGACCAGTAGGTGAGCTCATGGAGACCATCACGTCGTTTCCGGGCCGCGACGGCCACGTTGGTGACCCCGTCCGCCTCGGCATCATCACCGTCAGCGACCGAGCCAGCCGAGGCGAATACACGGACGAGGGTGGTCCTGCCATCCTGACCTTCTTCCAAGACGCCATCCAGAGCCCGTGGACGGCCATCTACCGATGCGTGGCCGACGAACGCGACGCCGTGGAAGCAGCGCTGATTGAACTGTCAGACAAGGAGCAATGCAGCGTGGTCGTTACCACGGGCGGTACCGGGCCGGCCTCCAGGGACATCACGCCTGAAGCCACCGAGGCGGTGTGCGACCGCATGATGCCAGGCTTTGGCGAACAAATGCGAGCCATCTCGCTGAAGTACGTCCCAACCGCCATCCTCTCCCGGCAAGTTGGGGGCTTGCGAGGACGAAGCCTCATCTTCAACCTTCCAGGACGACCGAAGTCCATTCGGGAAACCATCGACGAGATTTGGAAAGCGGTTCCGTACTGCATCGACTTGATGGGCGGGCCGTACATGGACATGGACGCTGACGTCTGCGATGCGTTCCGCCCGCCTGCAGCCCGACGCTAAGCGGGTGCTGACCCCCACATCATGTTCATGAGCCGAACACCGCTCCTTTTGCATGAGCGAGCAACATGAGCGGCAACATCCTGATTCACGGCGCAACGATGGTCCTCCCGAGTGAAACCGGCGTGGGTGATTTGAGAATCCGGGGCGGCCTGATCGACAAGATCGCCCTGGGCGAGACCCTCGAACCGATGGAGGACGAGCTGTTCGTCGACGGGACCGGCCTCTATTTGATGCCCGGTATGATCGACCCTCAAGTCCACTTCAGGGACCCCGGTCAACCAGAAAAGGAGGACCTCGGTTCCGGGTCTGCTGCGGCTGTCAGCGGCGGCATCACGTCGTTTCTTGACATGCCCAACAACAAGCCCTCCATCACGACGCTGGAGGGCATGAAATCGAAACTCAAGACCGCCGCGGAAAAGTGCGTCAACAATTATGGGTTTTTCATCGGAGCCACTCCCGACAACGTGAGCGACCTGCAAGATGCCGTTGGGACCCCCGACGCACCCATCGCCATCCCCGGCATTTGCGGCATCAAGGTGTTCATGGGGTCGTCCACCGGTACGCTGCTGGTGAACGAGCGAGAAGCGCTCGAGCGCATTTTCAACGGCACGGGCGGGCTCATCGCCGTCCACGCCGAGGACGAGAAGCGCATGGACGAACGCGCCAAACTCATCGAAGGACGAACCGACATGGCAGCCCACGCCGAGTGGCGAGACGATGTCACCGCCCTCATCGCCACCCAACTGGCGGTTGAACTCGCCCAAGCCTCCGGCCACCGCTTGCACGTGCTCCACCTCACCAGCGGCATCGAGGCCGACTGGTTGGAAGGCATCACGTCACTTCCCTCCATGGCCAATGGAGAAGGCGCCATCATCACAACCGAAACGCTCCCACAACACCTGACGTTTGACGAAACCGACGTGGAGCGTGAAGGCACCCGGTTGAAGATGAACCCCCCCATTCGCTACGCCAAGGACCGTGAAACACTCTGGAAGCAGTTGAAGGGCGGCACGGTGCAGTGCATCGCCACCGACCATGCCCCCCATACCCTGGAGGCAAAAGCCCTCGGCTTCCCTGCCGCACCCAGCGGCATGCCAGGCGTTGAAACGTCGCTGGCCGTGATGCTCACCCATGCGAAAGCAGGCACGTGCTCCATCGAAAACGTGGTGAAGTGGATGTCCACCAACGTGGCCGACTGCTTCAACATGGTCGGCAAGGGGCGACTGGAGGAAGGGATGGACGGTGACGTCATCCTGGTTGACATGGACACCGCCCGAACCGTTGAGGACGCCCAGACGTGGACTCGCGTTGGGTGGAGCCCGTTCAACGGGCGAGACTTGGTGGGCTGGACGCAGGTGACCGTGGTCGCTGGCGTGCCGGTGTTTGAGCGATCACCCGAAACAGGGCCCAAGGGGCGTGTGCTGGTCGAGCCCGGTACCGCAGGCACGCCGCTCATCATGACCCCGTGGTCTTAGAGCTGGTAGAGTTCACCGTACTTCCGCTCGACGTACCTCAAGAACGGCTCGGGACTCGGTGGAGAACCGGTGGCGTCCTCGATCAGTTGGGCCGGTGAAACTTGACTGCCTCGCTCGTGAATCCGGGGACGAAGCCATGTCAGCATGGGCTCCCAGTTTCCTGACGCCACGAGCTCATCGATGTCGCCCAGGTCCTCGGCCATGGCCTCGAGCAACTGTGCGGCGTACAGGTTTCCAAGGGTGTAGGTGGGGAAATAGCCGAAGGCACCCATGGACCAGTGAATGTCCTGGAGGCAGCCGAGACGGTCCTCGGGCACCTCAACATCAAACCACGAGTTGAACATGGTGTTCCACGCCGTGGGGAGGTCGTCAACTTCGAGGTCGCCGTTGAACAATTGTTTCTCAATTTCATAGCGCAACATCACATGCAAGTTGTACGTCACTTCGTCTGCTTCGACCCGAATAAATCCTTTTTCAACTCGGTTCGCGAGTCGGTTCAGCGTGTGCTCATCGACTTCAGGAGCATCGGGGAAGGCCGAGCGGAACCACGGGAGGACCACCTTCCAAAAGGCGGGTGTTCGACCGATTTGATTTTCCCAAAATCGACTTTGAGACTCGTGAACGCCCAACGAAACGGCAGCACCACGAGGCGTGTAGCGATGGTCGTGGTCGAGCCCCTGTTCGTACAGCGCATGGCCTGTTTCGTGCATCACGGCGTACAGGCACGAGAACGGATCCTTCTCGTCAAACCGCGTGGTGAACCTCGTATCGCCCGGCCACAACCCTGCGGAGAAGGGATGGGTGGAAGCGTCCATTCGTCCTGCCTCGAAATCAAAGCCCATGTGGTTGGATACGGCTTCACAAAACGCCTTTTGGGCCTCAACGGCAAACACTGCGTCGGTGGGAAGGGTCGGCTCATCGGTGGTTTCTTGAGCCTGTGTGATGGCTTGAAGGAGCGGCACCAGGCGCTCTCGAAGGCCTGCAAACAGCGGGTCGTAGTCGTCCACGGTCATGCCCACTTCGTATTCGTCAAGCAACACGTCGTACGGTGTTGAAGTGACACCGAGCAACTCGATTTTTTGTTTGGTCAGGTCAACCAGGTGCGCGAGTGCAGGCTTGAACGCTTCAAAATCCGAGGCTTCCCGGGCTGACTGCCAGGCCAGAAGCGCTTCCGACCTCGCTTGAGCAAAGGACTCGACGAACGCCTTCGGCAAACGGACCGCCTGGTCGTAGGAACGACGCATCTCACGAACGTTGGCGGCCTGGTCGATGTCAAGCGTCATCGGTTCGAGGGTGTCAAGGAGTTCGCCCATTCGTGAATCGGTCAATTGTTCGTGTCGCTTACCCGCCAGCCAAGCCATCATTTCGCCTCGGGACGCCGCACCTTTGCTGGGCATGAGCACCTCTTGGTCCCAGCCCAAATGACCCTGAAGCGCACCGAGACGGTGGATGTCTTTCACGCGCTGAATGAACTCGTCATAGGCTTCCATGACCGGTTCACCGCCCCGTGCTTCTTCAACACTCCCATGGAAGAAAACGGCATCATTGGGTGAACAAAGGGATACAAAAATGCACACATTCAAGAACATTTGAACGGTACGAACACCATGGTCCTCCCGTTCCGCCGAAAAGGTTCGGGGAAGGACGATGATGAACCGCTCGACCAAGACATCGAGGACATCATGGACGAAGCCGAAGGGCTGGTCGCCGAGGAAGAGCCGACCCCGCTGAACACCGAAGAGGAGGGAGAGGAAGACGACCTTGACCTCAACGAAAAGATGGCTCGAAGTGCACGCACCGTCATCGACACCTGCATGGACGTGCGCCGCGGTGAAAACATCCTCATCGTGTGCGACCCGACCACAACCGAAGTGGGCCAAGCCCTGCATGACGCCGCCAGCCTCCGGTCTGACCGGGTTCTGCTCGTCGTGATGCCCAAAGGCCGTCATCACGGCGATGAGCCCCCCACGCCGGTGGCCAACCTCATGCGCCAACAGCAAGTGGTCATCGCACCGACGCGCTATTCGCTGACCCACACTCGGGCTGTACGTCAGGCCATCAAGGACGGCTCGAGGGTGGCCACCATGCCCGGCATGACCGTTGAAATGTTCACCGAAGGTGGCATGTCCGCTGATTTCAACATCATCAAGAAGAACATCGGTGAGATGAACAATCTTCTTCGCCGCAAGCGCATTGTCAACGTCAAATCCGACACGGGCACGAACGTGACCTTTGAAGTCAACTGGCGGGAGTGGAAACTGGACGACAACGGCATCTGCAATCGTCCCAGAATGCTCACTAACCTTCCCGCCGGGAAAATCTTCACCCTCCCTCGAGAAGGAACGATGAACGGGACCATCGTCATCGACGGCTCGTGGGATTCTGCGCTGGTTGACGAGCCTGTGGTCTTGCAGATTGAGAACGGTTTGGTGGTCGATGTCAAAGGTGGCACCGTGGCAGCTCAAATCCGACAGACCTTCGGAGAAGCCGCCAAGCGACTCAAGGCAAAGGACCAGGAAAACGTGTGGACCATCGCAGAATTTGGCTTCGGCATGAACCCCAACGCACGCCTTGCGGGGAACGTCCTCGAGGATGAAAAGAAACTGGGAACGGCCTATTTCTCCATCGGGGACAACACCACGCTGGGTGGTTCGGCGGCGGTCGGCATCCAAATTCCCGGCGTTTTACGAGCACCAAGCATCTGGCTTGACGAGACCGTCCTCTTCGAAGAGGGAACGTTTGTGGCGTACTGACCAGCCGTCAATACCCCAAGTTTTGTTGACCGCACACCGGGCAAAAGCGCCAGTAGGGATCCAGTCCAATACCGCAACCACGGCAGTGGATACCTGAACGGATGGTGGGTTGAACCAGCGGTGCTTGTGGGCGTGGCCAACCCTGTTGTTGAGGGGGTTGTTGAGGCCATCCTTGCTGCGGCTGTTGGGCGGGCCAGCCCTGCTGCTGTGGTTGCTGCTGTTGCCAGGGTTGGGGTTGAGGCGGTTGCGGAGGTTGCTGAACCGGTGCCGGTTGAGGTGGTGCTTGCGCAGCACCCTGTCCGAGCGGACGCCGAACGGGCGCCACGGGTTTGGGCAGGCTCGCTGTTTTCTCCGCCGCTGGCGAAGCGATGAATTCGGACAAGGTGACGACCCCATCACCGTCGGTGTCGGCCTCGGCATGGAGTTCGGCCGCCTCTTCGAGGGTGGTGCCGGTGGCTTGAGCCAGTTCCTCGACGTCGAGGGCCCCGCTTCCGTCCTCATCAGCGGCGATGAAATGTTCGGCAGCGCTGACGAACTCGGGCTCTTCTTCAGTGACGGGGATGGCCGTTTCAGGGGTGTCTGGCGCCGTAGTGGCTTCTGACACAGGTTCGGGCTCGGGAGTCAATTCGGAGCTGAATGCCCCGGAAAAGGCATCGTGTGTGGCCTTCGCAACCTGCTTTTCACTCTCGACGTTGATGGTTGGTTCTTCGACCTCCATCGGAGCCACTTCGGGGAGGGCGACGGTGCTGGCGGGAAGCGGAACGACGGATTCAGATGCTGCAGCGGGCGCTGGTTCAGGCTGAGCAGCCGTTGGCAGGGGGACACCCGTGGGTTCAGCAGGCGGCACTCCGGCCGGTGGCGCCGCTTCCACGGGAGACGGTGCTGGTTCGGGAGCAGGTTCGGGCTCGGGCAGCGTTGTGGTTTCTGGGACCTCGACGGTCGCTGCGGCAGCCGCACCGCTGGCCAATGTGGCGATGGGGAGCACGTGGCCGGCCACATCCAAGGCTGCATCCAACTCTTGGTTGATGGCGACGAGGGCGGCGACCGACCCGCTGACGTTGTTGAGGTAGCCCTCAATGCCGGTCATGTACTTCACGACCTCGTCCTTCGAGCCGGTTTGGAACGCAACGGCGAAGAGTTTCATCATGCGCATGGGGTCAGCCAGCCGCTCGAGTGCGGCACGGTCACCCTCAGCGATGCCCCCAGCCGGGGAGCCGGTTTCGCCGGAGGAATCGGGCATGCCAAGCGCTTGAAGCAGCGGGTCAGGCATGCTCATCAGGCCGAGGTGGCCTGCCACGAGGTAGTAGATTTCTCCACCCTCGCACTGCATGCGCTCACTGGCGGCCTCAAAATCAAAGTCGCCGGGGCGAAGCACGATGTCGGAGAGCAATTCAAAGAACTGAATCATGGCTTGCTCGCGGGGCATGGCCATCATGGCGTGAAGGACGTCGCTGGATTCGGTCACACCGAAGTACGCCGCGGCATCGTCGACTTCGATGCCTTGGGGAGATGCTGCTGTCTCGTCCGACATTCTCGCTCCTCCTTTCTCGGCCACCGTCGCTTCCCATTTAAGCCCTCATGAAGCGGCTCAACCTCGCTTGTTTTTTGCCAGGTTGCAGATCGCTCGAGATTGCTCGGCGGTCCAACCCGTTTCCTGAAGTTGCATCAGCACGGTTCGTTCCTGATCGCCGTCGGCGAACGCCCCGACCACCCAATCGACGGCGGCTTCACGGTCGTCGGCCTGCCAGTCTTCAAAGATGGACATGTCAACGTTGATTTTCGCTTTGCGAACCTTCTTTCCGGGTTCTTCTTCCTGAGACACGACCTTCTTTTTGCCGGCCTTTTGAGGAGCCTTGGCTTGGCTTGGTGATGGTTTCTTGCTCGGACCACGTCCCGGAGGTCCACCACCACCGCGAGGTGGCTCGCCCGGTGCACGACCTGGCGGCCCGGCCTGACGCATCGGCGTCTGACGGCTTGGCGCCGGTCCACTGGGGCCCTTCTTGGCAGCAGGCGATGATGCCCGCTGAGGCGTTGGACGAGAACGGACAGGCGCCGCTGCTGCCTTGTCCATCGTATCGAGGATGCTTTCCTCCTCCTCGTCGTCAAAGAAATCGTCGTATTCATCGTCGTCATCATCGTCTTCACGACGCAACAACCTCACGACCAGAAGGCTCACGATGAGCAAGCCACCAAGGCCCCCAAGGGCGATCATGATGGTCCCTGCATCCACGCCAAACAAGCCCTCCTCGCCATCACCGGACAGTGGGATGTAGGGGCAGCCGTCATCGTAGCCGTCAACGCCCTTCGGTTCGTTGGGGCAATTGTCAGCGTCGTCCATGACACCGTCGAAATCGCTGTCCCGCTCAGAGATGTGACACCCTTCGTCGTCCACTTGGAGGCCCGGGGTGGTTTTCGGACAGAAATCGGCATTGGTCGCGCCCGCGACGAATTGGCCCGGCCATGAGGGGTCGCGCGTGGCGTTCCAAGCAGGGTCGCCCCAATTGTCGCCGTAGCCGTCGAAATCGGAGTCGCGCCATTGGGTTGGGTCGCCACGAAGCGCCTCTGGCTCGTTCTCATCGCGGTAGCCGTCACCGTCATCATAGCACCCGAGGAAATCGATGTACGAGGTCCCTGTTTCGGTAGGGCAATCGTCCGCATTGTTGGCCGGTGAGGGGTTGTCGCCGTAGCCGTCCCCGTCTTGGTCAAACCACTGCGTAGCGTCGCTGGGGAAGGCATCACCGGTCTGGTTGACGTGCAACCCGGTGATGGGGTCCACGTCGTAAGTGTAGACGCCACTGTAGCCGTCGCCGTCAAGGTCCGTATCAAGGGCGCTTTCGTCGGTGCAGCCATTGGCAAGGATGGGGAACCCAGGCGGCGTATCGTCGCAGGCGTCATCGAGGTCGGACAGGCCGTCCCCGTCGCTGTCTCGTTGGGCCTGAGAACAACCGTTGGCGTCGACCTCCATGTCTGCAGCGGTGTTTGGACAGGCGTCGTCGGGGTCGTTCAAACCGTCCCCGTCCGAGTCGGAATTGCGCTGTTCGTCGCTGCAGCCTTGGGCATCAACGGTGGCGCCCGCAACGGTATCGGGGCAGGCGTCGAGGTTGTTCTTGACCCCGTCTTCATCGTCGTCAAGCTCGGACTGCGAACATCCCTCTTCGTTGACCTGCTCGCCAACGGGCGTGTTGGGACAGATCAAATCCAATTCGTTGATGAGACCGTCACCGTCATCGTCGTTGATGTCAATCACGCGGCAACCTACCCCGTCCGTTCCGTTCAACACACCGGGCACATCAATGCACTGATCGCCGTTCACCCCAATCGGGTTATCGCCAAAGCCGTCGCCGTCTTTGTCTTTTGACTGCGTCTTTTCGTCGGGGAAGGCGTCACCAAGTTCGTTGATGCGAAGGCCTGTGTCCGGGTCGACATCGAACACATAGGCGTCGGTGTAGCCGTCGCCGTCGGCGTCTGGACAGCCGTAGGCATAGACCGTCAAGTTGCGGCGGGTGGAGTTGCCCCATTCGGTCGGGCATGCATCGATGAAGATGCCTTGAGCGTTGGAGCCGTTGTAGTACTCGGTCCAGTTGTCGGCGTAGCCGTCGTCGTCCGTGTCGTTCGCCGCAGCGATTCGCATCGGGAATCGGTCGGGGTTGGTGGCGTTCGCCGATTGGTTGTCACCGTAGCCGTCGCCGTCGGTGTCCTTCCATTGTGTGGGGTCGAGGGGCCACACGTCGGCCCCGTGCACGGTTGCGTTCCACTCGAAGATGGTCCCCTCGTCGGAGGGGTCGCTCGACCCGTCGCCGTCGGTGTCAAGGCACCCATTGCGGTCTCGGTACGATGTACCGAAATCCCACGGGCAGTAATCACCGTAAATGGTGTCGGTGTCGTTGTCGCCGTAGCCATCGCCGTCGTAGTCGGTGTACTGGGAAGCGAGGTAGGGGAACAGGTCGCCAGGGCCAGCGTTGGGGTCGATAGGCACGGCACAACAGTCCACGCCGTGGTTGTCCCCAAAGCCGTCGCCGTCGGTGTCAAGGGCTTGCTTCCAGTTGCTCTTGAACACGTCACCGTCAAAGTACGTAGCGTCGTTGTCGGACCAACCGTCTTGGTCGAGGTCTTCGCAACCAAATCGGT
>JBMZXF010000047.1:0-14868 GCA_049627345.1 Candidatus Poseidonia sp. | reverse complement strand
CGTTTCCGTCGGTGTTGTCGCCGTAGCCGTCACCGTCTTCATCGCTCCACTGCGTCGAGTCGGAAGGGAAGGCGTCCCCGTTGTTGCCGCCGGGGTTGTCGCCGTAGCCGTCGCCGTCGCTGTCCTTCCACTGACTCGTGTCGTCGGGGAAGGCGTCGGGGTTGTTGCCCGAAGCGTTGTCGCCTCGGTTGTCACCGTCTCGGTCGGACCACTGCGTGGGGTCGTCGGGGAAGGGGTCGCCGGCGTTGGAATAACCGTCGCCGTCTCGGTCAACACAACCCACGCGGTCAATGGTGGACGAGCCGGCGTTGTTGGGGCAATCATCAGGATTGTTGCCGTCGGGGTTGCTGCCGAAGCCGTCGTTGTCCTCATCGCACCATTGCGTCGGGTCAGCGGGGAAAGCGTCGGCGCCGTAGCAGTCGGTGGTGGTTGGCCAACCTGCCGTGGGGTCGGAGTACCCATCACCGTCTGTATCAGGACAACCAAGCCGGTCGTACTGTGAATCGCCATAGAGGTTTGGACAAGCATCGGCGCGGTCACTGTTCGGGTTGTCACCGATCCAGTCGCCATCGGAATCCATGTGTTGCGTGCGGTCCAGCGGGAAGGCGTCAGGCGTGTTGGCGGCCGGAAGCAAGACGCCGGGCCATTCTGCGGGGCGGTAGGAATCCCACGAGGCGTTCTCGTAGTTGTCTCCGTAGCCATCCCCGTCGGTGTCGTTCCACTGGGTTGGGTCGTTAGGGAACGCATCACCGGACTGGTTCACGTGGAGTTGGTATTCGTTGAGGTCAAACCGGTAGTTGTCACCGTAGCCGTCCTCATCAGCGTCTACCCACTGGAAGGGGTCCAGGGGAGCCCAGTCACCCGCATCGGACCAACCGTCGCCGTCGGTGTCGGGGCAGCCGAAGCGGTCTTGCGTTGAGGTCCCGGGGGTGGTGATGCACTCGTCGGGTTCATTGGCTGGAGCGGGGTTGTCGCCATAGCCGTCGCCATCGGTGTCGTTCCACTGCGTTCCGTCCTCAGGGAAGGCATCCACGACGCCGTCGCCCTGGTCCGTGGAATTGTAACCGTCGTTGTCGCTGTCAAGGTCGGCAAACAGGAAATAGAGGCCGTTGTAGTTTCGGCTCACACCAGCCGTGATGTGAATGCCATCGGGGTGCCACGAGGCGCTGTTGACGTTGCCGCACGGGTTGCCGTTGCCGCTTTGACTGCAGGTGTTGCTGCCTCGGGCGATTTGGATGGTGTCGACCAGCAACGAGGTGTCGATGTCGTACAGCAAGACAGACCCGCCATTGGTGCTGTAGTAGCCGATGGTGTAGGCCACCTGCGTGCCGTCCGGCGAAATGTCAACACCGTAGCACGAGCTGGTCGCTTGTTGATTGAGGATGGAGGCGCCCGACGAGGTGTTGAACACGCGAAGTCGGCTTGCGCCGTTGTCGTAACCGGTGCACATGGCGATGGTGTTGCCATCGGGTGAGATGTCGATGCTGTGGACGTCGCTGCCCGCACCCGGGTTCATGGCGCGCACGGTGGTCCAACCGGACGTCTCAACGAGGTAGGCTGTGCCTTCGCCGCCCACGGCCATTCGAGAACCGTCGGGAGAGAATGCCACGGATGAATACTCGCCGTTGTTGCCACCGGGTTTGACTTCACGCCAGATTTGACCGGTCTCGACACTCACGAGCATGATGGCGCAGCTGTTGCAGTTTCCACCGCCCCATCCACCCGAGTCCTCGTCTACGACGGCGAAACTCGTGCTGTTGGCCAGGAAACCCACGTCGGAGAAGGTGCGAGATGAGCCGCTGTGCGTGATGCCGTCATGGATGATCGTGAGGTTGCTGGCCCATAAGACCACGGCGGTGTCGTCGGAGAGGGAGGCTGCGATGTACTGGTCGTCGGGGCTCCAATCAAGGCTGGTCACGTAGGCCCCATTGCCGTCCACCAAGTCGGGACTGGTCACGGCGATGGTGAACGTGGCGGTGTAGAACACGCGGATGCGGTCACCGATGGCGGCAGCGACAAGGCTGCCGTCGGCGTTGTGGTCAACGGAGTAAACGCTGGTCCCGCTGACGTGGAAATCTTGAGCGAAGTTGGGGTTGTTGGATGACCAGCCGTCGTTGAGGTTCGAGGTGCCGTCCCCATCGGCGTCCGGGCAACCGGTCAGGTCAACGGTGGACGTACCGTAAGCGTAGGGGCAATCATCCACATTGTCGTCGTAGCCGTCGCCGTCAGCATCAGCCCCGGAGGCCAAAGGGAGAACGGCGAGGAGCATCAACCAACACAGCACCATGGCGGTGGCTCGGGGAGGTCGGCCGAGGTTGGCTTGAGAATTCATGATTCGCCATCTTCATCCAAATAAAAGGGTTGTTGCATTGTTGCGTAAACAGTGCTCGTCACCATCAGTGCACCACGGCAAACGGCTGGGGCAAGCGTTGAACAATCAAAACCGACAGCCAAAAGCATGGCGGGCGACATCCCCAAGGTCAACGTCGCTGCCAAAGACAGGGTGTTGCTTCACCTGCTGGCCAACGACGAATGGGCGGACCGCTACATGGTTCCGCCCGCTCTCACACGCCCCGGTATCGCCGAGGCGTGCGCCCAACACCCACCCAACGTGAGTCGAACGATGCGCGACCTGCTCAAGGATCTCCTCGTGGAAGAACACACACGCGCCGTGCAAGGGGACGAACGACGGCAAAAGACCTGGCAGTTAACCGAGGAGGGTCGGCTTCGTGCGCGTCAGCGTCAGGTGGCCTTGGACGACACGAAAGTGCTGGTTCGAAACATGGACGGGGAGTTATTGGAGGTCAAGGCCTCGGAGGCCCCGGGACTTCTCGAAACAGAACTGACACTGTTGCAGATTCTTCTCCACGCCCAACACGAAGGGGTGTTGACCTACGGTGACATCCGCTTCGGAAGCATTCGGAAATCAAACGACGACAACCTGCCCGAGCCTGGTCGGTTGACGCCGCTGGTGGGCGTTCATGCGACCTATGCGAATCAGCCGCCGCCCACGCGTCCGGTGTACGGCCGAGACGCCGAATTGGACACCCTGCACGCTTGGTTTGCCGACCGGCACCCTTGCATGGTGGTCCACGGCATTGCCGGGATTGGGAAATCAACGCTCATCGCGCACTGGCTCCAGCAACACATGGAAACCGACCCGCACCTTTCCGTGTGCTGGTACACCTGCCAGCCGTGGGACCGAGCCTTGGGGCTGGCGACCAGCCTGCTCCATCGGTTTGGCATTGACGAAACGCACGACCCGTACCGCATCATTGAGACCTTACCGTTGACGCCCGGCGCCGACATGGACGTGGATGCCTGGCGCCGCCGACTGATGGCTTACATGACCGACGCCAACACCATCCGTGAGCGCTTCAAAGACAGCGTTGGCGGCCCACCGCCGTATTGGCTCATCGTGCTGGACGACGTGCACCACATCAGCGAGAAGGCTCGCCACCTGCTCGGTTCCTTGTTGCAACTGGCCCAGAAAGGGCCGCTCCGTGTCCTGCTCGTGTCGCGCACGGAACTCAGCGTCTATGACCGGCGGGATGTCCACATCCGTGACACCGTTCGCGAACTCCCGCTCAAAGGCCTCAGCCTCGAGGCGACCGAAGCTTGGCTCTCGAACCTTGAAGGTGGAGAAACGCCACCTGCGGAAGACGTTCATGCAGCCACCGGCGGCCACCCGCTGGCGATGGAGTTACTGGAACTGTACGGCCAGCCCACGCACAAAGATTGGCTCCGGTTCCTCGACGAGGAGATCCTCCTTCGATTGCCCGACAAGGAAAAGGAACTGCTGGCAACGCTGGCTGTCGCAGAAGCACCCGTCGCTTGGGATACACTGGCGAGCGGGGTCGGTTGGAACGGTACGCCGCCAGAAAATTTGCTGAAGCACGGGTTGTTGCTGGAACTTGAAGAGGGCATGTGGCTCCACGAGGCCTTGAGGGAACGCTTGTTGCGCGACGTGGGCGAGCAGCAAGAGGAGCGGAAAAGCCGCTTGTCCTGACCTCAGAAATCGTCGGCCGTCATGACCTCGTCAATCCAAGCGAGGAGTTTGGCCTTGGGCATGCTGCCCGTTTTCTGGGACACGATGGTCCCGTTGCGGTACATGAAGAGGGCCGGGATGCTTCGCACGCCCAACTGAGCGGCGGTGGCGGTGTTCTGCTCGGTGTCGACTTTGGCCACGAGGATTTCTCGCTCCTCGGCAACGGCTTCCAGAACGGGTCCGATGGCTTTGCAAGGTGCACACCACGGGGCCCAGAAGTCGACGATGACCCATTCGGTTTCGTTGACGGTGTCGTTGAATTCGCTGTCGCTGACGTTTCTCACTTCGCCCATGTCTTCACCTAAAACCCCGTCAAGAGGACGCATTATAGGCGTTTGCGCCAAATCGGATGGCATCAAAAAAGGCAAGTCTCTTCAAATGGCGACCACTGGAGAGTCCTGAGGGATGACATGATCATTGCACCCAGCGTCCTCACCGCGGACCTCGCCGACCTGGCCACCGACTGCAATGAAGCAATTGAGGCAGGCCTTGATTGGCTTCATCTCGACGTCATGGACGGCAACTTCGTTCCCAACCTCACCTTTGGCCCGCCCGTGATTCGAAGCTTGCGAAAAGCGCTCGGCCCCGACGCCATTTTCGATGCTCACCTGATGGTGGAAAACGCCGAAGCCTGCTTCCAAGACTACATCGACGCAGGTTGCAACCATCTCTCGGTGCACGTTGAAGCCGTCAAGCACCTCCACCGCCTGCTCGGTGCCATCCGACAAGGCGGTGCCACGGTCGGCGTCGTGTTGAACCCGGCAACCCCCGTTGAGGCAGCCTTGGAAGTGCTCAGCGAAGTGGATTTGGTGCTCATCATGAGCGTGAACCCCGGGTTTGGTGGGCAATCGTTCATTCCCAACGTTGAGGCAAAAATTCGCCGGCTGGCTGTTGCCATTGAAGAACAAGTGGCCAACGGTGGGCGCCCAGTCCAAATCCAAGTGGACGGTGGCGTCAAGGCCCACAACATCGCCATGCTGCGGGACTGGGGGGTCACGAACTGCGTCGTCGGCTCCGGTCTGTTCAACGACCGCGCCAGCGTGGCCGAGAACCTCGCTGAAATTCATCAAGCGCTCAACTGAGGAGGTTTCTCCATTCAGATCCTCGTCGTCTCGCTGCTCTACCCCGTTCCGAGGAACCCAACACGGGGCGTCTTCGTTGAGGACCACGTTCAGCTCCTCCGGGAACTCGGCCACGACGTAAAGGTGGTCAACCCGCTTCCTCGCATGCCGCGCTACGCTGAAGCGCGGCGCTCCACCATGATGGGCGTAGCCAAGGCCCCGAAGCGTTGGCTCCACAACGAGACCGACATCCTCGTCCCACGTTTCTTCGCCCTACCGGACCACCCGTACCCTCGCCTCACGGCTTCCAGCGTTCGTCGGAAGGCAGCGTGGGTGGAGAAGCAACTGGGCGATTGGCGACCGGAGATCATCCTGTGTCACACGCTGTGGCCGGTCGCGAACCTTGCCCGGGAACTCGCCACACGTTGGAGCGTGCCGTGGGTCGGCGTCGTTCACGGCTACGACATCGATGTGGGGCTCGGCCTGAAGGGGGTTGGAAGCAACATCAGCGCCTCGGTGGCGTCCTGCGATGCACTGGTCTGTGCCACCGAGCGATTGGCCACCATCGCTGCCGGTCTTCCCTCCCCGCCGAAGCGTTTGACAGCCGTGCCTTGCGTCACGGAGATTCACAAGGAATGGCGACGGCCGGTTGCACCGATGAAAAAAACGTGGAAGAAAGAGCCCATCGATATCTTGTTCCCTGCTGATCCACGACGACCAGAAAAACGCCACCTCTTGGCACTGCAAACGGGTGAGGCGCTGGAACAGCGCGGGTGGATGGTGGGCATCACCTCGTTGCGCCATCAACCTCGCGACATCGTCTACGACCGCATGTTGACCGCCGATGTCACGCTCATCACCTCGGCCAGAGAAGCCGGCCCCCTCGTGGCGAGGGAGTCACTCTTGTGCGGTACGCCCGTGGTCAGCGTGGACATCGGCGAGGTGAGCACCTACCTTCCCGATGAATGGGTCTGCAAAGATGACCCCGAAGCCCTGGCCGACGGCATCGAAGCCGCGCTTCGAACGGGTTGGGCCGAGGACACGACCGTGGAAGAACGGCTGGCCTTTGCCTCGAAAGAAACCGTCAGTCAAGCGTGGAGCGAACTGCTTGCCAGCCTCGTGGCGTGAAGAGGAAGAGCGGGAGACCCAACACCCACCAGGCGGTGCCAGACACCAAGCCAACCACCACCAACGCCGTGCCGAGCAAGGCCAGCGCCCAATCGTCCTGTCGGCCTCGAACCAACGCCCAGCCATCGCTCATGTGCCATGAAAGCACCAGCAACACACCCGCAGAGAGGGAACTGGCGCCTGCAGCAGCGAACAATTTCTGCCCGGGGTCCGCCGGCCCTTGCATCACCAAAACGTAGCCAAACAGGAGGGCTGCCATCAGCACGAGCACGATGAAGAGCGTGAACCGCCAAGGGCGTGGACCGGCCATGAGGCTGGTGTACGTTGGCGTGGCCAACAGCGTCAAAGCCCACCCAGCGAGCAAGACGGTGAACACATCAACGGCCGAGGCCCCGTAAGTCCCGTCCAGGTACGATGCTGGAAACGCCAAGGGTGCGAAGACCGTCATGATGAGGTAGCCACCGAACAAGCCGTAGGGAAGCAATCCAAAACAGAGGTCCGTGGCCTGGTTCATCTCGCGTTGATGACGCGCAGGTTGGTCCCGTGCTGCACCCAAAACGGGCAACAAGGCTGAGCGTATCGCCGCTGGCACCACCAAACCGGCCAGCCAAGCCAACTGCGCCACGTGGAACACGGCACCAAGGGTGGCATCGCCCGAGGCGGCCACCATGAATTTCTCAATTCGAATCACGTACGGTAGGATGCCCAAGGTGATGGCGAAGGGAAGGGCCGACATCAGAAGCGCACGAGGCGAAGCCCAGGCCTCGCCCAATCCCCCCCATTCAACCCGCTCGGGAGCCGGTGGAGCCACCCGAAGCAACCACCACAACGCCATGACCCAGCCCGTGAGCGCTCCGCCGAGAAACGCAGCCGTAAACGCCGTCGCTGAGGTCGACCCTTGCCACACCAAGGCGCCGTAGGCGACGACCGTCACCCCTCGTTCGGCAACCTTGGTCAGCGCCTCCAGCCGTGCTTCACCCAGCACCCGCAGGCCCGAGCGCGGCGCATACGAGGCGACGTGAACAAGGGCGATGAGGGCCGCCAACAGCAGCAGCGTCACCGGTGCGTCCACGTTGAGCCAAGCCTCGGGCCGTACAACGAGGGCGAGGAGAACAAACGGCAAGGCGGCCATGGCTTGCCAGCGGTAGGTGCGCCACACGGCGGCCGGAACCAGGGAAGGCGCACGCGTGCCGTCCCGTGCAAGGAGGGTTGGAAGCCCTAAATCGATGATCAAAAACAACGACGCGTAGAGGTCGATGGCCAGCACCATCCAACCGTAATGTTCGGCGAGGAGCGCGTGCGTGAGCATGATTTGACCGATGAACGCCAAGGCCACGGCCGCCAAGTCTGCGCCGACCAACCACGAAGCATCGCGCCCGCTGGAGGGCGTACGCGTGGTCGTCTCGGTCATGATTCCCCGATGCAGCGCAGGCTTTCAATCACTTCCGCCACGAGCGGCCGCCTCGTCCTCATCGAGCCCCCACGCCCATCGGCTCACCGTTCCACGCTCGCCTTCGACCGAACCGATGCGATGGACAAAGGGTGACTTGCGGAGTGCCCGTTGCAGAATGTGAGCGCGAACCGCTCGGCCTTCGGCCTCGAGAGCCTCGATGATCTCAGGCGTGGTGGCGGGCCCGTTGGTACGAAGCCAGCCAACAATCCACTCGGCATGTTCTCGGTTGGCCTTTCGCTCTTCACTCCAGCGAGAAGGGCGAGCCATGGAATGGGCTCGGGGGCGTCGTACATAACGGGCTCGCGGGCACGCCGCCGAGTGTGGCGTGGTCAGACCATGCCCTCAGCAGGCGTTTCTGCGATTGCTTCATGTATGATGGACCGAGGCTTGTAACCATGGATGAGCCTTCGGGTAACCCCTCGTTCTTCAAAAAATGGGTGATGCGCCAGTATTGGCGAATGCAGCAATCCCAAGCGGTGGTCAGCCTCCTCTTGTGGGGCACCACCATCACGCTCCTGGTCTGGCCCTACCTGCGGTGGCGCTTCGAGCCCGGTTGCGGCGACGGCATGCTGTGTTTCGGTTCCGAACTCTTCGGCATTCCCACCACCTACCTCGGTTTGGTGACGATTTTCATGGCGGTCATGTTTGGTGTGTTCACCGTTGGATTCCTCTACGATCAGGTGTTCTCCCTGTGGACGGAATGGCGGAACGTTGACACCGAACGAAATCCCTTCGCCACCTACGCTCTTGCACCGGTCTGGCTCGTCCTCTTTGCCGTCCAAGCCGAGACGCTCAAGCGACAACTCGGTGATGATGAAGTGGAGATGAAGGAACAGATGGACTGGTACCTCAAGTGGTGCAAGTCCTACACGCAAGGCGAAATGTTCGCCCGCGCCGTTCAACAGTGGGACAAAGACCTGGGAGAAACGCCGACGTTTTGGTTCACCGACGAAGCCGCCATGAAGAAGGCGCGCGAACTGAAGTTTGACGACGACAAAAACTGACGTCAGGCTTGGCGACCGGCGTCGAACATCTCGCGAAGGCTGCCGTCCTGCAGCATCTCGAGCGCGATGTCCGACCCGCCGATGAGTTCGCCGTGGACGAACACCTGAGGCATGGTGGGGAAGTCCGACCAAGCACAGATGGATGGGATAGCGCGGGGATCGCTCAAGACGTTCACGGACGCGAATTCCTCACCGAGGCTTTGGAGCACTTGGGCCGCACGGTTGGAAAACCCGCACTGAGGCTGGTTGGGGCTGCCCTTCATGAAGAGCACGATGGGGTGGTCGTCGACGAGGCTTTGCAATTCTTCTGGGGTCCAATTCATGGGGTTCACTCCTTGTTTCTCTGGATACGGCGGATGTGGACGCCCTGACCGCCGCCGTGCGGGTCAAAGGCCGTGTCGCCAGCCGTTTCGGCTTGGGCGGGGGTCATGCACTTGAGGTCAAGTGCGTGAACGGGGTGAGGGATGTGCTGCTTCATGACGGCGAGCACTTGCTTTTGGCGCTGAAGAGGGCGAACGCCCTCAAAGGTCTCGGAGATGACGCGCACGTGGAAATGGTCGCCTGAGCCGTGCAGGTCAATCACCTCGACCGTGGCTTCCGGGACGGCTTTGAGCACCTCTGCTTCAATCCACGCCGCTTCAACCATGACCACG
Organism: Candidatus Poseidonia sp.; assembly: GCA_049627345.1. Taxonomy (GTDB): domain Archaea; phylum Thermoplasmatota; class Poseidoniia; order Poseidoniales; family Poseidoniaceae; genus Poseidonia. The sequence continues at coordinate 5,521 of JBMZXF010000047.1, read as the reverse complement.
CCTCACCTCCACCTAAGAGAGCACCTTCTTTGAACCTGCGCCCGAACACCGGTGGTTCATTCAGTGGCGAGTTTCTCGAGGATGGCGTTCACGCCGTTGGTTTTGGAGACACGCAACCACGGCTCAACCACTCGTGTTTCGAGGTCCGCCTTGAGCCGTTCCACACCGCCACCGCTGATGTTCAACAGAATGCTGTCGTCCTTGTCAACCTCGCCCATCTCCAACGCTTGAAGGAGGCTGGCGGCTGCGACGGCGCATGAGGTCATGATGTCAATGCCCTCCGTGGATTCAATCAATTCCTTGGCGGCGATGGCTGCTTTCCGTTCAACCACGTAGGTTTGACCGTTGGACGCCTCGAGGATGTCGTGGACAGCGCCGACTTGGCCGTAGGCAGGGCCCTTGTTGAGCAAGTAGTCGGAATACACCTCCACGTCCTCATCGGGGAAATCTTCGGGCACAAGGTGGTCGCGCCCCGCCTGCCATGCGTTGTGAATGGGGTGATGTTCGATGTTTTGGGATACATGCTGGCGTGGAACAGGCCCCTCAAACAGTCCAGCGTCGATAAGACGCTGAGCCATTTCATGAATGCCGATGGGGCCGGGTCCGCCACCGATGCCCTGGAAGTAATGGTCGGGAAGACGACCGATTGTGTTGGCCGCATCGATGATCAGGCTACCGATGCCATCTCGTCGGGCCACGTTGTGGACGCTGCCTTCCATTTGCCAGCCCGGGAGTTGGGCGGCGATGCCTTTGGCGACGGTCTTCGCATCGTAGTAATCGCCGTCTTCAACCACAACGACCCGAACGCTTTCGGCGTTGTTCTCGGGTCGGGCCCAGATGCGATGGCCGTGGTCTTTGCCCACGACCACGATGAGCGGGGTGCCGTCGAGGCCGCAGAAGTGGGTGAAGGCGCGGGCGGTGTTGCCAGCACTGGCGCAGATGAGCCCCCTGCCGCCATGGTCGTGCAGGCGCTGAATGGTCGGAACCGCTTCCATGTCCTTGAAGCTCCCCGTGGGGCACAGGCCGCCCTTCTCGGGCCAATAGCCGTTGAAATTCACCCAAAGGTTGGAGAGGCCCATCGCCTTACCGAGGGCTTCAGCACGGTAGGTCATGGTGCCGGCGACGTAGTCGTTGGGCTGTGATACAGGTAGCCACGACAGGAATTGCCAAACCCCTTCTTCATCGGGTTGGAGTTCGAACGGTTCGTGGTAAACCGCCTGAAGCAGTGCATTGTCCGTGTAGTGAAGCGTGTAGTTGTCGTTGAGAAGGTCGCCTGTCTTCAGGCACTTGAGTTGATACTTCATTGTTTCACCATGCCGACGAATCGGCTACACTCTTCCGTCATGGGGCTGTGGTATAACTCTTGGTCAACAGAAACGGAGCGTCCCGTCTGTTTCAGAATCTGAAATAAATGAAATCAATGGTTTCTGCTGGACGAAGGTAGAACGCCAAACACAACATCAATCCACAAACTGAACCCCAGACAACCGGGTGTTGACGAGCCAACCACGCCTTTCCTCCTCCCATCCAGCCGCTCACACCGTGAAGAAGGATGAAGCATCCAGCCAAGGCGAACGTGAGGAATTTGATGTCGGGAAGGAACTCGTACATCTCCATCCAGTCAAAATGCCCGCCCCAACCGAGGAAGGTCTTCATGGATGGAACGAGGACAGCCGTGTCTTCAACTCGGAAAATCAGCCAGGTGAAGAACACGAAAAATTGAGTGATCATCCAAGAGAGGACGACGCCTCCTCGGCCGGATGCGGTGAAAAACTGCTTGATAGGACCTATTTCTTTCCCAAAGCGATGGACGATGAGCAACAGACCGTGCACAAAACCCCACAGCACGAAGTTCCACGAAGCGCCGTGCCAGAGGCCTCCAAGAAGCATGGTCATCATCAACGCAAACAGCATGCGATTTCGACCGTTTCGCGACCCTCCCAACGGGATGTAGAGGTAATCCCGCAGCCAAGTGGACAACGAGATGTGCCAACGGCGCCAGAAGTCTTGCGGAGACGTTGCGGCGTAGGGCGTTTTGAAATTCTCAGGCAATTCGACGCCGATGAGATGTGCAGAACCGATGGCAATGTCTGTGTAGGCGGAAAAATCACAGTAAATCTGGATGCCGAAGCAAAGAGTGGCCCACCAAATCAAACCGATGTTGGCCAGGTGCTCGCCCTCTACGAACACCTCGTTGGCGTGGACAGCGACGTTGTCAGCGATGACGAGCTTCTTTGCAATGCCGTAGATGATGAGCGTCAATCCAAAGCGAAAGCGATACGCTGAAGGTGCCAGCGGTTCCTTGATTTGCTCTCGAAAATGGTCCGCTCGAACGATGGGTCCAGCCACGAGTTGCGGGAAAAACGCTGCATAGCAAGCAAAGTCAAGGAATGAATCGTACGGATGCTGCTTCTTGCGATAGATATCAATGGTATATGACATGGTCTGGAAGGTGTAGAAAGAGATACCCACCGGCAACGCCAATCCCAACGCGCCAACTTCGAGACCATCAGCGAGACGAAGTGAGACGAGGTTCCAACTTTCGATGATGAAATCGAGGTACTTGAACATACCAAGCAGGGAAAGGTTGGTCACCAAACTGATTCTAAGCCAACGCTTTCGCACAGCCGCATTGTCTGTTTCGTGCATTTTTCGTCCGGCGGTCCAATCAATGCACGTTGAGATGAGGAGGAGGAGAAGGTGCCATCCTGAGGCGAGCCAGAAGAACACATAACTCATCACGAGGAGAATGAGAATTTGACGCCGGCGCTGGCGGGAGGCAAGACCGAAGGTGAGTAAGAACACCACTGGGAGGAAATAGAGGTAGTATTCGGGGGTGACGAAATCCAACCCATCACCCCATGTGTTCGTTCAACATCTCAGCCATGCGCTCACAAGCATAGACCCGCCCCTCATCCCCGAGATGATTCCGATCGCGGAACATGCCCTGGTCCCACGATTCCCAAAACCAATTCACTGGAATGGCGTCGTAGGCCTCTTCGAGGTGGGCCAGCGAGGCATTATGTCCGTCAATTTGGCCGGGTTGGAGGTAATCGTACACCAGCGGATGGTGCGGGACAGCGAGCATGAAGACCTCGATGCCTGCTTCGGTCAAGGAGCGAACGGTGAAGTCCAGCGCTGCGTGATTGAGCGTCCCGTTGGGCAACGGGTTGTAGACACCGTACTTCACCCGATTTGGCATGTTTTCCTCAAACCACGCATCCACCTCTGATTGATTTTTCAACTCAAACTTGGGAGGTAAAAACCCGGGCGTTTGCAGGTACTCCAGCCAACCCGTGTCGTCAACGCCAGGCATGTTTCGATCAAGATAGCTCACACCCAGTTCATCATGGAATTCGGCCGCGAGTGCATTATCGAGGGCTACTTGAGAGTACGAAGCCGTCAACTGTATTCGCTCTTCTAAACTGGAGGCGATGAACGCCTGATCCCGATGTCGAATCAAGTTGCTCCAGGCCTGTTCTCCTCCCAGATCCAGGGTCAAACTCAGGATGGTGAAACGAAATTGAATGTACTCGTCGAGGCTATCGGATTCGTAAAAGTCCCACAGGGCGTTTGGTCCAAGGTCCACGATGACCGCTTTGGGTTTGGCCTTGATGAGCGATGGAATTTGAATCATTTCGGTGTACGGGTTGGCGCCACCGATGGCCAAATTGTAGACTTTGGTGTTGTCATCATCCAGGTGTTCACCGATGCACTGGCCGTCCGTGGCGTATTGGAGAATAGATGAACCAATAACAACGACGGCATCGCTCTCCTCAGCTGCGATGGATTCCAAGGCTGGGTGGGTAACCGCATATCGACCGCTCCGTATGAAATTCCCTTCAATGAGACCGTCGTTGACCACGGTCGGAACAACCGAGCCGGAAAGGAACAGAAACACGACGAGGAAGGCCCCCAAACTCAGTGCAAACTGCCCGGTGGACAATGCGGCTGGCTCCTTGTGTTGCATCTCCCTGCATCCATGAGGGACCGTTGCAGTTTAACATTCCTCAACCCATCACCCACAACGATGGGAAACGAACGGTTGAGCCTGTTCACGGTGGGAGCGGTCGGCCGACAGCATAGCACTGCCAACCGGCTTCTTTGAGCGATTCCAAGTCGAGCACGCGACGACCGTCGTAGATGCGTGGCGTCTCCATGTTCTGGGCAAGGGCGGACCAGTCCAGGTCGACACAGGCCTTGTGCGCCGTGACCAAGACGGCCAGGTGGTGGTCCTTGGCCTGAGAAAGGTCCGTGATGACGTTCACCGATTCAGGGAAGGTCTCGGGGTCAATGTGCGGGTCGTACACGCTGACGTTGATTCCGCGCTGCTGGAGCGCTTCCGCCAGCGGTTCTGCTGGCGTTTCACGAGGGTCGCCCACTTCGGCCTTGTACGACCACCCGAGGAAGAGGACGTTGGTGGACTCGGCCGAAAGGCCGGCCTTCCAAAGAATGTCAACGAGGACTTGGGCCACGTGGTTCGGCATCGAGCGGTTGACGGCACGAGCGGCGGTGATGAGTCCGGCAGGCACACCGACATCGGCCGCTCGCTGAATCATGTAGTACGGGTCCACGGGAATGCAGTGACCTCCCACGCCGACGCCCGGGGTGTAGCGGTGGAAGTTCCATTTCGTGGCAGCGGCCGACAACACGTCCTCCACGTCCACGTCCATGGCCGGGAAGATGCGGGCGAGTTCGTTGACCAGGGCGATGTTGATGTCGCGCTGAACGTTTTCGATAACTTTGGCGGCCTCGGCAACCTCGAGCTTCCCGACATAGCGGACATCCTCGCTCGTCAATTTGCTGTAGAGTTCCACCAGCGCATGCCCGACGTTTTCGTTTGAGCAGCCGATGACACGCGCCACGGAGCGCACGCCGTGGGCAGCGTCGCCTGGGTTGAACCGTTCAGGACAATAGGCAATGCTCACGTCCTCACCAAGCACCAAGCCGAGTTCATCCACGATCGGCAGCCATGTTTGTGCGGTAACGCCGGGATAAACGGTGGATTCGAGCACCACGATGGTGTTCGAACCTTTTGGAATGGCTTCGAACACGGCGCGCCCTGCCGCTTCAACATAGGATAAATCCGGCTTCAAATCGTGCGTGATCGGCGTGGGCACGGTGACGAGCACCACGTCACAGTGAGGCACGGCTTCGGCGGTGGACGTGGTGATGTGCCAGCGCTCGGTTCCCGGTGCGGGGACGATGTCGTCAACGTCCGGGTCGCCGGTGGGGTTTTTGCCTGCCTTGACCATGTCAACGGTTCGCTGAGACACGTCCACGCCCCAAACCTCGAAGCCAGCGTCGTGGAAGCCGATGGCGGTGGGCAGGCCAACATAGCCGAGACCTATCACAGCCACTGTTTCAAACGGACCGGGGGTCTTTGCCATCTCTGTGTTTGAAACTTTCATGGTTTTGCCTAAAGGATTGAGTAAATCAATTCGTTGGTGAGGTCCTTAGATTTCAATGAAAAAACAAGTTCCAAACCACCAACGAGTAATCATTTGATAAAGGGCAATCT
>JBMZXF010000046.1:0-14907 GCA_049627345.1 Candidatus Poseidonia sp. | reverse complement strand
TAGGCCACCGAGTGGACCTTGGTGACCAGGTCGTTGGGGAGTTCACGGCGCAGGATGCCGTAGAGTTGACCGTCGCGGTTGATTTCAAGGACGATCACGACCTTGTGGCGGCGCACAAAGGCCTCCACCTCGGAGTGGAACGGCAGGGCGCGGACACGGCACTGGCTGACTTTGATGCCGGTGGCTTCCAGAATGTCGTCAATTTCTTGAATCGAGTTTTCCATGCTGCCGAGGAAGACAATACCGACTTCGCACGCCTCTTCTTCCCGAAGGATGGGGGTGGGCAGTTGGTCGCGTGCGTTGTCGATTTTCATGCGCAGCCGCTGCATGAGGTTGTAGTAGTCGTCCGGCTTTTCGGAATAGACGCCCATGGGGTTGTGGCCCGTTCCACGGTAGAGGATGGGGGCCATGCCGGAGCCCGGAAGCGTGCGGTAAGGAATGCCGTCGCCGTCAACGTCGAGGTAGCGGCCAAAGGTTTCGAAGGCCTCAAACACGTCCTTCTCGCGGACGGTCTTGCCACGGTCCATGGGCTGGTCGGGGTAGGTGAACCCGCCGCAAGCCCATCGGTTCATGCCCAAGTCGAGGTCGCTCATGCCGAAGACCGGCGTTTGGAAGCGTTCGGCGTAGTCAAAGGCTCGCCATCCGTATTCGAAGCACTCCTCCACGGTTCCCGGGATGAGCACGATGTGCTGGGTGTCACCGTGGCTGCCCTCGTAGAGCATGGCGATGTCGGATTGTTGGGTGCGGGTGGGCAAACCGGTGGAGGGGCCGACACGGGTGACGTCCCAGAAGACGGAAGGAATCTCAGCGAAGTAAGCCAGTCCGATGAATTCCTGCATCAGCGAGATACCGGGTCCAGAGGTGGCGGTCATGCCGCGGCCACCGGCCCAACCGGCGCCCAGCACCATGCCGGCAGCAGCGAGTTCATCCTCGGCCTGAATCACGGCCATGGTGGCGTTGCCGTCGTCGTCGGTTCGCAGTCTCGGAATGTAGTTGATGATGCCTTCAGCCAGCGAGGATGAGGGCGTGATGGGGTACCATGCCAGCAGTTGGACGCCACCGTAGTGAGCGCCGAGGGCGGCCGCCTCGTTGCCTTCAATGAAGAACTGGGGCACTTCGACGTCGCGAGATTCCACGGCGTAGGCGTCTTCCTTCGTGAGGTGCTCCTTGCAGTAGTCTCGGCCGAGGCCAAGGGCCGTGATGTTGAGTTCGACGGCGGTGGCCTTGCCCTTGAATTGCTTGGCCACAGCGGACTCGAGGCAGGCCTGGTCAATGCCGAGCAGTTCGGCGAGAACACCGACGTAGATGATGTTGGTAACGAGTTTGGCAATTTTCGGGTTGATCTTTCGTGCAAGGGAACTCATGGGCACCGGATAAGAGATGATGTCGTCGCGATCGACGGTTTTCTTCTTGGTGTCGCTGTTCCAAATGACGACGGAGCCAGGTTCGAGGGCAGCGAGATCCTCGTCCCACGTGGCGGGGTTGACCAGCACCTGAATGTGGGTGCGGTCACCGGGGGCCTGGTAGCCCTTGTCAGAGAGGCGGACGATGTACCACGTTGGCAGGCCGGAAATGTTGGAGGGAAAGAGGTTCTTTCCGCTGACGGGCACGCCCATGTCGAAGAGCGATTGCAACAGGATGAGGTTGGCCGATTGCGACCCGGTTCCGTTGGCGGTGGCGATGTTGATGGTGAAGTCGTTGATGATGCGGTCCATGTGAAACATCCCTCGTGGGGCTGGCGGAAAACCCGTCCTCAGGTTTGGGCTGGTCAAGCACCCTTTCAACATGTTGCCGTCCCATTCAGCGGGCAGGCGCCCGTAGGGCGGGAAACAGTTGGCCTGAGCGAACGGCTCAAAACCACGGGGCGGTTGGGTTGGAGCATGGCGGACGACGCGATGACGGCCGGTTGGGACAAGGCTGAGAAGGCCATCACGAAAGGAAAAGGCGATGCAGCCCTGAAGATTCTTCGGGACATCGACGTTGACGGAAAAGAGCCCACAACGCTGCGTCTGGCAGGCCATGCGACGTGGCTGGAAGCCAAGACACGCAACAACCGTGGCGACTACCGACGGGCCGCCTCACTGCTTCGAGAATCCACCAAGAAAAATCCCAGAGACAAGAAGGCGGACCGCCTCTACAACGAACTGCTCAACGAGATGCAAGACAAAGGCATCAGCGAAACCAGCTTCCCTCGCTTGCTTAACGACGGCACGCCAACGCCCGCCGGCATTATGGCGATTTTCCTGGCCGGCGTGCTCGTCCTGGCGATGATCAACGTCGCCAACCGAGCCGACACCACCACCGACATCGTCGAGTTTGAATTGACCTGGAACGGCGGCGCCAACAGCGGCACGGTCACCATTGAGTTGTACCCGGATTTGGCCCCGGTTCACGTTGAGAATTTCAAACTCCTCGTTCAGGACGGCGACTACGACGGGACCATCTTCCATCGCGTCATTGACGACTTCATGATCCAAGGTGGCGATTTCACTCGCGGGGACGGCACGGGCGGCCACGCTGCCAAGTGGTTTGGCTACTGCGACGGCGAAAACACCATCTCTGAGGCGGACTGTCAGGCGACTTTGTACACGATTCCCGACGAGGCCGACAACGGCCTCAAGCATGAACCATGCACCATCTCAATGGCCAAGACCAGCGCTCCCCACACCGGCGGTAGCCAGTTCTTCCTCATCCCCGACGACAGCACCCCCAACTGGTTGGACGGCGTCCACACCGTGTTTGGTGAAGTCACCAGCGGCTGCAACCACGTGACGGCCATATCGGGCGTCACAACCGGAAACACCGACAACAGCGACCAAACCAGCGGAGATCGCCCTATTCAGGATGTGAAGTTGGTCTCCGCCACCTTTGTCGGTTCGGAAACCAAGCCTTGGTACGAGTTCTGGTGAAGTCAGCATCAACAGCAAGGGCCTGCGCAGCAGCGACGGACCAGCCCGGTCTGAGGCGTGAAGGGTTTTCTTCATAGACGGCTGGGTTCTCGGTTGAACCATGGCGACTTTGGACCCCTTCAACGCAAGAAAGACCCTCGCAGTCGGTGGCGATTACTACGCACTTGACGCCCTCGATGCCAACGGAATTTCCACGGCTCACCTCCCCTACTCCATCCGTATCCTTCTCGAGGGCGCTTTGCGCGGCAACGACGGGTTCCTCATCACCGAAGCGGACGTTCGCAAGATCGCCGCTTGGACGCCCGACGGTGAGCGAGGCGAGATTCCCTTCCGCCCCTCTCGTGTCATTCTTCAGGACTTCACCGGTGTCCCCGCCGTGGTGGACCTGGCGGCCTTGCGCGACGCCATGGTGGAAATGGGCGGCGACCCCGAGAAGGTCAATCCACAAGTCCCCGTGGATCTGGTGATTGACCACTCGGTCCAAGTGGATGTTTCGGGCGCCAGCAGCGACGCCCTCGACATGAACCTCGACATCGAATACCATCGGAACATGGAACGCTACACGTTCCTCAAGTGGGGTCAGCAATCCCTGGCCAATTTCCAAGCCGTGCCTCCGTCCCGCGGCATCGTTCATCAGGTGAACCTTGAATTCCTCGCCAGCGTGGCACGCCAGGAAGAAGGCGTCTGGCTGGCCGATACGTTGGTGGGGACGGATTCGCACACCACGATGGTCAACGGACTGGGTGTGCTTGGATGGGGCGTTGGTGGCATTGAAGCCGAGGCCGTGATGCTGGGTCAACCCATCTACATGCTCGCTCCCGATGTCGTCGGTGTTCGACTGACCGGCAGCCTCCAGCCCGGGGTAACCGCCACCGACATGACGCTGCGCATTGTTGAGATGCTGCGTGAACACGGGGTGGTCGGGAAGTTTGTCGAATTCTTTGGTGTTGGCATGAAGGCGCTTTCGCTGGCCGACCGGGCCACCATCGCGAACATGGCGCCGGAATACGGCGCCACTTGCGGGTTCTTCCCGGTGGACGAGCGCACCCTCGATTACCTTCGCTTGACGGGGCGCGAGGACGCCGCCGTGGCCGGGGTGGAAGCCTACGCCAAGGCACAAGGCCTCTGGTGCGGCGAGGACGCTGCCGAGAAATCCTACACTGCCGTGCTCGAGCTCAACCTCGACGACGTTGTGCCCGCCCTGGCCGGCCCCAAGCGCCCGCAAGACCGCGTGGACCTCAACGACATGAAATCCCACTTCGTGGAAAGCCTCACGCATGAAGTGGGCCACCACGGCCACGGATTAGCGGCCGAGGACCTGTCGAACGGCGCCATCGTTGAGATGAACGGCGAAATGTTCGATTTGAACCACGGTGATGTGGTCATCGCTGCCATCACCTCGTGCACCAACACCTCCAACCCCGGCGTCATGATGGCGGCCGGTCTTCTGGCCCGAAACGCCCGTCAGCGTGGCCTTTCGGTCAAGCCATGGGTGAAAACCTCCCTCGCCCCCGGCAGCCGTGTCGTCACGGAATACTACGAAGCCACGGGCTTGCAGGACGACCTCAACGCCATGGGCTTCCACACCGTTGGCTACGGCTGCACGACGTGCATCGGTAACTCCGGTCCACTGCCCGAGCCCATCGAGGCGGCCATTGACGAGGCTGGCCTCATCGTCGGCTCAGTGCTTTCGGGTAACCGCAATTTCGAGGGCCGTGTCCACGGCAAAGTCAAGGCCTCCTATTTGGCCAGTCCTCCGCTGGTCGTGGCCTATGCCATCGCCGGTAATTTGGAAATGGACCTCACGAAGGAGCCCATCGGCTACGACCAGGAGGGCAAGGCCGTCATGCTCGACGAGATTTGGCCATCCGAGGCTGATGTTCATGAAGCCATGAAGGTCATCACGCCTGACATGTTCCGACAGCGCTACGCCGACGCCATGAACGAGCCACGATGGAACAGCATTCCGGCCGAACCATCGCCGCTCTACCCGTGGGAAGATGCATCGACCTACATTCGATTGCCGACCTTCTTCTCGGGTCTTTCGGCGACACCGGAACCCATCACGTCCATCGAGGGTGCCAAGGTGCTGCTCAAGTTGGGCGATTCCATCACCACCGACCACATTTCTCCGGCAGGCTCTTTCCCAGCCGATGGCCCTGCGGGCCAGTGGTTGGTTGAGCGAAACGTGGAGAAGGGCGATTTCAATTCCTTCGGCAGCCGGCGCGGCAACCATGAGATCATGATGCGTGGCACCTTTGCCAACGTTCGTATCCGCAACCAAATGGCCCCCGGTACGGAGGGCGGATACGCCCTGAACCACGAAACAGGCCAGGTCATGTCGGTGTACGATGCCGCCCAGATCGCCGCTCCAAAGGTCGTGTTGGCGGGCAGCCAATACGGCACGGGCTCGTCGCGCGATTGGGCAGCCAAAGGCACGTACCTTCTCGGTGTTAAGGCGGTCATTGCCACGTCGTTTGAGCGCATCCATCGCTCCAATCTGGTCGGCATGGGCGTGCTCCCGCTGACCTTCAAGGAGGGTGAATCTCACGAACAGTTAGGGTTGACCGGCCACGAAGCCTTCAGCATCCCACTCAGCGACGATGTTCAACCGCTCCAGTGGGTGACCGTCACGGCCGACCGAGGCGACGGGACATCGACCACGTTTGAGGCTCAAGTTCGCCTCGATACACCGGTTGAGGTCGAATACTACCGCAACGGGGGCATCCTGCACACGGTTCTCCGTGAGATGGCTCAATCCACCGCATGAATGCAGTAGGTTGAAAATCAAACGAAGCACAGACCCGCTCAATGCGTCAACTCCGCGGCAACGTCAGGTACCGGTTCCGGTCCGACGACCACGATGTCAACATCGTCATCGAAGGCGATGCTGAGTGGGTGGCCAACCACGTGGACGAACTGGGCCTCACCGGTGTCGGATGGACCATGCCAACAGGAACGCAGGTCAAGGCCAGCAACCTCTCCAGCGTCAGTCGAGAACGCCAGGCAGCAGGTGAGAACATCGAGATGGAGGATGCGCCAGAGGACCAACCTCCAGCCGACATGGGGCCCACGCCCGACCCGAGTCGTATCCCTATCGTGCGCCGTCCCATCGGTGAGTTGAATCTCCAAGAAAAATTGAGTCAAGCAGGCCTCGAGCCGGCCGAGCGCCCGGACATCATCGAACTGATGGACATCCTCGAGGACATGGACCCTCCAACGCCGGTTCAAGGTGCGACGAGCGTCGATCCCATGGCCGAGGCGTGGTTGCGTGAACTGCTCCAACTCGTCGTTCGCGACCACGGCAGTACCGGTCTTCGAACCGAAGACATTGAGGAGATCGCCAGCAGCAAACTTGGAGGGCGGGAAGGCACCGCCCTCGAAGTCTGGCTGGAATCGCTGTTTTCCGCCGGGAAACTGGTGAAAATTCACGGCGGCGATGCCACCGGATGGGGCCCTTCTCCGAAGTGGCTGTCCGGTAGGATTTGAGGGCGAATCTTCCGCCGGAATTCGGAGGGAGAAAAGCCATCATTTTTTGAACATAAACGAGGGCTTGCGCCCAAGTTGACGGGGAACTTGAGTGCAAAGGCATTATATCCGAACAGGCCATCGCAGGAACAAGTGATGTCCATGTTTACCCAAAACGACCTCTCTAAGGCCCGAATGCGCAGTATTTTCCTGACCGTGTTGATGGTGCTCAGCACCACCGCCGCACTGGCAACCACCGCCAGCGCCTCGGTTGCGCGCACCTACACCACCAACCGCGACCCCATGGACGTCGCCATCGGCGACTTCGACTGTGACGGCCACAACGACATGGCCGTCGCTACCGACGGTACGCACTCCATGACCATCCTCTACAACGACGGCATGGGCAACTTCAACGAACGTCAGGACATTTGGGTAGCTGGCAACCAGAGCCGCAACGCAGACTGGGACGAGTTTGCCAACGTTGAGCAGGTGGAAGTGGGTGAATTCACGGGCGACTCGGCCATTGACATCGTCATCTATCAGAAGAACAACCCGTTCAAGACCAACGATCAGGGCGCACCCGCTGGTGAGCCCGGCAACGTCACCATCATTGAGAACGGCGGTTGTAACAACCGGGAATGGTCCATCGGCGAACGGTTTACCCACTTTTGGGTGTGGGACATGACCGTCGGTGACGCCGACCAAGACGGCAACGACGACATCTTCGTGCTTGACCTCCTGAGCGACATCACCACCCAGCGTGTCGTGACCTACCGCAGCCCGATCACTTCGGCCACCAACGGTATTCCCACCACGCTCGGCTCTTCGCAATCCAACACCTACCGGTCCATCGAGGTCGGCGATTACGGCGAATCCCAGAGCGGGTTGACCGGGGCATGTACGGATGATGACATTTTCCTGTTGCGCAGTGAAGGTCTTGACTACTCCACCGGGCAAGTTACCAATCCTGGTAACGACGACAACATCACCGTCATCGAATACGACTGTCAACTCCAAAACTACCCGGCTACGTACTCCTACGGCACCAACCAAGCCAACACTCACGTCATCAACATGGGCGTCCCAACCACGGAAGACTTCTCCATCGCCGACATCGGTGGTGGCGGCTATGTCGACACCATCGCCGTAATGGACAGCAACCTTGAGAACGTGAGTTTCAAGGAAGCCTCAGCCCAAGGTACCTTCGGGAACTCTCAACTTGCCTACTTCGGCCCTTACATCTCGTGGGCCATCCAGGTCGCTGATCTGAACGGGGACGGTGAACCCGACTTCGTCAACCCCACCATCGCGTTCCAGCAAAACACCTCGGACTCCGCGGGTGGAAGCACCTCGAGCTTCTTCCTCAACTTCCCCACCACCGTTCAGGTCACCCTTTCCGACGGCAACGGTGGGCACGTGAGTCCACTGTCCTATCCAGCAGGCCGACGACCCTCTGCCGTGGCTGTCGGTCAACTTCAGGGCGGGGCCAGCTCGGCCCCCGACCTCGTGGTCGGCCACACCAACTACAACTTCGGTGGCTGGCGAGACAACTTCGGTTGGGCAGGTCAGTACGATACGCTCACGGTCGTCGAAATGGACAACAAAGACCTGGCCGTCACCGACCTTGAAATCTCACCAACCGACCGCTTCTTTGGCGTGGTGGGCGAAGGCACACGAACGATCAACGTGACCGTCACCAACACCGGCATGGACACCCTCAACGGCCAAACCGCCGACCTGGATGTCGAGCTGAAGGTCGTTGATGAAGCCAACTCCACCAACAACACCGTCTACGCCAACGACTGGGACTCTGCAGAAGACAAAACCGGATGCGGCTCTGGCTGCACCTGGACCTTTGAGGAGTACGTGGACGGCGCCACCAACTGGCACCTCGAAACCAACCACTCCACCGGTGCCACCGGTGGCGGCAACAACGACGCCAACGTCTCTGCCAACTACATCAACCCGACCGACTTCATGTGGGCCGGGAACATGAAGACCAATTCCTCCGGCGACAGTTGGAGCGGCTACGGCAAGAACTGGGACGACGCCATGGTCCTCAACGATGTAGACTTGACCGGCGCCGACCGTGCGTTCATGAGCGTTGAACTCTTCCGACACCTCGGCCTCGGTGCCCTCGGAAGTTCCGACGGTACAGGCTTCATCGTGGGCGACGTCTGGGACGACCTCGCCATCGTTGAGGTCGGCAGCGAAGAAACGGGCTGGAACCTCATCGGTTGCCCACAGCAAGCAGCCATCGAAGGTGCCTGTCCGTCCGGTGCTACCATCTGGGGCGGCTTTGACAACGATCGCGGCTTCAAGCAGAACGCTTGGGGCGCTGCTCCCGAGAACATCGTGTACTACGGCCTGTTCGCCTCCGGAACCTACTACGGTTGGGACAACTTCACCGAAGAGGACCTCGGTGCCTTTGACCTGTCCCCGTGGGCCGGTGAGACCGTCGATGTTCGTTTCCGCTTCCGCACCGGTTTCGAAGGCTCCACGGCTGACGACAACGAGACCCGATGGAGCGGTCGCGACGGCTACGCCGTTGACAACTTGACCATCTGGAAGCAGAACACGGCCTTCCTGCCCAACCCACAGACGCAATCCACGACCATCGGTCCATTGAGCAACCTTGAGCCCGGTCAAGAGTACACCACCTCCATTCAGGCCAACCTCCTCAACGACACCACTTACCGCATCTCCGCTACCATCTCCAACAACGCATGGGACGAACAGGACATCAACGACGATGCCATTGGTTATGTCACGCCGTTCAACCTCTACGACCCGACCGTTGAGTCGATCGAGTTCTTCAACCCCGGTGGCCTCTATGCAGAGGGAACCTTCGACATCTCGGTGGTAACCAACAACTACGGGAACACCCCGGTGGACTTCGGCATCGAAGCAACGGTCTATTCCGCTACGCCGTCGGACGTGTACTGCGGCACGCCATCGGCGGTCTGTGAGGAAACCTTCGAAGGCGGTAGCCAAGGTTACCGCTACGAGGAAAACCAGCAGCCAAAGGGCGCCATCTACAACGAAAACTCGTGTTCGACCAAGATCTTCAACAACAACGCCTACTGGTTCGGTCATCCCTGTGATACCGGCACCCTCGGCTACGACGACGCCTGGGCCAACGAAACGCTCACCATCCCCAACATCGACTTGACGAGCATGAGCGGTGATTTCGTCTCGCTCAACTTCGAGTACTACGCTGACACCTTCTACACCATCGACCAGAACGGCAACGTCGACCCCAGCGATTACGCTACGATGTCGGTTGATTACGACAAGGACGGCGCAAACTACACCGGTCTGGTCTTCGCCCAGTGGAACGACTACAACGAAGACGGCACCTGTCAGAACGACGACGACGGCAACGGCATCATCAACGCCACCGAATCGATTGACCAAACCGAGTTGGCCTTCATCGGCGACCCGGCTAACACCGACGGCAGTGGCAACTACAACGTGTTCTTCAACTCCGATGAACTCGTCAAGACCACGAGCATTGATTTGACGCACTTGTACATCCAAAACCGCTCTTCGCCCGACTCCAGCCAGTGGACGGCCGAGTGCATGTCGCTTCAGGGTTCCATGGTCGATGTCCACTTTGACTTCCAGTCCGACGATGACGGTCGCAACGGCATCAACGACGGGTTCAAGGGCATTGGATTCAACAACATCTCGCTGCAAGAGTACACCTTCGTTCAGGACGCCGTCTACACCGACTCCCGAACCAACGTCGATGCAGAAGAAGCTGCGACCAGCGTCATCGCCAGCCATGAGTTCTTCTCTGGTGTGTACCGGTTGGACGTGAAAACCACCTTCGACAACACCACGATTGGCAAGCCTTGGTACAACGACAACGAACTGTCGCAGGCCAACAACATCGAGCGTGTGATCTTCAACGTTGAATCGGTTGACATCTCCATCGGAAAGCCCGACATCCTTGCCTGCCACGACGACCAGAGCCTCGCTTGCGTTCTGCCCATCGACAGTGCCTTGACGCACTCCTGGGACATCCAAGCCACCAACGGTGTGCTCGCCGGCGACTACGTGTTCTACATGGAGGTCACCGACATGGCGGACGGCAGTCAGGCCCACATCGTGGATTCGGGACCTGCCGTCAACCTTCAGAGCCAGCAGAAGACCACGGTCTCCTTCACGCCCTGGAACGGTTGGATGGACGGTGCGACCTACAACATCAGTTTCTATGGACGCTTGGCTGACGGCACAGAAACCGGCAACGAACGGTACTTCCACGCCACCTTCGCCGACCATGTTGACGTGGCCATTCTCTCGGACACCTCGACGCGCACGACGGCCATCAAGCAAGACTTGGCCATCCTCGGCATGACGTACACCCAGTACGAAATCAACGACTGGGCCACCTACTTCGACGCTGGTTGGTTCACGCACTACGACAAGATTGTGCTGCCATGGCAGGATGTCTTGGTGGCCAAGGACACCCAATTCGGTGGCGATGGCTACTACCAGTACCTCGGTGAGCCTGCCCGCCGCACCGTGCTTGAGAACTTCATGTCCGCTGGCGGTACCGTCCAGGCCCACCTTGGGCCGCTCGGCAGCCAAATCTACGGTCTCGACCAAGGCCTTGCCGGTCGCTTGCCGTTCGGCCTTGACATCCAAAGCCGCGACACGGCCAGCACCCAGGTCACCTACAGCACCATGGACCTCGCTGACCCCTACCACCCGGTCATGGACAACATCGACGTGAACGCCTTCCAGGGCTTCGACGCCAACTCCGGTGTTGCACAGGCGGTGTTGAACACCAAGTCGGTCAGCACGAACAACGTGCCCGAAACGTGTAACGGCTACATGGAAGACGGTGGCTATTTCCAGCGCCTCATCCGCTCAACCGAGGACATTCAGGACACCGTTCTCGGCGTTTGCAGCTACTTCTCCGGCGGGATGATCATCTCGACCATCGACGTGGCGACCCACTCCGAGCGCGCTGACAGTTCCACCTTCCCGCTGATGGGCAACCTCCTCCAGTACCAAGTCAACCCGTACCCCGATGGTTTCGGCACCCTTGGCAACGGTCTGGACTTGACCATCAACGGCGAAGTCCCAGGTATTGACCCCAGCACCGGCAAGTACGCCCTCCGCTACATGAAGAGCGACGCGACCTTGACCTTCGGCTACACGACCTCGACCACCGAGACCCTGCAAGCCGACTGGATCATCGACGGCCCCACCAACTGGGACGGCAGCACCCTTGCTGCCGGCGTCACTGGGCACTCCACCGAGATGTCGCCCGTGATGTCCTTCTGTAAGGCTGACCTTGCATCGCAAACCGGCTGCGCCCAAGGCGAGCAGTGGCACATCACCCTGATGCTCCACGACGACAACGGCCACGCCCGAACCATCGACGTGGTCGTTGAGACCAACGATGTATACGCTGATGAGTTCCGACCGGAGGCCGACGCTGTCATCGACATGCGAACAGACTACGAGGACAACGTGGAGTTCATCGGAACCAAGACGGTCTCCAACGTGGAGTGGGACGTCCACCGTCTCATCCTGGAGGGCGAAGGCGATGATGCCGAACTCATCATCCACTTCGATGCCAGCGAATCCATGGACATGGACGCCCTTGACGGCAACGGCATCGAGACCTACGAATGGAAGGTCCTCTTCGATGCACCGTACGGTGATGATACGTTTGATCTGGACGGCCACACCTTCACGCAAACCGCTGCAAGCGGCGGCCAGTGGTCCTACAAGTTCCAGAACGTTACCGTTGACTCAACCGGTACCACCGAGAACCAGATTCGTATCGAATTGGTCGTTTACGACAGTGCAGGCAAGTTCTCTGAGAAGCACCGAATGTACTTCGTTGTCGTGCCGGAAGGATTTGGCGACGAAGAGCCGGATGTTCAGTGGAACCAGGCCAACCTCGACCAGACCCAGTACACCGACGACACCATCACCCTCACGGGTCAGGTCCTTTCGGGCTCTGAGACGGGCGAAGTGTACGTTGAGGTGGCGTTCTTCCAGGACAACCTGACCGCATCGGCGGCCATCAAGTACCAACTGGGCCAGCAAGACCTCTGGGCCAAGAGCGACAACCTCAGCGACGGCGACGAATTCTCGCTGACGCTCGACGTGAGCACCTTCTACGGGCTGGACCCAGCATCGCGTCAAGTTCACCTCAAGTATTACGAGGGCACCTATCCGAACGAGCGCTGGGTGACGTACAAGTCCATCACGCTGAAGTTGCCAGCCTGTCAAGGCTTGGAGGCCGACCAGCGAGCCATCGATGCCGGTGGCGAGTTTGTCCTCGATGCCAACGGCGACTGTCAATGGGAGGGCGCATGGTCCTACGACCCGCTCACGGGTGAATGGACGGACAACACCCAAACCACCACCGACGGTGAGGACACCGCAGGCGGTCTTGACCCCATGATGCTCATCCTTGGTGGTGTTGTGTTGCTTCTGATCATCGGTGGTTCGTTGATGTTCATGCGCAAGGGCGGCGACAAAGAGGACGCCTTCGGCGGCATGGAAGGTGCCTTTGGTGCCGATGCGCTCGACCCCACCGAACAGTACGTGCAGCAACTCATCGCTCAGGGCTACCCCGAGGAAACAGCGAGGGCATTTGCAGCGCAGTACGTGGGTGGTGCGGCTCAGCCCGCCGCAGCAGCGGCGCAGCCTGCAGCAGCGCAGCCTGCAGCAGCTCAACCTGCAGCCGGGTACGACCAAGCGGTGTACGAACAGTACTACCAGCAGTTCACGGCGCAGGGCTACGATGCAGCGACAGCCGCAGCCTATGCGCAGCAATACGCCGTGCAGTACGCTCAATCGCAACAGTGAGGCCTGAGGGCGGGGGGTTCCTCCCATGTCCGAGGACCTTGAGCGACTGAGCCGACAGGCTCGTATTGCGAAGTGGATGGGCATCGTCGGGCTGCCGCTCGGCCCCGTCATGGGCCTTGGTTTGCTGATGGGCCTGCTGGGGTTTGCCTTGAACCACCACGTGTGGGAGCAAGGCCCAGCCCTGCCTGACCACCCGCTGCATGCGATGGTTCGGCGTGGGTTTGGATGGTGCACAGCTGCGGTGGTCCTGCCCATGCTGATGATGATCGGTGGGGGCGTCGTCTACGTGGTTCGAACCTCGTTGTGACGCATGCCTCCGCGTCGCTCCATGGTCGCCTTCATGCTACCAGCACTGTTGATGGCGTACCATGAGGGGGAGCTTACTCTTCTTCGTAGGCTTCGAGCAGGGGTCCTTCCTCGATGGGAATGAACCCTTCTGAATCAACATGGGACGCAAAGTCAGGAAGACGCAACCGCCAGTTGTTGGGGAGTGGAGTACCCTTGTCGATGATTTTCAGCATGCGCTCTTGCCAAGCCAGGGGTTTTCGCTGCATGATGTACATGTACAGTACCGAGGTGCGAATCTCCTCGTCCATGACGGTGTAGCCGGTAGCGGCTTCGAAGTTCATTGCTCTGAGCAGGTTAAACGCCGGTCGGTTGATGATTTGGAACCAGCGTTTGGCGTTGCGAGCACACACCAGAATCACAATGAGAATCGCGAGGGTGTTGAAGCACAGGGTGACGATGTTGAAACTCTCCGGGCTCATTCCTTGAAGGAGAATGATGAGGATGAAGAGAATGGGCAAGGCCGTGATGAGGAAAATGAAGTTCTGCGACATCGGTGGCTTGACCATCTTGTTGCGAATGGCAATCCAACCGTCATGGTGGCGTTCGTAGGGCTTGAAGATGTCACGTTCTTGCTGGGTGGCAGCGGTGCGAACCAACTGAAGCAGGCTGTTGATTTTCCTGAATTGCGTCATGCCCACGTCCATGTTGTCGTCCAGAATGGATTGGAGGCGCTCTTGAGCCAGGCTGTATTCGCCCATGTCGGCCAGGGTGGACGCCATCTCCACCACAGGCGTCACCTCATCTGGAGCCACATCTCTGCAGGATTGCCACCAGTGGAGTGAATCGTGGAGCATGCCCAAGTCGTCGGACATCAGACGCCCACCACGAATCCACATGTCCATTCGACTTGGGTCAGCGGCGACGATCTTTTTCACCGCAGAGAGCGCCTGGGCTGCTTGGGCCATCGTCGGTGGGGTCGGAGCCGGAGGGAGGCACGCTTCAACGTAGATCGACCATGCTTCGAGATGGTCGGGATCGAGGGATGTCGCCTTTTTCGCTTCGGTTTTGGCGAGGTCCCTGTCGCCTTCCTCAAGTGCTTCGAGCGCATTGAGGTAATGCGATTCGGCGCTCATGGTTTCACGTCCGTTCAGTCTTCCTTACGTTCAAAGGAACGAGGGGCTCTGAAATCACGTGGTGGGCGGTTGTGGGCATGGCCAGAGCGCTTGCCTTTGGCTCTTCGGAAGCTCCCATCGGAGGGGCCACGGCGTTGTGGGCCTCGCCCTCCGCGTGGACCATCGCTTCGACCGCCCTGCGTGCGTCCTTGTCCTCGGTCACCACCGTCTTGTCGTCCGCCATCTCGGAACCCTCGGTCACCACCGTCTCGTCGACCGCCATCTCG
>JBMZXF010000045.1:0-15196 GCA_049627345.1 Candidatus Poseidonia sp. | reverse complement strand
CCGAGGGTGTTGGTGATTTCAACGGTAAACGTGTACTCACCTCGTCCGTTGTAGAACTCTGACTTGTCGAGGTAGTAAACACCGGCATTGTCCGTGCCAGACCCCGTCAAGCCGAACCAACCGGCCGTGGAGCCGCTTCCGGTACCACCGCTTTGCGGAGCCCACGTGGCCATGTCGCCATCAACGGTGATAAGACTCTCCGTCCACGTGTCGCCACCACTGACGGTGACCTGAACCTGATAATCTGCACTCATGGGACGAAGCCCGACAGCGGAGAAGCCGCCACCGTTCTCGGCGTCCTCGTTCGGGCCGAGCAGACCAACGAGAATTTCCATCGTGATACCAACGTACTCGTCTGCGTCGTTGCTGTCATGGAGTTCAGCAATTCGAACGCCGGCATCCTGGGCCTCACGGGTTGTGAAGCGGGTTGGAATCTTGATTTCACCCTCTTGACCGTTGGAGCCTACGCCCTTGATGACGTACTCCACGGCTTCATTACCGGCGTAATCTTCACCGTTACCGGTAAAGAAATCCGCAAGTGGAACCTTGAATTTCTTCATGTCGTTGCTGACATCGCCCGAATCCGTCCACATTTCGACACCGTCTGCCTCGATGGAGACATCTACCGAGGACATGGTGCCTCGAACCTTGAAGGACAATTCGTTGGTGTCCTCGTTGAGTTCAACCTCCGAGATGGCCATGGAGGCATTGGTTGGGACGAGCATGACGGCCGCATAGGGTGTGGTGGCGATGAGCAACGCAACGACGATGCTGGCACCGAGCTTGACCTGGTTGATGCTGCCCGTCATGCGTTCGGCTTGAACAATGGCACCAATACCGACCACCAACACGATGGCTACGACGGCCAGGCCCCACGCTCCACCCTGAAGGGAGAGAATGGCACCGACCAAGATGATGACCCAACCGGCAAGGCTGATTTTCGTGGCAACGTCAGGTGAACCGGAGGCGTCGGACGTTGCCAGAATGCTGCCAACTTGAGTGGAGGTGGTTGGTGCCGCTGCGGCTTTCACAGGTGCGGGCTCGGCAGCAGCCTCGGTTTCAGGTTCTTTTGCAGCGTTCGCTTTGTCCAGTAATCCACCCATGGTCAATCCCCGTTAACGCTGTGTTTCACGAACGGTGTTATCAATCCAACCCCTGTATGTGTCGCAGGGGACCCTTTTGCAGGGGGTGCATCAAAGGCCGGGAGCAGACTCTCGCCATTCCTCTTCGTCGCCTTCTTCGTCCGTGTTGAGGAAGCGTCGTCCGGCAACAGCGCCAGCGAGGGCGATCATCGAGATGGCAGGAACCACTTCAAAGCCGGGGAGGTAGACACCACGGACGTAGACCGTGATCATCTGGGACTCTCGGTTGCAGCCACCGTTCTGGCAGGCAAACTCCGACTCGGCGTAGAATTCGAGGACGTGGTAGGCGTCAGACCAGCCTTGGTTCTTGGGCGTTCGGACCATGATACGGGCGGTCTCAGGAGCGGTGTTGGGCTCAATGGTCACCACGTTTTGTGGGAGGTTGACGGTGAAGCCGGCTTCTTCGAGGGTGTCTCGGGTGTTCTCGGTCACACCGATTTTCATTCGGTCGATTTGGTTGCCGAAGTTGTAGACCTTGAACTGGAAGTTCTTGTCGGTCTTGGGCATAAGTTGGACGAACGGCTCAACGGCCTCGACCTGAACGATGCTGAACTGCATGATGTTGATCAGAGCGTTGACCTGGGAGGAAGCGGTGTTGGGGGGTGGCAGGTTGTTCAATTCCTGAACCTGAGCCGAAACGGTCAGTTGACGAGACTGCATCTGCATGTAGGGGTTGGCCCGAACGACGACTTGGAAGTCGACCTCTTGTCCGGCACCGACGTACATGTCGCCGGGAGCAGCGGTGGCGAGGCCGTCGCTGGTGACTTGGATAGCGACCTTTTCGACATAGGCCGTCGGGTTGGACACCGTACAGGTGGTGTATCCGGTGAGGGTTGCACCTGGCTTCACCTCAACCTGAATTTGCCCGGGTGCGCAGGTCATGGAAACCGCAGCACCGGAGACTTGTGCGGAGGCAGGGACAGCCACCATCATGAGAGAACAGAAGTAGATTCCCAGTAAGGCCACGACTCGATTCAATGCCGACATTGTCTCACCTATCGTTCTTCCCAACCCCCCCCACCTCATAACCATTATGGGTCCGTTGTGCGAAACGAAGGCAACCTTGCGAGCCTGCCATGTGTGGGCCCGAAGGGAGTTGAACCCCTGACCTCCCGGTTATGAGCCGGGCGCTCTAACCAACTAAGCTACGGGCCCTTAAGGCGGGGTCAAAACCACGCATGATGAACCTTCTCATGGTCAGTCAAACTGTGCAAGGGACGATTGAGAGGGTTTGATCCACTCCCTGACGTTGCGCTCCAATTCATCCCGAATCGGTTCAGGGACAAAAATCAGGCACCGTTCGTTGGGTTGAGCAAGCGAGCGAATCAGTGCAGAGTGTTCCGAAGCGTCTCGGCCGTCCTCGAGCACGATGCCGCCGTTGTACGGCAGGTAGCCTCGCTTCCGAATGGTAGCCTGAATCAGATCCATCTCGCCGTCGTAGCCAGCAGCCACGAGTTCCTGAGCGATGCGCGGCATGACGATCTCGCACATCTCAACGGTCAACGGTTCGATTCGCAAGGACTTGTGGAACCCCTTCCGGGAAAGCAATCGATTGGCGTACCCCGAAAGCCGAGGGTCGGCGTGTTTGGCCCAACCGGGCAGCGCCACTTTGATGTGGGCATCGTTCAACAACACGTATTCGGTCGGAGAGAGGGATTCGTTGAGCAACATGTGCTCCAATTCGGCCGTCAGGGGGAGTTCCCCTGCCATGGCCAATTCACGGGCTCGCTCGAGCATGTTCACGAGGTAGGCTTGGGTGAGCATGTTCACTTTGTGGAAGTAGACCTGCTGGTACATGTGGTAGCGGGTGACAAGGTAGGCTTCGATGGCCGGCAGGCCCCATCGCTTGACAAACATGCGGCCGTCGTCGCCAACACGAAGGGCACGAATCACACGAGCGCTGTCGAAACCACCGATTTGTGCACCGGTGTTGGCCTGGTCACGGATCATGTAATCCATGCGGTCCACATCGAGTTGGCTGCTCACAATTTCTTTCATGAAGCGAGGGATGGGTTGGCCGTTGTGTTCGTCCGCACCGTCCATCAGCGCAAACAGACGTCCCAGTCGCTCCTCGCCAAGAACCTCACGAACCGCTTTCCCGATGGCCGTGTCCTTGGACTCAAGGATGTCGCGGCCCCAGGCCTCGTGTGAGCGGAACGTGGCGTACACCCGAGGCGTCTCAAGCAGATGCGAGTAAGGCGGATGGCCAATGTCATGGAGCAGTGCAGCGAGTTGAACCAACTCTTCGTCGTCCTTGGAAAGCAAGCCCGGATGGACTTCGTTGAGATGGGTAGCCAACTCACTGGCCAAATGGTAGGCGCCCAGCGAGTGAGCGAATCGGTTGTGCGTGGCAGCCGGGAACACATACTCGCAGGTCGAGAGTTGCTGGATGGCCCGCAGCCGTTGAAATTCGGGCGTGTCAATGATGCTGGCATGGGCCGCAGGCACCAGAATGTCGCGATGAATTTCATCGCGAATCACGCGGTCTCTGAGGTTCATGATGACCTTCGGTCCTCTCGTTTCTTTATAGCCCTTCTCGGAACGAGGCGGAGCGACCCGTGAGAGAAGGGCTAAGCGTGGTCATTGACAGGCGCCAGCATGGCCGATGCGGTGAAGGGGCTGATGGACCGAATCACCAACGACGACCCGGAAACTCGCGGGCAGCAATTGTGGGTCATGTTTGCCTTGGCCATGTTCCTCGTGGCCACCCTCAACTGGTACGCCTATGTGCGTGAACCCGAGGTCATCGAGGTTCGCCAACTCCTCGAATACAAAAACGAGGTCGTCAAGGTCCAGGGCACCCTGATTTCATGGGTCGAGGACCCCTACGGCTCGGGCGATGACCGGGTGGACGCCATCATTGACGATGGAACCGGCGTGGTCGAATCACGATGGTATCGACCCGGGAACATGCCGCCCATCGGCACCACCGTCACGGTCATGGGCGATGTCATCGAATACGACGGGAGGGTTTGGATCCAATCCCTCGGCGCAGGCGCCATGGAATGGACGACCAGCGACCTTCCAGACGTGGAAAAGTTGGCCATCGCAGATGTTGCTCAAGACCCGTTCGCCTACGAAGGTGAAGTCATCCAATTGACCGGGTTCATTGGCGAGTCCATCGCACCAGATGCGACCTTCACCTCAGCCTACTTGGGCGACCACCCCAGCTACGGGAACTCCGAACACCAAATGCACCTCATCATCCGCTCGGCCATCGGCCAGTGGGTGGAAGCCACCTCAAAGGTGGAAGTTCAAGGGATTTTGACCTACCAGCAGCGCGACCTTCGTTGGAGCCTTCAGGTCCAGGGCCCAGAGATCCTCGTCGACCGAAACCATGTGGTCAATGTCCCGCAGTTGGACTGGAACGCTCAGGCAACGTGGTCGTACCAATCCGGACAAACCGTCACCATGACCGGCGTGCTGACCACCTCGGAGACCGATTGGAGGCTGTACGGCCCCAGCGGCACCTCCATCTGCGTCCTTCCTACCGACGAGGACCGAGCAAGCGACGAGTCCAACTCCATGCACAACACCCTGCAAACCGTAGAGGGCAGATTGTTGTGGTCCGAGACCGAAGCCGGCTGGTGCATCGATGCCAACAACGGCGCCTCACCCACGCTGGTGAACCCAGAAACGCCGATCAGCCTGATGGCCATGCTGTCTGCTGACCCCATCGGCATGGTGGCGGATCCAGATGCCACCTACACCCTCTCTGCCTACGTCAAGTACGCTGTTGAACCTGGCGTGGAAAACGAGGAGGCGTACTTCGTTGACGCTGCGTCGTACACCCCGGGTTGGACCACCGTGGCCGTCACCGTGCCCGGTCCGCGAACGGCCTGGCTTGAAACCGGACAGAACATCATCGCCAACGTGTCCGTCGGTTGGGATGACGAGGACATGCGGATTCGACTCACCGTCCACGACTACACCCTCGGCACCGTGCCGTCGGCCCGCACGTTGCTGTGGGACGACGGTGCGACCCAGTGGAGTTACGCTCGTGAGCAGAACGTCTTACTCAACGGCAAAGCGACCGAAATCGACGGGCAGTGGCATCTCGTCCGAGATGGTTCGAACGATTCCATCGTGCTCAACCTCCAGCCACAGGCCATTGGTGTCGATGAGTACCACCTTGACCAGTCCATGACGTGGACGGGCCGGCTGCGCCAGGTCCAAAGCGATGACGGCATGAGCCTCGTCTACACGCTCGACCAAGCCGATGTGCTCGACAGCGACGGGGATGGACTCGGAGACACGTTAGAGGACACCATCGGCACTTCACCGACATCGGAAGACTCTGACGACGACGGTGTTGGCGACCGAGAGGCGTACGAAAGCGGACAATCGTGAGGTGGGCGCATGCTTGAAGGGTACTTTTTGGACTTGGCGTGGCTTTTGGGCGCCTTGTTCTTCGGCGTCATGCTGGGTTCCCTGACCGGTTTGATTCCTGGTTTTCACGTCAACAACGTGGCCCTCATCCTTCTTGCGCTCAGTCCTGCCCTGTTGGATTTGGGTATTCCACTGGCATCGGTGGCCGCTATCATCGTCTCCACGGGAACCGTCCATACCTTCCTGAATTACATCCCATCAGCACTCATCGGAGCGCCGGACGGTGACACAGCGCTCTCACTTCTTCCGGGCCACCGCATGCTGCTCTCGGGCAACGCAGCCCGGGGCGTGGCGTGGTCGGCACGAGGGTCGCAACTCGGCCTGTTCCTCTCCCTCCCTCTCATCGTCCTCGCTCGAATCGCCTTTGGGCCTGAACTGGGCTGGTACGAAAAGCTTCGTTCGGTCCTTCCGTTTGTGCTCCTGACCATCTCCTTTTTGCTCTTGGCCACCGAAACCACGCGCCTCGACTGGCCAAGCTGGTTGCAGCGGATGACCCGAGGAAAACTCGGGCGAGATTCTCGGTTTGCTGGTTTCCTGGCAGCCACGGCGTTCTTCCTTCTCGCAGGCATGTACGGTTGGGGTGTGTTTACGTTGCCCGCTCGTTCCCCCGTGGGCATGCCCGATGCCAGTCTGCTCTTGCCGAGTTTGGCCGGGCTGTTCGGCATCGCCAACCTCTTGGACATTTACGCCACGACCTCACACCTCCCTCCGCAACGAGAAAATTGGGCCCTGCCACCTGTCCGCCCGCTCGTGGTACCGTGTTTCTGGTCGAGCGTTGCCGGGGCCTCAATGGGCGTCCTGCCCGGCATGACCGCTTCCCAAGCCACGGTCTTGGTGATGGGTGGTCGGAACCTCGCAGCCAAGGCCCAAGGAAAGCAAGGCTATGGCATGGACTGGGAGACACGTCGTCTCACGGAACTCAGCGACGATGAATTGCTGGAAATTGCCAAGGCAGAAGCCGATGAAGGCGTCGAAGGTCCACAAACAAAGCAAGACTTGGAAGTGATTGCTTTGCTTTCGGCGACCAATACAGCGGTTACCGTCATGGTTCTTGGCTTCCTCTACATCATCAGCCGGTCTCGGTCCGGTGCCACCTTGGCGCTGAAGATGATGTACCCCATCGAAACATGGTCGTCGCTTGAGCCGACGTCCGATTTCATTCGTTTGTTGGCCGTCACCCTCGCCGCAGGTCTGCTCGCCATGCCCATGATGCGCTACGTCGGCATGGGGATGCTTCGCCTTCACGCTGCCATTCCCCTTCAGCAAATGGTGATGGGCGTCATCATCTTCGTTGTAGCCCTCGTTTGGCTCTCCACCGGCTTTGTAGGAATTGGTGTGCTCATCGTTGGCACCATCATTGGCTTGCTTCCACCACGGATTGGCATCCGACGTTCTCACGGCATGGGCATCATTTTGGTGCCCATCATGATCTACACCTTCGCTCAGAAATTCGACAGTTTCGGCTTTATTTGACCAACGGACGTGCCCACGATGAAGAACACTTTGACCGCCAGCAGCCTGATTCTCCTCTTCCTGCTTTCGCTGACCTCACCCATGGCAACCACCCTCGCCGAGGTCTCCAGCCCAACCCGTGCAGGACGCTCCACGGCGTGCTCCGGCTATGTCTGCATCAACGAAGTCATCCCTAATCCCGCCGGCTACGATAACGCCACCTACCCGGGTGGGGAGTGGTTTGAACTCTACAACAGCGGCACCGTGGCCGTTGATCTGACAGGATGGAAAGTCACCACCAGCGCTTCAAAAACCTTGGATTTCAACGCCAACACCATCGTCGGTTATCAGGCAGGGAACAGTTCCACGTGGACGATTTCACCCGGCGATTACATGGTGATTGCTCGAAACGGCGATTCCAACTTCTACATGACCAACGGTGGTATGTCGATGACCCTGGTGGACGACAACAACAACAACCTCCACCAGGCAACCTGGGGATCGGTCATGTCCGGGAAGAGTTACGAACAAGACCCCAGCAGCGCCACAGCGAACTGGATTGCCACCACCAACCCCACGCCTGGCGACGTCAACACGGCCACAGGAAGCAACACCCTGATTCCTGGCGATCTCATCATGACTGAGGTCATGGCCAACCCGTGGCCTTCGTTTGACAACGCCACCTGGCCCGGCGGCGAATGGGTTGAAATTTTGAACACGGGAACTGCGGACATTGATCTGACGGGCTACTCGATTGAGGACGCCGCTGGGAACGCCCTGCCCTTCAACAACAGCCACTTGGTCAACGCTTCGCAGAGCATGCTCATCTCACCGGGTGAACACCGCATCGTAGCGGTCAACGGCACGAGCACGTACGGCGTGCTCAACAACGGTGTGGAATCCCTCACGCTGAAATGGCCCAACGGGAGCCGTTCGCAGGAGATTTCTTACTCCTCGACCATCCAAGGCTTCTCGCTCATGGAATCCACCACTGCCAACGCCCCGTGGACCTACGCTCCCTATCCCACACCCGAAGGCATGAACCCGCTACCGCTCGAACTCATGGCCCGACAAGTTGGCGATGTTCAGATGACCGAAGTGTTGTCCAACGCGACCAACGACGGGGCCTCGTTCCCCGACGGCGAATGGATCGAACTCCACAACACGGGCCAGGGATCGATTGACCTCATGGGTTGGAGCATCATGGACGGCATGGGCAACTTGACCTTCTTGGACCCGGGCACGCTGGTGTTCAACGCCACCCAAGGCTCCACCGTCATTGACCCCGACGGTCGTCGACTCGTCCAGTTCACCTCCCACACCGAATTGTGGGACAATTACAATCATCTCTTCCTGCGAGACATGACCGAGCAGATCGTCGATACGGCCCACTACACCACCGACTACGGCGAAGACATGGCGCTGGTCCGTGGAAGCAACGCAGCCGATGCGTGGACGCCCGCCCCGTGGAAGACACCGGGCCAACCCGAGCCAGGCTCCACCCCATCATCGACCACCGTTCTCTTTTCAGAAATCCTCCCGGATGCCGTGGGTTCGGACAGCCAATCGTGGCCCAGCGGCGAATGGATTGAACTCTACAACTACGGCACCATGGACGTCGATGTCGCCGGATGGAAACTCCAAGCCCCCTCGCGAACCCTGACGCTGCACGAATTCAACATGCCACTTCAAGACACCACGGTGGTCAAAGCCGGTGAGGCTGTGCTCATTGCGCTGAACGGAACCAGCAGTTTCTACCTCAAGCACACCGCTCCCGATTCCATCGGACTGGTCGACGCTTCGGGTTCGTCCGTTGACACCATCGCATGGGCCGAGACCGTGGAAGGTGAATCCCTGGTGGCCCCCAACAGCACGCACGCCGGTGTCGGGCCAAATGCCAGCAACGCCACAGGCAACTGGATGTTGTCCGCATGGGCCACACCGGGTGAGGTCAACCCGGAATGGGCCGCCTACAGTGGTTCAACCTCGCTCGCCATCACCGAAGTCCTCCCGTACTGCAACGACGATTCCATCGAGCCCACGGAAGATTGGGTGGAGGTTCACAACACAGGCTTAACCCCGCTCAACATCAGCCGGTGGTCGGTCCTCAACGCCGATGGTGACCGGCGCTTCATGCGGATGGACAGCCTTTGGTCCGCCGCCAACACCACCGCCAAAGAAGTGCTCAACCCTGATGAGCGTGCGGTCTTCGTCATGGATGAATACATCTTGACCGGACTTGGCGACGCCTTCCAACTGCTCCACCCCGACGGCGATGCAGTCGCCGGCGCATCCTGGACGGTCATCACCGACTGCCAGACGCTCATGCCCGGAGAAACCCCGAGCAGCGACTGGGTCCACACCCTCTGGCCAACCCCCGGCGAGGCGGAACCGAACCCCTCTGACTTCGCCACCAAGGATGACCTTCGGTTCACGCGGTTCATGCCTTCCGCATCAACCGGCATTTCATCTGACATGGAATTCGTTGAACTTGCCAATCAAGGAGAACACCTGGCGGTCCTCAACGGCTGGACGTTGCGAACCACCACGGGCAGTTCGAGCTACAACGCCACCATCACATCCTTGATGATTCAACCCGGAGAATCGGTGGTGCTCGCCAACGATGCGGATGCACTTGGTGTCTACGAAGACGGCACCGTGATTGACCTGGGCGGTGTCCTGGACCGCACCTTCTACTTCCCGAATTCCGGTGCTGCCCTGCAACTTCTTGACAGCGCAGGGGACCAAGCCGACACCGTGGTCTACGGCAACGGCCCGGTGGAAATTTCGGGTTGGAACGGCATTGCGCTGGCCGAGCCGATCGCCAACCTTGACAACCTGATCTACCTTCGTGGAAGCGGATGTGGTGATTCACCTGACACCGACACGGTGGCTGACTGGCACGAACAGTGGAGCCGACTGGGTGGGAGCACCTTCTGCTTTGACACGAACGTGGCTGAAAGCGGCACGATCACCCCGCTCATTGCACCCGACCATGGTCTGGCGGACCTCCTCGCTTGGATTGACAGCGCCACCGCCTCGTTGCACGTCCACATGTACCTGCTCCATGAGGTCCACCTTGTGGAAGCCATGATCGATGCGCAGAACCGAGGCGTCAACGTCACCGTGGTGCTCGACTACGGCGACAACTGGTGGAATGAGTACGACCTTGATACACAGCGAGGCATGGCCACGACACTCTTGGCCGCTGGGGTTGATGTGCACTGGTTCGGCGACACCGGTGAGAACCCCTACGCTTACATTCACAGCAAGGTCGCTGTCAAGGACGGTGAGAGTGTGTGGATCGGCTCGGGCAACTGGAAATCCTCATCCCACCCCGCCCCGGGCGAGGCGGGAAACCGAGATTGGGGCGTGCTCGTCGACAGTGCATCCATGGCCGCCGTGGTGCTGAACCATCTGGCCTTTGATGAGAACGATGCCCGAGACCACATCACGCCTGTGAAGGCCAGTGATGCGCCAATCGGTTGGACCATGCCAACGTCGTCCGCCATCGTTGGCGAAACAGCGGCTGGCATCAACGGTGCGTTCGAAGCGAACCTCTTGGTGTGCCCTGACAACTGCATCGATGAACTGGTGGACGCTCTCAACGGAGCCGAGGACGAGCTCTTGCTTTCCCTGCAATACTTGGACATGGATTGGTCGTGGGGCTGGGGCGACAACCCGTTGCTTGAAGCGCTCGAGAGCGCTGCAGAGCGTGGCGTGAGATTGAGGTTAATTCTCAACGGCGCCTACCTCGACGAAGACATCCAAAGCGTGGTTGACCGTTTCAACGAAGAGTGGAACTTCAGCAAGGGCTACGACACGGCAGCCATCGTCATGAGCAGTGACGACCAGGTCACGAAACTCCACAACAAGGGTGTCATCATCGACGGCGAGCACGTCCTTGTCTCATCCATCAACTGGGGTGACTCGGCGTTGGTTCGGAACCGTGAGATGGGATTGATGCTGTCAAGTGAAGCCGTCGCTCAGGTCTACATGGACTCGTGGTACGAGGACTGGAACCGACTCGACAACACCACGGACACGGACCAGGACCGCCTTCTCGATCGCTGGGAAGTCGAGCATGGCCTCAGCCGAACACAACGCAGCGTTGCAGGAGACAGCACGATGGATGAATCCATGCTCGATGCAGATGACGATGGGTTGACCAACTTCGCAGAGCAACTCCACGGTGGCGACCCCAACGAAGGCGACACCGACGGCGATTGCATCACCGACGACCTGGAAGTGGCCTGGGCTCAAGCCACGGCACTGAACGACAGCATTGACGACGTTTCCCCCACCGATGCACTGACCCTCTGGGACGCTGACGGCGACGGGCAGGACGACCACGAAGTGCTGGGTTGTGACCTTGCAGGCGTCGACATTGAACCCGTGGAGCAAAACAACACGACGGACAACCCCGACGATGACAACGACGGCGTACTCAACGCCGGGGATGAATGCCCCGACACGCCTGCAGGCGTGGCCACGGATGCCAAGGGATGTTCGTCTCAACAACGCACCGAATTGGTGGAAGACAGCACGGACAGCACCGCTGGTGATACCGCACAGTCGTTCTTCCTCACGTTGATGGTGCTCGCCCTCTTGCTGTCGGGTGGCGCTTACGTGGTGCTTCGCAACATGCGGGCGGAATCTGAAGAGGTCAAGGACGCCATCAGTGAAGCGGCCTTCGCCGACATCGCGCCGACCTCCGTCTCCAACGAGGCATGGCAACAACCTGTGCTCAACGCCAGCCCGTCGGGCATCACGCCTGACATGCTGGCCCAAGTTCCAGGGTGGACCGCCGACGTCATTGAACAGTACATGGCACAGGGTTGGACCTTTGACCAACTGTTGACCTACTACCAAGAACAAGTTGCTCAACACGCACAGGAAGAGCAACATTGAAACGGGACCTTGCCGAGACAACAGCGATAGCCATGGAGATTCGCAGCAGCAACCCAGTCCTCAGCCACAAGTTCTGGAGCAACCTCACCGGCACCGACCGGATGACGATTGAAGGTTCGATGAAGAAAATCGGCTACCTGCTCTCATTGACGGTCGTTTCGGCCCTCGTTTCAGCAGTCCTCTGCATGAACGCCATCAACAACGGTACCGGCGGCCTGTTCCTTGGCGGATTCATGACCCTTGGCTTCCTTGGTGGCTTTGTTCTCGCCATGATCGTGTTCTTGGTTCGCCCCAACAACCCGGTGGCCTTGATGAGCCTCTATGCCGTTTTCGAAGGCATGGCCATCGGCGCCATGTCATTGATGTTTGAGTTGACAGCCTACAAAGGAATTGCTCTGCAAGCCGTGTTCGGCACCATGGCCATCACGGCCACCATGTACATGATGTATGCTTCTCGCATCATTCGACCCACCCCCGCCTTCAACAAAATCGTCTTTGGCTTGATGATGAGCATCATGTTCCTCTACCTCACGTCCTTCGTGCTCCAACTCTTCACCCCCTACGATGTGCCCTTCCTCCACAGCTCTGGACCCATCGGTATCGGCTTGACGGCCTTCATCCTCGTCGTGGCTGCCCTGACCCTCATCAGCGACTTTGGGTTCATCGAATCGGGGAGCCGCTACGGTGCTCCAAAGAACATGGAATGGTACGCTGCCTTTGGCATCTTGATTTCCGTGGTGTGGATTTACATCGAAACCATCAGGCTGCTTTGGAAACTCAACGCCTACCGGGAATGAGCGGCATGACACGGAGCATCCCCTCCATCGACTTTCGTTTGGCCACCTCCGACATGGAGGAAGAGCGACAACGGTTTGTTCAAGAAGTCGGTGATGCCCTGAAGGACATCGGATTCTTTGCCCTGACGAACCACGGCATTCCACGCTCACTCGTTGACGAAACCTACGCTCAATGCGACGCCTTCTTTGACTTGGATGAAGCCACCAAACGGCTCTATCTGCGACCAGACATTGGCCATCAACGAGGCTACACCGCCTTCGGCGTGGAGCACGCCAAGGACAACCCTGCGCCGGACCTGAAGGAGTTCTGGCAGACGGGTCGGGCTTATCCGAGTAATGGCTCGAGGCCAACCTACCCGCAAAACGTGTGGCCCACGCAACACGTGGAAGGGTTCCAAGCCATCACCGAAGACCTGTTCTCGGGCATGGAATCGTTGGCACAACACCTTCTTGCCGCCTGCTCGGAGTACCTCGGAAAACCTCGTGAATGGTTGCCTGCGATGTCGAATGAAGGCAACACCATCATGCGAATGATCCACTACCCTCCACTGGACGAATCCATGCCGGCAGGAGCCGTCAGGTCGGCGGCTCACGAGGACATCAATTTCATCACGCTCCTGGTCACAGCAACCGCTGACGGCTTGGAAGTCATGGACCATGACGGTTCATGGATTCAGGTCAAGGGCGACCAGGACGCCATCATCGTTGATTCGGGTGACATGCTCCAAAACCTCACGAACGGGCTGTTCAAGTCCACCACCCACCGAGTCGTGAACCCCAAAGATGCCAACACCCGCCGCTACTCCATGCCCATGTTCGTTCATCCACGAAACGAAATTGACCTCACCCCGCATCCCGATTTTGTCGCCATGACCGGTGGAACGCCGCTGTACGACTCCATCAATGCGGGTGATTACCTCCACCAGCGTTTGGTGGAAATCGGCCTCATCTGAGGGAGCAACATGCGGTTTCAACACCTCGTTGATGCGGTGCGTTCCGGAAAGGCTCAGCCGTCGGGAGACCTGGAGCAATTTGTGGAAGGTGTGGCCAATGGTTCTGTCATGATTGAGGATGCGACGTCTTGGCTCAAAGCCGTCCATCAACACGGCATGAACACCGAAGACACCGTCGTGTTGACCAAATCGATGATCGCCTCCGGCGCCAGCCTCTCTTGGGGAGAAGGCCCACCGGTGGTGGATAAGCACAGCACCGGTGGTGTGGGCGACAAAATGTCCCTCGTGCTTGCGCCAGCGTTGGCTGCAGCAGGTTGCCGAGTCCCCATGTTGGCCGGCCGAGGACTGGGCCACACGGGAGGGACCATCGACAAGTTGGAAGCCATTCCCGGATTCAACTGTGCACTTTCACCCGAAGCCATGGTCGAAGCCGTCAATGCGGTCGGATGTTGCATCGCCGTCCAAAACGATGCCATTGCCCCTGCGGACGGCGTATTGTACGCCATTCGGGACGTCACGAACACGATTGACAGCGTGCCACTCATCACGGCGTCCATCATTTCAAAGAAAGCCGCAGAAGGACTCACGGCGTTGGTGTTGGACGTCAAGACCGGGTCTGCTGCGTTCATGCAAACCGTCGACCAAGCCAGGGAACTGGCGACCTCCATGGTGCGAACCGCCGAAGGACTCGGCATCAACACCGTGGCCCAACTCACGGCCATGGACCAGCCCATTGGCACCCACATCGGGAACGCCCTCGAAGTGGTGGGAAGCATTCGTGTCTTGCAGGGCGGAGGGTCACCCGACACCCGAGAACTCGTCGTTCTCCAGGGAGCAGCCCTGCTGTGCATGACAGGTGTGTGCGAAAACGAAGATGAAGCCCGCTCCAAGATGGAAGCGGTGCTCACCAACGGTGCTGCCCTCGACCGCTTCAGAGCCATGTGTGTGCAACAGGGCGTTGAACCTGCGACGGCAAAGGCCCTGGTCAACCAACCCGAACGGGTGCTGGGCGTGGCCGAGTTTCAGACGTGCATCCTCGCAGAGGAAGACGGCTACGTAAAAGGCTACGATGCGATGAAACTGGCGCAACTTGCTCGCCACCACGGTGCAGGTCGCTTTGCTTTGGAGGACGTCATTGACCCGTTGGTGGGGGCCGTCATTGACACAACCGTGGGTCAAGCGGTCAAGAAAAACGCCCCCCTCCTCACCTTTCACCACACGCGACCGCTTGGTGAAGACGACCTCAGGGTCCTCAAATCGCTGGTCAGCCTTTCTCCCGACGCCCCGACCCTCTGCCAGCGTTTGATTGAGGTGATTGATTCCACCTCAACGAAGGCGTGATAAAGGGGATGCTTGTCGCCCACCTTGCCGATTTAGCTTAGCTGGTGGAGCGTGGGACTGTTAATCCCAAGGTCGTGGGTTCGAGCCCCACAATCGGCGCCTTCGCTCTGTTTTGATGCAAGCGGTGCCGTTTGTTTGGGCGCAATGCGTAATGCTGTTTTTCGTAGCTCCTTCGGACCCACGAACCCCCCACAATCGCCGCCAACAAACG
>JBMZXF010000044.1:0-15493 GCA_049627345.1 Candidatus Poseidonia sp. | reverse complement strand
GTTCCACCTCGTGGACCCGACTGTTGTTGCGCTCGTTCCAGTCCTCGTATTGGGCGTAGGCGGCCGTTCCGTCGCCGCCAACGAGGCTGTCACCGAAGTCGTGGTCGTCGCGGTGGTAGTCGGCTGCGCCCAACGAAGGAGCAACGTCGAGCAGAATGCCGGCCATGCCACCAACGTGAGGCGTGGCCATCGACGTTCCGGAGATGGCCATGTAGTAGAGGTCACCTTGGGTGCGGGTGCTCGCATCAATGGCGGTACCACGTGGTGCGGTGGCCCAGATGTCTCGGCCGGGCGCGCCCACATCAGGCCAGGTGTGCTGTTGGTTCATGCAGCCACGAGAGGAGAAGGAGGTGACGGCGGTCCCGTCGTGGGTCAAGGCGGCCACGGAAATGGCCGAGGGCGTGTTGGCGTAGACGTTCGTACGCAGGTCGCCTGAGCATTCAGCACCTGAACCACCGGAGTTGGAGGCGGCAAAGATGACCGCTACGTCGTTTTCGTAGGTCAACCGGTCGGTCAGTTGCGTGATGGTGCCTTGCGGGTCGTAGTCACCGTCGCTGCCCCAGGAGTTGGAAACAACACGAATGTGGTAGGGGTTCTGGCCAGGGATGGAATGGGCGTAGGTCCATTCAAGTCCCTGAACACCGGCGAAAATCGAAGCGCCGTCGCCGGCTCCCAAAGCCACGAGTTGGCCGCCCTTGGCCACACCGGCTCGTCGTCCTCCCGAGGCGTCGCCGTTGCCAGCGATGGTGCCACCGACGTGCGTGCCGTGGCCCGAAGAGGTGTCCGAGTTCCTCGTCTCGACCCAGTCGTTGTCGGCTGGCGTCCACTTGGCGGAGTAGAGTGTTTTCTCACCGGTCCAGGGCTCGAGGTAGTCGTAGTCAGGGTGGCCGGCGTCCACGCCGGTGTCGAGGTCAACGATGGCGGTGCCGTCGCCGTCCCACTCGCTGAACGAGAGGTCGATTTCTCGCAGAACTTCGCCCGATGGCGAGATGATGACGCGGTCCCAGGTGTCGGTGGCACGGACCACGTGGGTCGTTTCGTGCATCATGATGCCGGGTTCGGGCTGGCCGCCCCATTCGGAAGGCAGGTAGAAGAATTCCAGTTCCTTGTCGAGTTCGAGGTATTCAACACGGTCCCACGTTGACATTCGACGCAGGTCGATGGCCTTGCCTTCGACCAACCCAGCGTCCAAGAGCGGGGCCTCGCCCTTGAGTACCAGTCCGAGGTCAGCGATGAAGGCCTCGTCGTGCGGGGTCAAGGGGGAGTGAAGTTGGAAAATGACGGGCAGCACGGTTGCGTCATCGACTTTGTCGAGTTTTTCGACAAGGTCAGCGTTCATCCTGGACGCATCGCCCAGGGGGTTGATTGCGTCTGCCAAGGGCGAGGCGGTGGCGCCCACCATCAACAACTGCAGCAAAAAAGCGGTCAACATCATTGCACGGCGACGGGTAGCCATGGTGTTTTTCCAAGGTCCTCGCATTATAACGCTGATGGTTTGCAGAGCAATAGCAACAAATAGGTCCCAAGCACCATTACAATCGGCGTTCACCATGCAAATGACCACCTCCAGTTATCTGACCGCGTTCCAAGGCGCACGAGCCGTGTGGAATTATCTTCGGAAAAAGGACGTTGAGCCAGAGGCATCCGCTCTCGAAATGCAGATGGAAGCCGACCATCTTGAACACGAACGTCGCATGGAAGCAGCACGTCAAGACCGGGAACTCGCGCTCGCCAAGGTCACCACGTTGCGCGAGGTGGCGGCTGTTGGAGCCGAGGCTCAAGCCATCGCAGCGGAGGCTGAGGCGCGTGCTCGTTCAGTACGACTGGCGCCCGTGATGGCGGCGTTTGAAACGGTGCAAGCCAACAAACGTGCCAGAGCGGAGGCGGCCCAACCGGCCACATCTTCCGAATGAACAGCGAACTCAACCGGCTACGTCCTCGGAATGAACTGCTGACTCAACCGGCTTCGTCTTCGGAATGAACAGCTGACTCAACCGGCCACATCTTCCGAATGATGAACATCCTCACGCGGCGTGGGGTCCAGTTCTGGGGCCCAGTGGGACGATACGGTAGGGGTTCATGTGTTGGTGCGACCAGAAGTAATGATGCTTGATGTGGGTCCAATCGCAGGTCGCTCGGATGCCGGGGAGGTTCAACACCCGCTCAACAAAGGCCTGGAGGTTCGAGTAATCGATGATGCGTTGGAGGTTGCACTTGAAGTGGACCACGTAGACCAGATCAAACCGTACGAGGGTGGTGAACAAACAGAGATCTGCCTCGGTGAGGGTGCCTCGTCCATCGCCCACCAACCAATCACGATGCTCGAGGTGTCGGTCAAGCTCGTCCAGCCGATGGAACAGGGTGGTGACCGCCGAATCGTACGCATCTTGTGAGCGGGCGAACCCCGATTTGTAGACGCCGTTGTTGACCGATTCGTAGTTCGCCGTGATCATCGCATCGATCTCGTCGATGAGGTGGTCGGGGCAAAGGGTGGTGGTGGTGCCGAGGGCGCTGGCCAGCGTGCCGAACATCCGAATGATTTCTCGGCTCTCGTTGTTGACGATGGTACCGGTTGCTTTGTCCCAGAGCACCGGCACGGTGCCGACGTGCCCCTCGTTGGTCCATGCTGGATAGGCCCGACGGTAGATGGCTTCGAGGTGGTCCTCGCCGTTGACACGGTCGGGAGTGGCGCCGGGTTCATCGGGGTTGAACGACCACGAACCGTCTGGGTTCATTCGCCAGTCAACCACATCAACCGAAACATGGTCTTCCAGTCCGAGGAGGGTGCGGGCCATGACGGTTCGATGCGCCCACGGACAGGCATGAGAGACGTAGAGATGGTAGCGTCCGCTGGCCGGCTCAAACGGCCCTTCGGGTGAAATGATGTCCCTGAATTCACTGCTCTTGCGAACAAACGCACCGCCGCTGTAGGCTTTGGTCCATGCGCCCGCTTGTTCGTCCTTGACCATGCCTTGACTGCGAACCACGGTGTATGAAAAGACTCGTATTTCTGAACACGCCCGAACAAGGCTCAACCGTCTCGCAGATGACCTCCTCGTGCTGTGCCCATAGCAATTCTCATGCACAACGTGCTGCTGGACAGGCATGAGCATCCATGAAATTACGCCTCCATCAATTCCTCTCGCAAACCGGCGTGTTTGCCTCGAAGCGAGACGCCAAGGAAGCGGTCTGGGCGGGCGACATCACGGTGAACGGGTCGGTGATGAAGGACATTCGGTTCCAATTCAACCCGCGAACCAAGCCCGTCACCTACCGGGGCGAGGTGCTCCATTTGCCCGAAGAGCACGTCACGCTCATCCTCAACAAACCGCCCGGCTACCTTTGCTCCCGCCTCAACAAGCACGAACGTTCCTTGGGCAAAACGCCGGTCTTTGACCTGCTTCCCGACCATCTCTCACAGCGAGACAAAGATCGCATGGTGACGGTGGGGCGTCTTGACGAAGCGACCACCGGAATGCTGGTCCTGACGACGGACGGCCAATTGGTGAGTCGGGTGATCGACCCGGAACATCACGTGCCCAAGGTCTACCTCGTCCGAACCGCTGAAGCCCTCAACGAACAGGCCCTGAAGGCCCTCCGAGAAGGCGTCGACATTGAATTGGAGGTGAACGGTGAGGTCGCCCTCCACCGAACACAACCCGCCGAGGTTCACCAACTTGCACCGTGTGATGTGCAAATCACCCTCCACGAAGGAAAAAAGCGCCAGGTGCGACGCATGTTGGCCAGCGTCGGTCATCGGGTCATCGATTTGCATCGAACGGCCATCGGTGAATTGTGGCTGGAGGACCTCGGTCTGCGAGAAGGTGATTGCCTCGACATGTCGGGCATGAACGTCCTCGCTCTGATGGGTCTGGACGGGTAAGACAAACAACAAAAACCCGCACCTCATGGCCCACATGAGGATTGACCATGCCCGGTGATATGTCGTGGATGAAAGCCCGATACGATGAACTCAACGAGAAGTCATTGCTGTGGGAACCTCCCACGCTTGAAGGGCCCAACGTTCCTCGATGCCAGATGGACGGGAAACCCACCATCATGCTCTCGGCCAACAACTACCTCAACCTTACCACGCACCCCAAGGTCGTCGCTGCCATGCAAGAGGCCACGGCCACGTACGGTGCCGGAAGCGGCTCTGTTCGGGCCATTGCGGGAACGATGGACATCCACCTCGAGGCCGAGAAGAAGGTTGCCGAGTTCAAAGGCGTTGAAGCATCCCTCATCTACTCCGCCGGCTACACCGTCAACGTCGGTTTGATTCCGACCTTGGTCACCGGTCCGCAAGATGTCATCATCTCCGACGAACTCAACCACGGGTCCATCATTGACGGCGTGCGTTTGACCAAGGCCTCGCGTGCCGTGTATGCCCACAACGACATGGGTGAACTGGAGGCTGTGTTGAAGGCCAACGAATCTTCAGAACGGAAACTCATCATCACCGACGGCGTGTTCTCCATGGACGGTGACATTGCCCCGCTTGACGAGGTGACAGCGCTAGCAGAGGAGTACGGTGCCATGGTCTACGTGGACGACTGCCACGGTGAGGGTGTCCTCGGTGAGGGCGGTGCTGGCATCGTGGACCACTTCAAACTCCAGGGGAAGGTCGATTTTGAAACCGGTTCGTTCTCTAAAGCACTGGGCGTACAGGGCGGGATCCTAGCGGGCACCGAGATGACCCGAAACCACGCGCTCAACCATTCAAGGTCCTGGTTGCTCTCCGGCTCTCAACCTCCCGGTGTGGCCGCAGCTCAGAAGGCAGCCATTGAGGTGCTGATGAGCGAGCCCGAACATCACGCCCGCCTGTGGGAGAACACCAATTACTTCCGGAAGGAACTGCAATCGATGGGTTTTGACACCGGCGATTCGGTCACCCCCATCATCCCCGTCATGTGCGGCGAATCCTCAACGGCCAAAGCCATGACCCATGCACTCGGTGAGGAAGGCGTGATGGCCGGTGCCATCGTGTTCCCCATGGTGGCCAGGGACAAAGCCAGAATCCGGACACAGATGTCGGCGGGCTTGACCAAGGACGACCTCGATGCCGTGCTGGCGTGTTTTGAGAAGGTCGGCCCGAAGGTCGGCGTGATTTGAGTTCACTCCGACTCAAAGGCGTCAACGACTTCGAGCATTTCGGTGTCCTCACCGACCATCTCTTCAGCCTCGACGTTGTCTTCAGCCTTCACCTCAAGACCGACAAACGGATCTTTTCCGTCTTCGATCATGCACAACAGGCGCCATCGGGGCGCCCACGACAAATGGACGTACACCGGCCCGGGCAGCAAGAGCAAGGCCCACACCAGCATCGAGGGCATGTCCATCATGCCAACCCGGTCGATGCTCAACAAGGCAAGTCCGACAAACGGCATGGGGTAGAGCAGTTGGCGTGGTGGGGCCATGGGGTGGCGCTTGGAGAGCGAAATCATCACCAGTGAGAGGAAGCCACAAGCGCCGCAGGCGATGAGCAAGAGGGAGGTGTGGTAAATCCACTGAACGCCCCACACCTCGTTGTTTTGATCGCCAAAGGCGTACGGCAAGAGCAGGGCGAGCGCGATGAGTAAGCCGTAAAACCCACCGATGTTGGCTGGATGACTCAACCAAAGTGGAAGGCGAGCAAAGCGCCGTGAGAGTGATGTCCCAAGCAGCGTTTCCTGCTCCTTCGGGGCCAGGGCTTCCACCTTCGCCATCCACGTTTCGTTGGTGGGCACATCATTCGGTTCATCGTCTCGGTTTTGAACATAGGGGTGGAAAAAACCGCAAAACGGTCATTCTTTGCCACGAAAAAACGACACCAGTGGACTCTCAACGTCGACCGCCTCCTCGTCCTCGAACCACGAGCGCTCCAACAATCCGCTGTCGAGCTTCTCTCGCTCCCGGGCCGATTCAATGGGGTCGGGGACGTCGTTGACAGCATCGCGAAGGGCGATGGCTTGGTTGATGAGGGCCAGGTGGCGGCTGAGCGTGCCGTTGGTGTCTCGCTTGTCCACAAAATGGCCGAGGACGGGGTAGTCGTCGGTGTCCTGAACCAAATTGTATCCGCCAAGCAACTCCTCAGGAACGGTTCGCACGCGATGCGGCCCGGGGTCGACCCAACGGCCATCGAGCAAGCGCACCCGAACATGTGCATCGCCCATCGGTTCACCGTCCATGAAGGGATGATTGAGGTTGACCGCGAGGGGCGTGCTGGCATGCACCCGGAATCGCATCAAGATGACCGTGGCGTTGAGGCCCAGGGTGAGCCCAGCAAACACCCCTGCGAGAGCAGACGAGAGCGCAAATTGGCGAAGCACGAGAAACAGAAGGCCGGCGACGACGACGCTCCCACCCAGCGCCACGTTTCGCCCGCGAATCAGCGGTTGAGCCACCGGCGTCTGGATGAAGGGGCGCATGTCGGGTGAGAGTCGCCCTTCCTCACCCGGCATGGTTCGAATACGCCACGGCCGACTTTGAACCTCACGCTCGGGGCAGTTGATGGTCGCTGGCCGTCAGGTTCCA
The DNA here is from genome assembly GCA_049627345.1 of Candidatus Poseidonia sp. Classification (GTDB taxonomy): domain Archaea; phylum Thermoplasmatota; class Poseidoniia; order Poseidoniales; family Poseidoniaceae; genus Poseidonia. The sequence continues at coordinate 8,980 of JBMZXF010000044.1, read as the reverse complement.
CGTGCTGTTGTCCTCTGCATAGGTTTGGATGACGGCGAGGTGCGTGGCGATGTCGAACCCCCACGCAAGGGTCCATCCCTCAAGTTTTGGTTGCAGTTTCGCCCATTGTTTTTCGACCCCACCCACGTTCCTGCGCTGGTGATGGAGGAGCAAGGCTGCGGTCTGGATGAGGCCTTGGACGAGCAAGATCTCATCCTCAGAGGCGGCTCGTCGCTTGAGGTCGTTCCACAAGTCCTCCCACGCCTCGTGGGCGTGCCAGAATTTTGCCTCGTCAAACAGCGTGGCGCCCGCCTCCAGCAGGGTGATTTCTGGCTCGGAGAGGGGAAAAGCCGTCCGAGCCATGGTCCGCAGGGCGCGGTGGCTGAATTTGAACCTCCCCTTTTCCTCTACCAAATTCTTGAAGTGCCGGGCAAGGAAGTTCAACTCGGTCAATATGGTCCATCCACAGCCCACGCCGGATTCGAAGTCACCACCCAAAGCAGGCCTTCGTGTGGCGGCAGCCGTGTTCCTTGTCACACTGTTGTTCGGCGTTCTCGCCCTCAATACACTGGCACCCTCCGGCGATGGTGGCGGAGCAAACGATACACGTGATGATGGCGAGATTGACAGCCAAGTTGACGATGGAAGTGATGGCGGCCAAACGACCAACGGGAGTCGGGGCGACACTTCGGAAGACGACCGTACCAACGGCACCGATGAGGTCAATGACGCAGACCGTGATGGTGTAGCAGACGAACACGATGCATGCACTTCAACACCTCGGAATGTCGATGTTGATGCCTCGGGTTGTCGCAAGCCCCTTGACGCTGGGCTCTGGATGCACAGCCGATTTGGCGGAAAAAGTGCGATGTTCGATGGCGAGAACATGAGCACGTGGAATCAGACCCTGGCTTCCATCGAGGCGTACGGTCTGTTCATCGATGAGATCGATGATTTTCGAAATCTGGAAGCGTTGACCACCGGTCTGGCTGAACACGAGGTTGACCTCGTCGTCGAGTCGGGGGGGACGCTCCAGTTTGCACCATGCAACGAAACCAACGGCGTTCGCTCTGCTGAAATTGAACTGGCCAAGATTGATCCCATCTATCAGGCCGGTGGCCATGTTGATTTTTTGACCCTTGACGGGCCCATCTCTCGCACCATCGTCGGCGGCCGTGGTGACAGTTGCGGCGTTGATCTCAACACCTCGGTGTCGTGGCTGGTGGATTACGTACAGACCGTACACGATGCACACCCGGAAATCGGATTTGGGCTCTTGGTAAATTTCCCGAATTGGGTGTGGGGCGACGTGCCTGCCTACCAGTGCGAGCAAACGTCGTGGGGTGAAGGCATTCATTACGGCGAGGTGCTGAACGCTTCCGTCGCCGCCCTCCGTGAAGCGGGTTTACCCCTCATGTACGTCGTGGCAGACAACCCTTGGGGTTACCTGAACGCCACCGAGGAAAGTGCCTGCCGAGATGATGTCGCCTCGTACGATTGGATGGGTCGTTTGTTGGCTTTGGAATCGTTGGTGGAGGAGCACGGGCTCCCGTTTGTGCTGATCTTGAACGACAAAACAGCGGGGGAGACGAGCGATGAAGCCTTTGCAGACGCCGTCCTTACCTACCTTGAGACTCACCAACTCGAAGGGGGTAGCCCCCATGTTTACCTCGTCGAGTCGTGGTATGATTACCCTGAGTTCCATCATCCTGAAGATGTTGAGGGCACCTTCACGCACCTGATGCTTCGGGTGGTGGACCGGTTGGAATCGCTGCAGTGAGTGGGAACACAGGTGTCGCATGGGTGGTTCCTTAACCAACATCGCCGCATGGCCTCAGTTACGTGATTGGAGGCTTCCGTGTGCGTCGGCGCTACTTCTTCAGGTCGTTGGCGACCTTTTCCACGCCTTTTGCGGCAAAGCCTGTGATTTTCGTCCAAATCCACAACGCCACCCAAACCTGGGCGATCACAGCAAAGGCGACAAGAACAAGGGGGAGAAGCATGCAAGAATCGGCGGCCATGGTCCATGCCTGTTCACCGATTTCCATGACGCTGTAATCGGTGACTGCCAGCAAGAACACAATGGCGAACACGGCGAGGAGTCCGAGGGCAACGAAGAGGAACACCACCTCTCCCTTGCTTATGTCCTCATCGTCTTCGGGTTCATGGTGTTCGTCGCTTCCTGCCACAGCCTCAACCACCTCTGCAACCAGCCTCAAATCCATGTGGGCAAAAGAAGAGTGGTGAGATAAAATGGTTGCTCCGACGTTAAGCGCAAGAGGTTTGTTTTGGCGTGGGAATGGACGGTCTCAAAACGGCAATGGAGGCGATGGAACGCCGCACCCTTCAAGAGGGGGTTTGGCGAAGCCATCCTCGGAGGGTGCGGTCACGTGAAGTCCATTGAACACGGCGACCTCATTGAACAACGCCGAGGGGGCGTTGATGTCCTCCGTGTTTTGGTTCGCAACCTTGCCGTTCACGAACAATCCGGCGCCGTCTGCATTCGCTCCTCAAGCGGCACCCATGACCGGGTGGGTTGGCTCCTCTTTCGGCTCGGTCAACCGGTGATGGCCTTCCACCAAGGAAGCGTGCAATGCGAAGGTCTGGAAGCGCTGTTGGCCATCGAACAGGATGCGCTTGAGGTTGAAAACGACGTGTTCCTCCACGAACTGACGATGAACGCCCTTCGCACCACCATGCGTGAATCGCCCGGGAGTGTGCTCCACTTGGAACACCACGACGAGGCTAACGACGGCGATTCATGGTGGTCCAGCGTCCGCCTGCCTTCGACCTCATGGCGGAGAGCGGCGCGCTTGGAAGACATCGAGTCCCTGGCCCTGTCCACCGAGGAGCGCCGCCGCGCTGCCCCTCAACCTTCCTCCACCGTTGAACTCCAACCCGGTTGCATCTATCTGCTGGATTCCCCCGACCCGCATCCGATGATTCACCTCGGTGTGGAACTGGCGGAACGTGGCATGCCGCTGCTGGGCATGTTCGGGCTGCCTCACGCCCAAACGGAGATCACCAAACGCCTGCCACAACCTCAGTCTTACGCCCTGCTTTCGCCCCAGGGCGACTACGAAGTCCTCGCTGAGCGGTCGGCCATGGACGCCGTGCTCAACGCCTTCCAGTGGGGCAACGAGCGGTCCGTGCTCCTCATCGACGGCCTTGACCGGTTGGGCAACGCCCTCGGTGATGCTGGGATGCTCGACGCGTTCCGTTCGATGTGCGACGGTGTTCGCTTCAACGACCACGTGGCCCTTGTGACCACCGACCTCGAATTGTTTGAGACGGCGGTTCAACGCCGCCTCCTCGCCGACGTGACCTTGCTCCGCACCTCAGATGTCGAGGCCTGGGCCAACGACCCGGACGGCTTGTGGGACCACCCCCTTCTTCTTGCACCCGACGAGGAGGAGGAGCAGTGGTTGGCCGCCCAAATTGAGCACCAAGGTGCGAAGGTCGGTGCAGCCCTCAGGTCGGAAGCCGTCCTCGAGGGTGGGTCGTACGAACCCGATGAAGAGGAACGAGCTGAGGCGACGCAAGCCCTCGCCGATGTGGTGGAGTCCTGGCCCGCCTCCTCCCCGAGCGTTGGCCTCGCCGCCACCGAGGAACAACCGTCGGATGCCACCGTCTCCATCGGAACGACGCCGTGGAGGCCGGTGCAAGAGCGTGAAGTCATTCAAGGTCGATTCGTGAGCCAGTCGCCTCGTGCTGTCGAGGAGGTTCAGCCGGAGCCAACGCCAACACGACGAACGAAGCCTCCTCGTTCGAACGGGTCTTCTTCAGTCGCTGCTGCGACCCTCCGTTCGCCTCAGCGTTTGCCCAAGCGGAAAGCAACACCTTCCTTGCCGCCTGTGAGCGAGGGGTTGACGCCAAGGCGGAGTTCTGCTGTCGTCCGTCGAGCCCCGCACCTTCCCGACTGGCCTGCTCGGCCGAGCAACGCCCAATCCTACAGGAAGGAAAACCTGGATGTCTTCACCGAAAAGCAAACGCATGCGGCACAGAAGCACGCACCCATACAGCGGCCGCTCCAGGCCACGGCACTGAAGGACCAGATCTCAAGCGCCCCCGACCTTGCCAACCTCGAATTGCCGGGCGAGCGCGTTCCGACCACCCTCAATCTTCCTGCGGCCGAGAGCAGTGAGCCGTTGTCAAACAGCCTGCGGCCGGTTGAGGTGGTTGAGAGGTCGGCCAGGGAGACGTCCTCGAAAGAACAGTCCAGCGTCAACATGGATGAAGTGTACCGCCGCTGGTCAACCTTTGATGAACCGGACAGCTTGGACGCGACCGCGCTGTACAACGAGCACGGTGAAGCGCTTGAACGCTACAAAGGTGGTAAGGAATGACGCCACCCCCCACCAAGCTTCGTGCTGAACTCGAGGAGGCAAAACGGCACCTTCGCAACGCCATTGACTCGGCGACCTCAACTCCCTCGGAGGACAAGGCACCACCTACCCGCCCTCCTGCAGGTCGTCCTGCCCTGTCAAAACTCAACACGCTGCTGGGCACGACGGTTGTGCCGGAGCGACCGCTGGCGCTCTATCAGCGGGTGGGCGTTGCTCAACGGCCGACCTACGACCTCATCGCCGACCGTGTGTTGGGTCCTGATGTTGGCCGTCCGACGTCCTTCCTTGACGCCCAGGACAGTTATGCCTCGCATGTTGCTCATCGGTTAACGCAACTTCGTCAGCGCTTGGAGACCCAACCCTTGCCAGAGGATTCAGCTTCAACGTCGGCGTTTGTGGGGGTTGAAGACGACGGGACGCCCGTCTGGAGCCAGGTGTTGGATGAACAGCGTGGCCGCGCCTCGGCGACCCTGCGGGCCGAACTCGCACCGCCTCAGGTGGAGGATTCCTCGCACCCAACCCGCCTTCTCAACATCGCACCTGCATGGCCCAAACGCATGCCATGGTCCACCTCGTCGACGTTCAAACAATGGTTTGTTGCTGAAGAAAACCTCGATGCAACACGATGTTGCGAGCATGTCATCGACCGTCCAGCAGGTGGTCTTAATCCGCTGATGGTGGTGGCCAGCCCGCAGGCAGGGTGCTCGCATTTGCTCCATGCCACCGGCCAGGCCTTGCTCCGCCGAGACGAAGGTCATGTGCTGTGGTTGACCGCTGCAGATGCCTCAACGGTGGATGGACTTGAAGCCGACTGGCAGGAAGGGTTGGTCGGCGCTTCCGCCGTGCTGGTGGACGACGTTGATGCCTTCGCACATCACGAGGTCTGGCGGCACCAACTTGGATTGCTTCTCGACCACGCCCTCAACCTCGGCGTTCAGGTGATGGTCGGCAGCCATGAGGCTGTTGAGACGTTCCCTTCATCTCGCCTCAACGACGTGCTCCGTCAAGCCACCGTCACGGTGCTCTCCGTTCCGAGTGTGGCTTCATTGATGGCCTTCGGACGATGGCGAAGCACGCAACGAAACTTGCTCGTGTCCGACCAACACCTCGCCCAACTCAGCCGAATGGAACCAACGGGATGGCGAGCCATGGAGCACCGTCTCGAGCGTCTCTCCATGGCGTTTGAACAGGGCGCCGTCCTGCTCGACCATGACGATGCCACCGCCTTGGTGCAAGGCCAACAACCGGTCCGGGTTGCACATGAAGAGCAGCAACGTGTTGACGATTTGGCGGCCCAATTGGTTGGCGAGGCCATGGACAGTGTCTACACCAACATGGACATCGGTGGCGTTGACCTTCACAGTCCCTTGGATGCCTGGCCGGAGGATGATTACGAGCCCCCGTCTTGGTCGGAGGAACAGCTTGGTGCCGGGAGCGGTGCCCTCGAACGTCGGCTTCGAGCGTCGGTGGATCCGGTGGAACCTGGCCGACCATCGGTGCTCGATGTCAACGAACGCGAGAAGTACATCGTACGAGCCAACGACCCGCTGCAGGGTGGTGATCTTGGGCGTGCCGTTGACGTCTTGGTTGATTTGGACACGACCATCGATGAACGGATGAACGCTTCAACCACCTCAGCCGTGGCTTCTTCACTCGAACTCCAACGCCTCGAGGAGCGTATGGTCGTTCTCGCCCAGCGGGCTGTTGAAGCCGATATTGAGGAACTCATCACCATCGCTGATGAGTTGCGCAACCTCGAGGAACGGCTGGTTGAACTTGACCCGGACCGTGCTCCGTTGCCTCCCTTCGAGGATGCATCATCCGGACAAAGGCGAGCACCCAAGCGAAGAACACCAGGCAGGCGACGACCGTCAGCGGAGGCGGAGAAGAGCGATTCACTCGACGCCTACGAGCCCGACGGTGAGTGGAACATCGACGGAACGGGCATTGAAGCCAGCGACCTTCTGGAGGAGCAACCAGCAGGGCGTGTTGTTCATCTCGCTCGCCTTCACCCACGCACCGTGCTGGTGGGTGAGGAAGAATGAGAGCACCCTGGTGGATGGACGGCGTCCACTTCTCATGTCAGGCCAATTGCGGGAAATGCTGCGATGAGCCGGGTGGAATCGTGTACTTGTCCCCCGATGACGCTGAGCGTTTGGCCAAGCATGCTGACCTCACGGTTGAGGCGTGGCTTGACCGCGATACTCGGCAAACCTACGATGGGCGATACGTGCTCAAGAGCAGAGAAGAGGACGGAATTTGCATTCACTTGAACGATCAAAAACAGTGCAACATCTACGAGGTGCGGCCGCAACAGTGCCGTGCTTTCCCGTGGTGGGGTGAAAACCTCGCGACGGCTTCGGCTTGGAAGAAGGTCAAAGTCACCTGCCCGGGCATTGATGCTGAAGACGCGTTGCTGATCGACGGTCAAACCATCCGTCTGAACATCTTCGCCGACCGAACCTCCACGAAGGGCTTCCGTTCGTGGCCGCCGAGGAAACGAGGGTGGAAACGATAGGTTGCGACGGTGTATTTTGCCACACCGTTTTTTCCTCTGTTCGCATTGAAGAGCCGCATTTATACCGAACATGGATGTCGGCTGGTGCGAGGCACTCGAGATGGCGCAAGATGAACCCATGTTCACCGTACATGCATCTCACCTCAACACCGGCCTTCGAGGCGTACCTGTCGGTACCTGCCGAACGTCCTTTGTGACACCGACCGAGGGCGTTCACTACTGCGGCTACCCCATCGCCGAACTGGCTCATTTCCCTCCCGAAGACATCGTTTACTTGCTGTTCAACAAGGAATTGCCCACGCCAGAGCAATCCAAGGCCTTCAAGGCCGACATGAGCGCTCGTGGCGCCGTACCCGACAGCGTTGCAGCCGTGTTCCACACGCTCCCAACCGACGGCCATCCCATGGACTGGCTGAGCGTCGGCATTCACACGCTCGGCATGCTCGATACCACGGGTGATTGGAAAGAGGACGCCCTCAACCTCATCGCTCGCATGCCTCGTTTGATGGGTCTGCTGTTCCGAATTCGTGAAGGCCGTGGTGAAAACATCCCTGCCGACGATACCAGCCTCAGCATGGTCCAGCGCTTTGTGCGCACCCTCGAGATGGAAGGCGTTGATGACGACCTGATGGAGCAAATCCTCGCCACCTACCTCGTGCTTCACATGGACCACGGTGGCGGCAACCTGTCAACGTTCACCGGCAAAGCCATCGCCTCGGGCCACGCTACGGTGTTCGCCTCCATTGCCGGTGCCATGAACGCCCTCTCCGGTCCCCTCCACGGCCGAGCCAACCAATCCTGCCTCGAATTTGTCCTTCGCATCGGCACCAGCGACCCCGCAGAAGTTGAGGCCTTTGTTCGCGGCGAACTCGCAGCCAAGCGACCTGTCTTCGGTTTCGGGCACGCCGTTTTGCGTGCTGAGGACCCCCGAGCCACCGTTCAATTCGCCCTCGGCGAGCGTCTTTGTCCCGATGATGAGAATTTCAAAATCATCCGTACGCTGCGTGAAGTCGCCCCTCGTGTCCTGTCTGAGAATGAGAAAATCTCCAACCCCAACGCCAATGTCGACATCGCCAGTGGAGCGCTCCTTCACCATGTTGGCTTCAAGGACCCGACCTACTACACCACTTTCTTCGGTTGGGCCCGTGTGGCCGGCATCGGTGCACAAATCATCGACGAGCGCACGGTGATGCGAGGCGGTAAGGGCACGCCCATCTACCGACCAAAGTACATCGCAGAGGAGCAAGAACTCCGCCACCTCGATTAAGGGTGGAGCACGGGCCTTGGGGTCTTGCCCGATCCTCGATGACCGATCATCCTCGGTGCAGACGCCGGTGGAGTTTCGCCTTCGAATCGGTTGAGCGTTTCTTCCACGCTTGACCTCCACTTCCACCGTTGAGTCCACTCGGTGACCAACCTGCGCCTGCGGTCATCGTCGCAATCGGACCACAACGGCACGGTTGATTCCAATGCTCGCACTGCGGCCAGGTGGTTGGCTTCCGTGGCGTGGTTGAGACGGGACCATTCTTCTTCCAACAGCGGCTGAAGTCCGGGCTTGCGCCAGCGGGCATGGCCTGAGGGCAGCCAGGTCAGCGATGGGTCGGCATGGTCGGTCAGCGCCGACATGCCCGCTCGCAGCAATTGGTGCTCAATGTGCGGTTTGGTCGGCCAAACGTAGGTTGGCATCCCTTCCCGTGCGGCTGCTAAACGCTTGAGGGCGTTTCCCTCGAGGCCGACATGGCGCCCGACGGGCAGATGCTTGGTTGATGATTGAAAGTACTCAATGGCGCAAGGCAGCATGGCGCTTCCCTGTGCTCGGTGTTGTTTGACCAAGCGGGCAAAGGACGTGGTCAAGAATTTAGGCAGAACCTGCAAGCGTTGCGACGTACGGTTGCCGTAAGGCGGAATGTAAGGGATGAGCGCCGCCCAAGGACGGTCGGTTGCTGAGAGGCGAGCAGAAGCGGGCATGCCTCGATGAAAGGCATAGAACACCGTGTTGTCTCGTGGAATGCTGCGCTCGTCGAGGGCTTCGTCCGCCAACCGCATGACCTCAGCGATGTGTTTGTTGTGGTACGTTCGACCGAGAAATCCTCCGCCAACGGCGCTGTTGGGATGGGGGCGTTTGATTTCGATGCAC
>JBMZXF010000043.1:0-15567 GCA_049627345.1 Candidatus Poseidonia sp. | reverse complement strand
CTTCGTGATGCAGTTCCACCCTCGGATGCAACGCCAAACGGGCCCGAACGTTGAGGAGTGGAAGGGCTGCGACGGCAAGGCACAACCCCATGGTGGTGCCACAGAGGTAGACCCAAATTTCGTAGGTGAGTTTCATGGCGTCGCCAAGATGGGTCTGTGCGGCGTCGTTGATGGTCATGCTTCCGATCAAACCACCCACCAACCCGATGAGTGCCCCGACAGAACACAATCGCGCCCCGTTGCGTTGCAGACGGTACAGCATGGGCGCGCCCACCAGCAGGCAGAGGGATGAAATCAACAACGAAACGCCTCGCACCAGGTAGCCGTTGTTGTCACGAACATCGGTCTCGAAGTCCCGGTACTGGTCGACGGTGGTTGGCTCACCGGGTTGGCTGTTGGGGGTGGCGAGAAACGTCTCGATTTGCTCGTCGGTCAAACCGTCGTTGTGAAGTTGCCAGTCCTGCCAGCCCATGCCGGCCACGATGATTGAACTGAGCAGGAGGATAACGGCGAGGTTCTTGGGACCCTTTTCATCAGGCCGGACCTCCATGTCCGTTGGGCTCACGAGGTGGCCCCCTCAAGGTGCTCATTCAGACCCGGTCGAAGGTCGTCGGGGATCGGTTGTTTTTCCATCGTGTCCATGTCAACGCAAACCGTGGCTTGTTGCGATGTCCAAACGGTTTCACCGTGCTGGTTCACGAAGGTGTAGGTCCAACCGAGGGACGTCGTCCCGATGGAGGAAATGGCCACCGAAGCCGTGATCGTATCGCCGTAGCGAAGCGGAGCATGGAAGGTCGAAGAGAGGGATACCACGGGAAACCCAACCCTCCGCTCGTTGACCATTGAGGGGTAGGGCACGTCACACATGGCCTCCCAAGCTTGCTCGAACACCTTGTGGGCCAAATCAAAAATTCGTGGATAGTAGGCCACGTTGGCCATGTCGATCATGGAGAACTCAACCCTGCGTTGAATCGCGACCGCCATGCAACCAGCACCGAGCCCCCGCCAATGAACCCTTGCTTCACCCGCAAGAGCCTCACCCTCGCGCTTATATTGGGGTGGCCGGTGGGGCGGAGTGGCCCTATAGTGTAGCTTGGATATCACAGAGGCTTGCGGAGCCTCGAACCCGTGTTCGAATCGCGGTGGGGCCGCTCTAACCGCTTTCAGGTTCACCCCACGCATGTTCGTTCCTTGTGGGACTCACATCGCGGTGGGGCTGTTCATTCCTTTCCTCAAGCGTGAGCGCGCTCCAAAATCAAGCGGTCAAGGTGGCGCACCGTGTTGGCTTGTTCTTCAGAAATGGGTTCGTCGTAGAACGAGTAAATCTCGTCCGCACTGTAATTGTCGTCCATGAGGCGACCGGCCATGGCCCTCGCCACCGGCGGGTAGTCGCTGGCCACCTTGCGAAGGAAAATCGGGTCGGTGTTCCAATCGGTCGCGTCCTTCAACCGACGGGGGCACTCAGCAAGGTGCTCAACCACCTCAAAGAACCCTGAGAGCGTGTAGTGGCCCGTGGAGTCCTTTTCGTGGTCCTCAAACAGGGTGTTCCACCAAGTCTGACGTGGCTTTTGGTATTCCACTTTGTAGCCTTCTCTGAGCGGTTGACCGAAGTGGAGGCGCCACGACCAACCGTTGGTTCCCTGGAAGGTGAAGGTGTCGTTGGTGTAGTCAAACTCGCCATCGACAAGGTCATCGAAGTGGCGCTCCATGCTCTCGGTGAGCGGTGACTGCGCCAGGCCGTAAATCTGGAACAGCGTGCGGCGAAGCGGGCTCAGACTGTCCTGAAGCCAGGTGACCTCGTCGTTGAGCAAGCCCAGGATGTACCCGGCCAACAGGTCGTAGGCTGGCATGTTCTTTTGCGGCTGAACTTGGACGCAGGCCGTCTTGGGTTCTTTGACCAACCCGCTTTTGGGGTGGACTTCGACGACATCGAACGAGTTGTAATCAAAGGGGTTGACGAACTTGGCCATGAAAGAGCCAATATCAACGCGGTAGATGGCCAAGGTCCCCGTGATGAGAAGGTGTTGGGCGTCGTCCAATTGCATGCGGTGCTCGTTTTCTTCGATGATGGACATCACCAAGTTGGCTGCACGTTCTGCGGCGTGTGCGACGCCCATCATTCCTGTGAACATCGTGTTGCGCCGAATCTCCTGAACCGTGCCGTCCCGGCATCCATAATTGAACTTCGTCTCATCGTCACCAAACAGCATGCCCAAATGAAAATCTTCCATGGTAGCCATGGGCATCGAGTCTACATAAACTCAAGAACGCCAGTCCACCACATCCCAGCCTTCGTTCTGGGCGTGACGACGAAGTGGGCCCTCGGGACTGACGGCGATCGCGTGGCCGCACAGCGCCATGAACCACGAATCCGCAAGGGTGTTGCCGTAGCCATAGCATTCCGAAAGATCGTGGCCGTTGCTCGCTGCATCGGCCTGCACGACTGGAACTTTTCCTTTCCGGCGAGGGACGCTCCAACCCCGCTCAGAACCGGAGAGCATGCCCCTTCGCTCAGCAGGGCCACAACCGTACACAGCGTCCATGCCCAAGACTTCTGCCATGGCTTCGGCCATGGGCGCCACCGTAGCGGTGACGAGGACGAGACGGTGGCCTTGCTCGCGGTGCCAAGCGAGCTTCTCCCACGCCTGTGGGGGGATGCACGCCTTGAGCCGTTCTTGAGCGAGGTGAGCCGAGTAGCGTTCCAGCACGTCCCACGAAGCCAGCGAGAGGTGCCCTCTGTTTCGAGCAGCGTCGTAAACGGCCCGACCTCGAAGAAGGTTGGAGAGGAAGCCAGCGGTCCACGCCACCGTCCCCCATGGAATGCGCCATGGACGACGACGGGCGAGGTAAGCCGTCAACGTCTTCTCGCTCGAGGCGTTGAGCAGTGTACCGTCAAGGTCGAAGTACGCCGCAACGGTGCTGCCCATGAACGAGCGACCGTGCCGAACCTACATGAGCGAACCGCTCAACGGCTGACCGAAGTTCACGAATGCCGACCGTTGTCTTGGGATGGGCCGTACACTCGACGCCCTGCTCGGTGATCTTGCCACCAGGTCAGCGAGTCGCGAAGATTTCGCGTGATGAAGAACCCGACTTTTCTGGGGGTCAATCCGTGGTTTCGCATCTTTTGGTCGTGATTCAAATTGGCCACGATGGCTTGGGCTGAGCAACCGGGGTTAGCGCACACAAACTTGCGAACCTCGCTGACCAACCGTTCAAACCGTGCTCGTTTCTGACTTCCCTTTCCTTGTCCGTGAGACATGAACCGACAAATCGGCGTGAACCGTTATCAAAGATTCGCTGGGGGTTCAGTTGAATTGAACCGGCTGGGTTGTTTTCCAGTTGGCCGTAGCGAGTTTCTTCGCTTTCCCGTCGGCAATGATGGGGTGGATGTCGTTGAGACGCCCGTGCATGCCGTGAACTTGGAATTTGACGCGGAGTTCGGCCACTCGATCTCGCTGAAGGGCTTCGTCTTGTTCGTCGTCCAAATCAACCGTGGCCAATTCCGTGCCTTGATTCGCACAGGTGATGGTGAGCGTGGAGCCGGCGTAGCTCAACACGGGGCGAAAATCCCAATCATCGGGATGGTTCATCCACACCGAGAGGTCCAACGACAACGTGTCTCGAAGGGTAACGCGTCCGATTTCTACCGTGTCCACCATCGTAACCAATCCATGCCAAGCGGCCCCGCTTCATACCCCTTTCGCTATCACTCGCTGGCGTTTCCTAACGCCACCTCGGTCAAGGATGGACGCATCACGACCACTTCGACGGTGAGGGTCCAATCGTTGCCCGGGTCGGGGTCAATTTCACCGATGAACGCATCTGGATCGGATTGCTGAGCGACGACCGTCCACACCCACGTCCCCTGACCGTTGCCGCTGTCCCGGGAATTCAAGAGAAGTCGAAGCAAGGCTTCGGCTGAATCGGACGTGTACAGGCCGTCTTCGCCGCGTTCGTTCATCCCATCTTCGGACATTTCGGCACGAGCGGGTTCGTTGGTCGAATAGTTGCCAGGTTCGGTGGCGACACGCCGGTTGTAATTGTCCTCCACAATGTTCAGTCCCAAGGTGAAGTTGTCGTGAGGAGGTGCGACGTCTTGGTCCAATTCAAGAACAGCATTGAACGAGAGCACGCGCCCAATCTCGCCCGGCGTCATGTTTCCGGACCACGATTCGCCCTGGTCGAGGTATTCATCCCACGAAACTTCGTAGGTCTCGGTGATCCATGTGACCTTGAAGGTCCGGGTCGTCACGTTGATTTCGAAGGATTCCACAGCGAAGGCACCAGCGCCGTCGTCCACGCGCAGGGAGCCGTAGATGAGGCCGGACGCCGAGGTGTCAAGGAGAACGGTTTCCGTGGTCTCGTCGGCGTCATTGCTTGAATCGCCATCGCCGTCGCTGTCCACGAGGGTGTTGAGGTCCCAAGCAAAGGTCAACGGGTTACCTTCCGGGTCGTATGAATTTGAAGCGTCCAACAGGGCTGCATCTCCCGCTCTCACCGTCGCTGGCATGGAGATGTTGACCACCGGCGCGCCGTTGACCACGATGGTAGCGATGGCGTCGTCGGTTCCACCTTGGTCGTTGGTGACGGTGATGCGGACCGTGTATTGGCCGTAAGCAAGGTAGGTGTGGGAGGTGAATCCAATCACGGTTTCAGCGGTGGTTCCGTCGCCGAAATCCCACTCGTATTTGGTGATCACACCCTCAACCGGTGAGGATTCGCGTGCATCCAGCGTGACCATCTCACCCTCTTGAATGAGCGTCGGGTAGGCTTCCAGCGTGGCGCGTGGGTCAACGGTGGTGTCAAGCGCCCCAATGCAACCTGCCACCATGCCAAGCAACATCACGTGGACCATGACCAACGCAAACGCTCGCTCGGAACGCAGGCCCACCATGAACGAAAGCCGACGCTTGTCCTTTCTAATGGTTCGGGAGCGTGGATGAAACAGCGGACGGATTTTCATCGTCATCAAAGACGACGGTTTCGGGCACATCGCCCTCAATGGTGGCGGTCAAGTAAGGGTCCTCGAGTTCGCTCACGTCCTCAATGGCCACTTCGTCCCGATGGGTAAAACTCTCCTCGGTCTCGTTCAGTAAATCATCCACCCTCGCATCGCTGGCGTCGTACGGTGCCTCAAGAGCAATGGAGGGCATGGACTCATCCTCTTCTTCATCAAAGAGCGAGAGGGCTTCAGCCGCCTTCACGTCCTGAAGGGCGGCAAAGGCTTCTGCGTCTTGGTTCGACGTCGCCTCGTCCCGTTGCTCTTGCTCCGAGTGGGGCTTGTTGGAGGACGAGGTGAACCAATCTCGCCATCCCATGGTGGTGGGAAGGGGTCATGCCGTTTGAGAGTGATGTTCAAAGGGGGCGTCCTGCGATTGAAGTTCATGGCACAGGACCTTTTCCAAGGCGAGAAGATCCTGGCGTTCGATTTGGAAACCACCGGCGTGTCAACCAACAACGATCGCATCGTTCAGTACGCCCTCATCGGCACCCTCAGTGATGGGACGCCCGTGAACGTGGAGCAATTGGTCAAGCCCCCCGTCCGAATCCCGTACGAGGCCAGCAACATTCACGGTATCTACAACGAAGACGTGCGGGACAAGCCACCGCTTTCCGAGGTCGCCGATGAATTGGCTGAACTCATCGACGGCGCCATCCTGGTGGGCCACAACGTTCGCAAGTTCGATTACGCTATGCTCAAGACCGAATTCCTTCGCATGGGGCGGCTCGCCCCCCAACCCAAAGCCATCATGGACACGTTGGAGTTGGTTCGAAGGCTTCGACTGCCTCGGCCGCACAACCTCGGTGCATTGTGTCAGCGCCATGGGATCCGCCTCGAAGCGGCGCACACGGCAGCAGCGGATGCGGCAGCGACCATGTTGCTGTTTTGGCGATTGAGCGTGGAGCATGCTGGCGCGTTTCGAAAATCCATTCCTGAACTCGAGCGGTGGATCGTCACCGGCGACAGCGCCAAAGACGCGTCAGAACTGGGGCGCGGGTTGGATGATCTTCCGCCCGTTGACAGCATGGGCAAAGTCAGGGAAGACGGTGAAGAACTCGTGCTCGCTTTTGGCCGACACCGAGGACGCTACCTGCGTGAGGTGCAAGCCAACGACCCGTCCTACATCGGTTGGTTGCTGTCGCCAAAAGGCATCGATTGCCCCGACACCCAAGAGCGCATCAAAGCCCATCTTGGCTCATGATTCGTCCCGCTCGTACGGTACACCGTCGGGCATGGGCGCCCACGGCAGCACATCACACCACGGGCCAATGCGCCATGTGCCGCGCCCCGTCATGACGGAGCCAAGGAACATCGGACCCTGGTGACCGCTGTCTCGGAGGGACTCGAGGACCTCTTTTCCACGTCCGTCAAATCGTGCAGAGACCTGCTGGCCGGTGGGAATGGCGCGCCCGGACTCGTCGAGCGGTTCGCACAACTCCAACACAGCGGCGCCCGACGTGGCCTCGTAGCGATGCATGAGGACCACGGCGTCACAGAAGTCGCCCTGGTGAAGGGTGCCAGATGATTGTCGCCATGTCCACCAGTGAGGGCACCACGCCTTCCAGTCGCAGAACCCCCCGCAGCTGTTGGGGCCCGGCGTTGGGTCCATCGGCATCGTCGTTGGCTGCGTAGCTTCCCATGCCGCATAGGCTTGCTCGAGCACGCTCTCGCCCTCTGCCGCCCATTTGGTGGCGGTTTTCGTGTACCAACCCTCGGTGCGAACCGGCGGTGCGGCGGGGTTGTTCGCGAGGAGAATGTCGCGATACATGCGGAGTTGGCGGTTGACCTCAGGTTTGAGCGCCTCCGTGGGTGCGTTTCCGGTTTTCAAGTCGGCCACGAGCCAGCCTTCCAACTGACCTTCATCGTCCACGTCGGCAAACAGCAAATCCAAACGCCCCATCAATCGGCTGTCGCTCGTCACAAGTTCACCCTCAACGGCGATGGTCAACGACTGCAGATGACGCCAAAGCGCCACGGTCACCTGCTCGTGCCCCAAGTGCTTCGCACCGATGTGGTCGAGCAAGAGGACGATGCCCCCTTTCTGTTGCTTCTTGGCCTCGCTCCATTTGGCGTCCTTCCAGTCCGGGCGCCGTGGCGTTGCCAGGAAGACCTCCTTCTCTTCGTCCCATCGCGTTTTCAGAAAACCTTCAGCCGTCAGCGGCAACCAACCGGTTTCGCTACCGTCTCGACCCTCAAGGTCCATGTTGAGCAAATCTTCGATGGAAGCGTGAACGGCAGTCCCGAGAGAAGCAGCCATCCCCGCCTTGCGAGGGAGTCGTTGGCGACTCAGCCAGTACATGCGGGGGCAGGTCTCGTACCGATTCCATGCTGATGGAGAAAGCTGGTGTGCCCTTCGGGGTTGAGGACTGCTTTGCTCCATAGGAGAAAGGTGAGCGGCGTTCATCATGAAGGTTTGGTGTCAGAACGGGGAAAGTGTTGAAGGGCACGCGGCCCCACCGTCGTGCATGGATACCCCGAGTCTCCGAATCAACACCACCATTGAACACGAGAACGCGATGGTCATCGCCTGCTTCCCGAGCGTCGGCATGGTCTCCAGCATCGTGGCGCACTACCTCATCGACCACCTCGATTTGGAATTCGTGGGCGGACTGGTGGACGACCGACTCCCCGCCCTTGCCATGATCAACCAGGGCGTTCCGTTGCCTCCCATCCGAGCCTACGCAGGCAAACCCAAGTGCAGCATCGAAGGGTGCGACCAGGTCATCCTGCTGATGAGCGAAATGGTCGTGCCAGAATCGCTGGTCCACAAAATCGTCTGGGCGCTCTTTGAGTGGTCCAAAGAACATCAAGTGCTCGCTGGCGTTGTCGTGGACGCCTTTGCCAAGGCCGGCATGAAAAGCGGCATGGACGGTGTTGACCCCGTTGTGGAATACGAGGACACCGAAGAGATTGACGTGGTCGGCATCGGCTGCAACGAAACGGTTCGTGCCATGCTCAAAGAGATGGACATCCCGCTGCTTG
Source organism: Candidatus Poseidonia sp. (assembly GCA_049627345.1). Lineage (GTDB taxonomy): Archaea > Thermoplasmatota > Poseidoniia > Poseidoniales > Poseidoniaceae > Poseidonia. The sequence continues at coordinate 7,580 of JBMZXF010000043.1, read as the reverse complement.
AGACCGGCGTCATCCGCGGCATGAACGCTGGCATCCTGAGCGAGGCCACCCGACGAGGTTTGGGCACCATGTCCATCATGGTCGAAGCCGACCCTCGCTTCCCCGACGCCCGTGCTGCTGCGGCCCTCATCGAGAAGCTCAACACACTCCTTCCCGCCATCGACCTGCCTCAGGAACCGCTGCTGGCCGAGGCAGAAATGCTCGAAGCCCAACTCCAAGCACTGATGGAATCGGCCGGTGGGGCATCGAAGCCCAGCCCCTCGTCCAACGCCATGCTCTACGGCTGAATGGCCTTCAAGAGAAATCCGAGAGGGAGAATTGCCCAGAACGCTTTGCGGGCTCACTGGTGACGGATTCGTCGGAGGCTGGCTCGTCATGCGCGGCTGCTTCAGCATCGTTGTTCACCGCGCTGCCCGACCCTCCAAGTCGTGCATTCAGATCGTCCTCCGACCAAACATCAACGCCAAGGTTGGTGGCTTTCGTGAGTTTTGAGCCTGCCTTCTCGCCGGCGACCAGCACGTTGAGTTTAGCCGAGACGCTGCCGACGATTTTGCCACCGGCGTCGGTGATGCGCTGCTGAATCTCCTTGCGAGGAGCGGACAGTGTGCCCGTGACGCAAAACGTCATGCCGAGGAAAGGACCCTCGGCCGTCTTGACAACCTCCCTCTCGATGGTCAACAACGCGATGAGGTCCTCGACCAGCGAGCGACGAACCTGCAAGCCGTCACGGAATTGCAGCGCCACGATTTCACCCACGCCGTCAAGGTCGAGCACTTGGCGGAGAGCCTCGTTGTGAGCATGCGGCTTGCCGAGGTCGTCATGGGCTGGGCCGTAGGCTTCGTCTTCGGTCGTGGCGTGGGCCCGGTCAAGCCAGGCGAGAAGAGCGGGGGCGTCACCGATGGCGGACGCCATGGAAGCAGCAAGTTCGGGCCCGATGCCCGGCAAGCCAAGCGCATGCAGGAACTTCCCGAGGCCCATGGTGCGAGCCTTCTCCACTTCGCTCAGCACGTTGGTGGCGGACTTCTCGCCCATGCGCTCCAAGCCCAGCAGGTCGTCCATGGTCAAGCGATAGAGGTCGGCGCATGACGAAATGAGGTTGGCATCGAGCAGTTGGTCAACGAGTTTCTCCCCCACGCCGTCCAATTCCAAGGCACGGCACCAGTAGAGAACGGCACGGCTCGTTCGAGCCTCACAAAACAGGTTGATGCACTTGAGGAAGGCGCCCTCGAGTTCCACCTGCCCCTCGCAAGCAGGGCAGGCGGTCGGGGTTGGAATCGGTCGGTGGTCGGGCAGCGTACCGGTAAACGCTTCACCGTCGGCATGGAATCGACCATCCAACTCCTTCGCCGTGGCCGGCCCGAGCGCTTGTTCGATCTTTGGAATCACATCACCACGTCGAACGATGAGGACCTTGTCACCGATGCTGATGCCGAGGCGGTCCACTTCGCCCACGTTGTGAAGCGTGGTGTTCTCAACGGTTACGCCGCCCACGCGTTGAGGTGCAATGCGGGCCACCGGCGTGATGTTCCCGGTCCGTCCGGTCTGCCATTCAACGTCCAACAACACCGAGAAGGCTTCCTCGGGTGGGAATTTCCAGGCCAGGGCCCATCGAGGGTGATGGGCCGTCATGCCAAGGCGTTCTCGCTGTTCGAGGTTGTCGAGTTTGAACACCACGCCGTCGATTTCGTAGGCGTACCCGCTGCGTTTTCCCGTCCATGCAATCGTGGCCTCGTCGAGCAGAGCGGCCGTTTCGGACGGCGTGGCGGCCACATGGATTTGCCACGGTGCGGGGACGATACCGAGCGTGTCTTCCAGCCACACCAGCATGTCCGTGTCGTTGGCCATGGCGGGAACAGCAACACTGTCCGGGTGGCGATGTTCGCCGGTTGGAAGTTTGGCATCGTAGGCCTGAAAGACCAAATCAGCGGCGTCGGCTTTGCCGTCAGCGTGCTTCTGTCGCAAGGCCCCCGCCGCCAAGTTCCGCGGGTTGGGCGATGTTTCGCGGTACTTGGCATCAAACACGGTCAGCGGCATCACGACCTCGCCGCGCACATGAACGTCGACGGGAACCGGGAGCGTGTGGGGCACGTTGGCGATCTTTCGGGCGTTCCGCGTGACATCCTCGCCGCGTTCACCGCTGCCCCGGGTGGCGGCTCGAACCAAACGGCCCATGCGGTATTCCAGCGAAAGGGCGGAGCCGTCCAGCTTGGGTTGGGAAAGAAACTGCAGGGCACCGGAGGTGGTCACGTTGACGAAGTGGTTCAGCTCTTCACTGGTGGTGGCTTTGTCGAGGCTGCGCATGGGAAACAGGTGGTCCACCTTCACGCTGCCAGGAGCGATGTCTGCACCAACCCGGCTGAGTTGAGGGTGCTCGGGGTCAAGTTGCTTGAGTTCGTCCCACAGGCGGTCAAATTCGCCGTCGCTCAACTCGGGCTGAGCGAGGTTGTAGTACAGGTTGGAATGGTAGGCGATTTGCTCGGCGAGGAAGGCGATACGAGCCTCACGGGCGTCGGTGGATGAAGCCTCCTCGCCCATAACGGAAACAGGACCACGACAGGCTATGAAGCATCGCTTTGGGGCCCGTCACTTGAAGGAAAGGGCCACGAATTCACTGTTCTCTAGTGGGCATCGCGTCATCACGGCCTGGCTCAAAATTCGCAAATGTATCTCGGCCACCACGTGGACGTCGGCGGAAAACATGTGGCCTGCATGGGGCTTCAAATCGTCATCGGAAAAGGTCGCATGGAGGTGCGTGAAGGCGTCCCCGTTTTCTCGACGGGCGAGGTTGCCTTGCAGCGTGACAAGTTCGGTCCCGCCTTCCAGCGTCACACGGTGATAGACGTGGTCGTCGTCCATGTAGCCGTAAACGCTGTTCCTCGTTCGACCGATGCCGCTGGTGATGGCGGCTGCATCAAAGCCGATCGTGTCGGCCAGCGACTGCAGCGAAGCGTGAATTTCCTCACCGGGGTCCAGCCTCACGAACACGTCATCGCCGCTCTGCGTCCACTCCATGCCACCGGGTTGTTGCGGTGGCTCAAGAGGCTGCCGTTCATTCGGCTTCCTTCTTCGAGGAGAGCGGTTGGCGTGCCTGCTCCATGGCCTTGATGTATTCACGGGCTACACCGAGCGACTTCGGGTCACCGCCGAGTGGAAGCGGCCCGAACGGACCCCATCCGTTGCGCAAGAGCATGATGCGCCGCTTTGGTTGGCGTTTGGCCAGTCGAAGACGCTCCCACGGGTAGCGCTGTCCGTCAGCGAACAGATGCGTGGACGTGATGGCGTAGCGTTTTGGAACCAACAGTGAAATGAGATGCAAGCCGAGAAACACGTCCCAAAGGACAGCGTAGATGATCGGCGTATCACTGGCCTCAAGCAACGCCCATGGAAGGACCATCATCGCGGCCATCGACCCGAGGTTGCCCCACTGGCGAATCATCTCGTGAACGCCTTCGCTCGACCACGCAAAACCCCCGCCCGGCAGTTGGCCGAGTTCTGGGACGTCTCGCCGTTGCTTGGTGAGCCAGTAGGCGTCCCACGCAACGATGCCCGCCAGCACGCACACCGCCACGAAGGCCACGTGCTCAGCCGAAGGCAGGTCCACCATGTTCTCCCCTCACAAATGTCGCTGGTCAAGGGAGGTCAAGTCACCAGGACCGCCTCGTCGCAGCCGAGCGAGGAAGAGGAGGAAGACCACCACGAAGATGGCGGCCACCAGCAGCAGGGCGTTGAGGTTCACATCGGCGTCGGACGTTTCGACCCCTTCCAGCACATCGGGCGTTCCATCGCCATCGTCGTCCATGTCTTCGGTCAACCAACTGGTGTAGCCTTCGGGGCAATCCAGCACGTCGGGTTGGGTATCACCGTCGGTGTCAAGTTGGGCGCAAGGGTCGAGCGGGAAGGCATCCTTCGCATCGCTGAACCCGTCGTTGTCGTCGTCCTCATCGTAGATGTTCGGTCCGCAGGATTTTCCGGTGTTCGCATCGAACCACGTTGTGGATGAACACGAGGCCGACCAGTCGTTGTCGGTGTCGAGCAACGTGTATTCGAAATCCATGGAAGCCGTGGCCTCTTCGCCAAACGTGTCGACAACTTTGACTTCGACGATGTAGTAGCCGGCTGGAAGATCCGTGATGTTGTACACGGGTTCGTTGCCGGCTTGGAGGACGTCGTTGCCTTGCAGATCGTAGACGCGCCACGAGAGAACGAGGTCGTCCACGCTGTCCATGTCGTCGCTGTAGGAGGCCGAGGCCCGAATGAAATCGCCCTCCATCACGCGTTGGCCTGCATACGGCTCCAGGAGCTGAATTTCGGGCGCCTGATTGATGAGCACGTTCACCACGAGAAGGGAGGGAGCCGTTGCTGGACTTTCGACCGAGAGGGTCGCAAGCGGTGAGCCAACCACGCTGGCCTGAACGGACCATTCGCCCGCGACGGCTTCGCTGCTTTCAGACACGGTTCGCAAGAGCAATTCAACATCAACGGTGGTACCCATCACCGTGAGTGGGTCAAGGTTCTCGTTGCCATAACTCACCGTAAACGAGGCAGGGACCGGCGTACCGCCTCGGCGAGCGTCCAACACGACGGTTCGGAAGGCCGCATACTCGCCGCCTTCACCAACCATCAGCGTCCCTGCAGAGCCGTCAACCGTGTGAACGGTGGTGTGGGCCACGTCCACACTCCCGACGAGGTCGCTGTTCTCCAGTCGAACAGGGAAGTATTCGGTGGCCAGGGCGGTCGAGACGAGGACGTTGGCCTCGCGCAAGATGAGTGGTGCGCTGATTTCACCGGGGTCGGAGTGAAGCGAAACCCCCACGCTGTATCCGGAGATGTTGAGGCCTTCCACCACCAAACTGTCCGATGATCGACCGTGGTGAGAAACAAAGGCCGTGCCCGAACCCTCACCCTCGAGTGTCAGGTCGGAAAACACACCCGAGGTGCGGTCGACGTCGATGCCTGGGGCACCGGTCAACTGAATGCGCTGAAGGGTGAGGTCTTCGTTGCCCTCGCCGATGATGCCGCCTTCACCAGTGACATGCCCCTCAAGGTCGCTGAGCAGGAATCCCGGAGCGAGGTTGTTCAGGGAGACAATGGCGCCGGCGCCGGTGAAGTGGGTTGCATCAATGCCGGTGACAGACCCCGAGACACCGGTGAGTTCCAGGCCGGATTCGCTGCCCTCACCGAACATGAGGCTGCTGAAGTCCAACGGTACTTGTTGTGCCCAAACCGCCTGTTCCTCACAGTCGGCAAAGGACACATTCGCAAAGGTGACAAGGCCACTGGAGGGGTAAAGATGGGCGCATCCGCTTCCGTTTTGCAAGTGGCTGTTGCGCAGCACCAGTTCAGCACCGCTTCCCGATTCAACGACCAGCAACGGGTCGCTGGCAGAACGGGCCATGAACACGTCGTCAGCCACCACCGAGCCCAAGCCCGAGACGGTCAAGGCGGGGGCTGATTCAATGAGTTGTGTTCCAGAGAGTTGGATGACGGCTGCGGTGGACGTGCCGAGTGCAAGTCCGCCCCATCGAGCGCCGAACCCCGTAGAGGAGATCGTGGCTTCACCTGCGTCAAAGAGCCCGTTCACCGTGATGCTGGCGCCTTCCGATACACGCAGTGAAACCCCGTCCTGAACGCTCATGGTCGAGGCGGTCTGCAAGAGAAGAGAGCCGTCAAGCGTGTAGGGGCTCCACTGGCGTTCGAGCACCAACCACCCCGAAACCTCGCCGGTGGGAACGGTGGAGGCCATGAACGTGTGCTCCAGGGAACGGTTGGTGTCCCAGGTGACGAAGTCAGAGAAGTTTCCACGCTGAAGGGACACCGTTTTGATGCCGCCCCATGTTTCACCGGAATCGGTCACCCTTCGTGCCTCGGTTTGGGCGGTCAAGGTACCCTCTTGGTCGGTCATGGCCACCGATCCCTCGATGGAAATGAGGGCCCCTTCCACCGGGGCACCCTTGTCGAGAACGGCCACGGTGAGCGTGGATGAACTCGTGAACACCGCGCCCGTCATCGCTTGGACGGTCCCTTCAATGGTGCCGCCCATGACATCGATTTCACAACCAGGCTGGACGACAATCGAACCGACGATGTTGAGGTTCTCCACCTCGCGAGGACTCAAGCAGCCCCACTGAACATCGGCCTCAACGGTCAGCGAATCATCTGGCGAACCGGTCAGCATGCTCTGCCCGCTGGCCTGGAGGGTGTCGGCGGTGATGGTGGCATCCACGCCGGTGAGTTGTCCGGTGCCTTGGAGCGTAATGCCGTGGCCGGTGGAGAGAATCACATCGGTGGAGAGCAAGGTCAACGCACCGTTGTTGGCCACCGTGAGGTCGCCCGTCAGTTGATGCGGTTGGCCGTCTGGACGAGGACCGAGGACCACGTCTTGACCCGATGAAATGGTCCAATCGCCGTCCGGAATGACAGGAACTTGCACCGATTGCCCGGTTTGACCACCGTAGAGCGTCACGCGTGTCCCTGCTCCATCAAGCGTGACATCCACGACCGAGCCGCTGTTCACCAGCGGCAACGTGAGAGCCCCGTTGCTGTTGCTCACCAAAGCGAAGCCGTGCACCAACACGTTGGCTTCAACGGGCTGACCGGCCAAATCCGTGAAGGTGACATCGGTCTCCAACAGTCGGTAGGAGGCTGTCGTGCTCACGGTCGGGTTGCCGGAGGAACCGTAGTACAGCGTTCCATCACCGAGCGCATCGGCCGAGGTTGGCGCCGTGTTGGCGGGGGAAAACGAACGAACGGTGGCCGTGCTGCCCGTGGACAACATCAACGGCGTGTCGTGAAGTTGAGCAGTCCACGAAGCAAGATGGAGCGTAGCGTCCCCTTCCATGAGGACACCCTCGTCTTGGGCAATGGTGGTCAGGCTCGTTCCGGTGAACGAAGCATCGACGAGATGAAGCCCGGCCAGGCTACCGATGTTGGCCTCCACCGTCTGTGCTTCGACGGTGCTGTCCTCCAGCATCATGCCGGTTGACATGTTTCGAGCGGTGAAGTGGTCGAGGACCAGATCGCTGTACCAGGCGTTCAAGCCGATGGAAGTGCGGTCGGTGGAAGCGAAGGGCTTCTCGACCGTCATGGTTGACCATGCATGCTGGCCGCCCAGGACATCGACGCCCTTGGCATCGTCCGAAGTCATCAACACCTCAACATTGGCCAGTGAACTGGTAGGGGTTTGCACCGAAAGCCCGGTCTGGGATGCGCTGACGGTGAGGTTGGTCCAATCGGCATGGCCGGAACCGGTGGCCTCAACGGCGTAGGTGGCGTTGTCGACCCGTACCTCGTCCATGATGGACGTGCCCGGGCCTGACCACGAGATACCGGTTTCTGGACCGTCGATGACACTCTCCAAGAATTCACAGGTTCCGTCGCAGCGAACGTCCATGGCGGGACGACTGTCGACGGACGTGGCCACAAAACCAACATCGTGCACCATCATCGAAGCGACGCCTTGACCAACGAGGAACCGCTCGCCCGACAGCATGGCTCCGGACAGGTTGAGGCCGTCCGTATCGCTGGCGTCCACGGCCAGTGCCAAGCCCGTTCCACTGAACATCCGAAGCGTCGTGTCGGCA
>JBMZXF010000042.1:0-16268 GCA_049627345.1 Candidatus Poseidonia sp. | reverse complement strand
CCATTTCGGTGGAGGTGCCGAACTGCGTAGGGCATGCATCGGGGTTGTTGCCCGTGGCGTTGTCGCCGTAGCCATCACTGTCGCCGTCAGCCCACTGCGTGTTGTCCGAGGCAAAGGCGTCGGCGCCGTTGGCGACCGTCCAACCGCTGTCGGGGTCGGAGTAGCCATCGCCGTCGGAATCGGTGCAGCCAAACCGGTCTTGGGTTGAGCCGCCGTTGGTGCTCGGGCAGGCATCTCCGGTGGTGGCAGGGGGCGGATTGTCACCGTAGCCGTCACCGTCGGAGTCGACCCACTGGGTGTCGTCGGTGGGGAAGGCATCTGCACCGTTGGTCGTCCCCCACGACCCGTCGGGGTCGGAATAGCCGTCGCCGTCTTGGTCGGCGCATCCGTTACGGTCCTGGTTTGAAGAGCCTGAAACGCTGGCACATGCATCGGCGCCGTTGGCTGTGGTCCACGTGCCATCGGGGTTGGAGTAGCCGTCGCCGTCGGTGTCGGTGCAGCCGTACCGGTCGCCCGTTGAATTGCCGGCCGTGGCGGTGCAGGCGTCGGGCTCGACACCGGCAGCGTTGTCGCCGTAGCCGTCGTAATCCTGGTCGGCCCACTGCGTGGTTTCACTGGGGAAGGCGTCAGCCCCGTCGTTCACCGTCCAGTTGCTGTCTGGGTTGGAGAAGCCGTCGCCGTCCGTGTCCGGACAGCCCGTTCGGTCAACGGTGGAGGAACCCGCCGTGGTGTCGCAGTCATCGTCGTCGTCTTCGTAGCCGTCGAGGTCGGCGTCCTGGGTGAGGTTGGTCAGGGCGTAGTCTCCGGTCATGGCCAGGGCAAAGAATTGGGGGCCGGTGGGGACGTTTGAACCCACAACGTGGACTTCCCATGTCCCTTGGGCGGGAGAAGACAACGTCATGCCGCGAAGGTTGTCGAGGTTGTTGCTCAGGTTTGTCCAGGTGCCGGAGGGGTCTTTGACGGCCAAATCCAAGTCGTTGACGAGGTTCGTGCTCGCCGATGGGGTGGAGGCGGGGTCCGTCCACGACAGCGCGAGGTTGATGTCAGCAGCGTTGGCGGGGACGTTGAACGACCAGCCCCGCTCAGCGTTGGTGATGACCGATTCGCCTTGCAACCAGGAGGTGTTGATGGCCTGCGTCATGTTCACCAGTCCCCATCCTTCGTGGTTGTTGGGCGCTGCTTCACCAGCCCCGTTCGACGACGAGGAATACTGACCTTCCATGTCGTGAGCGCTGGCGATGAAGATGGCTTTGATGAGCGCCGAGGTTGGGGCGGTTTCGCCCTCGTTGTCCATGAGATGTTGCAGCAACAAGGCCGTGGCCCCTGCGGTGAGCGGTGTGGCCATGCTCGTGCCGCCCATGTAGGTGTAGGAGGCGTTGTGGCCCAGCCAACCGGTATCGGTTGTGCTTCGGGATTTGGTGGAGAGAATGAAGGTCCCCGGTGCGCTGATGTCAGGCTTGAGTCGACCGTCATCGGTCGGGCCGCGGGAGGAAAAAGCCGCCATCCCTTCGGGGTTGTCGGCGTATCGGTCGCTGGAAATGGGTGAGCCATAATTCGAACCCCATACGTAGGAAATGTTGGCTCGGTCGTTTTCACTCGCACCCACGGTCAGGACGTTTTTCGCCGTTGCTGGGGAGCCAAGGGAATCCAAATCGATCTCACCGTCACTGTTCGCATCCTCGCCTTCGTTGGCGGCGGCAAACAAAATCACGAGTTCGTCGTGCGTTCGGGCACTGGCGTCGGCTTGGGCTGAGGAGGTGGTGTACTGGCCGTCGACGGGTGCGCCCCACGAGTTGGTGTGGACGCGACTCCCGTTTTCCCAAGCGAGGGCAAACATGTCATCGAGGTCGTCGGGGATTCCGATGAGCGACTCAGAGCCGTCGTTCATGGTGGTGCCGATGGAATGGAACAGGAGGTGGGCTTCCGGCGCCGCACCGATGATGTCGCCGTTGCTGTGCGTACCGTCGCCCAACACCGAGCCTGCAACGTGGGTGCCGTGTCCGTCATGGTCTTCGGCATCATCACCGCATGGGCTCAGGCTGTAGTAACTGCATTCCGCCGCCGAAGGCGGGAAGGAAAGAATGCCCGTGATGTGGTCTCGGAAATCAGGGTGCATGTTCGAGTTGTTCACGCCGTTGTCCAACCCTGAATCGGCCACCGTGACGATGATTCCAGTGCCGTCAAGCCCCGACCAACCCGAGTCGATGGCCGCCATGTTGGTGCCGCTCCACACGTCGGTGACATTCATGACCTGGATGCCTTTGGAGTTGAGGAGTTCAAAGAACGGTTTGGATTCAATCCACTCCACGCTGTTTTGATGTGCGAGCCATCCTAGGCTGTTGATGTTCACCTCCAGCGTGGCGAAGCGTCCGCTGTGGGAGTGGACGTCAACATCGTCCCTGTGGTTGATCCCCTCGGGCAAGGAATCACCAGCCAACATGATGTTGACAAACGCGAAGTTTTCGTTCACGAAGGGGTTGGGAGCCAGCATGTCGAGACCGAGCATGCCTCGAACAAGGTCGGTCTGCACCTTGTCCGTGGCGTCCATCGCAGCCAGGCCCACCACGTCGAGTTGGGCCAAGGCCGCCGGCGTCGTTGAACCAACATCGCAGTGGAAACTGGCCGGTGGCATGAACGAGAAACAATCGATGCCCGCTGCCGCCAGGTCGTGGAACCACGAACTGGGGACGGGGTAGGTGTGGCCGAGAATGTGGAAGCCCTCCACCCGTTGTTGACCCGTTTCGTCCGTCCAATCGCTCGGTGCGATCAGAGCGATGTCTCGGTACAGCAAGCGAGCGGTACTCGCCGCATCATCGGCGCCCAACCAGCCGTGCTGGGCTTGCAGGGAAGGGGCGATGTTGAGCTGTTGAAGCAGGTCAACCGAAGCATTGGTCTCGCCAGCAGGGTGGTCGTCCGGTGCCTGAGCGAACGCCAGTGGCGACAAAACCTGAACCAGGAGGAGAGCGATGAACACGGTGGTGGTTCGGCGGCGTTGGCTCTGCATACCCTTGCCACCTCGGGGAACCTCATCAAAGATTGGTTGTAAGGTCAGCCTCGCCGATAGCATGGCGAGGGTTCAAGAGTCTCGGTCCTCGGCAGGGGTTCATGACGGCAGCGCACGCAGCGAAAGCCCAAGGCGACAAGATGTCGCCCGAGGACATCAACGAGAGCGCTGACGTGCTTGGAAAGCAGATTTGGCGCATCGTGCCCTACGCCAAGAAATACCCCAAGCGAGTCTTTGCAGGTATCTTTGCCAACGCAGCGGCCCGTTTCTTTGACCTAATGCCCTTTGTGGCCATCGGGTTGGCCGTGGACTACTTCACGACCGACATGCTCTCGGGCCCACAAATCGTCCAAGACATGGTAACCACCATTCACAGCGACCCGGCCATCGGGTACGGTGTGCTCATCTTCCTCGGGTTCCTCTGTTTGGCGATTTTCCAAGGCATTTCGGAATACTCCTGGCAAACCCTCGGTTACAACATTCAACACGACCTTCGGATGGACGCGACCCGCTCCCTCATCGCCATGGAGGCCTCGTACTACGATTTGCGGCAAACAGGTCAGATCATGTCCGTGCTCTCAAGCGACGTGAACCAACTCGAAGACGTGGTCTCCGATTCATCGACGTCCATCATCCGGATCGTCATCACCTTCGCCACCGCCTTCCTCATTCTGGTGCTGATGTCATGGAAACTCGCCGCCGTGCTGTTCACGCCCATTCTCTTCATCGTCCCCGCCGTGTACTGGTTTTCCACCCGAGTTCAGCGAAAATACCGAAAACAACGCGAATCCACCGGTGATATCCACGCCGTGCTTGAGAACCTCATTTCAGGCATTGCCGTCGTTCAGGCGTACAACGCCGAACAGTGGGAAGCCGACCGTGTTGCCAAGGAATCGGGCTCGTACCGGGACCAAGCGATGGGCGCCAGCAAGGACCGCAACCGCTTCATTCCGATGATTTACGCCGTCGCCGGTGTGGCCTTCGGGTTGTTGACCACGGCCGGTGGCTACTTTGCAAGTCAGGGTGAAATCACCACCGGTCAACTGGTCACGTTCTTGCTCATCAGCACGCGAATGACCATGCCGATGTTCATCTTCGGTATCCTCGTCAATCAACTTCAGCGTGGTGAAGCCGCTGCTCGCCGAGTCTTTGCAGCGGTCGACCTCGAACCCACCATCGTTGACAGCGAGGATGCCGTGGCCCTCGAAGGGGGCATCAAGACGGTGGAGTTCAACGACGTCTACTTCACCTACCCCAACACCACCATCAAGGTGCTCAACGGTATTTCCTTCAAGGTGAACGAGGGTGAGTTCCTCGGCGTGATGGGGCACACCGGCGCTGGGAAAACCACGATTCTGAAACTGCTGATGCGATACTACACGCCCGACAGCGGTCAGGTGCTGGTGAACGGACGCCCCATCACGGCGTTCACGCTCCATTCACTGCGCGAGGCCATCGGTTTCGTGAGCCAGGACCCCTTCCTGTTCTACGGCTCGGTCAAGGACAACGTCATCTACAATCAGGAAGCGACCGATGCCGATTTGGAAGCCGCCCTCAAAATGGCCGGTGCATGGGAGTTCGTTCAGGAACTCGAGGACGGCATCAACACGCTCGTGGGCGACCGGGGCGCGATGTTGAGCGGCGGGCAACGAGCCCGAATTTCGCTGGCCCGTGCGCTCCTGAAAGCCCCCAGCCTGCTCATCCTCGACGAGGCCAGCAGCGCACTGGACGCTGAAACCGAGCGCCGCATCCAAGAGAACCTCCTCTCTTCGGGCAAGGAACGCGGTACCATTGCCGTGGCGCACCGGCTCAGCACGATTCGAAACGCCAACGAGATTCTCTCCATGGTTGACGGTGCCATCGTCGAGCGGGGCGTTCACGACGACCTTGTTGCATCGGGCGGCGTCTACGCCAGCCAGTGGACCATTCAGACCGGTGATATGGCCGGCTTGTGATCACGCACGCACGCTTCGTCGCATGAGGGCGAGGTTGGCCGCCGCCAGCACGAGCACGGTGATGGACAACCACATCGGCATCAACGGCACCTGGTCGTAAGGCAGGCTGAACACGTCAAGAAGGGATTCACCCCGGCTGTAGGTGCCTCCCAGGGAGGCTGTCAACAAGACCAAGCCAACGGCACCCAGGCCGCCGAGGCTTTGCCACCGTCGTCCGGCAGGGTCCTGCCAGAGGGACGCACCCCGACGTCGCCGAGCGAGCAGAACGCCGAGGGCGAGGCCAAGCGCCGCTGAGGCCAGCAACATCTTGTTGATGAGCACGGGGTGGTCAACGCCTTCTCCGGGGCTGGACTGGATGCCGGTCATGATGGCCAGCGGCATGGCCAGCAGCCCGAACGCCAAGGCGAAATGGGCGACGTTGTCGGCCAGGGAAAGATAGCGTTCGTCGAGGATCCAACGGTGGCTGGCGAGCCCCGCCATCAGGAACGCCACACCGGCCATGGCAAACGAACCGACCGCCAATTCGGTGCTGACCACGTGCAGGGTGGCTGCCGACACCATCAGGCCTCCACCTCCTCATCGAAGACATCGTCCTTGACCTGCGGTTCCTCGTCGCTTCGTCCACGCTGCAAGGAAAGGAAGGTAGCCATGAAGGCCAACACCATGGCCATGGATTGGAGGTAGGCGGCGCTTTCGTCCACCGTCCACCGTGGCTCTTCGCTCTGCAAGGTGAACCACGGTGTGGTTTGCTCGGGTCCCTCACCGGCGAGGTGGGCGCGCCACTGAACGGCGACGGGTTGGAGGGTGGCTGGCAGTTCAAACGACCAGGTATCGCCGTCGGAGGATACGGGCACCATCGTCGCTTCACCGCCGGGGAGCCGCCATTCGACCTGCACGCTCTCCACGAAGGCCGTTGGCATCACCACGGTTGTGGTCTCACCAACCGTTCGCAATGCCGGTGGTTCAAATTCTGCGGCGAGGCGGGGTAAATCTTCAGGGACGGGACGAACATCAACGACAACAGGGGCGGCGGAAGCGCCGAAGAACGGTGCTTCGCTCCCGTCCTCCGTGCCGTGATGAATGGCGCCGTACAGTGGATACTCGCCGACACCGGGCGCACGCACGGTCCATTCCACCGTGTGCTGGGTTTGGCCGACGCTGATGTGCGCCTCGACGTAATTTTCCGTTCCGCCTTCGCTGTTGGAGATGACGGTCCACCCCGCATCGTCGGGGGTGTCGCCAGCCCCGGAAAGGTCGGACAGGAGGAAGAATCCAAGCAGGCCGCTGGTGGTGGTTTCAATGTTGGAAACGGTGATGGACACGCTGGTCAACAGGCCTTCGTAGGCGATCGTGGGTGCGTTGACCTCAACCGTCGCAGGCGACGACCGGTTCATGTCTGCATCGCCGTGGCAGGCGCCGCCGCACTGTGCGTCAAACGTCCCCGAACCCACGCCGTTGGGGTTGGCCGAGCCCATGGTGGGCAGCACGAGGAGCACGGCGACCATCACCAACACAGCGACGCGCTTCACGGTCGTTCACCCCCTCGTTGGCCGAGAACAGGAAGAACGAGTAACGCCAGCACCAGGACCACGCCCAAGCCGATGCCCAAGCCCGCTGAGGGGCCGGGTTCTTCGGGCGGAGCAGGGCTCAAGACGGGGCTGATGGAATCACTGGCACCGAGGTAGGTGCGCTCTTCATCCACCGGCTGGACGATGTAGGTCACGATGCCGCTGATGGGCGGTTGGTCGTCGAAGCTTGTTGCGTTGGTCGTGCCGATGACTTCGCCGTTGCGAAGGATGTTGAACGCCACTTGATCGCCCGTCCAGGCCCACGAGAGACGAACGTTGCCTCGGTCGTCGCTAAAGGACTGGAGGCTTCGCACATCGGGGCCGATCTCAACCTCAAGGGACACGTTGGTCTGGTGGGTTGCTCCGTGGTCGTCCGTGACGGTGAGCATGACGATGGCGTCGTCCTTCAGGACCACCTCGAGGCGTTCGCCCGTGGCGCTGCCTCCCTCCCACGACCAATCGTAGCGCACGATGATGCCATCGGAATCCGTCGATGGAGATCCTGTCAGGACGGTGGTCTCGTTGTACCACACGTCCGTGGTCAAGCGTTGGATGGCGGCCGAAGGTGCGAGGTTCACGAGGGTGATGCTGGCCTCAACCTCGGAGCTCGCTTCCGTGCCGTCGTGGGCCACCACGACCAGTCGCCATGCCTGTTCTGGCGCAAGGCGGTCGGCTGGGACAACGGTGGTGTTGGTCAGGCCAGCATCGCGGAAGCCGTTCTTGTACCACGTGGTAGAGAATTGAACGGCATCACCGTCGGCGTCCTCCGTCGTGATGGTGGGCGCTAAATCGGTCAGCGAGGATGGGTTCTCCGGCCAACTGACGACCACCTGCGGGGGCGCATTTTCAATCAGAACGCTGGGCGTGGTGAACTCGGTTTGGTCGCTTCCATCGCTCACGGTCAGGACGGCGTACCAGTGGTCGCCACGGGTCAAGGCGGAGGCCGGAAGAACATCGGCGGTGAAGGCGAGTTCCAACGCATCGTTTCGGTACCACGCCACGTCCTGCAGGGTGGGTTGGTCGCCGTCGGCGTCGGTCATGTTGGTTGAAATCCTGATGTCGTGCAGAGCACTGAAACTGGGAGAGGTCAACAGGGCCTCAACGGACGGAGGAGCGTTTTCGATGCTGACCGCCGCCGAGTCGGGAGCGCCCCACGTTTGCCCGTCGTTGGCCTCAACCTCAACACTCCACGCGTCGCCTCGTTGGGTGAACGAGGACGGCAACGGGTTCAACCCATCAGCAGCAGGAACATGCTCGCCGTCCAGCCACCAGGTCAACATCGTCTCAGCGATGTCGTCGCCTTCGGGGTCGGTTGCGGTCCATGACGCGGTCAAGTTGTCCTCCGTCGTGGGCGTGGACGGGGCGATGACCAGGTCGCTGACCACCGGCCCTTGATTGCTCGAGCCGACCACAATGTCGGCCGAGGAGGTCCATTCGCCCGTATCAATGCCGTCGGAGGCCCGCGCGTCCACGGTCCACTCGTCGCCCACCCGTGTGGCGATGGCCGGGAGGGTGGTGGCGTTGTCGAGCGACTCAACCTGGGCGCCGTCCAGCATCCACCGAAGTTCCGTGAAGGCAACGGCATCACCGTCCGCATCGCTGGTTTGGAAACTCACGGTGATGTCGTCGTTGCTGTCAGGACGCTCGTCGCTGACCGCCAGGTTGAGGACGTCAGGGGCACGGTTGAGCACGGTGACGGTGGGCGAGGCCACGGCCACCCCAGCATCTTGGCCGTCGGAGGGGGTGATGACGGCGTGCCACGTGTCGCCTTTGGTCGTGGCCGAGGCGGGAAGCGTGAAGGTGGTGTGACTGGACTCGACGGCGCCGTCTTTGTACCAAGCGACGGTCGTTCCACTTTCACCGTCGCCGTCGTCATCGGTGTAGGTGTAGGACACCGTCAGCTCGTCGGTGGTGTCGGGGGTGGATGGCGTGATGAGGACGTCGCTGGCCACCGGTTCGGTGTTGCTGGAGACCTCTTCGCTGATGCTGGTGGAGAAGGTGTTGTAGTCGTCTCCGCTGGTGCCGTTGTTCCAGTTTCCAGACAGCACAGCCAGCTTGAACAACACGCTGCCTGAACCAGAGGAGGGAGCCGTCCAATCCATCGTCCAGGAGGCGGTTCCCGGCACATCGTTGTGCGTAGCTTGCCGTCCGTTGGAGGCCACTTGGGTGTTGGCGTCACCGTTGCTGAGCGTGCCTCGGTTGACGTCGAGATTGAACCCACCGATGTTGGGCGAGGTGCTCATGCTCACCGAGAGGGTGTAGGTGGCGAGTGCCTCGTACGCCGTTGGCAGGCCGGTCAGTTGAGCCGTGACGCCGCCTGCACCACCGTGGCAACCGCATCCGTTGGACGAGTTGAATTTCCCACCGCTGCTGGCGTTGACTTGGCCCAGCGGCACAAGCAGCAACAGGAAGAGGACGCCAAGGGCACCAACCTTCCTGTTCATGCCTGAGAGATGGTCGCTTGTCCTTTTCATTCTTCGTCTGCACGGCATCCCTCAGGCCGATGTTTCCTCTTCGCCTTTGACCAAGCGGTCGACGTAGGTGATGATGGTTGAGATCAGCAAAAACAGCGGGATGCCGAGGATGAGGGCCCACACGCCGATGGTCAAACCTGCCATACGAACATCGTCAAACACCTCGCCGACGATGATGATGAACCCCACCATGATGATGCGCCCGAGCACCAGCAAGGGTCGGATGGAGTTCCACATGGCGCTGGCGTCGGTGGCGTGGTCCGGCTGGTCCAAGGCTGAGAGCCGTTCAGCCAGCGATGGACCCGCCATAGGCCGGCTTGGCGTGCGTGTGACCATCAACGTTCGCCACGGCGAGCGGAAAAGGCCGGTCTTTGCCGAGGGACGGGCTCAAGCGGTGCGGACCCGGTCGTCGATTTGCGAACCTTCTCCAGCACGGCCACCCGTCCGGCGAATTTCTCGCCAGGCCTTGATGACGCCTTGGCCGTACGCCCAATGGGCGAGGAACACAAACAGCGGCGCCAGGAACACCGTGCCAATGGAACGATGGGGCGAAGTGCCAATGGCGGCGCCGAGCCACGAGATGACGATGTACACCACGCCAAAGCCGCCCGGGATGTGGAAGGCAATGCGGGAAAGCGTCCATTCGCCCCCAAGGGTCAACCAGAACTCGTCTGCGGCACCGCCCGAAAGGGCGCCGTAGAGCATGGCGGCGAGCGAGAGCACCACGAGGGGCGGGAAGAAACCGATGGCGGTGTGGGACCAGGTGGCGATTTCTGGCCATCGCTTGTTGGCGACCATGCGGGTGTAGCCGTAGTTGCGCATTTGCTTCATGTACGGCTTGAACGGGCGCCGGCGTCGGTGCGGCATCACGTTGGAAGGGTCGATGAACAACTTGTGGCCCTTGCGCTGAATCTTCGCGTCGAGCACCACATCTTCGGCCCCGATGCATCCCTCTTCGAAGAAATCCACTTCTCGCAGGTTTGCCATGCGGTGAGCACAGTTGACACCGGGGTTGTGCGTAATCGGGACGAGTTCGCCCTTCGGTTGAGCGCCGTAGCGGGTGCCAGCGGTCATGAATTTCGTACAGAAGGCCACGTCAGCGCACTTGGCACCAAACGGGTCGTCGTCGGGTGCGAAGTTGGGTCCACCCACGGCACCGACTTCGGGGTTGTCGAACCATCGAACGAGTTTGGCCACCCAGTCGAGCGGTGGAACGGTGTCGTCGTCGGTGAACAACACGAGGTCGTGGTCCATTTGTCGGAGGGCAAAGTTGCAGGCGTCGGCACGGTTGCGGGACGGGTCATCGATCCACGTGGCGCCGTGCTTCTCGCACACGGCCTTGGTGTGGTCCTTGGATTTGGAGTCGGAGATGACAATTTCGAAGTGCGGGTAGGTCTGCTTGCCCAGGCGCTCGAGCACGATGTCGAGTTCGTCGGCGTTGTTGATGGTGGGGATGAGCACGGCCGTCTTGTACGGCGTACCGTCCTCTTTCAGCAAAACGGGGACCGTCTCACCTTCGCCCATGGAACAGGCCACACGCCCGCCTCATAAGAAATCAAGGGCGAGAATCTCACTCAGCAACGACGCCGTTGGTGGTGTCGATGGTCTTGCCTTCACGGGTGTCTGTGATGGTCACATCGATCGAGCAGCTGCCAGAACAAATGTCCTGTCCGTTCTCAACAACGGTTACACCATCACCAACGGACCACACTTGGTCGTCGGTGTTGCCAAACTCGACGAGGCTGCACACGGCGGTGCCGTCAACACCTGGGTTGTCACAGGTCACGGGTGCGGCACCGTCAATGCTCACCTTGACGGAGACAGCGGCCCAGTTGATGTCGCCGCCTTGGTCCATGGTCAACATGATCAGGTTGTCAGCGGTACCGGTACCAGGGGTCCCCTGGGCGTCCTTTCCGCTGATTGCATAGAGTCCACTGTGACTCATCCACCATGGCCCAACAGGAATTCGGGACTGCAAGTCGAGAAGAACGACATCCCTGCCTCCGTTGGCATCGGTGGCTTGGAAGGCAATGCTCACTATGTGAGAGTTGTTGTCGGTGTCCGGAACGGCGTTCCAGTCCGAGATTGGGATGTACAGCACAGTGAAGCCTTGTGAGGTTGCGACTGGAATATCAACAACGCCGTCAAGGTTCGTGTCCCAACCCATGGCGAGGTTGATGCCGTCTGGATCAATGGCGCTGTGATACACTGAGACGTTCATGCCAATCAAAGTTCCAGAACCCGTGCTGTTGTAGGTGATGTTCTCCGACAGCGGCCCGATTTGGTAAGCGTTGACAATTGGAAGATAATTTCCGTTCACAACCGTGGTCGTGCTTCCTTGAGCAGTCGGTACCAAACCGCCGCCTTCTTCATCATCTCCGGTTCCAAGGCATCCGGAGAGCATCATCATGCTTGTGAGGAGGACGGCGGTGAGCAGGCGGGTCGTTGGCTTCATGGTAGGATGTTCCTGATGGATTGGTTTAATTTTTCTCCATGCGCGGAGAAGATAGGGTTGGATTGAAACCGCGCACGAACGCGTCCGTTCATGCTTGCGTTTGTGCTAAGTTCATAAGCCGTCGCGGAGGCCTTTTGATGCAGAGAGGGATGAACTCATGTTGAACGTCACGGCCCGACAGGACTTGATGAACAAAATTGTAGAGACTCTGGGCGTGGTCGTCGAGGACGCACGCTTCGAGTTCAAAGAAGACAAAATGCAGGCGACCGTCGTGGACGCCTCGCACGTGGCGATGATCGACATGAAGGTCGACGCCGCCGCTTTTGACACCTGGGAGGTCGAGGAAAACGACCTCGCCCTTGAGCTGCGCAAGGTCAAGGAACTCATCAGCCTCGGTGGCGCCGACGACCTGATCGAAATGGCGTACACCAAGGACTCCGGTGTCCTCACGCTCAACCTCGGCAAGATTGACCGAAACATTCGCCCGCTGGACCCCAGCACGGTGAACTCCCCCAACCTGCCCAACATCGACATCCCATCCACCATCGAAATCAACGGCGCCTCCCTGGCCCAGGCCCTTCGAGCTGCCAAGCAGGTGGGCGACCTGGTCAACTTCAGCATCGACGGCAACTCCTTCACCGTTCACGTGCAAGGCCAAACCGACTCGGTCACCGTGAGTTTTTCCAAGGACGAACTCGAGTCCCTCAACTGCTCGAAGCCCGCACGCAGCCAATACTCGCTGACGTACCTCGTGCCGCTTTCGAAAGTCTTCGGTTCCCTCGGGACCGTCAAGCTGGGCTTTGGTGAGAGTTTCCCACTGAGCCTTGAATTCACGTTCAACGACGGCGCAGGCGAAGTGCTGTACTTCCTGGCACCACGTGTGGAATCGGATTACTGATTCAGTATTCGCGCCATCCGTTGCCGCAGTCCTTGCAGGTCAACATTCGAGTTTCCGGTTCGTCAGAGGAACGGGTTTGCTCGAGGTAGGCGAAAACTTCAACGCAGTCGCACTTGGGGCACATGTAATCCCCCGTGGTGAGGATGCCTTGCATGTTATCGGAATCCTTGATGACTTCGTAGTCCCGAGATTCAACCTTCGTGCTGGAGGTGGCCTTGGAGAGGTCGACCTCCTTACCACCGATCTTGGTTTTCAGGTTGGCGGGTCCCTTGTAGCCACACTTGTAGTTCGTGCAGGAGATGTCGCCAGATGGAGTAGGGAACGACAGTGTTCCACATTCAGGGCAAAACATGGGTAATGCCTGCGAATTCCGATATATAATGTCTACCGCTTTTCGGAAATACAAGGGAATGTTGTTGATGAACATCGCCCGTGTGGAAGGGCAAGGGTCAAAATCAACGGCGTGAAGGGTTGGCTCATGTGGTTGTGGTACGACTGGCAGGCTGCCGCCGTCGTCGACGAACACGGCCACCTTGTCGACGTCATGCAGTGGGACGGTCACATGACCGAACACGCTGTGGTTGAACGGCTTCGGCTCATCGCTTCGGGCCAGCCCATCAGAGAAGCGGTGGCCCTGCACGAACGCTTCCCCGAGGCCGTGCTCTGCGTGCACGGCGACCCTCAACTTCCCGACGCCCAGTGGCCCGTTCCCTCTGCTGAGCAGCAAATGCTGGCCGACAGCGCCGCCCTTCGCCTGGCGGTGGAAGGCGTTCAAGCGGCGGCCAGCGACCCCGACCGACGTCTCGAACACCTCGTCAGGGGCAGCGATGAATTGCGGGCCAGCCACTTGACCATGGAGGCCCGACTCATCGAGTGGGCCGGCCTGTTCTTCCCGATGACCGTCGTTAAGGACAGGGCTGCGTACGTTCGCTCGGTGGCCGCCAGCGAGACGCCCCAAGCCTTCGCCGAGGCCATGGGAGTGGACGTGCCCGCTGAATTGCCCTCCGACGGGGAATGGAGGTCGCTGCGAGAATGGGCCGAAAGCACGGCCGGCGCCCATGCCCGCCTCGACCGGATGGAGCATGCGCTTCGCCAGTTGACGGAATCCCACTTGCCCTCGGTGTCCGCCCTGGTCGGTCCGCTTCTCGCGGCTCGCCTGTGCGTTGAGGCGCACGGTCGGGCTCGTCTGGCTCGCCTTCCTTCGGGGACGGTTCAAATCCTCGGTGCGGAGAAGGCCTTCTTCCATCACCTCAAGACTGGGGCCCCCTCGCCCAAGCACGGCCATATTTTCATGCATCCATGGATCAGCCGCTCACCCCGCTGGGTGCGAGGCAAAATCGCTCGAATGCTCGCTGGAAAGATCAGCATCGCCGCCAAGGTCGACGCCTTCGAAGGCGAGGCTTGGGGCGAAGACGAGGTGGCCAAGGTGGAACAGCGCGTGGACGACCTCCGTGAGGCCAACAAGCACCCGCCGTCCCGCCGTTGAGAGGGTGTTCACATGGGCGGCGGAAAAAAACGAAGGCAGCGAGGCCCGCAAAACCTCTCTTCCACCGTCCTTCTTGACCGACGAGCCCTGTGGACCCGAAATGCCGTCCCCGGCTCCGCTGTCTACGGTGAATCCCTGCGCAAGTTCTCCGGCAAGGAGCACCGTCGTTGGGACCCGAACCGTTCGAAGCTCGGGGCGGGGCTGTTGCGAACCAAGCGAGACCCGGCGCTGTTGCTGCCCGACCAGGGCGAGACCGTGCTCTACCTCGGCGCCGGTCATGGCACGTCCGTCAGCCACCTCTACGACCACCTGTGCGGTGCATCGAATCGGTTCGGAGGTCGCTTGGTGTGCGTTGACTTGGCGCCGCGTTGCCTTCGGGATTTGACGTTCATGACCAGCGAGCGGCCCGGCTTGGTGCCCGTGCTCGGCGACGCCAGGAAGCACGCCGCCTGGGGTGTCTTGCTGCCAACCAAGGTGCCGTGGTTGTTTCAGGACGTTGCTCAGGCCGGTCAGGTGGACATTTTCATCGCTGCGTGTCAGCGCTTTTTGCAGCCCGGTGGAACAGGGCTGCTCTCCTTGAAGGCGGCCAGTGAACGGTGGACGGGGGAAGGTGAAGCCGCCCTGTTTGCCGAGGTTGAACGCACGCTTCGTTCGGCGGGCCATGAGGTGGAGGAAGTCATCGAACTCACCGGCTACGAGGACAACCATCGACTCTTCGTCGTTCGTGCGCCGGAGGCGTGAGCATGCCTGAACTTCCCGAGGTCGAGACCGTTCGCCAAGGCCTCTTGCAGGGCATGCAAGGCAAGACCTTCGAGGACGTGCTCATCCGGCGAGAAGGCCTGCGCTATCCCTTTCCTGAAGGGTTGGCCACCCTCGCCGGTGCAACGGTGTCGGGCATTCGTCGTCGGGCGAAGTACCTCCTCATCGACCTCGATGACGGGCGCGTCCTGCTCTCTCACCTCGGGATGAGCGGCCGTTACACGCTGTTTGACAGCAACCAGGCTGCCTCGGCCAAGCCGCTGCTCCAGACCGTGAACGGCGGCGTGCCGGTCTCGGCCTTTGGGGACGAAACTGGTCACGGAGGCAAGCACGACCACCTCGAATTCATCTTCACCGACGGTTCCCGTGCCGTCTACACCGACCCTCGTCGGTTTGGCATCATCGACCTCTTCCCTGCCGAAGAGGAAGCCGGTCACAAGTTGCTCGCTTCGCTGGGTCCTGAACCGTTTGACCCGTGGGATGCTCAAGCCTTGGCCGACCGACTGAAGGGTCGCAAGGTGGCCATCAAACTGGCCCTGCTGGACCAGAAAGTGGTGGTGGGCGTGGGCAACATCTACGTCTGCGAGTCCCTCCATCGTGCAGGGATTTCGCCCCGTCGTGAGGCGGGAGGCTTGGTCCGGAAGAACGGCCAGCCGACCGCTCGGTTGGTTGAACTGGTCGGCCATGTCAAAGACGTCATCGTGGAAGCGATCAAGGCCGGTGGCTCGACCCTCAACGATTTTGCGAGCGTGGACGGGACCCTCGGGTATTTCGCCCATCACTTTGCCGTCTACGGGCGTGAGGGCCAACCGTGTGAAAAGTCAGGCTGCGGTGGCGTGGTGCGGCGCATCGTGCAGAGCAACCGCTCAACCTTCTTCTGTCCGACCTGTCAGCGATGATCAAAGGTTCAGCAGCACGCTGGCCGCAAGAATCACAGGTTCAGCAGCACGCTGGCCGCAAAGCCCCACAGCACGAGAGCGGTCAGCCGGTGAATGAAGGCTGCCCGGTCCTTCAAGCGGTCGAGCCACGGGGTGCCGGTCAAGACGACGGCCACCAAGAGGTACCACAGGGCGTCGATGGTCATGCCGAGCAGACCCACGGCGGTTTTCGAAATCAGGTTCATGTCGGGCTGAAGAACCTGGGCGAGCACAGCCACGAGGAACAAGGCGATTTTTGGATTGAAGAAGGCAATCGCAAACCCCTCAGCAAATCCCTGAGCGCCCGAACCGGTGTCCTCGCTGAACAGGGCGTCGTGATTGGCGTTCCACATGGACACCCCGTACCAAACCAAGAGGGCGCAACCAACCAGTTGGAGGGCCGTGAACACGGTCGGGGCTTCCTCGAGCAGGACGATGAGGCCGAACACGGCCAGCCCGGCATACATGCCGAAGCCCAAACCGTGACCCAAGGCGCACATGACGCCCTGGCGGCGACCACCGATCATGGTGTTTCGAAGCACCACCATCAGGCTGGGACCGGGCGAGATGGCACCGAGGGTGAAGACCGTCCCGGCGGCCAAGAGCACGTCCCAGGCGATGGCCTCCATGCTCCGCCCAAGCGGTCAACGCATTCAACCTTGACCGTGCTGTACAGAAGGCGTGTGCCTGGAAAGATCGGAGGCGGTTTCCAGTGTAGTTCACCATGGGTTGGCCTTGGGGCTCATGCAAAG
>JBMZXF010000041.1:0-16379 GCA_049627345.1 Candidatus Poseidonia sp. | reverse complement strand
ATCCATTGGATGCCGTTGAGCGAGGCTTGGGAATTGGTACCACCGGAGTCGGTAAGCACCTTGATGTCCACCAGGTACGCTCCCATGCCGCTGCCGGTGTGGACTCGCTCAGCACCCCCGGTGCCCAGCGCAGTGGCAGCGACGTGCGTACCATGGCCTTGGCCGTCATCGGGGTCGACCGAGCCGTCCGGGTTGGAGGCTTGCGAGGTGGCGTCAAAGCCAGCGACCCATTTCTGATCGCTGTAGCTGGTGGGATCGCTGTCGGGCTCGTCGTCCACATCGTCGAAGTCGTTGAGGGCTCGGTGTTCATTGTCAACACCGGTATCGAGCACCGCAATGACGACGCCTTCGCCGTTGTAGCCTCGAGCGTAGGTGCTGGCAGAGTACACATCGGAAGGCATCGCACGAGCTGCTTCTGTGGCCACGCCGTTGAACGGCACCATCACGTTCTGCATCTCAACGACCACGACACCGGGAAGGTGGTAGATATCCATCAGGGCACTCACAGGAACCTTGTCCACGACCACCGAGTCAATGGAATCCATGACCTGGAACCATGCACCGTTGTCCTCGCCCAGCCAACCGTGGTTCTCGAGGACCGAGGTCAAGGCGTGGAGTTCACCCTCGTTGGGAGCCCAGGCATAATCGACGACGATGGCGACGGTTTTGCGTCCGTCCGGGCCGATGACAGCGGTGGGTGAAATGGATTCTTGACCCGCCAGCACGCGCTGGAGCCGGTCGTCCATGCCGTTCCAATCCAGGTCGGGACCGTAGCCAAGCCACCACATGTCGGGCTCGTTTGATGCACGGTCGCCCCGGTCGAGCATTCGAGTTGGCCGCTCACAGAGGTCCTCACCGCACATCAGCGGTGGAAGACCCTCCACCAAGATGGGAGCCTCATGTTCAGCCACGTCCGTTGCGGCGGCAGGATGGCTCAGAAGGCCACCGCTAACATCGGCGAGCAGCACCAGCACAGCGAAGAGAAGGGCGGAGGTTCGCATGGCCGACCGTGGTGCAGTGTGCATGGTTCACCCTCCCTCTTCGTCCTTTGGAAGGCCTGCCCACCTTTGATTCTATCCTCCGATGTATCACGCCGTCCAGCGATTGGACCCGTTTATCGAGGGGGCCATTCAAGGTGGTCTGTTGTGGCAGAGCACTGGAGGTGAGGGCCGGTTGATCGCTCAACAATGCCAAGGGGAGCGTCGCAGATCGGACACGTCCCTGCGTCGGCGAGGTGGTCCATCCAAGCGGCACGCGTCTCGGGTTCATCGCTGGCTTGAATCAAATTCTTCAACGGTTCACGAAGGTGTTTGGGGACCTCCATGCCAGCCGACGTCCAAGGGTCCTCGATGACTGAGAGGTCGGCCATGCTCGCCTTCATCTGTCGGCGTTTGGCAGATACGGCCGCCCCTTGGCTGGGCCCTCCGTCGAGCACGCCCAGTTCGACCGGGCCACCACGAGCGACCATTGGCAACATGGCGTAAGCCGCCACAAACCCCCCGATGTGAGCCATGTGAGCGATGCCGCTGGAAACACCGGCATCCATGGTTGCGAGGGCGCGAACCAGTTCCAATCCAAAGTACAACAGCGCAATGAACACCACCGGCCACGGACGAATCAGCAAGAGCGGGAACGGAATCTCATCCCGTGGCCATCCCGCAAGGTAGGCGCCAAGAAGACCAAACGCTGCCCCAGAGGCCCCAAGCGCAGGGTTGTAGGAACCGGGGTTGAAGGCGACCCAACCGAGGGAGCCCCCCAACAGGCCGATGACATAGACGATGGCGTAGCGCTTGGAGCCCAAGCGCTGCTCGAGGGGGACACCGACCAGAGCCAGAATGATGACGTTGCCAAGCACGTGCATCATGTCGCCTTGGCTGTGAAGGAAACCGGCGGTAGCGAGCGTGTGAAAGAACGCTGGGTCGGAGGTTCGAACAGGAACCAGGACGAAATCGCTCCACACCCAGTACTCCACCCAGCCGTAGGCGGCGAACATGGACCAGAGCACCTGGACGACCGCCCCCAACAGCACGCTGACCGTGATGCCCATGGCCAGCGAGGTTCGGGTCTTGGCCGCATAGAGAATGGGCGAGACGATCGCCACGAACCAAAGGCCGAGGACGAACCACTCCGCTGGGGCGAAGAGGGACATGGCGAAGCCCATGCGTACGGGTCAGGCTCCCACTCTTTTGAGTTGATGTGTCCGAGGACCAAAACAGGAGGGTTCATGCTTGAACGGAGCCTGCCCGAACCATGGCCAAGCCCATGCTCACCCTCCAGGACGTTCACGTCCGAAGGGGCATGGGCCTCGTCCTTGCCGGCTGCTCGGTCGACGTTGCTCCGGGTCAAACCGTGGTGCTGACGGGAGCCAACGGTTCCGGCAAATCCACGATGTTGGAGGCTGCTCTCGGCCTTTTGCCACTGGAACAAGGACGAGTGCTCCACGACGGCACAACGGTCATCGATGCTGAAGGGCGACGAAGAGGCTCCCCCCTCACGGTGGGCACCGTTCTGCAAAAAAATGGGGTGCTTGGGAGTGAAATCGTCGCTGAACATCTGCATTGTGCCATGGCGATGAGCGGTTCAACGGTCAATATCGAGCCGTTTCTTGAAGCGTTTAACCTCGCTCATCGTAGCAACGACATGGTGGCGCACCTCTCTCAAGGGCAGGCCAGAAAGGTCGCTGTGTTGGCTGGCCTCCTGCCGGCGTTCGCCAGCTCCACGCCTGCCTTGGTGCTCATGGATGAACCCGATGCGGGTCTTGACGATGCCTCGGTGGAGGTGCTGTGTGGATGGCTCGACTTGTTGCGAGGGAGCGGCCACGCCGTCCTCCTTGCGACCCACGACCAGCGATTGGTCAACCGTGCCACGCACACCTTGGATGTTGGCGAAGGTGCGATGATGCCCACCGACTCGCCGCCCGAAGCCCTTCCGAGCGACCACCAACGAACACCTGCCAAACCCATCCGGCGCGCCGCTTGGGGCGTGAAGATGCACCTGCGCACCCTGATGTGGCTCAACGCCAACGGCATGGCGGGCTTGCTGAGCTTGGGTGTCCTGCTCGCCATGGGCTCGTTCATGGACGGGTTGGACGAGATGCAACAACTTGGCTTCGTGCTCGCTCCCACCATGGCGATGGGGTTGTGCGGTGAGCCATTGGTCAATGCACTGCGAGAAGAGCGGACCGCCGCTTGGTGGCGAGCCGTGAGCGGCGGTGAGCCCCACGCAGGTTGGCTCCCGTTCGCCCTTGGATTGGTCATGACCTTGTTGACCGCCACCGCTCTCCAAGGCGTTCCTGCGCTGGAGACCTTGATCGTGGGCTCGGTCCTGTGCGGTATCGTGTGGCACGGCGTGGGTTGGATGCAGCGCTCAACGCAACGACTCGCCCGACCCCAAGCGGTTTTTGTTGGCTTGCTCACACCGGTGTTGATTCTCCCCTATTCCTTGCTGCTCAGCGTTCTTTCCTGAGCCGAACACCAACTTCAAGGAGGACGTGCCAGCACCGCAGGCCATGAAGTGGGGAGAAGCGCTGCTGGTGCTCGGGTTCACCGGCATCGCAAGCACCCTCCTGCTGGCGCTGCTGTGGGCACCGAGCGTCTCGTTGGACGCCTTCGAATCCCCCGCTGCGCAGCGAATTTTCTACTGGCACGTACCCGCCGCTTGGGCGGCCTTCATTGCGTTCGGCGCCCTGTTCATCGGTTCGGCCGGTTGGTTGTTTCGACGGTCAGAATGGGCGTGGCGACTCCATGTCGCAGGATCCGAAGCCGGCTTGGCCACCGGCCTCATGACCGTGTGGTCTGGGTGTGTTTGGGGTGCGGCAGAATGGGGCACACCTTGGGACTGGACCGATGTTCGCCTCAACACCTTTGGGCTGCTCACCTTGCTGGCCGTCTACGTGGTGCTGGGCCGAAACAGCCAACCCGACGGGGTGGAATCAAGGGATACGTTCGCAGCCTTCGGGCTGTACGGTTTCGTGCTCGTCCCCGTCACGTACATCGCCACACGCATCTGGACCATTCGTCATCCAGGCCCGGTGGTCGCCACCGGAGACGAGGGTTCCATCAACGGCGACATGGGGTTGGTCTTGCTGCTTGGAGCGATCTCGTTCACCGTGTTCATCATCGGCCACATGCTCACATCCATGCGGTTGACGATGTTGGAGCAACGGCTTTCGAACCTGCAAGGCCAACACGATGGAGGGGTCTGAGTGGAAGGGATGACCTACCTCGCTGTGGCCTATCTTGGGATGCTGGTGGCCATCGCCCTGTGGACATGGACGGTCGTCCAACGAAGTCGCCGCCTCGACCAGCGCCTCCACGCCCTCGAAGGTGTGGCCGGCGGGAACGACCAACCCGAAAAATCCGAGGCTGAGGGCGACCGCAAAGCGTAGTCTTTCATAGGCACCATCGCAGGAGCGACTTGGAGAGGCGCATGTCATCCCGACTCGGTGGGGAATTTTGCTTGGTCTGCGGGGCCGAGCCACCGCTGTTCGGTGACCGCATGTGCGAGCCCTGCCTGCGCGCTCGAACGGTGCTGGCCAAAGTTCCTGAAAACGTGCCGTGGGTTCGCTGTGCCCGCTGCGGGATCGTGGAGATTGAAGGCAAGTGGGAAAACACCACTGAAGCCGAGGTGTGGGACGAACTGCTGCATCGAAACCTCGTGGTTCACGAACGGGCTGAAGACATTCAACTGGCGATGGAACCGATGAAAGTCTCCGACCGCCACACCTTGCTTCACATTCAACTTGAAGGCGTCATCGACGACTTGCTGTTCCAAGAAGAGCACACCATGCGAGCTCGGATGGCCAACGGGGTGTGCTTGACCTGCACCCGAAGAGCGGGCAATTACTTCGAAGCCACCGTTCAACTTCGCTCCAGTGCACGTCGCCTCAGCGAGGAAGAATTCACCCGACTACGAGCCACCTTGGACGAGGTGTTGGACAAACTGTCCGACGACCCGATGTTCTTCATCACCAACGAAGGCCCGGTCACCGGAGGTTATGATGTGGTGCTGGGCAGCAAAGGCCTGGCACGCGCCTGGGGGCGTCACCTGGTCAGCGAATACGGGGGGATGGTCGTGGAAACCAACTCGACGGTGGGTCGAAAGGACGGCGTGGACGTGACCCGGTTGACCTTGCTCTACCGTAAGCCCGGCTACGAAATCGGTGATCTGGTGCAGTGGCGCCATCACATCTGGCGACCATCGGCTTGGACCAAGGACGGCGCCATCATGGAACGCGTGGACCGAAGGGAGCGAACCGGTGCAACGTGGCGGGATTTGGAACAAGCCAGCGTCATCGCTCAAAAACACGAGTTCGTTCATGTTGACTTCATCAACGAAGATGCGTCCGTTGGCGAATTCCTCGACCCGACCACGTGGGCCATGGACGCCGTACGCCTTCCCTACGACCACACACCGGGACGAAAAGGCATGCTCGTTCGCCACGACGACGCTTGGCTTGGCCTCCCGTTCATGACCATTGACGAACCAACAACGCAGGAGGAGGCATGATGGAACCTGAGGCTACACCGGAGCATGAACCCACACTGGTTGACCTCGCTGACCGGTTGGACAACGAGGGGATGATCGGATTCACCCAAGCCTTCCATGACGATCTGAAACGTGGCTTTGAGGCGGTCACCGTTGAGCGCTTCCCTTGGCTGGATGACCTTCGTCGAGCCCCATGGAGCGGTGTGCTCTGCCTCGGCATGGGCGGCAGCGCTGCCGGTGGAGATTTTCTCGCTTCCCTCACGGCCCATGAGGGTGGTTGCCCCGTCGTGGTCCATCGCGACTACACCTTGCCTGCGTGGTTCAACCCTGCATGGTTGGTGCTCGCCACCAGTCACAGCGGCAACACGGAAGAAACGCTCGCCGCTGCCGAAGCCGCCCTCAAAATGGACGCCACGGTCGTGGTGATTGCGACAGGCGGCGTCCTCGCCGGCCTGCCCGAACTGTTTCCCCGATGCTACCTTGTCCCGACCGTGGGCGGTCAGCCACCACGAACAGCGTTCGGCCACATCTTCAGTCGTCAAGTCGCGGTGCTGGAGCACCTGGGCCTGCTCACACCGCAAGCGGTGGAGGAGCGGGTGGCGATGCTCGAACGTCTGGGAGAAAACAACCTCCATTTCGACGTGCTCGCTCAGCCCGAAGGTGACATCGCCTTGCTCGCAGCGGCCCTGATGGAACAACCGCTGGCCGTCGTTGGCCCGACGGAGTTGGCACCTGCGCTGAACCGTTTCAAGAACCAAATGAACGAAAACGCCGCCCGGTTTGTCCGTGTTGGCGTGCTGCCCGAAATGAACCACAACGAGAGCGTTGCATGGGGCGGCATCGGACCCGACGCCGACCCCGAAACGGCCAATCAAGCCCTGCTGTTGCTCACTTGGCACGGCATGCACCCACGTGTCAAACAGCGACTCGACTGGATGGTGGCGCATGCGACCACCGAGACAGCATGGAATCTGGTCGGCGAGGGGACGTCCTTGTTGGAGTGCTTGCTCTACCACTGCTTGGTCATGGACTGGCTCTCCATCACGCTGGCCCTCCTTCACGGCAAAGACCCTGCGGCCATCGGACCCATCAACGCCCTCAAGGCGCACTTGAATTCGGTTCAGTAAAGCGGCCCGCAGATCAACCTCGGATCGGGATAGAGGGCCAACGCATCTTCTCGGTCTTCGCCTTTGACCACGCCCGGCAGGTCCCCGTCTTCGGGCTCGTGCACGGACATCTGAACGTGGACATGGGGGGGCCACCCGCCGTTTTCGTGCTCCTCGCCCATCGCGGCCAAGACCTGACCGCGCTCAAAGGCATCGCCGGGCGACCAATGAGCGATGCTGGCCCAGCTCAAATGACCGTAGAGCACCCAGAATTCGCTTGCAACGTCAGCCACGGGCCCACCGACCTCGGTCGGAAGTCGAACGCTGTGTTTGGTGATGAGCGTCGGCCCGTAGGACCCGTCCTCATCGTTGACCGTGACGGCCACGACCGTTCCCGCCTCGAAGGCGTGGACAGGCGTGCCGGCAGGCCCGCCCAAATCGAGGCCCACGTGGTGATCCCGCTCCCCCTCGAAGAGGTCGGTGGTGTACATGGCAGGACGATGCTCATCGTAGCGACCCACCGAATAGCGATGGGGAGCCGACCAGCCTTCGGGGCTCGGGCGGGTGAAATCGTGAACCCAATACGGTTCGTCAAACACCACGGTGGGGTGGAACGGCATCGCTTCGCTTGACGACATGAAGCATCGTTTGGTCAGTTCTACTTGAGGTTTCGGAGAAGCATCAAGGCATGGGTGGGCCGTGGGGCCGTCATGCTCGCCACTGCGCTGGTCGTTCTGGCCCCGAGCATCATGCCCGGCTGGGCGTTGAGTTCGGTGCTTGACGGGAGCAGCGACCGGTTTCGGAAGGCGCTCCTCGCCCCTGCCTTGGGACTGCTTCTCCTGTTCGGTGTCTCGGGTTTGCTGGTGGTGTTTGACCTGTGGTCGCCCGTCTTGCTCGCTTTGCTGATGGTCGGGCTGAATTTCGTCGCCTACCGGTTGATTCATCAACGGCACGAACAGGTCGCGAAACGAACCCGCTGGCAGCAGCTGGAAGCCGCCATGCACGGGGAGATCGCCGAGGAAACAACCGCTCCTTCCTTGAGCGAAGAAGCGGAGACTCAACTGAAGTTTCAGCGCCATCGGTCGAGCGTACTCTACGCCCTCAGCATGACGGTCGCTGCCTCCGCCCTCCTGTCGCCGTTGCTCCAACCGCTCCCGTTTGGCGTGGACTGGATCGGGTTTGCCATGCTGACCCAGCAACTCGCTCTCGAGGGAAACTTGTCGCTGCCCGGCACCAACGATGGGTTCTGGACCTACCCGCCCGCCTTCCCGTCCACGGCTGCTTGGGTGGCCATCACCACCGGCCTTGATGCGGGGCGAGCCGTCTTCCAACTTGGCCACTACACCCTGTTCGTGTTGTTGTTGGGCCTGATGGGTGCCATGGACCGCCACGGTGCGGGCGCCTACACCATGTTCGCCATGGGGCTTGGACTTGGCCTGTTTGCGAAAACCTTCGACTCGGGCTTCCCCAGCGTGGCCAGCCAACTCGGCCTGGTCGTCGGCATCCTGGTCCTGTTTCGCCACGCCGATCAGCGTCATCGCCACCACACGCTGGGCCTGTGTTTCGCCCTGTTCTCCGTCTCCTTGATTCACCCCACCGGCGCCATTTACCTCGCGCTTCTTCTCCTGAGCCACGTCCTCCACGGGCTGGCGTTGGACGATGAGGAGCACCAGGAACGCCTGCGGCGGTTGGCTTACATCGCCTCGGCCTTCATCACCGTGGGCTTTGCCGTCGCCTTGGTCGTGATGGCCCCTCGGTTGTTTGATGAGGCGGTGTTTTCTGAGTACGGATGGCAGGGCGGAAAGCCTCTGCTGGTCTACAACGGTGTCCTGTTGGTGGTCGCAGCCATCGCCGCCTTCGGCCTTCGTACCACCCTCGAGGGGCGCATCGCCATCACGTGGTTTGCCTTGCTGTGGGTGC
The DNA here is from genome assembly GCA_049627345.1 of Candidatus Poseidonia sp. Lineage (GTDB taxonomy): Archaea > Thermoplasmatota > Poseidoniia > Poseidoniales > Poseidoniaceae > Poseidonia. Next base: position 7,866 of record JBMZXF010000041.1, on the reverse strand, counting down.
TCAGCGTGGTGCATCTGATCGAAGGCCTGCGCAACGTGCCCGTGCTCTCCTTGCTGTCCTACACCTTGTATTCCATGGCCCTGCACGCCTACCACGTCCCGCTGGCCGTGTTGGTGGCGTGGTGGATGTCGCCGCACACGGCCTTAACGCCGGTCAACGAAGAGGCTTCCATCGAATGGACCATGCCAACCACCGTCAGAACCGTGGTGATGGGACTGGTGTTGGTTGGCGCCATGGGCGCTCAATCCGTGGCGCTGAGCCTGTCCAACCACGAGGAACTCCTGGCCGTTTCCCCGGGCGATCTGGTGTTGAGGGACGCCCTCGACGAGATTGACGGCGCCGTCTACACTGAAAACATGCATTGGGGCTATGTTTGGAACGCACCGGTTGGTGTGGTGATGACCTCCATCCCCACCTTAGGCCTCGTCCACATCGACAGCAGCCAGCAGGCCGCTGCAACCCAAGCGATGTTCTACGACAACGTCACCTACTTCACGGAACACAACATGCTCCACGCCCTCACCTCACCGATGGGCACGATGCAGTGGACCCTGGCCGCCTCGCCCTATTGGGGCGTGGAGGCTGAATCAGACGGCGCCACCCTGTGGCGTCTCCACCCCGATGGCGATGCCCAACAACACCTGCTCGACGGGATTCAGGAAGAGGATTGCTCGTCCTGCATCACGCGATTGGACCCGTGGCGCGACCACAAATTCAGGGACCCGTTGGGGCTTGGCGACGACCGGCCCTTCCTGCCCGAAGGAACGGAAGGCAACCTCTCCGTGGTCGCCCCGGAGGGCGCTGTCAACATGTGCCTGACCTACGAGGTCATCGGTGCCACCGGAGGGTTGTTTTTGCGCGGCCCTGAAGGACTGGAGCGACCCTATCACGGCCTTCGTTCGGATGCTGGCTACCACCAGGCATGTTTCGGCGTGGACGACCCCACGAGGCTCACCCACGTGCAGTTTGAGTGGGACCGGGATGAGCCGGACCGCTGGTTGAACCCACTGGGCTTGTCGGGCAGGGACACGGTCTTGCTCGACCGAACCGGTGTGAAGTTCCACTGGTTGACGTGGATGAACGAGGAATGAACGGTAAACACCATGTGCAAGGGCAACGAGGCAGGTGCATGCAGCACCTCGTCGTCCTGCTCCCGGTGCTCAACGAAGCGCTGGGATTGGCGTGGGTGTTGGACCGCATTCCCTACGCCCGTCTCAAGCGCAACGGCTACCGCACCACGGTGCTGGTGATGGACGGCCACAGCACGGACAACACGCCCGACGTGGCCGCCGAGTATGGCGTGATGGTTGTCGACCAGGACGACACGGGCAAGGGCAGCGCCATTCGGCATGGCTTTCGCAAGGCGGTGGAATTGGAAGCCGATGCCGTGGTCATGCTGGATGCAGATGGCACCTACGCACCGAGGGAAATGATTCGCCTTTTGAGCGGCCTTGATTCGCACGAGGTGGTGATCGGCGACCGTTTGAACGGACGCATCGAACCGGACGCCATGACGCGACTCAACTTCGTGGGCAACCACCTGCTGACCTGGCTGGCGACCGCTCTGTTCGGGACTACGACGTCTGATGTTTGTTCGGGGTATTGGGCCTTCAGTCGAAACGCCATCGAGCAACTTCACCTCAACAGTCAGTCGTTTGAAATCGAGGCCGAGATGTTCGCCAGCATGGTTCACCGCAAGGTTCCGTTCGGCTTTGTCCCCATCACCTACGGACCAAGGTTGGGCGAGGCCAAACTTGGGTCAACGGCCGACGGGTGGCGTATTTTGAGAAAACTCATCACGCGTCGCATCTTCCCCGAACCGCTGCCGTAGGGCTTGCCAAGCACTCAAAACCAATCCCGAAGTGGGTGGACCATGGAACGCCTCAAGGTGGCCGTGCTGGGAGCCGGTGGCCTGGTGGCCCAGCGCCTGCAGCAACGGTTGGCCCACCACCCTTGGTTCACCCTCGCTGCTGTGGCCGGTTCAACCCGTTTCCTCGGCCAGCCCCTCAGTGACGTACCGTGGGTGCTTGAAGAAGAGCGACCTGCTCTCCCCGACCTCGTCGTGCTGGATGTCAACGACCCGGCCGTGGTTGAACGGCTCGTCGCCGAGGGCGTGCGGGCAGCGTTTTCAGCCCTTCCTGCAGCGGAAGCCCTTCTCGTCGAACCGATGTGGGCTCAGGCTGGCATCACGGTGTTCTCCAACGCCAGCGCTCACCGTCGGGTCGACGGCGTCCCGCTCGTGATTCCTGAGATCAACGCTGAAGCGCTGCGACCGCCCGAAGGCGGCGTGCTGCGCCATGCCTGCGCCACGAATTGCACCTTGTTGCCGCTGGTGTTCCCGCTGGCAGCGCTCCACCATGCCTTCGGCTTGGAGGCCTACACCATGCGAAGCGAACAGGCCCTTTCGGGCGGCGGCCATCCGTACATGACTCAGGCCCTCAGCGAAGGTACCGTCGACGCAGAGATTCCGGGCGAAGCCGAAAAAACCGGCGCTGAATTCCGCCACGTCCTCGACTGGAAGGGAACATCCCAGCTTCGCTGCCAGCGCATCATGCGGGCTGACGGCCACCACGTCTTCGTTGAGGCCACGCTGGCACAGCCCACGGACGAGGACGGTCTGCGTCACGCCATGACCGAATGGTCGATGCGTCAGCGCTTCCATGACCTCCCCAGCGCCCCGAGCCAACCGCTCATGGTGGAAGACAGCGTGGACGTGAACACCCATCTCTATGCTGACGGGAGCGCCTACCCGCCCCAACCCGACCCCGCCGTTGACCTCAAGGCAGGCATGGCGGTGGTGGTGGGCAACATCGAGATGCTGAACCCAACCACGGTCCGTTTCCAAGCCTACAACCACAACACCCTCAGAGGTGCAGCCGGGGGCGTGGTCCTTCTGGCAGAACTCGCCTACGCCATGGAATTGATGCCGCCCATGCGACCTCACCCGTAGGGTAAAAGGTCGGAACCGCCTCCTCGTTTCGGGTGCCGAGATGGGAATAACCGCCATGATTCCGGACATGACCATCGGTCAACTCGTGAACGAAGCCGCCGCTCGCTGGGGCGAAATCTGGGACCCGCACGCCACGCGCATGACCTTGCTGCTCCTCTGCCCACGAAAGGAACGCAAAATGATGGAACTTCACGGCGACATGATCGACCACGGTCAACCTGTTGTTTCCGTGTTCCACCGACCCCGCGCCGAAGCCCACCTGCTCGAGGAGCAAGGGTTCGACCCCCGGGCAGCCTCCTTCATGTTCGTCAACATCGCCACGGCCGACATGGGCCCGTGGATGCAACAACTGGTGAACAACGAAGGCTGGCTCAGAAATTCCATCCAGTTGGCCTCCACCCCGTTCTCGGTTGGCCTGCCATCCCAGCGCCCCTTTGAGGCCCTCCAGACCCTCTGTTTCCGCCACCCCTCGCTTCCCGCTCTTGAGCAGTACTTCCTGCCCTTCCCCGCCGAATCGTTGCCCGGCAAGTGCTTCGTGAGCCTGCCCCGCCGAGCAGCCGCAGAAATGGCACGGCAGCAAGCCGAAGTCCTCGGCGTGGGTCGCCTCGAAAAACCAGCACCGCCCGAGCCCGAACCCGTCGCAGCACCCGCACCTACACCGGCACCCGAACCCCGTGAAGCGCCCGTTGCTCACACGGCACCTGAGGCCAAGCCGGAACCTCCGGTGGACGATTTGGCAACGCCCGAAGACGAGAGCGTGGTCGCCGCCCAGCCCGACGTGCCCCTGCCACCCTCCGCCGCCACCGAATCCGCACCGTCCGCCGAGGAAGCCAGCGTACCGCTCCCGCCCTCAATGAACGACAGCCCCGGAGAAACGGTGGAACAACCTGCAGAAAGCGCACCCGCTGAAGCGGGGCCTGCTGAAGAGGAAACCAAAGCCCTGGAACTTCCTGAAGTGGAGGAGGAGGTGGTTGAGATTTCTGAAATTGAAACCGAACTTCGTGCTTTCTTCCAGGAACTCATCGATGCGGGTGTTGAGCCTTCAGCTTTCATGGACGACCCTCGCTGGGAGGACATCAGTGAGCGAGCCATCGCCGAAGGCTTGGAGACCTGGCCCATCCTTTTGCAGATGACCGCCATGGAATGAGAAGGTTGAAATCAAACGCTCGAGAGGTTAAGCTGGAGGACAAAGCATGGGATTCTGCATCAACTGCGGGCAACAACACCCCGACGGGACCCGTTTTTGTCGCTTCTGCGGCAACCAGCAACCCGGTGAACAACTCCTTCAGCGCTTGAGGATCGAGGCACAACAAATCCACACCATGCGCCTCCAAATGCAGTCCCAGCAACCCCAGGGCAACCCCTACCAGCAGCGCCGTTGGTGAGCGGCATGCGGCCAAAGCACCTGGCCATCCGGTTGTCAAAACTGACGGCCCACCCGTGCAGGGATGTTACCCTCGAACAGTACGCCACGGAAGGCGACCTCGCAGCCTATTGGATGCTGGCCGTTGACCAGTTGGACGGCCTCGAGGGCAAGGTCGTGGCCGACCTGGGTGCAGGAAACGGGATCCTCGGCATCGGTGCCTTGTTGTTGGGGGCCCGTCGTGTCGTCTTCGTCGAAACCGATGAGGACGCCCTTGGGGTGCTTCGCTCCAACGTGGCCTCGCTCGAGCACGAACTTGCCCAGCGGGCCGAGGTCATCGCAGCGCGAGTTGGCGTCGACGACCTTGCGATGGATGACGTGGACCTGGTGGTCATGAATCCGCCGTGGGGCGTTCAACGCGAACGGGCCGACCGACCGTTCTTGGAATCCGCTTTCACCTCAGCGGCACAAGCCGTTCACCTGCTTCACAGCGACCGTGCGGCCCACGTGGAGGCCGTGGCTGCATCCCATGACTGGGAGGCCGAAGCCGTGCTACGGACCGAATTCCGCCTGCCGCCCACCTACGAGCATCACGCCAAGCGGACAGGAACCACCGACGTCCAATGCTGGAGGTTCCACCGAGCAGGCGACGCCAGACTCCCGCAGGAAACCGATGAATGACCCGTATGGGGGGTTCAAAAGGAAGGAGCCCTCGCATCAAATCAGCGAACGGTGTGCGACCCACCTCGGGCCATGCCTGCGACAGGAATGAGAAACATGACGGCGAGCCTCGTCACCCCCGGAAGCATCATCGCCAAAGAGGGCGAACACGAACACGGCGAAGGAACCACCCTCGCTGACGGCAACATCGTCTCCACCGTGGTCGGCTACGTCCACGTTGACAACGGCTCCATTTCCGTTTCCGCCTCAAAACCCATTGTTGCACCGGTCGTTGGCGACACGGTGCTGTGCGAAGTGGTGAAGCTCAACGAGAAGAACGGTGAGGCCATGATCCTCGCCATCGAAGGCAAGCCCGGCTCCATTCAACCTCAGCACCTGTACGGCCAGTTCTTCGTCACCGGACTGGTTGACCGATTCATGCACCAAACCTCCGACGCCATGCGCCGACGAGACGTCTGCCGTGCCGTCATCAAGGAGGTCGAACCCGTGGTTCGCCTTGATTTCCGAGAGCGGGACGACTGCGGTGTGCTTCACGCCATTTGCCCGCCTTGTGGCGACACCCTCGTGGCCGAACTCGACGGAGACTGGAACGTCAAGTGCCCAACCTGCGGCTACCAATCCTACCGTGCCCTCGCCGACAACTTCGGCGCTGGCTGGGCTGAACTCGACCAGGGCGCCAGCGCCCTCAACAACTCGGGCAAGCGCTGGGGCGCTGCGGCCGAAGCCATGTTTGCCAAGGGTCCCGCCGGTCGTGCCACCTTCATCGCCGCCGACGTCCGTGAAGACGGTCGAGAGCGCACCTACTTCCGTTTCGAAGGCCAAGGTGGTGGACGTGGCGGCGGTGGCCGACAGCGAGCCGCCCCCGGCACCCGTCTCTTCGTGGGCGGCCTGCCGCGAGAAATCGGCACCGACGAACTACGCGACCTGTTCAAGTCCCACGGCGACATGACCGACTGCGTCGTCCTCACCGACGACGCCGGCGTGAACCGCGGGTTTGGCTTCGTCACCTACGCCGAGAAAGCCATGGCTGAAGCCGCCATCAAGGCCCTTGACGGTCATCGTATCAACGGTCGACGCATCGGTGTTCGCGACGCTGACGACGACAAGAAAAAGGGCGGTAAGAAGGAACGAAAGGAGCCCGAGGGCCTCAAACTCTACATCGGCAACCTGCCGTTCTCCGCCACCCAAGACCATCTCAAGGAACTCGTGGCAGCGCACGCCACGGTCAACGAAGTCATTCTCGCCACCGGTCCCGGCGGCAAGGCCAAGGGCTTCGGGTTCGTGTTCATCGCTGAGAAGGACAAGGGCGAAGCCGTCGTGGCCGCCATCAACAACACCGAGTTAGAAGGTCGCAAGATCAAGGTCGACATCGCCAAGGCCAAAGGCGGCAAGGGCGAAGGTCGTGGCGGTAATCGAGGCGGCGATACCGGTGGAAAGTCGGCCCGTGAACTCCAAGCCCTCCGAGAAGAAGGGGAAGGCGGCAAGAAGCGCAAGCGGCGCCCTCGCCCGAAGAAGGATTGAAGGCGGCACCCCTGCCCCTTGAGCCATGGTTGAATCGTCCGAGCCACGCTGGTTGGTCTTGGACGGTTACGAAGACGAACCAGCGGCCTTTGGCGTTCCGCCCTACGTTGGCTTTCACGTTCGGTACGTCTGTGGCGTGCTGGAAGCCGCTGGTCTCGACTACGAGTACCTGACCGTGGATCGCTATCGTCAGGCGCTCAAGTCCGACCCGGAATCCATTGCAGTGCGCCTCAAGGATTGCCTCGGCGTGGTCTGCATTGCCGGTGCGGTGGTCCCTGGAAAATACCTGCGCGGCACCCCCATTTCCCTCAAGGAAACGCAGAACCTCATCCGAAGCCTGCCCCACGGCACACCCGCCCTGTTTGGTGGCTGGGCGATTCGTGGATGGAAGCAACAGGGCTGGACACCGCTTCGGCCCAACCTCTTCCTCGCCGTTCAGGACACCGACGCCACCCTGCATCACTTCCTCGAAAAGGGAGAGTGGAAACATCAGCGCCGGACGGCCGAGCAGTGGACGGCGTGGGCGCAAGCCGGTGCTGCAAGCAAGGCCGTGAGCGACCATCCCGACCTCGGAAGCGAAACCCGGCCTGGTCCGTTGACCTACGAAGTGGAAGTCTACCAGGGCTGTGTGCGCTACAAGCGAGGATGCAAATTCTGCATCGAGCCGAAGAAAGGCGTTCCGATTTGGCGGACGCCGGAGGACATCATCGAGGAGGTTCGCATCGCCCACGATGCCGGCGTGCACCACGTCCGCCTCGGCGGCATGACCGACACCTACACCTACATGGCCGAAGGCGTGCGTGAGTTGGAATATCCCGTGCCAAATCCTGAACCGATTGCCAGGCTGCTTCACGGCCTTCGCGAGGACGACCGGCTCGGCATCCTTCACACCGACAACGGCAACCCGTCCATCATCGCCGAGAACCTGGAACCTTCCGAGGAGATCACCAAGACGCTCGTGGAAACCCTGTCCGACGGCGCCGTGCTCTCCTTTGGTTTGGAATCGGCCGACCCGAGCGTTCACGAAGCGAACTGGCTCAATTGTGACCCTGCCCAACTCAAGACAGCGATTCGGCTCATCAACAAATACGGGAGCGTGAGGGGTGAGCGAGGCTTACCCAAACTGCTTCCAGGGCTCAATTTCATCGCCGGGCTCAACGGAGAAACCGAAGCAACCTATGGAATGAACATGGCGTTATTGCGAGACATTCGCAGTGAGGGATTGCTGCTGCGCCGCATCAACATTCGTCAGGTGGAGGGTGAAGGCTTCCAGGAGATCCCATCAGAAGCATTCACGACCTTCAAAACCGAATGTCGGGAAGAAATTGACCGTCCCTTGCTCGAAGAATTA
>JBMZXF010000040.1:0-16606 GCA_049627345.1 Candidatus Poseidonia sp. | reverse complement strand
CTACGCCGAGGGTGGTCCGGTGAACGCCCTCGCTCGCTGGTTGAAGTCGGGGGATGAAATTTCAGTTGCAGGCCTGACCGACGCCGACGGCGTGGTTCATGCGGAGCGTCTGAAAGTCGAGGCGTGGGTGGCTCGAACCCATCAGCGGCCCTCTTGTCCAGATTGTCATGTTCGCCTGAAAAGCATGGGCACAGGCCAGGGTCTTCGCTGTCCGAAGTGCAAACTTCGGTCGGAGGATGTTTGGGTTGACGTTGAGGTGACTCCACCCTACGATGGCTGGGTTGAACCTCCTGCCGGCGCCCGACGTCATCTCGCCCGACCGCTGGATTGGGATGAAGGGCGTTGAGAAGAGACGAACCTGCAAAACGATGAAGAACAACGCGTCGCAAGGGTTCGTTATGGAGCCCGAAACTCAGATGAACATCGCTTATGCCGTCGCAGGACTTACGTTGCTTGGAATGGTCTGGTTCATCACGCAGCGAGCCAAGTCAAACCGCTCGGCGATGTTGGCCTCCAACGAACCAAAAGTGGCCGGCGACGATGAACTCGAAGGTGGCGCCCGAAATCCTCAGCAGTTCGACGAGCCAGACGAGGACGCGCTTGAAGAGATGGCCAAACTCCTCGGTGAAGAGGACGATTCAGCCGACGAAGCCTGAGTCCTCGATGGTGAGCGACACCCGCTCGCCAGCTCTGTCCAGCACGCGTTGAGGACCGTTTTTTCCTCGCCACATGCGCCAAACGGTGAACCCTTTTCCGACCATGGCTTCGGCGCCTCTGGCGACGATGGGGTCGTCGGTGCTTCCGCTGGCATCCACGCTTCCCTTGGAAACCAGGAGGATGGTGATGTGCTTCGGGCACTCGTCAGCAACACGCTGGATGTGTTCCAGCCGATCGGATGGAATTCGCCCACTTCCAGGGCACCAATCGTCCATCACCACCAAGCCCACACTGGGCAAGGAGGTGGCTGCTTCGAGGAGTGCGTCGATGGCTCGGTCGAACCGTCCACCAAAATTCATGGCGTGAAAACGAGAACTTTCGACCAAGGAGAGATGTTGAAAGAGTTGGGAAAAGCGGGCAGGGTCTGGCATGTCAACCGATGCCCACAGCACTCGCTGGCCGCCGTTAATCACGTCTGCTGCGAGGTGGAGGCCGAGGGAGGTTCCGCCTGTGCTGCCCTCAATCGCAAGATGAATCCGCTCACCTGCCAAACCGAAATCGTACCGCTCCATGGGGGGAAGATGATGGCATCAGTGAATGAGGGTTGCGGCACCCACTCCTTCGCAAGGGCTATGACCTTCATGCTGTTCGTCGCGTCATGAGTGGCGAAGTGCGTGATGGTGAGCGTATCCCACGAAGGGAGCCTCCTCAGTTCGAGGAAGTCGGAAGTTTTGCCGAGGCGATCAGGCGAGACGGTATCTTTGGCACCGCTCTGGATGACAAAAACCAGTACGGGCCTGTGGCCATGATGGTGCTCCTGTTGATCGTGGCCGCCATCACCGGCACGGTCATTCGTATCCTTGGCTGAATCGCCCTTCCCAGCGACAAGATGACGGGAAACATCAAACACTCCGTCAGGAACTCTGTACCTCATGAGTGAAGGTTCGGTCAACGTTGAGAGCAGGACCTCCTCCCAAGACAAGCGTTGGACCATCATGGCGGCTTTGCTGGGAACCAACACGGCGTTGCTGCTGTTTCAGGGAATTGAGCAGGCCAAATCACCGGACAATGTTCGGGAATTCGCACTCGCCATCATTGCAGCCGCTTTGCCGTTTCAGGCCATTTACTTCCTCATTTACACCTTTGTCCTTGAACATGAGCCACAACTGCCGCCCGAACGGATGAGGAAACTCGACCTTGCCTCTGCCTTGTGCCAGGTGGTCTCCTATGCATCGCTGGGTGGTGTTGCGCTCATGTGGTACAACACCTCTTCGTGGGTTGGTCTCTCGTTTGGTGTCTCCTCATTGTTTGCCATCGTGTTGATTCGCAACGTCATGGCACCGGTGGAGGCGCTCGGCGACGAGGCCATCACGCCTCAAAATCCGTCTTCATGAACATGGGTGGGAAGATTGATGAAGCGAGGCGTATGCCTTAGAACATGGCCTTTTGTCCACTTGATTATCGGTACGGCTGTGAGGATTTCAAACGTATTTGGTCCGAGCTCGGTCGACACGAGCGCCAACTCGAGGTTGAACGCGCCCTGATTTGGGCGCACTGGCAACTCGGTCGGGTGACGGAAGCGGACTACAACGCCGTCGCGGCCATCGCCAACCCTGAATCCGTCACGAAAGAGCGCGTGAGCGAAATTGAGGCGGAAACTCGACACGACATCATGGCCTTGACGAAGGCCATGGCTGAAGCGGCTGGTGAGGCCGGATGGTGCATTCACCTCGGTGCGACCTCCAACGACATCGTTGACACGGCCGTCGGCCTGCAGCTGCGCGACAGCATCGTCTTGCTCCGGAAGCAGCTTTGCCACCTCATCGCCGTATGTGCAGACGTCGCTGAGCGGGAACGAGATACCGTGATGCTGGGTCGAACGCACGGTCAGGCAGCTGTTCCCATCACGTTTGGGCTCAAGGCTGCGGTGTGGCTCGATGAACTTCGTCGTCAACTGATTCGACTCGATGAGGCAGCCCCTCGTGTGGCCGTGGGCAAGTTCCTCGGTGCAGTTGGAACGGGGGCTGCACAGGGTGAGCATGCACGTGAACTTCAGCGCCTGATCATGACTCACCTTGGCCTGGGTGTCCCGTTGGCCACCACGCAAGTCGTGGGTCGGGATCGGTACGTGGAGTACATGTCATGGCTGGCAAACGTCGCCACCACTTGCGAAAAGGTGCTTCAGGAAATTCGAAACCTGCAGCGTTCTGAACTGGCGGAAGCCGGTGAAGGGTTTGACGTCAAGAAGCAAGTTGGTTCCTCAACCATGGCGCACAAGAAGAACCCGATCAAGTCGGAAAACGCCTCGGGGCTTGCTCGTATTGTCCGGTCGTTCATCATCCCAACCTACGAAAACGCCCTGCTCTGGCACGAGCGAGACCTCGCCAACTCCAGCAGCGAACGCTTCACGCTGTCCCACGCCTCCACGCTTGCGGAGGATGTGATGGCCAAAACCGCCGATGTGCTGACCAACATGTGGGTCGACAAAGACCGGTGCTTAGCCAACATTCACGCTCAAAAAGGCCTCGTCATGGCTGAAAAAGTCATGATTGAGTTGGTTGACCACGGTGTCCCTCGGGATGAAGCCCATGAAGTCCTGCGAGAAGCCTCCTTCACGGCCCTTGCCAACGGTGAGGAACTGATCGATGTCTGCAGCCGGACGCCGGCCATCTCGGCCGCCTTTTCGGCTGAAGAACTCGAGGCCATGTTTGATCCGATGAATCACGTCGGTGTCGCAGGCGAAATTGTCGATGAGTGCGTGATGCTCGCACGCCAAGCCATTCAGTGAATCGCATAATGCCCTCGAACGCCGTCCCAATGGACGGTGCCTTCCACCGAGAGTCGCTGGTCCATGTGGGGTCCACCTACGACGAGTGTTTCGTATTCCCCGCCTTCGCCTTCCACGTGAAATCGATGCTTGCTTGCCAGCGCTGAAAGTTCTTCGAACGATTCTTTGGTCAAGATGCGCCCCAACCACGCCTCGGTCAAACCCTCGGCCGAAACGCCGGTGATCATGATTTCAAAACCGTGTTCAATCATGCCTTTGAGATGGTCATGGCCCGATTGGTGCCAAAGGGGCGTCCAACTCACGAGGCCCAGTTCCTCCGCCATGCGCTCGAGCCTTGATTTCTGATAGTCGGAACGAAGGGCTCCGGATATGAAGCCGTCAATCGCTCGTCCTCGGAGGGCTTCGGCAAGGGCATCGAGGTCGTCGGGTACTTCGCCGCTGGTGCGCACTTCTATCCAAGGAAGGTCGGCGAGGGCTGCTTGTCGCTCCACCAGGTGTGTGCTGGGGATTTGGAACATGGGTGAATCATCACCGGTGATGGTGACCGTGACCAAGCAATCCACCGTCCAGCCTTTGCAGCGTGCCCACCACCATGCTGCAGCGGAGTCCTTCCCGCCTGAGGACAGCACGGCCACTCGCATGGATTGCACACGTTCTCTCCCTTCATGTGAATGTTGGCCACGCAGGGTTGATACGGGACGGCGTTGAGGTCTTGACGGCCCGGCCGACGCTCATGCCTATCAACCCGCATCCTCATAAAGTGTCAACCGGAGCAAGAAAATGAGGTCATCACATGCAACCAAGTGGAAGAGGATACGATCACGGCATCACAACGTTTAGCCCAGACGGACGACTGTTCCAGGTTGAATACGCTCGCGAATCCGTGAAGCGTGGTACGACCACGGCCGCTTTGAAATTCAAGGACGGCGTTGTGCTCGTGTGCGACAAGCGCATCATCAGCCGCCTCATCATCCCCGAATCCATTGAAAAGATGTTCAAGATTGACGGTCACATCGGCATCGCCACCTCTGGACTCGTCGCCGATGCTCGTCAGCTCGTTGCACGGGCTCGTGTTGAGGCTCAAATCAACCGCATCACCTACGGCGCCACCGTGCCCGTCGACGTCCTCGTGAAGAAAATCTGCGACTTCAAGCAATCCTTCACGCAGTACGGAGGTTCTCGCCCGTTCGGTACCGCCCTCCTCATCGGTGGCGTGGACGACAACGGCATCCACCTGTACGAGACCGACCCGTCCGGCGCCTACCAATCCTACCACGCTGGTGCCATCGGAAGCGGCCGCAACACCGTGATTGAATTCTTCGAGGACAACTGGAAGGAAAACATGACCTTGAACGCTGCCATGAAACTCGGCCTCGAGGCCCTTCGCTCGGCCAACGATGCTGAATTGAACCGTGAGGCCGTTGAAGTCACCGTCGTTGATTCCAACGGTTACCGTGTTCTTGACCGAGGCGAAGTCAACAAACAAATCGACCGCCTCAAGCCTCTCGAAGAGTGAAGAGGTAGGTTGAAGCGTCGCCCCGTGCTTGGAGCGAATGAGTGATACCATGGTCAGTCTCGACGACGCCGTTCTCGCCCGCTTGGAAAAAGGCGGAAAGCGCTACGAAGTCTTGGTTGACCCTTCATTGGTTGAAGCCTTCAAAGAGAACCCACAATCGGTCGATATCAACGATTTTCTCGCCATGGATGAGGTCTTCCATGATGCACGTGGCGGTGAGCGCCCCACCGAAGATGCGATCGACAAGGTCTTCGGTACGCAAGACATTGAAGTCATCACCGCCACCATCCTGGAGAAGGGTTCCATTCAACTGACCACCGCGCAACGAAAGCAGATGGTTGAGAACATGCGCCAGCAAATCATCCACCGCATCCACTCGGCGGCGGTCGATCCGAAAACCAAGTCGCCGCATCCCAAGACTCGAATTGAGCTGGCGTTGGAAGAGTCGCGCTATTCGGTGGATCCTTTCAAACGACTCGAGGAGCAGGTGAAGGACGCCATCGCCAAACTCAAACCCTTGATTCCGCTGTCGTTCGAAACGGTCAGGTTGGCGTTCAAAGTACCCGGCTCTGCCTACGGTTCCGTGTCTCAACTCCTTCGCTCCCATCAGCAAAAAGAAGGCTGGCTTGAAGACGGTTCTTGGGCTTGCGTCATCGAGTGTCCTGCCGGCATGAAAGGGGAAATCATCGGGCAGGTCATGCGGCGAAGCTCCGATGCGGAAGTGAAAGAACTCGGTTCCTGAACGCCGTGGGCTTAGGGTGGCCTTTATCATGGGTTGGCGAGTGGCCGCCAACGGAGAGAAAAGAATGTCCCAAGGTCAAGTCGGCGCCGAGCAGCGCCTGGTGACCCCGGGAATGGCCGTTGGGCCATCCGCCGGGAAGCGAGCAGGCAGCGGAATCATCGCTGCTGAAGATACCTTCGTGGCTACTCAACTCGGGTGGCTGCGAGAACGAAACAACACGGTGTCGGTTGACCCCATCAACGCCGCCTACATGCCCCGATCTGGCGATTTGGTCGTCGGCATCGTGGCCGAGGTGCGCAACAACTTGTGGTTCATGAACATCAACGGTTCGTTCCAAGGTTTGCTTCCCATGTCCCTTGCTCCCTGGAAAGTTGAGTTTGGGGCAGCTCGCCAACACATGGACGTCGGCGACGTTGTCCTCGCTCGTGTCCAAGAGGTCGATGAGTGCCACAACGTGGTCTTGACCATGAAAGGCGTTGGCCTGCGACGGCTCAACCAAGGGGCCGTTGAATCCATTCCCGTGCAGCACATCGATCGTGTGCGCGGTGAGAACAACTCGATGCTCCAGCGCCTACGCGATGCATCCGACTGTCGAATCATGGTCGGTGAAAACGGCCGTGTCTGGATTGATGGTTCCTCCGAAGGGACTTCGTGGGCTCGTTCAGCGCTTCAGCGCTTGGTCAGTGAAGGTCATACGACGGCCTTTGAAACAATTCTCAGTGAAATGGAAAACAAAACGAAAGGTGATGCTTGATGGGTGGATATGGAGATGTACAATTGCTCAACGACGACGGCAGTCGTCTTGATGGACGAAAAGTGGACGAAATGCGACCGGTGAGCATTGAAGCTGGTGTGCTGCCAGCGGCTGATGGCTCAGCCATGGTGACGCACGGCCTGAACGTCGCCGTCGCTGCCGTCTACGGGCCCATGGAGGCTCACCCTCGCAAGATTCAACGCCAAGACCGTGCGGTCATCGATGTCCGATACAACATGGCTCCGTTCTCGACCTCCGACCGAATTCGACCCGGATTCAACCGCCGTTCTCGAGAAATCTCGAAGGTCACGGCCGAAGCCCTCGAATCCGTCGTGCTCGTTGAGCGCTACCCACGTTCGAAAATTCGTGTTGAGATTGAGATCCTCGCTGCCGAAGCAGGTACCCGTTGCGCCGGTATCACGGCCGCTGCTGTGGCCCTGGCCGATGCAGGCATCCCCATGCGCGACATGATTGTTGGTGTGGCCTCCGGGAAGATCGAAGACACCGTGGTTCTTGACCTCGACAAAGCCGAGGACAACTACGGCCAAGCCGATTTGCCGGTGGGCATCCTGCCCAACACCGGTGAAATTGCCTTCTTGCAAATGGACGGCGATTTGTCTCCAGCGGAGTACGAACTCGCCATGGAATACAACTTCAAGGCAGCACGTGAAATTCACGACATCATGGTTGATGCGCTTCAGCGACGCTACGAAGGAGGTGAGGCCTGATGGTCGAACTCGTTCCTTCTTTGCTCCGTCAAGAACTGGCCCGCCTCGCCGAGGAAGACCAACGCCTCGACGGCCGTGGTCGCTGGGACTCCCGCGATGTTTCGCTCGAAACCGACTGCCTCTACAACGCCGAGGGCTCCGCCAAGGTCGTCATCGGTGGAACGGTGGTCTACGCCGGTGTGAAGTTCGAACTCCGAACGCCGTGGCCCGACCGACCCACGCAGGGTTCCCTGATGTGCGGCGCTGAACTTCGCCCTGTCGCAGGCCGAAAGTACGAACCAGGCCCTCCCTCTCCCGAATCGATTGAACTCAGCCGTGTGGTTGACCGTGGAATCCGTGAGTCGGGCTGCATCGACATGGAAAGCCTCTGCATCGTCCCCGGTGAGAAGGTCTGGGGTGTTATGATCGATATCCACGTCCTTTCCGACCAGGGCAACATCTTCGACGCCTGCGGCTTGGCGGCCATCGCTGCTCTGCGAACCGCCGTGGTGCCTGCCGAGCGCTTTGACGTCGGTGAAGACCACACCTTGCAGGTGAACGGCACGCCCATCATGGCGTCCTTCACGCGAGTTGGCGGACGCTTTGTTCTCGACGCCAACGAGCAGGAAGAGTTGGGTGGAGACGAGCGCATTCACATCACCCTCGGTGATGAAGGACACCTCCACTCCCTACAGAAGGGGCTAAAAGGGGTGTTCACTCCCGCCGAGTTTGCCGAGATCTTTGATGTGGCACAGAAGCGATGCGTGGAACTTCGAGAACTCGTGGCAGAAAAGGAGGGGAACTGATTGGCAAAGCGAACCCAGAAAGCAGGCGCAACCGCACGATTCGGAGCACGCTACGGTGTGTCCGTCCGCCGAAACGCAGGCTCGGCCATGGCCAAGCGATCTCGCAAGTACACCTGCCCTGTTTGCCAGTACCAAAAGGTCGAGCGAAAATCGGTCGGCATTTGGTCGTGCAAGAAGTGCGACCACACCTTCGCCGGTGGTGCCTGGGAGCCGTTCACGCGTGCTTCCGATGCCAACAACCGTATCCTTCGTCGTTCCGTTGACGGTGCTACCACCGCCGACATGGCGTTCATTGCACAAGAGGCTGCCATGAACTACGAGCGAGAATTGGCGAACCGCCCAACGCTCGAAGAAGAAGAAGAGTGAATTCCCTCGGTGTTGCCGATGTGGGCGTTAACGCTTCAGGTTCAATCCAGGAGCTTGACCGATACCAAGGCCCTCGCAGCATGCTTGGCAACGGATTGTGAGACGACCTGGCAGGGTGAGGAATCGTTCACCATTGAACTGAACGAGGCCGCCTGCAAAGACCTCCGAGCCATGTGGAACACCCGTCTTCGTGGGCTCATCGCCACCGATTCCGTCCTGCAGGTGTTCGGAAAGCATTCTTGAACCTCGGGCCTCGTCTGTCAAACGGTGAGCCCATGGCACAACTCGATCAACTCCAACTCGTCGTCGCAGAAGTGCAATCGGCGCGCCAGCAAGTGAGCAGTGTCCGTGCTCAAGTTCAGGAACTTGAGGGCACCATCGCTGCTGTGGAATCTCAACCCGACGGGTTGGCCCTGCACCGCCAAATGGGCGGCGTGCTCATCGAAGTGGCCGACCGTGCCGCACTCCTCGCTGACCTGAACGAAACATTGGCATCCCTCAAGGTTCATCTTGAACGGTTCACGGAACGTGAGCAGCAGCTGATCAAGACCTACGACGAACTCAAACAATCATTGCAGGGTGCACAGGAATGAGCACGTCCACCGCCATGGAGGTCGACCTTCAACGGCTCCATGCTTGGCTTGACAACCATACGGGCATGGGCCCTGTGGCCGTCGTCACCGGAAAAAACGGGGACATGGACACCGTGGGCTCGGCCATCGCGCTCGCCGCTACCCACCCAAACATGCTGGCCTGTGGGCTTCACGTCGGCCGGGTGGCAGCACGGTACGTCGCCAAGCATCAGGCACCGTTTCGAATCCTCAGGGAAGGGCACACGTCATGGCCCAAGCAACTGGCTGCCGTGGTGGTCGTTGATGCGGCGGCACCAGACCAAATCGGTTTGTCGCTGCCCGACGTGCCGTTGTGTGTGATTGACCATCATGCGACCGACGCTTGGGCGTTGAGTGAGGGCGATCTCGGGTTGAAGTGGAACGCACGGTCCACGACCGAGGTGGTGGCTGCTTACCTCGAAGCCCATGCAAGTTCAGCCCTCAGTCCAGAGGTCTGTGAATTCCTTCTCGCAGGTCTCATCACAGACACGGCTCGTTTTCGTCATGCAAATGCTCGTTCGTTTGCCACGGCAGCCCGTTTGATTGAACGAAGCGGTTTGGACTATCAGGCGTTCATTCAGGAGATGGAAGATGCACCGACCACACCCAGCGACCGGGGTGCCATTTTGCGAGGTCTCCAGCGGGCCGAAACCACGGAAGCGGGCCCGTGGACCATTCTCAGAACCACGGCGGGAACACTCGAAGGGCGAGTGGCGTCCATGCTCAACGGTCTTGGGGCCGATGCTGTCGTGGTGACTCGCTCACGAAACGGTTCCACTCGACTCACCGTCCGTGCGCCACGTTCCAGTGTCCTCGCCGGGTTGCACATGGGGCATCTCATGGAGGAGGTCGCACGGTCCATTGGAGGCGAGGGTGGCGGTCACGACGGGGCTGCTGGTTGGTCCGGTGATGCCCATCCCATCGCTGCCGAAACCGCCTTTATTGACGCCGTTGCCCGAACGGCTAGGAACGAGGTGAACCCATGACCGTCATTGAACCCCCGAAGGGACCCGGCACGTTCGTTTCTCGGTGGCGGAAAGAAGGGCCCGTTGATTCGGCGACGCTCCTCGTCTGGAAAGATGAATTGGAATGGCCCTCTTGGCTGTCGCTGGCCGAGGCAGCCTTGTTCATGGACGCACCCGAACTTCTCGAGGCGATGGACCCACATTTGAGTGCTGGGGAGCGAGGGGTTCTCGGTTTGATCCGCCGCCGTTGGCTCGGCGACACCCACCTCGGTGAAGCGATTGAATCTGCCCTTCAGGTGGTACGCACGCCTGAAACACGGGACCTTGCCTTGGAAGGTCGCTTGCGAATGGAGCGCGGCTTGGTTCGCTTTGAAGCGGGCGACGCTGAAGGGGCTGAGGAAGATTTGACCTGGGCGGAAACTCGACTCAAATCGGTTGCCAAAGCAAGCCGAGACCACGACCTCTCGCTGCTGAACAAAGCGGCCTATCACATGGCCCAAGGCGAGGCGTTGATGGCGCTCCAAGTGTACGGCGACATCTCAAGAACCGCAGGTCACGCCCACGAAACCATTGCGATATCTCGCCTCGGAGCCAGTCGGATTCGGCACGGCTTGGGCCACCTCTTTGATGCGGGTCGTCATGCTTGGAACGCTCACAAACACGCCATCCTGGCTGTGCAACACCAGATGGCCATCGAGGCAGGGTCGATGTTTCTTGATTTGGCCATCGGTCATCAATCCGAGGATGCGAAGCCGATGCACGTGCAGGTTGAGGATGCACAGCCGCTTGACCTCGAACAAGAACCACCTGTCCTCGCTGTTCATCCCGATGACGTTCACGGGGTGTTTGATTGGTGCGTGAATCACCTCGAGAAGGGGTGGGGCGGCGCAGAGCGTCCGGCGGTTCGAGCCATGCTAACGCTCGCTCACCGGCTCGAGAAGATGGAGCGGTTTGCCGACTTAATGGCCTCTCCTGAAGCCGTTGAAGATCCCATGTTGGCGGCGGTAGCCCAAGCCTGTGCCTCCACGCCCGAAGAAACCGCAGCCTGGGGCAAGCGGTTGGGCGAGCTGACCATGCTCTAAGGCGGTTGGCGGTGTGATGAAGGTCGTCAATCAGAGAAGATGACGGCCAATTCCTCAAATTCCTCAACCGTCCATGTTTTCACCGGTGGTACGGTGCTCCACCATCTAACGGCACGGACGTTTTCGTCATCAACGGTCCATGTTTGGCCGTGCTCAGCCGGCACCACCACATGTGCAACCCAGCCTTCGGGATAGTAGGTTTTGTTCCATGAAACGAGGGTTCCCTCCAGCCCCGTTTCTTCAAAGAGTTCACGGTGGAGGGCTTCTTCTGGCATCTCTCCTTGTTCGACGTGACCTCCCGGTATTTCCCAGCCCCGCTCGGGGTGCTCAACGAACAGCACGCTTCCCCCTTTCCCCATGGTTGTGCAACGCTCCCCTTCACGGGTGACCCACGCCAAGACAAACCTCGGTTCGGTTGAGGCCATGGAATCACTCCATGTTGGCCTGAATCCGTGCAAGCCAAGGTTTTGCCCAGTCCTCTCCGGCCGCCAGCAATCGACGTGCAAGGAAGAACGCTGATTGCAGGTCGCCCTGTTCGAGCAATCCTTCCAGTTGAAGTTCGTCGGGGTGGCGTTGAACAACCTCTTCCTCGGGTTCGTTGGTGAGAGGCGTCGGTGCCGTAGCCGAAATTCTTGCCGTCAGTGAACGCATACCTTCGAGGAAGGCTGCACGGTGTTCAACCGTTGGTCCAGACCATGGCTGCTTTTGCTCGCCATCCATGTCGCCCTTGAGGCGTTGAAGGAAGCGGTCACGCTCCTTGAGATGGGGTCGAAGTTGCTGTACTTGGTCGTAACACGACCAGGCATCGTCCATTTCACGACGGCGCTCATGCAAGCGTCCCATCTCGAGCCACAATTCGTGATTGATGGGTCGGTGGGCTAACAAATGCCGGGCAAGGTCGATGAAGACCTCTTCGTGTCCGGCCGTACGTATCCGTTCAAGGCGGCGACCAAACACGATGTTGGCGCGCTGATCACGAAAATCCAGCCGGCGGCATCGTGCTGAAAATTCCTCAAGCCCAGCCTCCACCTCACCGCCAAGCAAGGCATCCCACCATGCATCGGGGTCAAGCGGATCCCTGGCAAACGCCGCCTCGAGCAGTTCTCTTCCGACCATGAGGTAGTCGATGTTGACCAGCTGGTCGAGGTTGTCGGGGTCTCTCCCCAGCACGACAAACACGTCCTCCAACACCGCTTGGAGGCCGCCTGCGTCGCCGTTGATGGCCTTGAGTTCGGCGAGGAAACGCCAGTTTCGCTCGTCGGTGAAATCGTGGAGGATGGCTTGACGTGCGTTTTGTTCAGCCCAATCCATGTTTTCTTTGGCCCGTTCCGGGTCGGCTTTGGCCAGGTTGGCAAATTTTTGTGCGGTGGAGCGGTACCGATTTCCCAAGTTCCTGCGAGGGTGTTGCAGGAGGTCTTGGCTTTCCGTCATGCTTCTCCCTCACTGCACGGACATGAAACCGGACTTGTCGACGCCGAAGTCGATGGTTGCATCATATCCAATTTTCGATGTTTTCCCGTCGTCGTATCGGGACGGGTCGAGTGAACTTCCTCGTTGGTCGCTCAGTATCAGCGTGTCCTTGTCGGGTTGCCAGCGTGTCATCATGGCCCACTCCACGCGAACGGGGTCAGTGATGTCAATGTCTTCGTCCACAACGGTGACGATTTTCATGCTCTTGTGGCCGTCAAACGCCGCCCTAATGGCTTTCATGCCATCGTTGGCCTCGTTTTTCCGGATTTTCAACACGGCGCCCAACCATCCACAGCCGCCTTCGGTCATGTGGACATCGAGACACTCAACAACCTCGTTCACGGCTGCCTTGATGGTCGGTGCTCGTGGCAGGCCCATCAGCGTCTTGTGTTCTGCTTCACCGGGGATCAGGGCGTGGAAGATGGGGTCGTTGCGGTGGGTCAGCCCGTCGATGGCGATGACCGGTTCTTGGCGGACATCGTCAACGGTTCCCGTGATGTCGACGTAGGGCCCTTCATCGTCGTTTTCAAGGGTGATCCGCCCCCACCAGACGTACTCTGCATCGGCGGGAACATGGACGCCGTTGGGCACTTCGACGAGGTGAAGCGGCGTGCCGTACAATTTCTCATGGAGGGCGGCAGCGATGGTCAGCTCGTCGATGTTCTCGTTGAACGACATGGCGGCCGCCAGCAACACCACGGGGTCCGGGGCGTTGACGATGGCCACGTTCACCTCTCGACCTTCTTCCCGTGCGTTCATCACCATGGTCCGGAGGTGGCGTGGAACGAGTCGGACCACAAGGTGGTTTTCATCTCGTAGAAACTGACGGTGAAAGGAGACGTTGCGGATGCCATTGTCCTGAGCGATGATGATGCTTGCAGAAGAATACCGGCCACGGTCCTGAGGCCAGTGGTGAGGAATCGGGATGGTCCGCAGATCGACGTCCGATGCGACGTTTTCAAAGCATGCAGCCTCGTTTTTCGTGACGAGGACGGGCTCGCTGGGATGGTCCATGGCCCAGCCGAGGGTATCGATGTACTCCTCGGGTTCAATGCCAATCGCTGCGCAGAGTCGGTCGCGCGTCAGCATGTTGACGGCCGCTCGGTGGCCGGGGCACTCTGGAATGTTGGTGTAGACGGTCATCGCGTGGCCGCTGGCTCGGGAGTGCTCCAGCATCCCGTGAATGAGGCTGACCTCAGCGGATTCTTCGGTTGCTGCACCGAGGTGGTCACGGAAGGCCATACTCACGCCAGCGGTCGGCGTTGTTTCAATGTTGTTCATGGATGAAAGTGGCCGTCAATTTAACGGCGGAAATCAAACGACGCCGCCCATGATGGGCACGCTCAAAGGGATTTGATTAAATAGGGGCGGCAAGTCGGCGAAATGCTTCAATGAGGTGAACATGATGGGCAGAGGACTCTTCGCAGGTGCAAAGATGGCCAAAGACCGACAGAAATTCCGTTGGTCTGACCGCCGGTACAAGAAGCGCATGCTCAAGTCTCGCGCCAAGCACGACCCGCTTGCAGGGTCCACCCAAGCCAAGGGTATCGTTGTGGAAAAGGTTGGCATCGAAGCCAAGCAACCCAACTCTGGCATCCGAAAGGCCGTCAAGATTTCCCTCATCAAGAACGGCAACAAGTTGACGGCCTTCGCCCCTGGCGACGGCGCCATCAACTTCATCGACGAGCACGACGAAGTCATGGTCGAAGGTATCGGCGGACGCATGGGTCGTTCGTACGGTGATATTCCCGGTGTCCGCTACAAGGTCATCCAAGTGAACGGTGTCTCGCTTGACGAGATGGTCCGTGGCCGAAAGGAGAAGCCCGTCCGCTGAGGTGTTGATGATGAGCGAATCAGAATCCGATGTTGTTGAAGTCAAGCCCATTGCCGGTATCGGCACCAAGGTGTTTGGTAAGTGGGACGCAAGCGAAGTGACCTGCCGAGACCCCGGGCTTGCTCCTTACATCAACCTCACCACCGTGGGTGTCCCCCACACCGGTGGCCGCCACGCCAACGCTTGGTTCGGAAAAGCCAAGCTCTCCGTCGTTGAGCGCTACATCAACAAACTCATGCGCACCGGTTCCTACACCGGTAAGAAAATGGGGGCCATGAAGGCGTTCGAGGGTGCGTTGGACCAAATCGCAGAGCGCTCTGGCAACAACCCGCTCCAAGTGTTCGTCGACGCCATTTGTTCCGCTGCGCCCATGGAAGAGATCACCCGTATCAAGTTCGGTGCCGTCTCCCAGCCCAAGGCCGTTGATTCCTCGCCATCCCGTCGACTCGACGTCGCCCTGGCCAATCTGGCCAAAGGCGCACAGCAAGGTACGCACAAGTCCAAGCGAACCCTTCAGAACTGTATCATCAACGAACTGACCAAAGCCAGCGAAGGCGACGTCACCTCCTATGCCGTTGGTAAGAAGGAAGAACTGGAGCGCATCGCTGCCTCGGCCCGTTGAGCCTGAAGATTCGTCGGCCCGCTTGCGTGGGCAATGTTCTTCGCTTACCTGCTACCGTGCTTGGGCATGACCAAGAAGGTGTTCGTCAAGTTCGTTTCTGACCCAGCCCACGACCGAATGAAGTCCATTGTCGGCCTTGCATGTGCTGCACAGGCCGTGAACGATGGCCACGACGTTAGCGTTTTCTTCGCAGCCGCTGGGGTTCGACTGCTCGATCCTCTCTTCTTGGAGGAGCTGGAATCAGAAATGGGCCCCGATTCCACGATGGTTCATGGTTTCATGGATGCGTTGCTTGAGGGCGCTGACTTGCACTGTTCCTTTGGTTCGGTGAAAGCCACGCTGGGTCATGCTGAGGGCGACGGTGCACTCTACGTTCCGGACGACAAAATCGCATGGAGCGGACCGCCCGGCGTTGTTGCGCTGTCAACGGCTTCGGACGTGCAACTCATGTACTGATTCACCCCTCGCCTGCGAGGCACTTAAGAACCCCTTTTCAGTGGGCGAAGCAACGAGAACACGGTGGTTACCATGGGACGCAAAGAAGACAACATCAAGAAGGCCACAGAAGTCATGCACGTCCTCCCTCAAATCAGGAACTTGTGCATCGCTGCTCACATTGACCACGGCAAGACCACGCTCTCGGACAACCTCATCGCCGGTGCCGGTATGATGTCCAACGAACTCGCTGGTGCAGCGCGTGTGCTGGACTTTGACGAGCAAGAATCGGCTCGTGGCATCACCATCAACGCTGCTTCGGCTTCCATGGTCCACGCCGTAGAAGGTACGGACTACCTCATCAACCTCATCGACACCCCTGGCCACGTTGACTTCGGTGGCGACGTTACGCGTGCCATGCGTGCTGTTGACGGTTGTTTCATTCTCGCCTGTGCGGTTGAGGGCCCCATGCCTCAAACCGAAACCGTGGTTCGTCAAGCGCTGAAGGAGAAGGTCAAGCCGGTTCTCTTCATCAACAAGGTTGACCGCCTCATCAACGAATTGCAGGTCACCCCTGAAGACATGATGGCACGTTTCACGGAGACCATCAAGAAGGTCAACAAGCTCATCAAGCAGTTTGCTCCTGAAAACAAGAAGAAGGACTGGCAAGTTTCCGTTCAAGACGGGACGGTCGCCTTCGGCTCCGCTTACCACAACTGGGGTATTACCGTGCCCTACATGGCCAAATCGGGTATTTCCTTCAAGGAGATTTTCGAGTACTGTAACAACGAAGATCAAAAGACGCTCGCTCAGAAAGCGCCCGTTCACGAAGTGCTCCTGGACATGGCGGTCACCAAGCTTCCCGGCCCCATTGACGCCCAGAAGTACCGTATCCCCAACATCTGGACGGGCGACCTTGAGTCGGACATCGGTCAAGCCATGATCAACTGCGACCCCGATGCCGAACTCGCCATGATGGTCACCAAGATTTGGATGGACCCTCACGCCGGTGAAGTCGCTGTGGGTCGTGTGTACTCCGGTGCCATCAACCAGGGTGAATCGGTCTACGCCATTGGCGCTGCCAAGCCTGAGCGTGTCCAGCAAGTGGCCATGATGGTCGGTGGCGACCGTATCACCGTGCCCAAGGTCGTTGCAGGCAACATCGCTGCCGTCACCGGTATCCGCTCTGCTGCAGCCGGTGTGACCTTGTCTCGGGACAAGGACTTCACGCCCTTCGAGGCCATTCGCCAC
>JBMZXF010000039.1:0-17210 GCA_049627345.1 Candidatus Poseidonia sp. | reverse complement strand
GCCGCTGCCGACGCCGACGGGAGCCTTGGTGGTGGCGTGGCCGACTACCAGGTGAACGGTGAGATCACCTATGTTCTCCTTGATTCCGGTTCGGAATCCATCGCCGATGGCACACCATGGTCGGACACGTTCAACACCGATGCCGTAAGTGACGCCGATGAACTCAACATTGTGGGTGTTGAACTTCGCTTGAGTTATGGCGAGGATGAACAGCCTCGAGGTTTTCCATGTCTGTCAGACACTGCGCCCGATACTATCACCGGCATGGTGAGCCACTTGGAATTTAGCCAAAGCGGAGATGGAACCAACGCTGGAGGACAGGGCTCTCACACGCTCTCGGCCATCTGGTACAATGCATCCATGGTTGGAGAGGTTGTATCCGGCCTCTCGATGAGCGAAATTGATGCTCAACTCGATGCAGGCGGAGCCGGACTTGGCGACCACATGGCCGAAATCAGCGTTGCAGCGGATGGAGACTCTTGCGCAACTCCTGCGGGTGGAGACAACCAAGACGGTGGAGAAGAAGTGTCATGGGAGATTCATCTCATGGTGCTCGACTACACGATTGCGCCGTACTTGGACACCAGCGACCTTTGAGCCGGCTCTCCGAGCCCAATCAGGCATTGAGCAGCTTCTCGATGTTGATGACCCCGCTGACCCGCTCGTCGGCCAGTGCTTTCATCGTGGCGAGTTGCTCGTCGGTGGTCGCTTCCATCCGCATCACGAGCACGGGCTCGGTGTTGGACTTGCGAGCCAGGTACCAGCCGACGTATTCGTCGTCCTCGTTGTTGAAGCGCACACGAACACCGTCCACGGTGGAGCATTCCATGTCCTCAAAGGCCTCGGTGATGGCCGCCACGACCTCCAGTTTGTCCTCCTCAGGGCACGGCACCTTGACCTCGCCCGTGGTGGGCAAGGGCGGAGCCAGCCGGTCGAGTTCGCTTGAGAAGGTCGGACCGCCTTCGCTTGCGGGTGCATGACGGGACCACAGCTCGATGAGGCGTGCGGCGTTGTAAAGCGAGCAGTCAAAGCCGTACCATCCGCGGTCGGCGAGGAAGATGTGACCGCTCATTTCGGCGGCCATTTTGCACTCAGGCATGCTGGCCAAGACCCGCTTCATGAACGAATGGCCGGTGCGAGCCATGACGGGTCGTCCGCCGGCTTCGAGGATGGCTTGTTCCACGTTCATCGAACACTTCACGTCGTAGACGATGCGCAAGTGCTCGTCGTCGGCCGCATCCTCGGGGATCTCGTCTTCGTCCCGCAACAGGTCTTCAGCGAGCAGGGCGATGAGCCGGTCGGGGTAGATGAACCGGCCTTCTTCGTCAACCGCACCGATGCGGTCGCCGTCGCCGTCCGCCCCCATGCCGAATTCGCATCCGTGCTCCACGACGGCCTTTCCGAGGTCGACCATGTTCTTGGGTCGGGTGGGGTCGGCGCCGTGGTTCGGTTCGGTGGCGTCCCAGTCGCAGTACAGGTCGACGTGCTCCACGCCCATCTTGTCGAGCAGTTCGCTCATGAACGGTCCGGGCACGGCGTTGCCGCAGTCCACGGCCACCTTGACGGTGCGGGCCAACGGTCCGGTCGAAGCGATGATGGCGTCGAGGTAAGCGTCCATGTGCGGGTGGTCGACGACTTCGCCGGCACCTTCCCGGAACTCACCCTTGAGAAAGACGTCCTTCAGTTCCTGAATTTCTTCACCGGCCAGCGGCAAGGTGCCGCGGCACATCTTGAAGCCGTTGTGCGTGGGCATGGGCAAATGACTGGCGGTGACCATTACGCCACCGTTCACGGGCAGCGTCCAGCAGGCGTGGTAGACGCACCCGGTCGAGACGATGCCGAGGTCCCACACTTCGACGCCACCGTCGGCCAGACCGGCCATGAGTTGCGTGGCGAGCGCAGGCGATGAGTCGCGAATATCACGCCCAACGGCGAAGGAATCGCATTCGAGGTAGGTGGCCAGGGCGCGGCCCAGTCGGTAGGCGAAGTCGGGGGTGAGTTCTCCCGTGCCGTCGCCGTTGGCGAGTCCGCGAATGTCGTAGGCCTTGAAACAGGCTTCGGGCCACGTTTCCATGGGGTGACGCAGGGGCTCGGGGCTTTCAATCCTCGCGGTTCATCGCACCATCCAGTTGACCGCCAGCATGGTCACCGTGATGATGGCCAGCGCCTCGAACAGCACGCCGTAGTACGCACAGGCCCCGAGAAAGGCCGTCGCCGGCAGACCGACCACGCGCAGCAACCTCGGCCAGGTCCACAGGCCCTTGGGCGGTTCATCCAGGTAGGGCGAACCCGGCATTTCAATCGCTCTTGACGGCTTGAACGACGATTTCCACGAGCGCATCGGCGGGCAAGGCATCGACGGCAAACGCCGCTCGGGTGGGCTTGATCTCCACGCCTTCCAGCCACGCACCGTAGACCTCGTTCATCGGAGCGTAGTAGTCCATGGTTTTGAGCAGGACTTGCACGAACACCAGGTCGTGCTTGGAAGTGCCCGCTTCGGCGAGCAGACCGTCGATTTTCTCAAGCGTGCCCCGGGTTTGCGAGACGATGTCGTCGCCCGCATCGATGTTGATTTGGCCTGAAAGCCAGACATGGTTGCCAACGACCACAGCGGGGGTGTAGGGGGCGTAGGTTGTGCTTCCAGCCGGGTGGATACCGATTTTGCTCATGCCTGCCCACTCCCCGAACTCGCCCATCAACTTCTCCCATGCGATGCCTTGAGGGGGGCCACCTTCTCCCGCAGACCATGCGCACCTGCTGGGTTCTCGACCATCCGGCCCACGTGCGTTTGCTGGCCGAATACCTGCGAAACGGGACGACGGCCGACCTCATCGTGGCGTGCGAGCGCCCTGAAGTTCGGACGATGGTCGAGCAGGGCGACGGGCGACTGCCCCGTCGGCAAACGCTCTGGGTGCCTCGTCCCGTGGGCGAAGGACGCAAGCGGAAAGCGGTCCATCGCCTCCGAAGCGTCCAGCGTTTTCTCAGGGCCGCCGGTCAGGACGGTCAGGGGCCTGTTGAGCGTATCGTGGGCGTGGGAGCGGCCTTGGAGATGATGGCGGCTAAGCCGCGCTGGTGGCGTCGGTCAACCGTGCGTGAGCGCTGGTACATCACGGACACCGAAGTCAATCACCTCGCGCATCGACTCGCCTCAAAGAGCGCCACGCACGTCGTCGTGCCAACGCATTGGCGGGCGGACCTTGACGGCGGTTTCCTCGCCTCCTTTGGCGGCACAGCTCACCGCTTGGACGGCCTTCACGGCCACGTTCATCTCGCCCCGCATCGCCGTCCATCCGCCGTGTCTTCCCCGCCTCGGGTGCTCGTTCGTCGCTTGGTCGGCGGAGGTGTTCACGACGGGGATGAAATCGTGGCCTTGCCTGAGGACGCCCTGGACGGGTTGATGATCACCAACGCCGACGAGAACAGCTACGAAGGCGAAGCGTGGCACCTCGACCGCGAACTGGCCGCCCACGACGGCGTCATCACGCAGTCGGTCACCCTCGCCAGCGAGGCGGCCCTGTTGGGCACACCCGTCCTGCTCGTCTCGGCAGCCGAACGTGGTTTTCTTGACCGCTTGGAGCGAGAGGGTGCGCCGCTGTTCCGATGGCGAGGGCCCGGCGACGAGACCGAGTGGGCATCGGTTCATGCGCAATTTTTGGCCGGCTTGCACTTGACCGATGCGCTTGAAGCGGCGGCGTGGCCCGATGCCAAAGGCCAACTCACGGACTGGCTCAGGATTCGCTGACCACGATGACAAGCTCGGCTTCGACGCTGATGCCGGTGTAGAGACCGTCGTGGGGCGTGACCCTCACGCTGAGGACGGAACCGTTGGTCAACGCCGCTGAATAGGTGCTCGTGTTGGTCATGTAGGTGCCGTTGACGAACCACATGACGGTTGAGGAATCGTTGTCCCCCTGAGCGTCCACGAACTCGTACACGGCCTCGTAGGTGGTGTTCCCGCTGCCGTCGTCGGTCGGGGTGCTGCTGATGGTCAGGTTGACCGCGCTCGGTGTTTGATTGGTCCATTCCGCCTCGGTGATGACGATGCCGGCGGGCATGTAGACGGCGAACGGGCTGTCGCCGCCCGGCAGCAGGCTGGCAAAGGTGTCGTTGCCGCCGCCCACGGTGGCGGTGAAGCCGTTCCACACCGCCAGGTGGTCAGCCGTGAACACGTCGCCAGGTGCTGGGTCGCCGAAGACGCTCATGTTGGCGCCAAAGGTGGACGAACCGAGGTAGGCCATGGTGGGCACGCCGGGGTGGCTCCAGAGGTAGCCGGTGGGGGCGTGTTCCACGATGCCGCTGGGCATGTAGATGGCGAACGGGCTGTTGCCGCCGGGCAGCAGGCTTTCGATGGTGTCGTTGCCACCGCCGGGGAACATGGCACCGAAGCCGTTCCATACGGCGAGGTGCTGTTCCGTGAACACGTCGCCTGCGACGGGGTCGCCGTAGACGCTCATGTTGGCGTTGAAGGTGGTCGCTCCGAGGTAGGTCATCGTGTCAATGCCCGCTTGGGTCCACAGGAAGCCCGTGGGCTTGTGGCCAACAATGCCGGCTGGCATGTAGATGGCGAACGGGCTGTTCCCGCCGGGCAGCAGGCTTTCGATGGTGTCGTTGCCACCGCCGGGGAATCCGGCGGCAAAGCCGTTCCAAATGCCCAGATGCTGCTGGGTGAATTCGTCACCGGCCACAGGATCGCCGAAGACGCTCATGTTGACGTTGAAGGTGGTCTGTCCCAAATAGGCCATCGTATCGATGCCGGCTTGCGTCCAGACGAAACCGGTGTGGTTGCCGTCCGAGGCCACGTTGCCAACGAGACTGGCGATCCACGCATCCATCTCTTCCTGCCAGTAATTCGGGGAGACGCCGAGGAATTCAGCGCATTCGATGTTGGCCTCGTTGGTCGGGTCGTAATCCGAACTGTTACCGTACCCCATCGTGTGGTAGGTGATGTGGATGCAGTCCACGGTCTTCTTGTCATCGCCCTCGAAGGAGAAGTAGAGGCCGTAATAGTCCTGGAAACCGTAGCCAAACATCAGGAGAAACACGGTGGCAAGGGTGGTGAGGTAGACCTTGGGGTTCAACCCTCCAGCGACGAGCATGCGAGAGGGAAGTTCGTCAAACACAACGTGGTTCTTTGCTGCGTTCTTGTCCTCGGTTTCGGGTTCATTGACCTCGTCCGACGAGGCAGCCGTCTCCTCGGTTGAATCCTTGGTGGATTCCTCTTCTGTCGCTTCCTCTTCTGAGGCACCGCTGGGTGATTCATTCCCCTCGGCGTCCTCTTCGGGTGTGTGGTAGAGCACATCCTCGAGGCGGTCCGTCTCGTTGTCGTAGGCTTCCGTCTTGTGCTGAATGATCCGCTGCGCAAGGTCTTGCTTGGTGCCGGAGACCGCCAAGTCCAAGTCGGACGCCATGGCGACCAATTCGTCTTTCTTGAGCTTCATGAGGTCGGCTTCCGATGGAATCACCACATCACCCCCGTGAACAGTTTGATGACAAAGGGCACGCCGATCATCAGGTTCACACCGATCATCATCGCTCGTTCATTTCCTGGCCACGCCCACGAGATGGTTTTCATTTCCTCGTCAGGTTCGAGGGCATCGATGAGGTAGCGCTCCCAACCGGTGGCCAAGACCAACCCGCAGGCGACCGCCAGCAGGATGTCGGGAACGGGGATGATGACTTCCAACAGGGTGGTAAAGACGGCCGTGATGGCCACCATCACGCCCAAGGCCACCACGCGGAGGATCTTCTTGTCTCGCTCAGATTCAATGGTGATGAGGCCGAATTTGACGGCGTGCAGCAGGGCGATGGTCGGGTAAATCAGGTGGAAGGTGAACCCGTCGCTGAGCGCCGTGATGATGGCAGCGTTGTCGTCGAGGGGACTTTCCCACATGGTCCACGATGCGTACTCCGAAACATAGGCCCAGTGCCGGAAGAGGATGAGCACCCAAATGAAGAGGATGTAGCCTGAAAACACGGTGGCGAGGCTCACGGGATGCTCTTTGCGGGAGGCTTTGATGAGGTGGTAGATCGCACCGATGCCGAAGCCGATCATGAGGAACGAAAAGGCGCCCAAGATGATGGTCATCTCGGTCAGGGTGATCACGGCGTAGTTGTAGCCTGCTGAGGCGCCGGAGTAGTTGACGGTGGGGAAGGTCCACCAGGCGTTGCCGGAGCCGTCGAGAAAACCCACGGCCCGGAACACCATGTTGTCCATAACGACCGCAATCGTTCCCAAGGCAAAGAAGCCCGAACGCCGCATGGCCAGCGCCTCTTGGCTGGTGTCGTCCACGTCGGGGGGGAACAGCAAGAACCGAAGGCCCACGCTGAAACAGACCAGGCCGGCCAAGAGCAAGAAACTCGGCAGCAACAGCGAGTTGTAAAACGGATCAGCATCGGGAAGCATGGCCGTCCGGTCGATGTGAGCGAACAGCAGCACGACAACGCCAAGCGCCCCGATTTGCCAACCGTTTCGCAGGAACGGGATGGGGACGAGGAGCATCAAAAACAGGTGGATGTAATAGAAGTTCAACTGCGAACTGTAGGCGGTCACGTCCAGAATAAAACTCGAAACCTCGGGGTCGTCAATGCCCATTGAGGGCGCAATTTCCTGGATGCGAAGGAGGATGAAATAGAGCAAGAGCCAGATGACCAAAGCGGCCCCCATCTTCCGATCCCACGTGCGGTCGTCGTTGAGGTTTCGAAGATGGAAATAGGAGATGAAGAGGAGCACAAAAACGCTCAAGACGAGTCCAATATCGTCCAACAAGTCCAAATTTTCGCTCATGCTTTCCAGTCTCAATTGCTCTCTATAAAATTTCCAACGGCGCGGAGGCTCCAGCAACCCAAAACGACGGCATCCTTCGCGCTGGAACCACGAATCAACGGGTCCTGTGAGCGATAACGACACCGTTCGTGCCGCAGCAACCACGAATCAACGGACCATGTGGCTTAAGCACGAGGTGATGCTGAAAGGAGTCGTGCGCTTCTTCATTGCCACCGCTTTGACAGCCACCCTCCTGCTTTCGAGCATGCTGGCCGGTTGCCTCGGAGGAAACCTCGAAAACGACTTCGTATACGCTGATGAGCCGGTGTACGAATCCACCAACGCCACCATCGTGGAGGTGTGGGAGGACGGTGAAGTGGTCGAGACGACCTACCCCGTGCTGACTTTTGATTTCACCAACCTCAGTGCGCCTTCCCCCTTCGTGTTCTACACCGTGCGAGGAACGCACGTCGACGAAACGGTGGACGCCACCCTCACGGGCATCGTCGAGGTGGAGTTCAAACACCACGGCTTGCACACGCTGGACGTCATCGCTGATTACGAAGACACGTCCGACGAGCGGGGGGATGCATCACGTCACCTGAACGAGGTGGTCGTGCGCATTGAGAAGCGAATTGAATGGCGGGAATCAGGCACCAGCGAACCCCTGCCGATGACCCTTGACACCCGTCATGAGGTCGGTGCGCACCCGGCGAGCGTCCTGGTCATTGACTCCACGGTCGCCAATCCCGAACTGATCGCCAACGTTGGTGGCGGCCAAGAGGTCGAGGTGTCGTGGCAACTCATCGACAACACCCAGGAGGCCTGTCAGTCGCAACCGGGCACGGTTCAGGACGGCGACACCGCCTCGTGGAACACCGTCCACTTCAACACCGACGAGGTGCACGAACTCCGTGTGACCTACGAAGAAGGCCAGGACACCATCGATGTCGAACACGTGGTGTCCATCGAGTACGAACACCTCGAATCGGAGCCCCAACTGTGGTGATTCAGCAGCACCCTTCGTCTCTCATGGGGGCAGCGATGAACGACACCTTGTCGATGTTGGGTGTGTTGTTGAAGATTTCAATGGCTTCACGGAACGCCTTGGCTTGACCGATGGCGTGGAGGACATCGACACAGGTGTGGCTGTGGGCCAGGCAGCTGTGGTTGTAGGAGGTGATGTTGAGCGCATTGGAGTGGCGGACTTCGAGCAACTTTCCCTCCGCATCGTGTTGGTAGTACACCACAAGATGGCCTTCAACCATCTCTTCATCCGGCATTTCAGCGAGGTCGCCTCGTCGTTTCATATCGGCAAAGGCCACAGCGGCGTCCCGGAGGAATCTGCTTCGGTTGTTGTAGCCGGCATCCTCCATCAATTGTTCCAGCCCACTGGCGAATTGCTGATCGACACTGAACGAGATGATTTTGCTCATGGATGCACGATCAAGCACAGATTGATAACAATTCCTCTCACGCTAATTATTAGTTTTGATTAAATAGTTAATATGAGACGAAGGAGCATGAGCCGACAGTCTCAACGCGCCCTTGTCGCCAGCCTGATGATGATCCTTGCCAGCCTTGCGGGCTGCATTGGAACCGATGACCTAAATCTCGACGAGGATACATCGTCGCTGGGCACCGTGATGGTGTCCACCTACCACATCTCCGAACTCGTCTCGGCCGTTGGTGGCGATTTGGTGGAGGTTGAGATGATCAGCGCCACCAACATGCCGGTTCACGATTTCGAACCCTCTGCCCAGGACATCATTCGCCTGCAGGGTGCTGACGTCTTCCTCTACCACGGTCTCGGCCTTGAACCATGGGTGGACGGTGCTTTGGACAGCATGGGCAGCGATGCCCCGCTCGCCTCAGCGACCCACGCCATGCCAGACGGTGCAGAGGCGCTGGACTTCGAGTCGCTTCTTCTCGATGAGTTGTGTCGCTACCTCGCGGGACCGAGCACGACCGATGTGCACCTGCTGGCAGAACATGCAGAAGACGCTGATGAACTCCACGGTGAGGCTGGCGCTTACAACATGGCCATGCCTGAGCACGAGGAAGAGCACCACGACGAAGAGGAAGGCGAGCACGACCACGAAGAGGGCGAGCATGACGAAGACCATGACGAGCACGACCACGAAGGCGACGGCCACATTGAGCCGTTGGAAACGATTTCAACCGCTGGCAGTGACTGTCCTGCCGAAACCGTGGTGTCCATCTATCATCTCGAAGAAGGTGAGTACGTCCTTGAATTTGAGGCCGAAGACATGGAGACCTTCACGATGGCCATGGCCGCCATGGCCGGTGCACACGACCATGCCCACGACCACGACGACCACGAAGATGGCGAGCACGAGGACGGCCACCATCATGAGGATGGATTTTGCTACGATGAAGTCGAAGACACCGAATGGTCTGGATGGGACTCAGAAACGATGAACGAATCTGATTGTTTTGGACCAGGCTTGGTATGGATTGTAGATGATGGTCATGGAGATGAGGATCACGACGATGAGATGACGGCCGAGGAGGCCCTTTCAGAGTTCGATACGAACAACGACAGCAGCCTTTCCTGGGATGAGTTCTGGGTGGCATGGAACATGGACGACGACGAGCACGACGAGCACGACCACGAAGAAGGTGAGCACGACGAAAACGAGACCTCGGACGAAAACGAGACCTCGGACGATGACGAGCACGACCACGAAGATGAGCACTCTCCGCTCGAAGAAGCCCTTGAAGACTACATGATGGAGATGCTGATGACCATGTTCAACGAATCTGATGCTGACAACAGCGGGGGTCTCACCCTTGAGGAACTGGAACACTTCATTGAGGACATCGACGCCATGGAGGACGACGACATTGGCATGCCAGGTGGCGAGTTCATCGTTGGGGCCTTTGACGAAGACAGCGACAACATGCTCTCCTTCGAGGAGTTCTCCGAAATGATGGGTACGGGCCATGACGACCATGATGAGAACGAGACCCACGACGAAAACGAATCGGCCGAGGAAGCGTTCATGGAAGTCATGATGGAAATGATGTTCAACATGTCCGACGCGAACAGCGACGGCTTTCTCAACGCTTCAGAAGTTGAGATGATGTTCGAGATGATGGACGATGAAGATGACCATGCCGAAGAAGAAGGCGTTGGCTTCATTCACCTCCATGTCGAGCGAGAAGGCGACTACGGCATCGCCCTGCCTGCCGGCGTTGAACTCCACGTGCTGAGCGAGGGTGGCCACGAAGGTCACGACCACGATGAGCACGCCCATGACGAAGAAGATGAGCACGCCCATGACGAAGAAGATGAGCACCACGACGAAGAGGAAGGCGAGCACCACGACGAAGAGGAAGGCGAGCACCACGACGAAGACGAGGACGGCCATGACGAGGACGACCACGACGACCACGGTGACGAAGAGGCCCTCGAATTCGACCCTCACAGTTGGCTCAACCCCATGGCCTTCGCTGCACAAATCGACGTGGTTTCAGGCGTGCTGAGCACGGCCTTCCCCGACGGCGCTGACACCTTCAAGGCGAACGCTGACGCTTACAAAGCCAAGTTGACCCAACTTGACGCCGACTACGAAGCCGCCTTCGGTGCCACTGGTACTTGTTCGGACACCACCGTCGCTGCGAACCACAACGCCTACGCCTACATGGCCGATGCGTACGATCTCGAGTTTGTCACCGTCCACGGCTTGGACCCAGAAGGCGAACCCTCGGCCGAGGACATCGCTGAAGTGGTGGAGCGCATCTCGGAAGATGAGATCACCGTGCTCTTCGTTGAGGAATTCACGGATGCCTCCGCCGTGGAGAGTTTGGTTCAGCAGACCGTCTCTGACGCCATGCCCAACGGTGTGCAAGTCCTGACCCTCTACACCATGGAAATGGCACCGATGGACAGCAACGACGACTACATGTCCTTGATGACCAAGAACTTGGAGAACCTCAAGGCCGGTCTCGGTTGCTGAGGAAGCCCCCCAGAGTCGTTCGCAACGCCTCACCAACCAGCGTTGCTTTGATACCAACAATGCACCGAGGGATGGGACATGGCCGATGGTTCGTCGCTGCTCGTGGTGGACAACATCACGGTTCACCGCGGCGGTGTTCCCGTCATCGAGAACGCCAGTTTGACGATGGAGGCCGGCGAGTTCGTCGGCATCGTGGGCCCGAACGGCGGAGGAAAATCCACCTTTGTCCAGGCCATTCTCGGGGTGCTCAAGTGCCATGCCGGGTCGGTTCGACTCAAAGGCCACGCTCCGATGTCAGACGAGGTCATCGGTTCGGTGGCGTGGGTCTCCCAAGCCGCTGCCAACCTTCCCAAGTCGGTTCGATTGACCGTTCGAGAACTCGTGAGTCTCGGGACGATGAACAAACGGACGTGGTTCAAACCTCGCATTGGCCAACACCCTGCTGTGGATGAAGCCATTGAGATGGTTGGATTGACCGATGTTGCCCACCGAGATGTGAACCAACTCTCCGGTGGGCAGCGCCAGCGGGCGGTCATCGCTCGTGCGCTCGCCAGTCAAGCAGAGTTTCTCGTGCTTGACGAGCCCTTGGTGGGGTTGGACCGAGCGTCGAGGAACACCCTGCTGAGGCTGCTCGATCGTTTCTGCCACGACCAAAACAAGACCATCCTCATGGTGTCCCACGACATCACAGCGATGCGGCAAACAGCTCACCGACTCATCTACCTCGAGGACACCATCAGGTTTGACGGACCCCCGCCGCTTTTCCCTTCGCTCGAAGAATTGGCGTCCTTGCGCGGCATTGACGACGTCCACGGCGGGCATCATCACGATCACAGCGAAGCGGAGTGCACGCACGATCACAGCCCTCGGACCATCACCGTCGGCGAACTCAAGGAGGCGGAATGAGGATGGTTGGTGGATGGCTGCTCGAGTTGGTTGCCCCCCTGATGGAAGGGATTGCGCCGTTGATTCCCGGCGACATCTTCCCGTTCTTCTTCACCATGGAACTGTTCCAACGAGCCCTGCTCGCCGCCGTGGTGGTGACCGTGGTTTCGGCGGCGATGGGCTGCTTCTTGCTCATTCGTAACATGGCCCTCATCGGGGACGGCCTGGCCCACGTGTCCTTTGGCGGTGTGGCCGTGGGCTTGGTGATGAGTTTCTATTCCCCCATGCTCGTCGCTTTGGCGTTCAGCATCGTCGCCGCCATCATCATTCACGAACTTCAGGAACGTGAAATCCTCACCGGCGATACCGCGATTGCTATCTTTTTGACCGGCATGCTGGCGTTTGGTTTGGTGGCTCTTCGGTTGTGGGGCGGTGGCGTTCGGGCCGACATTGACGGCTACCTCTTCGGGAACCTGTTGCTCATTGATGAAGCCAGCCTTGACCTCATCTGCATCATTGGTGTGATCGCCCTGGTGTTACTCGGCTTGATGCGCGGTGGTTTGTTGGCCACTGCGGTCGACCCTGTGGCCGCTCGTGTTCAAGGCATTCCGGTTCGGCAGATCGGTTTGGTGTTCAGTGTGCTCACAGCGGCGGTCGTGGTCAGCATGGTGCAGGTCATCGGCGTGTTGCTGGTTACGGCGCTGCTCGTCACTCCAGCAGCGACCGCTCAACTCGTCGGCAAGAGTTTCCGTTCGTGCATGGCGTGGGCGCAACTCTTTGGGTTAATGTCGGTGTTCATCGGCCTGTATTTTTCGGCCGAACTCGGTACGGGCAGCGGTTCCATGATCGCCCTGGTGTCGGCCATCATCTTCGCCAGCGTTGGCCTCTTCACCACCGTTCAAAAGCGAGTCATCTTGCGAAACGAGAACATGAATTAGGTCTCATCGCCCAACCTTCGTCGCCGACGGAGGCCGCAGGAAACTGAGGATGGCCATTCAGGCCACGACCCATGACGGAACTCAAGGTTTCAGCCAGTTGGTCAGGATTTGCAGGTGATCGCCTGCCAGCGTCAACTCCCCGCTGAACACGGTCTGGATTGGCCAGAACTTGGCGTCCGCAGCGTCGTCGCCGGCCGTGGGCGTTTGGTCGTCGCTGACCTGAATCTCGTAGACGACGCTGACGATGTGCTTGCGTGGGTCTCGGTCAGGGTCGCCCATCACCATCAGCAAGGTGGGCTCGGTGCCAACGAGGCCCGTCTCCTCTTCGAGTTCCCTCACCGCAGCGTGAATCGGGTCTTCCCCCTGGTCAACAAAACCACCGGGCAAGGCCCAAGCGCCCTGCATGGGCGGATGTTTCCGCTGAATCAGCAGCACGGTGTCACCCCTCCGGACAGCGGCGTCAGCAGCCAGCGCGGGATTGAGCCAGCCGTTGCATTCGTCGCAGGTCGCCATGTCACTCACCGTAGCGGCGACCGCGTTCCTGGTAGGTTCGAATGGCCTTGAGCAGGTCTTTCTTGGCGAAGGAAGGCCAGAACACGTCCGTGAAGTAGAGTTCGGAATAGGCCATCTGCCACAGCAAGAAATTGGAGATCCGCTCTTCCCCGCTGGTGCGAATCACGAGGTCGGGGTCGGGCATGTCGGCGGTGTAGAGCCGCTTGGAGACGGCGTCCTGGTCGATGTCGTCCAGTGAAATATCACCCGCAGCGTAGTCCTTGGCGATGGTTTGGATGGCGGTGATCATCTCTTCTCGGCTGCCGTAGGCGAGGCAGACGGTGAACACGAAATCATCGTAGTCGGCGGTTTTGGATTCGGCGTAGTCGATGGCCTCGATGACCCGTTCGGGCAACAGTTCACGTCGTCCAATGATGTTCACGCGCACGTTGTTGTCGTGAATGCGCTCGTCGTCAGCGATGTCTTTGAGGCCCTCGACGTAAAGGTCGAACAGCACATCAAGTTCACCTTGGGGTCGATTGAGGTTTTCGGTGGACAGGGCGTAGACGGTGAACCACGGAATCTTGAGTTCAAGCACCCAATCCAGGACTCGTTCGAGCTTCTCTTTGCCAATGCGGTGGCCCAGTCCGGTGGCGATGTTGCTGCGCCACGCAAAGCGTCGGTTGCCGTCCATGATGATGGCGAGATGGTTCACCTGCAGCGGATGCTCGACGACCTCTCGCAGGAGTTTGGCCTCGACCGCTTGGCCGAGCACATCACCCATGCGTTCTGAGATGCCCATGCCTGCCCTCCGCCCGGTTGTGGGTGCACCCGGTGTTTGATTGCTCCCATCGGAACTACAGGTCGATGGCATCATCTTTGAAGGGGGGAACGGGGTGGGAAACCCATGGTGGATGACGTCTTTTGGGACATTCCAGTTCAGCCACCGTCCTCCACATCAACGGGGCAAGGCACCGAATCTTTGTCGTCCTCGGCAGATGCACCTCCGCCGTGGTATCCCTCTGGCCTTCTTTCTGGAACACCGGACCCTTCCACGTTTGAACTCGGTCTGCGCACCCCGATGGGGAAGGTGTACGGCTGGGACTTCCGCGACGTGTTGAATCTTGAGTGGTGGCAGACATTGACCGTGTCCTGGTGGGGTCACTGGCCAGAACGCGTCGATAAGGTACGGGTCGTGGCTCACACAGAGAACAAAATCGTCTTGGCGCTTGACAAGCGCTACATCGTTCACGTCTACCCGTTCCAAACCGGATGGGACGTCTCCACTCTGATCCGCTACGCGCCGTGGAAGGACATCCTTGAAGACGAACGCGTGTTGTTGCCGTTGGGTGGGTTGCGAAACCAACACGGCGATCAAATGTGCATGTTTGACTACCATAAGATGCACACGCCCGAGGAGATTTCAGCGAACCTCCAGGACCAACTCCGCCTGCGTCAGTTGGGGCGCGACATCGGCAAAGTCCACGCCAGTTTCCAGCCGGAGACCACGCCCAACGCCGAATGGCGTTGGAACGCCCGACTCAAGGCGCTTGAGGGGGCGCTGAACACCACCACGCTCTGGCGTGCGCCACACACCAAGAACGTCCTTGGGATTCCTCCTTTCCACCTCAGCCTTGACGGCCTGCTTTGGGATGAGTACCATGTCACGCTCGTGCCACAACCTCGGCCGCTCACGGACACGTTGTTGTGCAAGGATGAGCGCATGCCCGCCGTAGCGACCATCGCCAATTTGGAGCAAGTCATCGCATTGCGCGGTGCGTTCAACGAGGACGCCAGTCGAGCGATGTTCCTCGCCTCGTGGGAGGGGAGTATTCCGCCGGCGTGGGGCGCCCACACCCTTCGCACGCTCAAGGGAGGACTGTGGATTTGGAGGTACGAAGCCATCCTCCATCAGTTGGCTCGGGCCCGTGCTTTCGGCCAAGCGGACGCCGAGTCGATGTGCATGGATTGGCTCAACGATGTGTCGCGCATTCAAGCGAAGTTGGGCGTGCTACGCATGACGTCGTTGGTGGCCAAAACCTCGCTCTTCTTGTTCATCTTCTGCGTGTTGTCGATTGGTTTTGCCGACTCGATGGAGGGCCCGTTCCAAGGCGGCACCCGGATTTTCCTGGCTAATGTGTTCTTGTTCACGGCGATTGGTTTCCACACTTACACGGATAACCGTATCCCCGAGCCGTACTGATTCAGCGCTGCTGACGAACACGACCGTCGTAGAACTCGATGCCGAGGTCTTCGGCGATGTTCTTGATGTCGATGATGAGCTTGGCTCGCTCCTGCCGCTCTTCAACACCGCCGGACACGTCCCAGTAGAGGTTGAGGTCCACGTCCAGCGAAGTGGCTGAGATCATGCTCACCTGGCAGAACGACGCCTCTTCCTTGAGGGTCTTGGGGTGTTCTTCAATGGCCTTGAGAACGCGCTGGCAGAAGGCGTCCACGGCCTCACCGTCGGCGTTGATGTCGAGGTGAAGTTGGGTTTGCCACCGGCGCCAGCGTCGCTTGCCGACGTTTTCCACGGGCGTGTTGACCAGGTTGGCGTTGGGCATCGTGATGACGGTGTCGGCC
The DNA here is from genome assembly GCA_049627345.1 of Candidatus Poseidonia sp. Lineage (GTDB taxonomy): Archaea > Thermoplasmatota > Poseidoniia > Poseidoniales > Poseidoniaceae > Poseidonia. The sequence continues at coordinate 1,566 of JBMZXF010000039.1, read as the reverse complement.
GAGGTGCGAATCAGGGTGGTTCGCAGGTTGATTTCGATGACTTCGCCTTCGGCTGCTCCGACGATGATCCAGTCGCCGACCTTGAACGGACGGTCGAGCAGCACCGTGATGGCGCCGAAAAAGTTGGAGATTGAATCCTTGGCAGCCAGCGCCAGGGCCAGACCGGAAATGCCCAACCCAGCGATGAGGGAGGTCAAGTCAAAGCCCATGGAGTCGGCCACGAACACGGCGCCGACGAAGATGATGGCAAAGCGCAGAACGCTTTGCAGCGCCGAGATGAGCGTCTTTTCCGTCCCGTCCAACTGGTCGTCGGTGTCGAACAGCATGACCACGTCGTGAACGATGTTGACGAGGCGGAAGGCCCAGACCACCACGGCGATGGCGACCACAAACTGAAGGATGCCCGGCAGGAAACTGACGGCGAGGTCCGGCATGAGAATGGGTGAGCCTGCACGTTCCATGTCGTCGATCATGACGCCCACGAGCACGTAGGCGAGGCCGACGCCCACAGCAGTGCCCAGCGCCTTATCGGAATCTTGAACGGTCTTGCCTTTGATGGCCTCTGAGCGAATGATGGTGCCCAGCACGGTGGGTGCGAAGCGCATCGTGAGCAAGCGCATGATGAAGATCATCACCAGCAGCCCGAGCACGGCCAGCAACGTGTAGGTCGTGAAGCCGAGCACTTCGTTTCGCAGGGCCGAATCAGCACCGGGGTTCCACAGGCCGTCCATGACAGGCCCAGCGGGTCATGTGGGTTGTTTTTTCCGCTTTCTTTGCCGTGAGGTTGGACCGTCCTCGTGAAGCATTTCCTCCCGGTTGGCACGAACGCTTGAAGAGGTGAAACGGGGTCGCCTAAACGATAGCATGACGTCAGCCGCGCCCGTTGCACTTCGCTCGACTGCACCACGCCCTACCTTGGGCTTCCTCATCGTCCTTCCGTTGCTGCTCTCGTTTGCCGCACCGGTCGCTGAAAACGCCTACGCCCAGGAACCGGCGACCGGCGATGCACCCGAGGACATTTGGTCCGAGGATTACATCAACGACATCTTCCCGTGGGCGCCCGAAAGTGAGCGCCAACTCCAGTTCAAGGAATACCACTCCTACGAGACGATGAAACTCCGTATGCAGCGTCTCGCTGAAGAGAATCCGGACATCTTCGAGTTCCATGAGGGTCTCAACGGAGGCACGAACGCCCGCGGCGAGGAAGTGACGGCGGATGCGTACGAAGGCTGGTACTACGGTCATGCCTCGCCCTGGTTGAAGATCACCGGCGACGTGCAGGGTGGCGACTACAACCCCTTCGTGGGCGACAACGGCAACTACCCTGACCGCCACGACGTGCTCATCGTGGGCAACCACCACGCCCGTGAGTGGATGTCCTACAGTGTCCCTACGATGCAGATGGAAGTCATTGCCTTCTCCTACAACAACATCGGCTACGACAACGACGGCGACGGGCTCGTCGACGAAGACACCTGGGGCGACTCCAACGGCGACGGTCAACTCGACGACGACGGCGACTGCCTTTCCCTCGCTGCAGAATACCAAGATTCGAACGGCGACGGC
>JBMZXF010000038.1:0-17223 GCA_049627345.1 Candidatus Poseidonia sp. | reverse complement strand
CCAGCCAACTTGTGTGCAAGGTGCAACGGGAGAGATGGGCATGGTCCCTGCACTCGGGTCCCATGTTGAGAACGAGGGATACCACGCCGACAGGTTCAGCGCATGTCGAACCGCAGCGTTGGTGATACCGGCATCCGCTCCAGCGTTGGGGTTCGCCTCCGGCCAAAGACCGCTCACGAGCATGCCACCACGCTCCTCGGTTGATGCTCCCGAACCCATGTCGCCCACTTCGGTGCGAAGATGCTCGAGGACGAACGAGAGGATGCCCGCCGTGCGAGGTGTGGCGAAGGAGGTCCCCGAGGTCTCGTGGTAGCCGTCGACGTCGTCATGGTTGGGGAGGACTTGCGTCCAATCAGCGGCAATATCGGGATAGGAGCCGCTCATGGTTTCCTTCTGATCGTCGCCTTCCTCGGCGTAACCGGCGATCCCAATGGACCACGGTGGCCCGGCCGTGGCATCTTGAACAGCAGGTGAAGGCGTGTTGTCGGCCGCACCGGTGTGGATCTTGTTGTTGACCACCACGGTTTGATACGTCCCCGTTTCAATACCGGGAACCGGGAGTGAACCGATGGCGCCAAACGAGGTGGTGACAATGTCCACGAGCGGCTGGTTGCCAGCGGCCAACACCGCTTCGGTCGAGAAACCCTCGACAAAGAAAATCACAGCATCGGGGTTGGCGTCGAGAACGGCACCGGTCACGGCCGTCCCGTGCCCGTCAGAAGGGTCGTCAAGGATGTGGATATCGGTGCCGCCGTCGGGTGAGGTCCCGAGGATCTTGGTACCTTTGAAGTAGACAATGTCGGAGGTCGTGATGGTGTCCCAGCAGGCTTCTTTGTCCGCTTCATAGCGTTCCTGCCACGTCCCCTCAAAGGTAGGCTCGCAGGTTTTGGTCACACCGAGTCCCTCCAGCAACCAATCCGGGTACACCTCTTCGGTACGGAAATGGTCGTGGTAGACGTTGATGCCCGTGTCAATGGGGGCCACAACGGAATACGGTCGCCAGTCTGACGATGAAGGCTGTCCGCTGCTCACGGGGTTCGTGGTACTGTCATCTTCGCTAAGGAGGAGGCCGACACCCAACACCAAGCCGATAAGGAGCGCTATCATGAGAATGGCCGCCATGACACGCCGCTTCCGTATCAAAGCGACGTCGTCAGCCACGAGCATGCCCGTCATGACCACTTCCACAGCGTCAACGACGGACATGGATTTTCCTCATCGGTCTTCTTGAAGAAGGTATGCCCGAACGGGTGCTCACTCCCACTCGATGGTCCCGGGGGGCTTGTGCGTGATGTCGTACACCACGCGGTTTACGGCACCCTTCACGGTGTTCGTGATGCGTGTGCTGATTTTTTGGAGGATTTTGTGAGGAATTTCAGAGTAGCGAGCCGACATGCCATCCATGCTCTGAACAGCACGGACGACGATGGTTTCACCGTAGGCTCGAACGTCACCGTGGACACCAACACTGCGGACGGGGAGGAGGGCAGCAAAATACTGCCAGGGGATCTCCATCTCGCCTCGCTCGGCTGCAGCCTCAAATTCTTCCTCAACGATGGCGCAGGCTTCACGAACGACGGCCACGCGCTCAGGCGTCAATTCGCCGAGGGTGCGGACGGCCAAACCGGGGCCGGGGAACGGTTGCCGTTCTGCGACGTTGATGTCGAGGGTGCGGGCCAATTCTCGAACTTCATCCTTGTAGAGTTCACGGAGCGGTTCGACCACTTCAAGGGTCATGTCTTCTGGAAGACCACCGACGTTGTGATGAGACTTGATGGTATCACGCACGCCGCCACCAGATTCAATCCAGTCGGGCGCAATCGTGCCTTGGACAAGGTATTTCGCACCGCATTTCTTCTGTTCGTCTTCAAAGATACGAATGAAGAGTTCACCGATCACCTTGCGCTTTTGTTCGGGCTCAGTCACGCCCTTGAGCGCCTCAAAATATCGGTCGGCCGCTTTGACGGTGATGAGGTTGATGCCTTGAGCCTCAAGCAGTGCTTCGATTTGCTCTGTCTCGCCCTTTCGCATGAACCCCGTATCGACGTACACGCAGTGGAGCAAGTCACCAACGGCCTGGTTCGCAATCACCGCGGCAACGGTTGAATCAACACCGCCGGAACAGGCGATAATGGCCACGTCGTCAATGGTCGCTTTGAGGGATTCAATGCTCTCGGCAATGAATTCCTCAGCGTCGAACATCTCAGGCACCGCCGTTGACTTCCTTGTCTTGGGCCTTCACACGCTCGATTTGGTCGAGTTTGTTCTGCTCAAGTGCAGCAGCGTACTTTGGGTTGGAGAGAGCGAGCATTTGCACGGCGAGGTAGCCCGCGTTGTCGCCACGGTCAACACCAACGGTGGCCGCAGGAACACCCGGTGGGAGTTGAGCGATGGACAGAAGCGAGTCGTAGGGGACACGACCGCCGCAGGGAACACCGATGACGGGCTTGGTGGTCAGGGCGGCAACGGCACCGGGGAGGGCAGCGGCCAATCCTGCCATGGCGATGAAGACGGAGCAGCCGTCGTCGATGGCGTCGCCGACGATCTGCTCAACAAATTTCGGCGAGCGGTGGGCGGAGGCCACGCGCAGCTGGTACGGGACATCGAAGTGTTCCAAGATTTTCGTGCACTTTTGGGCAATGGGGAGGTCTGAGGAAGACCCCAACAAAATGGTTACATCCATGCTCATCCGCCATCGCGGGTGGTTCTTTATGATGACTGATTGAACCCATGAGGGAAGGAGCCTCATTCTTCGGCAGAACGAGCAACTGAAAGGGAGGCGAAGGTGGAGAAATCAAGACCAATCGCATGTGGAAGAGGAGCACCATCCACGGGAGCAAGGACCTCCAAGCAGAGCAAGGTCGCCTCACCATCGACCAGTCCGTACAAGGTGAGCACCGGGCCCTGCTCCATGCGCTTAGTGGCGATGACGCCGTTCACCCAGCGTCCGTTCACGACCCGCCATCCCTCAAGGGCATTGTTTGGAATGGGTACGGAAACATCCCATGGCAAACGCACGGCCGGGGTGTTGCATGAGGCCAGGTGGCTCAGGCTGACGTACATCATGGCGACGCTCCCAAACACGAGGCCGTACACCACCCACCAGTAGGATGAGAGGTCGAGCAAGAACAACAACGAGAGCAGAACGGCGGTGCTTCCAAGCGTGGCCGTTGCCAGTTGAACACGTGGGTCAAGCAGCGCTGATCTTCGCTGCCCTACGCCACTGATGAACGCCAAAACCAGCATGGTGAGGGCAAGAGCTGCCAGGGTCAGTCGGTGCTGCTCGTACCGGTCAAAGATGGCCATCAAGACCATGAATCCGACCGGAAGCAACGCCCACGAAAACGCAAGGAGGGTCACCGTAAACTGATGAGCACCTTCGGTTTCGTACCAGGCCTCGGGCAGTTCATCCACACCCGGTGGTCAAGGGAGGGTGGAATAATCCTTCCTCACTCGTCGTAGGGGTGGCGCAGGCAAAGATTGCGTGCCGCATAGACCTCGTCAACACGACGAACCGGGGTGGTGATGGGGGCCGCATGGAGCGCTTCAGGGTCGGTCTTCAGCACCTGGGCAAAGTGTTCTGCGAAGGTGTCCAAGGTGTCCTTGGATTCGGTTTCGGTCGGTTCGATCATCATGCATTCAGGCACCACGAGGGGGAAGTACACCGTCGGCGCCATGTAGCCCCGGTCCAGCAGTCCTTTGGCCACGTCCATGGCCGAAATGCCCAGTGCGTCCTTGGCCGGCTGCATCGAGAGGGTGAACTCGTGTTTGGCGACGTCGGTTTCCGCCCCGTCGATGAACAGATGGTCCACGCCGGCCTTCTTGGCTTCCCGGTGGATGGCGTGCCGCAAGTAGTTGGCGTTGAGGACGGCGTGTTCGGACATGGCCTTGAGGCCTGAGCCGTAGCGTCGATAGTACGCCCAGCAGCGGATCACAGCGCCGGCGTTGCCGTGCCATTGTTGCACTTTACCGATGCTGTGTTCAGGTTGGTGCCAGTGGTACCAGTACTCGTCAACAGCCGAAGAGCGCTCCTCACCGGTGGCTTCGCGCCGAGCCGCCAGAGGACCGGGCAGGAAGGGTGCCAAGTGCGCCTTGACCCCGATAGGACCGGAACCCGGTCCGCCACCGCCGTGGGGCTGGGAGAAGGTCTTGTGCAGGTTGAAGTGCACCGAGTCGAAGCCCATCAATCCGGGCGAGGTGATGCCGAGAATGGCGTTGAAGTTGGCGCCGTCGTAGTACATCTGACCGCCAGCCTGGTGAACGATTTCACTGGCTGCCTTGATGTCGGCTTCAAACAGACCCAGCGTGTTGGGGTTGGTGATCATCATCGCCGCCGTGGTTTCGTCAGCGACCGCAGCGAGGGCGTCGAGGTCCATGCGACCGTCGGCCAGGCTTGGAATCTCGACGATTTCGAAACCTGCCATGGCGGCGCTGGCGGGGTTGGTGCCGTGCGCAGAATCGGGGACGATGACCTTGGTTCGCTGGTCTTCACCACGGTGTCGGAAGTACTCCTGAATGCATCGAATGGCGGTGAACTCGCCCTGGGCACCTGCCACGGGTTGCAAGGTGACTTGGTCCATGCCGGCGCACACTTCGAGCATGTGCTGCATCTCGTAGAAGATGGACAGCAACCCTTGGAGGTGGTGTTCTGGCTGGTGCGGGTGGATATCAGCAATGCCGGGGAGTTGAGCGATGACTTCGTTGACCCGTGGGTTGTGCTTCATGGTGCAGGAGCCCAACGGGTAGAAACCGGTGTCGATGCCGAAGTTGCGCTTTGACAGCCAGGTGTAGTGCCTCACCATTTCTGGCTCGGACAGGCGAGGCCATCGTGCGGCGTTGGAGCGAATGAGGCCTTTGGGAACGGTCGGTTCGGTTTCACAGGCCAGTGGCGTCGGTTGGCTGTAACCGGTGTTCTCTGCACCGTTGTGGTTGAACAGGTGGCTCATGCGCTCACCTCCCCGTGGGCTGCCCAGAGCGCCAGTTGCGCCGACAGCGACTCGATGTCTCGCAGCGTGGTTTGGTCGGTGGTGGTGATGAGCACTTGGTTGGTCGTTCCTTCGTACCAGCGGCCGAGGTCAAGTCCACCGATGATGCCGTTGCTGTCGAGGTAGTCCAAGCACGCAGCGGCTGAGCCTTGGACCTCGATGGCGAACTCGTTGAAGTGATGCGCATCATGAACAAGGCGAACGCCGGGAGTTGCGGCAAGGACTTCCTTCGCCTTTTGGCAGGCCATCATGTTCCGGTGAGCTAAATCCCGTAGGCCGTCCGGTCCAAGAAGCGCCATGTGCATGGCCCCCATCAAGGCGATGAGGGTCTCGTTGGTGCAAATGTTGGAGGTCGCTCGATGCCGGCGAATGTGCTGTTCACGGGTGGAAAGCGTGAGACAGTAGGCTTCCTTTCCGTCCACGTCAATGCTGCGACCAACGATTCGACCCGGCATCAGTCGGAGGTAGGGCTTGGTGCAGGCAAAGATGCCGTACAGCGGGCCGCCACCGGTGACAGGGCTTCCAAGCGGTTGTCCTTCACCGACCACAATGTCAGCACCGTAGTGCCCTGGAGCCTCGACAACACCAAGGGAAACGGGTTGGACACCAACGATGAGGGCGGTGTGTTCACCGATGATGGCTTTGACACCGGTCAAACCCTCGTCGAGCACGCCCAACGGGTTGGGTTGCTCGAGGTAGACACCACAGGAACCGGCCGCTTCTTTCAACGAGTCCATGTTGATGGTCCCGTCGTCGTTGTGAGCAATGGTTCGGATGTCAATTTCAGCCCCCTGGCAGTAATTGTGCATGACCGAGAGTTTGTCGGGCGGGGTCAAGGCGGAGACGTAGACGGTGTTGGGCTGACTGGCTTTGCGGTTGTGCACACGCACGGCACAGGTCAAGGCCTCAGCGGCGGCCGTCGAACCGTCGTACAAGGAGAGGTTCGCAATCGGTAAGCCAACAAGTTCGGAAATAAGGGTTTGAAACTCCCACATCGCTTGGAGCATGCCCTGGCTCACTTCGGGTTGGTAGGGGGTGTAGGCCGTCAGGAATTCACCACGGGTGACGAGTTGGAACACGGCCGCCGGAACGTAGTTGCGGTACAAACCTGCACCGAGGAAAGAAGGGCGGCTGCCCATGTCGGCATTGGCGCCGAGCAGACGGCGGGCATCGCTGATGATCTCCTCTTCAGATTGGGGACCTGGCAGCGGCAAGTCGCCTTTGAAACGCACATCTTCGGGAATGTCCGAGAACAAATCCTCCATGGAAGAAAGCCCCATTTCTTGCAACATTTCGGCTTCTCGTCCTCGATTTGGAAGTTGGTCAACCATGGCACGCACACTCCTTACGGTGGGTATGTGAAAATCCATGCGCGTACCGCTCATAATGAATTGCTTCAGCCCACCTGAAATCGGGGAACAGCCTATCATCCATCCACCCCTCGGAGAGGCATGGTCCGGGTGGCGATGGTGGTCACCAACGCTTGCGCTCCGGACCCACGAGTTTTGCGACACGCCGTGTGGATGCAGGAGGCCGGTTACCGTGTCACGGTCCACGCCTTTGACCGAGAAGAGAACCACGCGATGAGCGAAAACCACCGTGGCGTTCGTGTCATGCGCTACCGAGTGGGCCGAGTCCCCTACGGAGGCACGGTGTCAACGTACAGAGGGATACGTCGCTTTCTCCGCGTCGTGGAACGCACGCTGGCCAACGACCCTCCGGCCCTCGTGTACTGCCACGATGCCGATACCCTCCGCGTGGGCATCGCGATGAAGAAGACACACAACATCCCCTTCGTGTTTGACATGCACGACCTGCAGCACACGTGGGTGAGGTACGCTGCTCCGCAGTCCAATCTCCGAGCACTCGCAAGCCGACGTCTCAAGCAACGCATGCTTCAACGAGCAGCCGAAGCGGCCGTCATCATCACGTCCAGTCAACAGGTGAAAACCGAAGGACGCAAGGGCTTCGTCGAATGGCTTGCTCATCACGGTCTTGAAGGGCACTCGGTCGAGAATCGTCCGCTTCCTCCGTTCGGAGAACGCAAGGTTGAGCCGGTGAACGACTGGACCGTGGGCTACCTCGGCCGAGTCAGAGATCTCAGAGCGTTTGAACTTCTTATTGAGGCGGTGAAGACACTTCCACCCGCCCAGCGGCCCAAGATTCGACTTGCAGGTGATGGAACCGCAGCAAGCCGGGTTCGGACGATGCTCATGGATGAAGTCGAACGTGGAACCCTTGAGGCTGAAGTCACGGGTGCGTTCACACAATCCGAGCTCCCAGAACTCATTGAGACCATCGATGTGATGTACGCCATGTACGCCCCATTGCGAGGAAACATCCTCCAAGGCGCGCTCCCGGTCAAAATGTTCGATGCTGCGGCTCAAGGCGTCCCGAGCGTGGTGAACCACGACTGCTTGATGGGTGATGTTGCTGTTGAAGAAGGCCTCGGAACGACGGCCCCGTGGGGTGATGCGAAGGCCATCGGTGAAGCCCTTGTGCGGGTCAGGGACGCCGTTGTCGAATTGGGTGCAAGCGGCGAGCGAGAACGACAACGATGGCTGGAAGCCATGAAACCCGTCATGGATGGCCTTCAGTAAAACGGTGGACGAACCACCACGGCCTTCACGGATTTTCGAGGGCTGGCGACGACCAAGACCTCGTCGCCTTCCTTCACACCTGCGAGGTAGCCGATGCCGATGCCGGTGTTGTCCAGACTCGGCGACGGTGCACCGGATGAAAGCCGTCCAAGTGGTTGACCGTCGAGCGATTGAACGTCTTTCCCAGGACGGGGGAGCGGTCCTTTCTCGGTGTATTTGATGCCCCACCACCGCTCGTCGTCGTCGCTGTGGCCGACCACTCGGTGCTTTCCAATGAAGTCGTGCTCAAGGTCAAGGCCGAAGGGGACGTTGGTCTCCCAAGAATCACGTGCAAGGAACCCGTCGTCGCCTTCCGGCGCCAGACTGGGAGAGCAGAAATCCACGCCAGACAACAGGTAGCCTTTCTCCAATCGCAAGGTGTCTCGGGCACCCAAGCCGACCGGCGTGGCTCCGTGTTCAACGAGGGCACGCCATACGGACGGGGCCGTTTCGTTGGGGACGAAAATTTCGTAGCCCGCTTCACCGGTGTACCCCGTTCCTTGAATCCAGCCGGTCGTGCCAAGCGAATTCTCCGTCAGTGTTCGCCATTTGAATCGAGCAACATGTTGGCCTTCGCCAAAGGCTGCGTCGAGAATGGCCTTTGCATGTGGCCCCTGCAGTGCCATGATGGCGGTTTCATCAGAGAGGTTTTCCATCTTCACCGAGCCATCGCCGGGAAGGTGCTTGCTGAACCACGCCCACATGACGTCGATCATGGAGGCGTTCGGTACACCCAAAATTTCAGTCTCGCTCACCACGGCGAAAATCATGTCGTCAATGAGAAAGCCATCCTCGTCGAGGAAATGCGTGTAAGCGCAGCGTGGCGGCTGGATGGAGGTGACGCGCTGGGTTGCGATGCTTTCCAACCACGCTCGGACGTCCACACCGGTGAACCGGAACGAACCCATGTGGGAGACATCGAACAAACCGGCACCTGACCTTGTAGCGAGGTGCTCCTCCTTGATGTTGGAATACCAAATCGGGAGTTCAAATCCGTGAAAATCCACCATGTTGCCGTTCAGGGCAAGGTGTTCATCGTACAGGGCGGTTCGCACCGGGGGCTGGTCGCTCATGCAGTCTGCTCGAACGCTCGGCTCAATAAACATCCGTTTGCCGTTCAATTGGCAGCAGGAAGACCTCGGAGGATTTCCTCGCCGTGGTGAATCACACGCTCAAGAAAGCGGTCAAGCGTGTTGCGGTCAACGCTCTGATTGACCACCACCATGCGGATCACCACGTCTTCACCGATGTTGGAGCGACTGACCATGAAGGACCCTTCTTTGATCAAACGGTTTCGGATTTCGGTGTTGAGCTCGTTCAAGTCCACCTCGTTGCGGTCGCTCAGGTATCGGAAACAGACGTTGGTCCACATCCGACTCGACATCATTTCGAGAGAGGGATGGTCTTCGATGCACGCCTGAAGGTAATCTGCGTCGGCCATTCTGGTGTCGACCATCTCGGCCCAGCCAGCGTCACCCCGTGCTCGCCATTCAAGCCAGAGTTTGAGCGCATCGTTGCGCCGAGCACACTGCAACGAATAGCGGCCCAGGTCGTCCAACTCAGCATCGCTGTGGAACAAGTAGTGAGCCACGTTGGTGTGGTCGCAGAGGCGACGAAGCACGAGCGGGTCTTTGATGAGAAACGCACTGCAAATCAACGGAACTCCCATCATCTTGTGGGCGTCCCAGCAAACGCTGTCAGCCTTGTCCACACCGTCCATGAGGCGTCGGTGTTCGGTTGAAAACAGGCAGGTCCCGCCCCAAGCGGCATCGACGTGCAACCACAGCCCTTCACGGTGGGCGATGGTTGCGAGGGCGTCGATGTCATCGTACGCACCCCGAACGGTGGTGGCGGCCGTCGCCACGACACACAGCGGGCGCATGCCTTCCTGCCGAGCGAAGGCGATTTCTTCCTCGAGGCGGTCAGGTCGCATGCGGCCGTCCTCATCGCACTGGACCTTGATGATGTTTTGATGACCAATACCGATCACATTGGCGGCCATGAGCACGGAGTAGTGGGCCTCAGCGGAAACGAAAATCACGGTTGACCGCCCGTCAAATCCACGCTTCGTAGAACCTGAGAGCAAGTGCTCCCTGGCGCACAACATGCCGAGCATGTTGCCGTTCGAGCCACCGGTGGTGAAGGTACCAAAGCCATCAGGGAAACCGACCATCTGAGACATTCGCTTCAGAATGGTCTGCTCGATAACAGTGGCGATGGGAGAGAGTTCGTAGGTGTACATCGAATTGTTTGTCAGCGAGGCAACCACTTCACCGGCAAAGGCCGGCAGAGACAGTCCACCCCAGAGCGGGTTCATGAACTCCGAACGGTGGGTCTTGACACTGTTCGAAATGAAGGTGTCCAAGTCATCGAGCACAGCATTGAGACCGTGTCCCTCCAAGGGAAGTTGAACGTCCAGCGTCTTCCGCATCGTGCTCAGGCTGGCCGCTGGATTCACGCGCCCTTCGGTGTCTTTGGAAACGATGTAGGCCACGAGGCGCTGAGCGACTTCGTCGATGAACGCCGCTGTTTCCATGTCCCTCGGTTCTTACTCTCCGCGGGTCGCTTATGAGTATGTGTATGGTGGGGAATGAATCGGTTCGGTCCCGTTTTCTTGACTTTTTCATCCATTGCAGCCCTGAAGGGCGAGAATGAATGAAGATTGCATTTGGTTAACCCATCTTGAATAAAAAAGAGATAGAGCGGCAAAAATGAGATGGAAATTGTGGAAATGGCAGAGTTTCTTCTCACCTCAACCGACAGGGAAGTGGTGTTCAAAGCATGTCAAATTTTGCATCCTTTTCACAGGAATTTATCGTGTGATTTGGATCGAAAGTGCTTCAAAATCAACGAAACCACGATTCATCATGCATAATTTACCAGCAAGATTGAATAAATCCCCACCACAGGAGGGGACATGCTGGGGCACATCGGAGGTCGATGGTTGGACCGCTTGTTGCAACAACTGAGCAAGGAACTCAGATCACAAGGCTGGACGCAAATGCAAATCGCGAAGGCCACGGGATCAACGCAGAGCACCGTTTCTCGACACATCAGTAAACCCGTCGTTGAACTGGGAGCCACGGCCGACGAGGTCATGATCGACGGTTGGGCAAAGGAACTCTCGGTCTCCATGGCGCAGCATGGCCCTGAGGCCATGGTCGTCCGGCAACGGTTGGTGTTTGAGCTTCAATTCGGCGGCGGCCAAGCCCTTCGCTACGACAAAACCCTCACCGGCATGGACCTTGATGAGGACCAATCCTCCAAGGCGTTGATTCGTCGCCTGGATTGGGCAACGGGGCGCCTTGACTTGCGCCGTCTCAAGCCGTACATGCCGGCCGTGGGCATGAACATCGCAACGTGCCTGCCAGAGGCGAGTGACATTGACGAAGTCGCAGCCTATCCTGGTCGAATGACCTTGGTTGACGGCGTTCTCCGCCGGCACGAAACGCCCGAATTCGGAGCCTCGAGCCACCTTGCGAAGATGCTCATTCAGGCCAAGGCCGTTGACGGAGAAAAAACGGCGATCCTCAACCTTCGACCGCCAACCCTTGACGGCATGGTGGACCAAGGTGACATCAACTACATCTCCGACGAACTCGATTACCGGCTTGGTTATGCCAGCAAGGGCAACCTCCAGCCGCACCAAGGGCGGCTCGACATTGTGTTGGATGAGGGTGCGTTTGGTTGGGAGCCCTCCCTTTACATTCTCGGACCCAACCCCATGGACCTTGTTGACAGGGCACACGCCATTATCGATGCAATGAACACGGAGTGACCTGCATGAAAAAAACACTACTGCTAACCATCCTTTTGGTGCTGACGACCCCCCTCACAGGGTGCCTTGAACGAATTGAGCCCATCGTCGCCGACGAGACGGGCGAATGCGTGGTGCTTGAACCAGGACGAGCATCGGACGGCAAACTCCGCATTTTGACCTACGACATTGCCGCCTTTTCCGACGACATGCTCTCCGAATTCACCAATAAATCAGGGTATGAAATCGAGATGATTCGAACCGATGATTCCGGTGGTATCCTCGAACAATTGCTGCAAACCCAGCAGGCACAACAAGCCGATTTAGCCATCGGGCTTGACAACACCTACCTCCAAACAGCGCTCAACTTTTGCCTTCTTCAGGCCCACGAAGCCAACGTCTCAGGGATTTCTGAAACGGCGCTCGACCCCTACAGCGGCCCGCTTGCCTTGCCCTTTGACCGAGGGGATGTTTGTCTGAACTACGACGAAACCCGGGTGGACGGCACCAACCTCACGGTGCCTACCTCTCTGTGGAACCTCACCCAACCTGAGTGGAACGGGCTCACCGCCTTCCCCTCACCGGTCACCTCCTCCCCCGGACGGGCCTTCATGTCGGCGACCATCGATTATTTCGAAAACGATGAGGACAACACGACGGACGCTTTTGATTGGTGGAAGGCCATGGCGGACAACGGGGCCATCTTCACCAGCGGCTGGACCGAAGCCTACGAAATCCACTACAGCGGTGGCTACGGCGAATGGGTGGAGGGGCACCTCGGTGATGCTGCGATGACGGTTTCATACTGCCACTCTCCTGGCGTTGAGGCCTTTTACAGCGGAAACTGGACCAAATCCACGTCCCTCACGCTGCCACGCTCCTCTTTCCACCAGGTAGAATATGCGGGCGTCATCAACGGCGGGACGGAGATCGAAGCAGCCAACGCGTTCATCGCTTACCTGCTCTCCGAAGAGGTCAACCGAAACATGCCGGAAAACAACCTCATGCAGTCGGTCTTGGTCAACGCTACATGGCCGGAAACTGACGGCTACGCCTACCACACGGACACGCCCACGCTGAACGCTGATATTTCCAACGAGCGCATCGCCGATGAAATGGAAGCATGGCTCTCCGACTGGAAGGAAGCCACGCAGTGAGGCGTCGACCATGGCCGCCCATTCGGTGATGCGAACCGGTCGCATCCCCGTGACCCATTGGTTGGCCGTTGTGTTGGTGATCTCCCTTGGCTTGTTTCCAATCACGTTGGCTCTCCTTCGTTTGTGGGCCGTCACCGGCATCTCACCCGTCCAAGCGTTGTTCACCGTTCATCAGCAACCGGGTGCGATGGAAGCCCTGCGATTCTCAGTGATGGAAGCCTTTGTGTCAACCGTGGTCACGGTCGGACTTGGATTACCCATCGCTTGGGGTTTCGGTCGATACCAGTGGCGAAACCTTCGTTTGAAACGTGCCCTGCTGTTTCTTCCGTTCGTAACGCCCCCCATCGTGGCTGCCGTCGGGTTTCTCGCTCTGCTTTCGCCGGACGGACTTGTTTACCGCTTGGGACTGGACATGCGGGGTGAAACCGGACTGGTCGGGTGGGTCGCTTCCACCACCGGCTGGGCTCACCCAGGTCATTTTGTGGCCTTGGTCGTCGCCCACGTTTGGTTCAATCTCTCGCTGGTGGTGCGTTTTGTTGAGCCGGTGGTGGCCCAACTCGACCCGGCATGGGAAGAACAACTGGCCCTCCTACCTGCAGGACAGTCGCGCACAGGGCGTCTCCAACACCTGTGGCTGCCGGTGCTCGGACCCGCGACGTTGGTTGCGGCCACGTACACGTTTTTCTTCAGCTTCACGTCGTTTGCCCTTGTCAAGTACCTCGCACCGTCGTCCAACACGATGGAGTCCTTGCTGGGTGAAGTCGGCGGTTCTGCAGGCATTGCGGGGTACCAAGTTGAAACAAGTTTGGCGGTGTTGGCCATCGCGACCTGCCAAATGCTGCTGATGCTGATGATGCTCATCATGGCGGGCCGATTTGAACGCCGCCACAGCCAGGTCCTCGCCCTCCATCACGAATCCATGAACCGAGAGCGCCACGGCCCGCCCACACAAGCGATGTCGTGGTTTGTCAACGGGACGCTCGTCTTACTCCTCGCACCGCTTGTATCGGTGGTTCTTGCTTCCTTTCGGGTCCGTTCGACGGGGCCATCAGGACCCGGCACACAGTGGACGCTGGAAGGTTGGCGGCGTGCTTGGAGCGGTGATTTCTCAACGGTGCCGTTGATGGATGCATTGACGAACTCGCTCAATTACGCCGGCTTTACGGTGGTGATTGCTCTGCCACTCGGTTATGCCGTCGCCTCTTGTTTGGTGGCGCTGCGCCAGCAAGGCCGAAGGAAAACAGCGGGCGTGTTGGACTCACTGTGCATGCTTCCGCTGTCCATGTCGGCCGTGATGGTGGGTCTTGGCATGGTAGCGGGTATCCTTCGTTGGTTCCCGGAGATGTTCTCGTTCCCTTACCTCCCGGTGGTGCCGCACATTATGCTCGTGCTGCCCTTTGTCATTCGACTGATGGTGCCGGCCATCGAACGCATCGATCCGGTGTTTGCCGAACAGGCATCGCTGCTTTCCATGAAACCGCTGGCGTTTTGGTGGCACTCTCGTGGATCGTTTTTGGTGGTGCCTGCGACCATGGCGGCCTCGCTTTGTCTTGCCTTCTCCCTGGGTGAGTTTGGTGCCACGTTCCTCATCGTTCGCGTCGGTTCATGGGATTCGTTGTCCATCATGGTGGACCAAGTCGCCTCACGCCCGAAATTTGACCCCTATGTGTTTCCCACCGCCATGGCCCTCGCCACCATCTTGATGGTGGTAACCCTGCTGGTTCTGGCCATCAACGAGCGCGCACGTGCCTGGAGGACCCGACATGATGTTTGAACTGCGTAACGGAACGGTTCGCCTGGGAGACTGGACGGTCTTTGACGGATTGAACCTGACAGTTGAAGATGGCGAAATCGTGTCGATTCTCGGACCCAGCGGTTGCGGGAAAACCACCTTGCTCAGGGCTTGCTGTGGTCTTGAACGCCTCGAACAGGGCAACCGTCGCCTCGGCGGAAACCCGGTGCCGCCCGACACCATCGTCCCCGACATCACGATGCTGTTTCAGCAACCCGTGTTGTACCCCCACCTGAACGTAGGCCAAAACATCGCCCTGGGGGCGGGAAACACCATCCCCAAGAAGGCATTGTCAGTGAAGGTGGACGCCGTTCTGAACGCCGTTGGTCTCGATGGTTTCAACCATCGAGGGACGGCAGGTCTCTCGGGAGGTGAAGCACAACGGGTGGCCTTTGGTCGAGCCTTACTCCAGGAGCCCAAGGTGATGCTGCTCGATGAGCCGTTTGCTTCGGTGGACGTTGAGCGCCGAATGGCACTGGCGACCATGACGCGGACCCACCTCAAAGAGCGAGCGATCACCACCGTCCATGTGACCCACGACCGTGAGGAAGCCAAGGTTCTCTCCGACCGCATCATTGAATGGAAGGACTTGGTGGGACAAGCCAACGAGGACGGCAACGATGGTGAAGAATGACTGGCCCGTCCTCGACCGATGGTGGCCGCAACGCCTCGAATGGAGTCGGCCACACTATGCGGGGTTTCTGTTGACGGTGTTCCTGCTGCTTGGAGCGCTGCCGTACGTGCTCATCAACCGCCTCTCGGCGTGGCGGGGCACCACCGTCATCGAAGTCTCCTTCCCCTTTGACTGGGAGATCCCCTACGTGCCGTCGTTCGTGATTCCCTACTACTCCTTCTACCTCTACTTCCCCATTGCCGCTTGGATTGGAGCCCATGAATCGGTTCGCAAGCAGGGGATGCTCTTCTTCCAACGTATGCTGGCCCTCACGTGGCTGGCCTTCCTAGCGTTTCTTGCCTTCCCATCGGAAATTCGACTTCGCTCGCAGGCCGTCGGGGCTGAAGGCCTCTTTGGGGCATTGATGGACGAGATGCACAAGGCCGATGCACCCTACAACGCCTGGCCCAGCC
Organism: Candidatus Poseidonia sp.; assembly: GCA_049627345.1. Classification (GTDB taxonomy): domain Archaea; phylum Thermoplasmatota; class Poseidoniia; order Poseidoniales; family Poseidoniaceae; genus Poseidonia. The sequence goes on along the minus strand of JBMZXF010000038.1, from coordinate 1,807 downwards.
TCCACGTGATGCAGAGCGTCCTTGTCGTTCTCTTCGTTCGTTATGCCCTCAAGCGACGGGACCGCTGGTCGCCCTTGCTGTCTGTGTTCTCTTGGACGGCCTGTGCATCACTCGTGGCGTCAACGGTCCTCATCAAACAACACTATGTGTTCGATGGCCTAATCTCCATTGCCATCTGTGCGGTCATGTGGCGCTGGTGGATACGCCCCGCTCTCAACTGAACAGGGCGTTGACGGCCTCGGCGTTGGTGAGGTAAATCGTCAGGCCGACACCGGCCATGATCATCATCCACGAGCCGATCATCTTGATGTGGCCGGTGGCTCGTCGAAGGAAGTTGATCATCACTTGGCGGCCCATACCCACGAGCATGGTGACGGCGATCATCAAAATGAGCAAACCGACCATGAGTCCAGCGATGCCGAACCCGATGGCGGTTGTTCCGAGCGTGCTGAGGAAGATGACAAACGGCAACACGGCGGCGGCCGTGCAGTCAATCGATGCTGCGGCGTAGCCGATGCCGTAGAGGTACATGTTGCGTCGTGGCGTGAACGTTTCGTCGGCCTCGGTGGTGCTGTACTTGTCGACGAGGTTCTGGACGAAGCCCATGACGTGCGAGGTGATGCCCAACAGCATCATCGAGCCGAGCACAACGAGGAGCAAAGCGATGAAGATGGCGATGTAGTGAATGATGCCCGAGCTGGCAAAGGCCTCACCCATCAGCAAGGCCACGATACCGATGATGCCGAAGAACGTCCACATGCCGAGTCCTGACAACACACCGATGTTGAACGAACTCGGCATGCCGGTCTTGAGTTTCCCTTCTGCGATGAGTTCGTCTTCTCGAGCCCCGAGGGAAAGGTAGTACGAGATGAATCCAGGCAGCACCGGGAAAGCACACGGCGAGAAGTAAACGAGGATGGAGAGAATGAGGCCGAGGGCAAAGACAGCGGTGAACGAGGTTTCAGGCTCTTCCCATCCGATGCGGGAATCGAAAGTCTCGGCGATGTCTTCGGTCAAAGCGGTTTCAAGGATGCCGTCGAATTTTTCCCAGCCGTCAATGGGCGTTCCGGTCGCCTGTTGGGCAATGATGTAGCCTTCCTCGTCGAGAATGAGCACGACGGGAATTTGGCCTGTACCGCCCGTCGTGAACAAACGAACGGGGTCGGCTGTTGAGCCGTCCTCGAGGATGGCGGATTCGGTGGAGCCAAAGCCCGTTGGATAGAGGGGGACGGTGTACTCGCCGCCGCTTTCGCTGAGGTACTCCACGGATTCGCCGTACCATGCACCGTAAGCGAAGATTTTGAGGGACTTGTTGTTGGCTGCAGCCGTGGCTTGCCAGTCTTCCATCTCGTTTTCGATGTGCTCCTGAACGAGGTGACAGTTGCTGCAGTCTCGTGCCATCAAGTCGAGTATGATCACACTGCCACGGTGGTCGTTGAGGTTGAACCACCCGGTTTCATTCACGTAGCCCGCCTCTACATCGCTGCGGTTGAGTGATTCGTAGACCAGGTTGGGAATGGGCGCGGGTTCCGCGTCGGACTGGAACAACTCGTCCATGCTGTCGAACATCGAGAGGGCAGCGAAGGAAATCGCCCCGAACATCACAACGGCGATAGCGAACGCCTGCCACGTGTCCTTCTGCTTGAAAACGCCCCAATCGGCTTGGTCCAGAAGGCCCATACCTACCACTGAGCGCCGGTCGTAGAAGAATGTAGCCCAGTTGAACTCTGAGAAAGGACACGAAGCGTGTTTCAATTATGGGCAGTTTAGAGCGCTTTTTGTGCGGAAGAAAAGTATTCGTACACAG
>JBMZXF010000037.1:0-17649 GCA_049627345.1 Candidatus Poseidonia sp. | reverse complement strand
AGGTTGAACGCTGGCGCTGGACGGTTTTGGATGGTGAAATTCAAGGTGCTCTCAGCCGTTTGACCCAAGCCGTTGCGATAGGTTTCTTTCAACTCGTAATCGCCCGCTGGCCAAGAAGCACAGTCAAGCGTTTCATGCGAATCCAGGACGCTAAAGGGCGCTCCGGTGAAGGTTCGCACGCCGGTCTCACCGTAGCGAGGTCCCGTTTCATCGGCAAAGGTACGCGTGATTTCACATAACTCACCGGTCTGAAGGGAGTCGCCTGCGTTGAGGGCCAATTGAACACGAGGCACCTGGAGTGCTGGCGTGAGCATGAAGGTTGGAAGAGGCGAGGAAGCGATGAATTCACCGTTGGCATCAAGGAAGTCCAAGCGAAGGTCATGTTCACCTTTTGACCACGCATCGTACACGACGGTAATGTTGGTTTGACCGGAAAAGGCGACTTCCTGGGTTTCGAGCACCTCTCGTTCTTTGTGCAATCCTCGCAGTTTGACGATGAGTTCGTTCGAGGCTGCTGTGGAATTGAGAATGACGACCACGCGCACGGCATCGATCTCCCCGTCCTGATCTGAATCAATGGTGTCGTTTCGCAAGGCCAAGACGGTCAAACCCTCGGCTTCAAGTCGTTCTTGCGTCGTTCCTTCCGCACTCACCGAACCAAGAGGAAGCAACAAGGCGGCCATCATCACGGCCAACACCAACGCACGCCCTCGGTTCTCAGCCATCGTGTTCACCTCCTTGAGGCTCGGGCAACGGCGGCAGTTGATCGAGCGGAATGAGGGCTGGAACCGGTTCGCCCATGCCAGGTGAGTTCATGAGTTCGGTTTCCTTGTCTTGAATCAGTTGCTCGAGCAGGTCCTTACGACGTCGCGACCCTTTCACCACCAACGCCCCCAAGGCACCCAGCAGGAAGCCAGCCCCCATGACGGCGTACGTGAGCCATGAGGCAGCAGGGTCCTCGCCCATGATGGCGATGGCTGCTGCAAATTCGCCGTACTCGTCCGACCATCCGTCCCCGTTCTGGTCGGGACACCCTTGGAGATCGCGCTCGGAAGAACCGGCTTGGTTGGGGCAATCGTCTCGGAACGCACCCAACGGGAGGTCTCCGAAGCCGTCTTGGTCGCTGTCCATCCACTGCAGCGCCTCCGTGGGGAAGGCGTCGGCCAAGCCAAACGGATGAGCTGCCCAAGACTCGGTCGGGTCGGACCATCCATCACCGTCGGTGTCCCGGCAACCCAAGCGGTCGAGGAGTGAGGTCCCGCGGGTTTCAGGGCATGCATCGCCCTGATGTCCGTCCATGCTGTCCCCGTATCCATCACCGTCGGAATCGCGCCACTGGGTTGGCTCGTGAATGAACGCATCGCCCAAATCTGACCAGCCGTCGCCGTCCGTGTCTTTGCAACCCCAACGGTCGCCACCCGAGGACGGACCAACCGAAGTTCCTGCTATAGAAGGACAGACATCGGCCGTGGTTCCTCGTGGGTTGTCGCCACGCCCGTCGCCATCGGTGTCGTGCCATTGCGTGGGGTCTTCGGGCCATGCATCGCCCGAGCCGCCCGGGCTGGCCAACCATGTCGAGGTGGGGTCGGACCATCCGTCGCCGTCAGCGTCAGGACAGCCCCAGCGATCGAAGGTGGACTCACCCTGTGTTGTGCGACAGCCGTCAGGCCTGTAGGAAGAGCGCCATGTTTGGCCGTCGAAGTACTCGAGGTTGTCGCCATAGCCGTCGTCATCGGTGTCGTGCCACTGAGAGGGGTCGTCGGGGAAGGCATCAGCAAATCCACCCGGATGCGCCGTCCACAACTCGGTGGGGTCGGAAAAGCCGTCTTTGTCGACGTCCCGACAGCCGAGGCGGTCGTAGCGGCTGATCCACCCTGAATCCACTTCCTCAGGTGTTGAAAGCATGCAGACATCGCCCTCAAAGCCGGTCAAATTGTCACCGTAGCCATCACCGTCGGTGTCCCTGTACTGGGAGGGTACGAAGGGGAAATCGTCCACTTGCGTCGCACCGTAGGTTTGGTTGTCGCCCCAGCCGTCTCGGTCGGTGTCCCGCCACTGCGTCGGGTTGAACGGGAAGTCGTCGATGCGCTGTGCACCGACGGTTTGGTTGTCGCCCCAACCGTCCCGGTCCGTGTCCAACCACTGCGTCGGTTCGAGTGGGAACGCGTCCGAACCGTTGTCGATGGTCCAGTTCTCATCGCCGTCCGAATACGTGTCCATGTCGGTGTCAACGCAACCGAAACGGTCAGAGAAGGAACCGCCACGAATGAACGGACAAGCATCGGGTTGGGTGGCGTTGTCCACGAATTGACCGATGCCCCATACCGCCCGAGTGGTGTTGAGGGAGGGGTCGTCCCAGTTGTCACCGTAGCCGTCCTCGTCCGTGTCGTTCCACTGCGAGGCATCGTAAGCAAAAGCGTCCGCTTGGCCGACGGGATGGGCGAACCAAGCTTCGTAGCCGTTCAATCCACCGGGGTCGGGGTCGGAGTAGGAATCGCCGTCGGAATCAACGCAACCAAACCGGTCGGACGAGGAGTAGCCTCGGCTGAACTGGCAGTGGTCGCCCTGGTAGCCATCGAGGTTGTCACCGTAGCCGTCGTTATCGGAGTCCAACCATTGTGAGGATTCACTTGCAAAGGCATCTGCGCCGTTTTGGACGCCCCACCCGCTGTCGGGGTCGGACCAACCATCGCCGTCGGAATCCGTGCAGCCTTTGCGGTCGTTGGTGGAGGCCCCGACCAGGTTGGTGCAGTCGTCTTCGGTGTCGACGAACCCGTCTTCATCCGAATCACGGTTGGTCTTGTCAATGGATGGCGTGAGCGTGTAGTCAAAGCCGTCGTTGCACCAGGAGTCTTTGCCTTCCACCTTGATGAGGATCTCACCCGCCGTTGAAAGGGTGGTTGAGAGGGTAGCGGTCGGCGAACCGTCATCCACGTTTTGAGTGACAGAACCCATCGTGAACGTCCCTTCCCACCCGTCACCGGGGCACCACCATGCTGGATTGCTCATGCTGCCAGAAAAGGTCACTTGGACGATGTCGCCCATTTTTCCTTGAATTTTCCAATAGTCCCGTTTGTCGGTTGGCGAACACCCGTTGGGATCGCACACGTACCCGCTCGAGGATACACCATCGGTCAACCCGTTGGCGCTGGCAGGGTCGTTATCCGCACTCGCCAGCGGCATGTGGAGCAGCGCGAGGCCGAGGACGAGAAGGATGGCAACTCGACCGGCCATGCCGAGGCATGTGCAAACGGATTATCAAAAGCACCCCTACGGGGTGACGGCGAACTTAACGCAGTTTCTGCTTGCCCAAGCACTGACGCAGACAAGGCTCCAATCGTTCATGGCGGAAGACATAGCCGCTTTCCTGCAGGCGTTTTGGAAGCACTCGCTGGCCGTCGAGGACAAGGGCTTGAGCCAATTCCCCGAACATCAGTTTGAGGGCGAAGCCCGGAGCTGGAGCGAAGGCAGGGCGTCGCAAGACCTTCCCGAGGACCTTGGCATAGTCCTTCTGCGTGACCGGTTCGGGGGCGGTCAAGTTGTAGACGCCCTCGCATTCCGGTGTCATCATCAAGTGATAGGTGGCGTAAATCTGGTCGTCCATTGAAATCCACGAGTAATACTGGCGACCACCACCCGCTGGGCCACCGGCGCCCATCAGCGTTGGCAAGAGAAGTTTCTGCAAGGCACCGCCCATGGGCGTGGTGACGATGCCCGTGCGCATCCAAACCGTTCGAATGCCGGCCTCGCTGGCCGCTGCACCCGCCGCCTCCCAAGCGATGCAGGTTTTAGCGAGGAAATTGTCTCCAGCGGCGGAGGTCTCGTCCAAAATCTCGTCGCCACGGTTGCCGTAGAACCCGATGGCGGACCCGCAAAGGAGCGTGGTTGGGGGGTTGGAAAGGCGGGTGAACAATCGAACGAGTTGCTCGGTGGGTACCGTGCGACTTGTTTCAATCAGCGCCTTGCGCTTGGCATTCCAGCGCTTGTCGCCAATGCCCGCACCCGCCAGGTGGATGACGGTGTCGAACCCTTCCATGCTGCCCTCCAGCACCTCGCCGGTTTGGTCGTTCCACACCACACAGGGCTGGTCGGTGGCGTCGGGAGGAAGCGTGGTGGATGGTCGTACAAGGCGAACCACATCGTGGCCAGCCGCTTGGAGGAAGGCACAGAGTTGCATCCCGATCAGGCCGGTTGAGCCGCTGACGAGCACGCGTTGTTTGGGACGGTCGGCGTACATGGCGATGCGTTTGAGGTCTTCTTGGACGCGCACGGTTCGATAGGCAAACATCTGATCCATCCGACCCTTCACCGTGAACGGGGCCGTCCAGAAGGTCAGCGGATGGAGAGGGAGCTTCCACTGAATCGTGTCGTGAATTTCACTGGAGGTTGCGCCGGTTGATACGAAGCGGTGCTCATGGTCCCACTTGCCAAAGGGTCCCTTTTCCATCACGTCGTTGAAGACTTCACCCTGGACAACGCCGTAGTGGCGAGCGACCCACATCGGTCGAAGCGGTCCGAGCGACACACGGAACCGGGTGGTGGCGTTGTCCACCAGCCGGCCGGCTTCAAGGGGACGAATGCCTTCCCATTCGGGCATGATACGTCGGAACGCCCCCGGACTATCGTACCAGGCCCACACATCTTCCACGGGGGCATCGTAGCCTGCGACGTGAGCGTAGGTTGGCATGCTACTACCTCATTGGTGGGCTGAGTAAAACGAGGGCCCAGACCCCAGCACCTTGGACGAATCGCTGGGCGCCGTGTACTTCTCAACGTAGCCCTTGGTCTTGAACTTCCGAGCGGTCGAGGCGCTGGTCATGCACCGCACCTTTCCGTAGACGGCACGCTCGGTCCATCCTCGGTCAAACTTGCCCATGACCCAGCCGATGCCGGTGTAGGAGTTGGGGTCTCGGCCGTCGAGGGCCCAGCGGTCGTTGAGGGCGATCATCCAATCCATGGCTGTTTGTGGGTCAGGCGACCATTCCAGGATTTTCTTGCCCCACAGCATACGGAGATAATTGTGGATGATGCCCTCCTGTCGGAGTTGATGTTGGGCTGCGTTCCACAGCGGGTCGTGGGTGGTGGCGTTTTCAAGTTCCTCAAACGTGTACAAGTGAGGGCGTTCATCGTCTTCGTGCTCGGCGAGGGTGGCCTTGGCCCATTCGGGGAGGGAGTCGTATTCTGCGTGGTTTTCCACCATGGCACAGTGAATGAAGCCGATGTCTCGCCAAGTAATGATTTGGTCGAGGAAGGCTTCGACGGGTTCCGGCAGACCCCACCAACCTTGGCGACGTCCGTCGTTGGGAGCGTTGACCATGCTGACATCCCAGCGGTGATGGGTGAAGATGTCATGAAGGATGGCGTGGACGCTGATGTGGCCGTAATGTAGCCACGGTGAAAGTCCGCTTGCTCCACGCTCCTGAGGCTCGTTTCGCTTTTCGTGATAGGTTTGAAGACGTTCGGCAAAGAATTCCCTCCATCGTCGGCGACCTTCGACGTAGCCCCCTTTCTTGCCCACAACAGGTTGCACATCGTGGTCAATCGCCAGGGTGGAGAGGGCTTCCCTTCCGATGTCCCCACCTTCGGACACTCGCCAGAGAAATTCGTAGGGCGTGATGGGGGTGTCGGTTTGTGCGAAGATGGCGTTCACCACGGCAGGGTCGATCTGCGGGAGGGCTTCAGCAGCTTCCAGTGGTCGACGCTGTGGGAATTCGTGCATGTGCTCCCGGATGGTTTTGTGAAGGTGGCGTCGCAGTGAATAGGCCGTCGAGAAATCGCGGCCTTGGGCGCGCATCGCCATGAAGCCGTTGGAATCCACGACGTGGATCTCGCAGGGAATCACGGAAAGAGCGACGTTGAGCACGTGCTTTGGGTAGTAGGTCGGGTAGTCGTCAATGACGCACGCACGGGCATGGTCAAGCCACCCTTTGAGCAGGCCCGCCGCCTCTTTTCGCTTGGTTTCGACGTAGGGAATGTAGGTCACGCCCGTTCCCTCAAACGCCGTTCGGTTGTCCACCATGCCCTGGAGAACGAACGTGGAAATTCGGTCGTTTGCCCAGCGGTGCTGAAGGGCCAGGCACTCGATGACGACCAGCGGCAGGTTGTGCTGCTTCGCGAGGTCGATGGCGTGCTGGAGGGCATGGTTCCATTGACCTCGTCGTGCGGCCGTCATCCAATAGACCACGACTTCGCCCTGTTCGTTGGGGGCGCCGTGAATCTTGAGGCGGCTGCTCGGAATCATGAGGAGCCACCCCGGTGAAGTTGTTCCGTCTTGCTCGTCCGGTAGACGGCGTAAGGGTTGGAGCGGGCCGTCAGCCCCGCATGGTTAGGCATCAGGCTTCTGCGCGTGAGCCCGTCAACGGCCAGTTGGTGCATGGTCTCGGAGACCCATTCAAGCCCGGAGCAATCTGTCAGCGAGCACCACGCTGTGTTGGAAATCTCTTCGCTCGTGTGGTGGTCGACCTCGGTGTTGACTTGCACGTCGTAGCACAAAAAGACGGCTGGTTGGCCTTTCCTCAATGCCGTTCGCACACCAGCAAGACCCAGCACATGGCCGTCATGACCGGATTCTTCCGCCAATTCCCTGAGCGCCGCCGCCTCCGGGCTCTCGCCGGGGTCCACCCTGCCTTTGGGGAACCCCCACTTTCCTTGATGGGGCCCTGATGCTTCTTGGACGAGAAGGATTTTTCCCTCTCGGATGACCCGTGCGGCCACGCCTAAATCACAAAGCAGGCTGGCCATCAATTCATATTTCTTAGAACCAGTATATCAAACGCAGTTTGACTCCCTGTAAGAAAAAGACGAGTGTTTATATACAAACTCGGTAAATTTTGTAACATGGAAGTTGCTCATTTTCGTCATAAACAAAGCGCCCCCGAGGCGGACGCTGTGTTGCCAACGGCCCACGGTGAATTTCGAATTCGGGCCTTCCGAGACCCCTTGGACGGCAAGGAACACGCTTTGCTGTACATTGGCGACTTGTCAGAAGGCACGCCGATGATCCGCATCCATTCGGAATGTCTCACCGGCGACGCCTTTGGTTCGCTGCGCTGCGATTGCGGGCCACAACTCCAAGCCTCCATGAAGGCCATTCAGGAACGTGGCCACGGTGCCATCGCTTACATGCGGCAAGAAGGTCGTGGCATTGGATTGTACTCGAAAATGCAGGCCTACGCCCTCCAGGACACCGGCCTTGACACCCTCGATGCCAACCTTGCACTGGGCCTGCCGGGCGATGCTCGCAAGTACGACTTTGCCGCAGAGATGCTGTACAGCATGGGCGTATCTTCGATTGAGCTCGTCACCAACAACCCTGACAAGCGCAACCAGCTCCTCGAGCACGGCATCAACGTGGTTAACCGCGTCCCCATCATTGTTGGGCAGTGCGCCCACAACCGGTCGTACATGAGAACAAAGAGCGCAAGGATGGGGCACTTGCTCCCAAACTGAGTGATCATCATGCGCACCAACATCGTCGGACAAGACGCCCCCCGCTTCGTGCTTGAAAACGAGCACGGCGAAACCTTTGACAGCGCGACGCTGGATGGGACTTGGCGTATCATTTTCTTCTATTCGAGGAACAATTCTCCTACCTGCAAGCGAGGATGTTTGACCTTCAAGGAGCAACATGATTTGTTCGCCTCCGTCGGCTGTTCCATCGTCGGTATCGGCCCGGGCACCGCCGAAGAACTGGCGGGTTTCAAGAGCAACCTTGGCGACCTTCCGTTCCCGCTTCTCGCCGATCCCGAGCGCGTGGTTGGAAAGATGTTCAACGTCCCCGTTCACTTGGGCCAATTTCCAACAAAATCCTCATTCCTCATCGGCCCCGACAACACCATTCAGTACGTTTACGACTGGCTGTTCCGCCCACGGCGCCACGTTGCCAAAATCCTGGCCGACATCTCCCAAGTCCGGGGTGACGGCTGATGTGGGACGAGTTGCTCCTCGAGGCTGGCCTCAACGAGCGTGAAGTGCGGTCCATCATGATCCTCGGGTCCCGTCCGAAAATGAAAGCCTCTGAGTTGGCCAAGGAACTGAACACGACACGGCTTGATGCCTACAACAGTCTTTCTCGCCTTCAGGAAATGGGCATCGTGACCGCCACCGCTGACCGCCCCATGTTGTTCTCCAGCCTTCGCATCAACGAGGCGATGGAGCACATCATCCAGTCGAGAAAACAACAACTCGACCGGCTTGTGGAAGGGTTTGATGAACTCTCCAAAGGCATCACTGAAACCGATGCTTCCTACGAGAAGCAGCGCCGTGATATCGATGACCCGCGGTTCGCCGTGCTCAAGGAGCGAAGTCACATCTACAACCGACTGCAAAAAATGGCCAACGATGCCGAAGAGCGGCTTATTCTCTTGTTGGGTCAATTTGGAATTCTTCACCTCTGCCGCAGCCCTGATGCCCTTGAAGCCGTTAACACGGCCGCCGTTCGGGGCGTTGTGGTGCAAATCATCACCCACTTGGACGGACGCACCCTGCGTTTCTTCGACCAACTCGACAAGGCCATCGACGTTCGGCATTCGGACGAACTTGATTCACTCGGTTTTGTCCAAGACCAATCCGAAGTCATCCAGTATCTCAACATCGAGGACAACCCCGTGGGTCGTGGGAAAGAAGACGCAGCGCTGATCATCGAATCGGGCCCGTTTTCGCAGGCGCACCTCCACCTCATCGACGCCATCTGGGAAGGAGCCGTTCCACTGGCGACCGCCCGTGCTCGATTCACGGAGAACCAAATCAACGACCCGCTCCGACTCACCATCGGTGAAGGTTCGTTCCTGAAGAACGTCTCCGTCGCCCTCGGTTTTGACGGGCAACTCCCGGAAGAAGACACGCCTTTTGACCCGGAGGCCTTCTTTGCTGCCGGCCACGAAGTCAACGAAGCTCGCAGTCGGCTCACCGAGGGGAAACTCTCCAACCTCAAGGTGCTGGGGATTGACATCAGCCGCATGTTGCGACAAATTGGGAACCGAGTCGGCCAAGAAATCGCCTTTTCCCTTCGTTCTATAGAGAACGACATCGAGTTCCTTGACGAGATGATGGACTGGTGGGAGCACGCCGGGCTCGGCCTGCTCCAGTACGACGTGGACCCCCAATTCCACGTCGTTGTGGGCCTCAACCATCCACCCGTTGACGACCCTGACGCCTTGCCCATGTGGGAAATGGACGACGGCATCATTGAGGGCGCCCTTTCCACGCGGTTTGCAAAAGAAGCCAACGTCGTCATTCAACGCGTCGAAGGGAGTGGCGACAAGGACGACCTCTGGCGCTACCTCATCCACCGGCACGAACTCGGCACGATCGAACTCAACGACTGAAGCGGGTGATTCGCATGAAACTCGGCACGTTCCTCCGGTTCTTCCGTCAAATCAAAGGGAAAAAACCCGTTGACATCGACGCCATCCAATCGATGGGGTTGCTGGCGGTCAAACTTGGCCAAATCTTCGCCCTTCGTCCCGATTTGATCGACCCCGACCGATGCATCGAACTCCAACAACTCTACAGCCGGGCCGCCACCATTCCAGAGGAAGACTCTCAGCGCCTCCTCGACCGCTTTGCGCCCGATGGATTCCTCGACCACTTCGAGCACCTTGACATGAAACCGTTTGCTGCCGCAAGCATCGGCCAAATCCACCGTGGTGTGCTCAAGGACGGCACCAAGGTGGTGGTGAAGGTCATCAAATCCGATTTTGAGGACGCCTTCAAGCGAGATGTCCAGCGGATGAAGCGGTGGATTCGAATGGGGCTCTTCTTCAACCCCAGGCTGCGAAAGGTAGGGAATCCAATTGGACTGCTCGCCCACATCGAGGACTACACCCTCAGGGAGCTGAACCTGCTCAATGAAATCGACGGGCGCAACCAACTCATTTCCAAGGCGAAGGCGATTGAGGAGCATTTCCAGATGCCGAAGCTGAAGTTTCCGACCATGTGGGAACATCTGTCCAACGAGCGCGTTCTCGTCATGGAAGAAGTCACCCATCCAACGCTGGAGGACCACCTCGAGGCGGGAAGCTTGACGTGGCCCGATATGCTCGAGCTCTTCCGAATCCACGGCGCCTTCATGTTCGGGTTGGGCACCTTCCACGGCGACCTTCACCCCGGAAACGCCATGATGGACGACCAGGGCAATTTCTTCTTCATCGACACCGGTGCCATCTGCAACGCCCCCCAGCACGTCCGAAATGCGTTGTTTGGCTTCTTCTACTTCCTCGCCAAGGGCGAACTCAAGAACGCCTTTGACGCCATGTTGACCATGGCCGCCGTTCGCCCGACCGGAGATACGCTGCAGACCTATTACGACTCCATGAACGAACTGTACGACGGCTTCGTGGGCACCTCCGTGAGTGAAGTTTCGCTCACCGAGCAGATGATGAAGACGGTGAAAGCAGCGGTCCTGGCAGGCTGCGCCTTTGGAGAGGAAGCGTTTCCGATCATTCGCTCGTTGATGTACATGGACGGCATGGTGCTCAAAGGCCACCCGAACGTCGACCTCATCAGTTCGATGGGCCCGTACTTGGACGAATTCTCCGTCCTCATTGACCCGAATTCCATCATCAAGACCGGAAGATAAAGTGTTATTTTTCATAAATTTTTTATGAACAAAAACCGCCATTTATATGCTCAGGCCAACAGCAAGAGCCATGACTGGAAGTTCTCAACCAAAAGTGGCTATCATCGGTGCGGGTCCCGGCGGCTTGGCCTCAGCACTCCTCCTCGCCAAGTCCGGTGTTGACGTGACCGTGTTTGAACGCTCCAGTGCGGTCGGCGGACGCAACAAGGTGTTCGACCGTGACGGGTTCAAATTTGACCTTGGACCCACGTTTTTCCACTATCCCGAAGTGATCGAGGACATCTTCAAAGCGATCGGTCTTGACGCTCACGAGGAACTCAACCTCCACAAACTCGACCTCAACTACCGCCTTATTTTCGGACAAGGTGGTCAACTCGACTGCACCAGCGACCTCGACCAAATGACCGAGCGCATCCGGGAACTCTCCGGCGACAACAACGCCAACGCTTTCCGCCGCTACGTGGCCGACAACCGACTCAAACTTGAGAAGTCCAAGGCCTGCCTTCAAGAGCCCTGGTACGGCCCAAGCGACCTGCTCTCCAAGCGAGCCATGCGTGTGGCCGGTGTCTTGCGGCCCCAGCGTTCGGTCGCCAAGGACCTCATGAAGCTCTTCGACGATGACCGACTGATGCTGGCGATGTCCTTCCAGACGAAGTACCTCGGCATGTCGCCGTTCAACTGCCCCAGCCTGTTCACGATGCTCGCCTTCCTCGAATACGAATACGGTATCTTCCACCCCATCGGCGGCCTCGGCAGCGTCAGCGAGCGAATGGCCACCATCGCCAAGGACCTCGGCGTGACCTTCCGAATGAACGAAGCCGTCGAATCGGTTATCATGGACGGGAAGACCATCAAGGGCGTTCGCACCGGCAAAGGCGAGTTCTTTGCTGATAAGGTCGTCATGAACGCTGACTTTGCCAACGGCATGACCCAACTCTTCCCCGACAAGGTGCGAAAGAAGTGGAACAACAAGAAACTCGAAGGCAAGAAGTATTCCTGCTCGACCTTCATGGTCTACCTGGGCATCGACAAGACCTACGAGGACCTCCCCCACCACCAAATCTACGCTTCGGCCAACTACGAGCAGAACCTCGAAGACATTGAGAAGCACCACAAATTGACGTGGGACGACCCGTCGGTCTACGTCCAAAACGCCTGTGTGGTCGACCCCAGCCTCGCCCCCGAAGGTTGCTCAACCGTCTACGCCCTCGTCCCGGTCTCCCACATTCACGAGAACATCGATTGGTCGAAGGAAAAGGACGCCTACCGAGACCGTGTGCTTGAGCAAATTGAGACCAAACTCGGCTTCGAAGGCCTGCGCGACCATATCGTCACCGAGATGATCATCACACCCGAAGACTGGGGCGACCACTGCTACCGTGGCGCTGTGTTCAACCTCGCTCACGGCCTCGACCAGATGCTGTGGCGTCGACCAAAGAACCAGTTTGACGAGATCAACAACCTCTACCTCGTCGGCGGCGGCACCCACCCCGGTAGCGGCCTGCCGGTCATCTACGAGTCCGCTCGCATCAGCAGCAAACTCCTGCTCGACAGCCTGGGCATCATCCCCGATTGGAACGGCGTTGACACCTGGTTCGAAAGCCGAAAGCGCTCCAAGCAAGGCAGGGCGGCGCTCAACAAAACCTCAAAAGAACCGTCCAGCGGAACACCATCATCTGCTTGAGTGGTGACCATGGAACATCTTCGCCTTGAGGAGGCTTACTCGTTTTGCGAAACGGTGTGCAGAAATGCATCCACCACCTTCTACTCCTCGTTCAGCGCTCTCCAACCCGACAAGCGACGAGCCGTTCACGCCGTCTATGCCCTGTGCCGTTGGGTGGACGACATCGTGGACGGTGACGAAGAGCCCACCATCCTCGAGACGCAAGCCCTTCGCGAGGCGACCGAAGCCAGGCAAGCGGTGGTGAACGAACTCCATGCTGGCGCCGAGCCGTCCCTCTCCCCCGAAGAACACCGTCGCCGTATGATGGCACTGGTCGACATTCGATTGAAACTTCAACAGGCCGAAGCACAGACCTTGACCAACGACGACCACCCCATTTTCATTGCCTTGCAGGACGTCTTCAACCGCTACCCCATCAAACTCGCTGACTTTGAAACCGTCATCGAGGGCATGGAAGACGACCTCTATCCTGTCCGCAACCAAACCTGGGACGAACTTCGCTCCTACTGCTACAAAGTGGCCTCCGCCGTGGGGCTCATCCTCATCGAGATTTACGGCTACGAAGACCGGGCTGCTCGCCTCCACGCCATCGACCTCGGCATCCAAATGCAACTCATCAACGTGCTCCGAGACATCAACGAAGACATGGAACGAGGCCGAATTTACCTCCCGCTCGAGGTGCTGGCTTCTCACGACATCACGCTTGAGATGCTGGAAAACGAAGCCATTGCTGAAACCCTAGCGTGGAAAGGCTTCGTCGTTGAATACGTCGAGGTCATCAAGCGACACCAGAGTTCCGCCAACCACCTCTTCGGCTACCTCGACGGAAGAGCACGGGTTCAACCTGAAATCATGGCGGACGCCTACACGTCCATTCTCCACGAAATTGTTCGTCGCTCCGGCGATGTGTTCACCCAACCGGTCAAACTCTCAGCCCTGCGCAAGGGCTTACTCGGCGTCCGCCTCAGCTTGCGAAAACTTCGTGCACGCTTGTTCGCTTGAGTCGGTCACTCGTCGATGAGCGGCATCAAGCGACCGAACTCCTCGATCAGACTGGGACCATCAGCAAGGTAGTACACCGAACCGCGCCCGTCTCGGGAATCGGCGGCGGTAGCGTTCTCGCTGTTGGCGCACTCGCCCGTGCATCCATCGGCAAAGGCGACGTAGACACGCCCTTCACGATCGATGTGAAGGTCGTTGAAGTCCAACAGGTTTCGGTTTGACCCCCCGATGTCTCGGCAGTCGCCGGAGTTCAGGCAAATGGAGCCCACCTGAACAGGGTCGTCGGTGACTCGATAGGTATGGAAGACCGGTTCGTCGTCGAGGGCGTTGAGGCTGTAGGTGATGTAGAGATGGTAGGTGGCGTTGTTGGGTGCGTAGTGGGCGTTGCCGTTCCACGGGTTACCGTCGATGTCCGACTGGTTCAGCATCTCCGAGTTCTCGCTTCCCAGATAGGTGATGGCGATGCGCCCGGGGTCGCCAGCATCGGTTTGAGGGAAGACGGAGGAAATCACTTCAACCGGTGAGATCCGAATGCTCTCTTGCTCCCACGTCTCGCCTGAGTCCATGGAACGGGACATGTAGATGCCTTCGTCGGCGCCCGTCCACACGTGATAGGCGTTGGAGGCACTGTCGGTGGAGACTTCAGAATTCTTGCGGGGGTTCGGGGTTCCCGCGTCCTCGCCCATGTAGCGCTCAAACCACGAGAACCCGTTGTCCTTTGACACGATAACGGTGGGGGTGGCCACGCGCGGGGTGACGTAGACCGTACCGTCGGGGGCGGTGGATATCGCACCGTGCAGCCCGCCGTTCGTGGTGGCCAGACCGATGATTTGTCCTCCAGCTTCGAAGCTCGCACCACCATCGAAACTGGTGAAACAGAAAATGCCGGCGAGCTTGTTGTAGCAATAGTACACTGCGGTCTCGTAGAAACTGCCCGTGAACTGGCCCAGCGCCCCGTAGCCGCTGTCCGTCCACGGACCGCTGGCGAGTTTGATGTGGTCGTTGAGCGGCGTGGTGCCCGAATCGTGGGGGTTGCCCATCCACGTTTCACCGTCATCATCGCTCCAGCATATCCACGAGGTCTCAAGTCCAATCATCTGGACGCCGAACACGCGATCGGTGATCGGATCAACCCAACCGTAGGGGTCGCTGGTGGTGGGCGAACACATCACGGGGTCTTGGGTCTCATCCCAGGTCTGCCCCCCATCGCACGAACGCATGACCTTCTCCATCGCGATGAAGAAGATGCAACCGCTGGAGGTGATGCCAATGCTGGGTTCTTTCCCCGTCTCTCCGACATCGCTGAACTGGAACGTCATCTCGAGCGGTGACATGTCAATGGACTGGCCGTACCGGTCCGTGACGAAAATACGAGGTTGCTCCTTCACCTCTGGTTCCGGGGTCGCTACGACCGCTTCCTCGCCAAAACAACCCGAAAGCGAGAGGGTGATGACCAGCACGGAGAGGAAGACGGCGCGTCCTTGCATGGGGGCTCGTCCATCCACCCCAATGAGAACCTTACGGGAGCGGTCACTCGTCAAGGAGCGAAGCGTAGATGCGTTCGTAGGCCTCAGCGTTGTGCTCGTACGTGAAGCGGTCAAGGACGCGTTGACGACCGCGTCGCATCTGTTTCGTGCGTTCATCAGGATGGTCGAGGCAGTGGTTGACGGCCCTCGCCAAGTCCTCGTGGTCGCCGCACGCAAAGAGGCCGCCCACCGTTTCGTCGATCATCTCGGTCAACGGCGGTTGGTCCACGGTGACCACCGGTGTTCCGCTGGCCAAAGCCTCCAGCGGAATCAAGCCTTGACCTTCGTAGTAGGACGGGTAGACGACCACATCGGCTGCCCGGAAGTGCAGGGCCAACTGATCAAAACTCATGCCCGGCTGGATGTGAACGGCATGAGCGATGCCCAAGCGTTTGGCTTGGCGCATGAGCGTCTTCCGCATATGACCTCGCCCAATGATGACCAGTCGGGCCCCAGGGTGCTGCTTGAGAATGGACGGCATGGAACGAAGCAGGGTTCGGTGGCCTTTGCGCGCCACCAAGCGACCCACGGCCAGCAAGAGCGGTGTGGCCGTGTCGGGCCGGCCACACAACGCCGCTTCATCGGCGGCATCGTAGGACGTGCGAAGCGCCTCGTACGCCAGTTGTTCCTCCTCATGGTCGTGATTCATGGGGCGGAACACCTTGTGGTCCACCCCGTACAGCACGGTCTCGCAGTACCAATCCTCGGGCGGGCGGTACCACTGCTCGAATTCACGACGAGTGGATTCTGAAATGGCCACCGAGACGCTCGAATGTTCCATGCCCGCTTGTTCGTACTTGGCGTAGTAGCCACCGGTGAGCAAAATGGCGAGGTCGTTGGGGTTCTTCCACGTGGCTGCTTCGTTGTGCTTGGCAGCGAGTTTCATGCCCTCGCGCTCGCCGATCCAACTTCCGTTGAGCGCCGACACCACCGGTGCGATGTGCTCCTCCACCCAGAGGTATTCCTTGGCGGTCCAACTGACCAAAGGCAGCAGGGTGTGGACGACGTCCACCGGTTTGACCTGATGAAGCCGGCGAAGTTCGGTCAAGGCGTGTTTCCCGTAGGACCGCGTGAACGCCATGGGCGCCTTCAGCCAGGGGACTTGGAGCACGCTCACGCCAGGTTGTTGTGGGGTCGGCTGTTTGTGCGTTCGCGTGATGATGGTCACGTCGTGGCCTCGCTGGGCCAAATGACCGGCGAGGTGGTAGACCACGGAGCCGATGCCCCCCCATCGAGGGGGATACTCGCCCGAGACCATGGCGATGTGCATTGAAAGCACCATGAAGGGCCTGCATTTGAATGTCATTGACCGGTGAACGGCGAGAAGCACGCTTCCAGCCAAACCTTTGAAGGTCAATCCTCGGGTCGGTTGGCCATGGGCGATGTCTTACCCGTCTCCGTCACGGTGATTTTGCCAACCCGAAACGAGGAGGAGGCCCTCGGCCCTACCATCGACGCCATCCCCCGTGGCTGGTGCGAGGACCTCGAAATCATGATCGTGGACGGCAACTCGTCCGACCGCACCCGAGAAATTGCGCTTGAGAAGGGCATTCGCGTCCATCTGGAACCCCGAAAGGGCTACGGACGTGCTTACCGAACAGGCTTCGATGTCGCCAAGAACGACATCATCGTCACCATGGACGCCGATTGCACCTACCCTGCTGAATTGGTGCCCGAACTCGTCAAGCGCCTGCTGGACGATGACTTGGATTTCATCACCTGCGACCGTTTGTCCCTGGCCGAAGACGGGTCCATGTCGGGCCTGCACGGCTTTGGCAACTGGGTGCTCTCCTTTACCGCCCGCATGCTGTTCTGGTACGGCATCAAAGACTCACAAACGGGCATGTGGGTGTTCCGCAAGTCCGTGTTTGACAACGAAAAAATGCGCCCCACCAACGACGGCATGCCGCTCAGTGAGGAGATCAAAATCCTCGCCCGCCGCCACCTCGGCAAAAAGAAAGCCATCGAAATCTCCGTCCCCTACCGACCCCGTGTTGGTGAAGCCGAAATTCATACCTGGGGCGACGGGTGGAAGAACCTGAAATTCCTCTTCGCTCGTCGGTTTGGCCTTCACCGAACACGCACGCCGTGGGGTGGCTTGGACAGCAATCCGGACTCTGACAACGGCGACCTCCCCGAACAGAAGAAGTGAGTAACTCACTCCAAGTCGAGGTCGAGTTCTGTTTCCAGTTCAGCCTGCACCTCGTCGGTTCCATCCATGGCGTTTCCTTCCAGCGCAGGCACGGATTTTTGGCCACCCGTCGCCTCTTGAGCAGGTGCCTTGAACGCGTCCCAAGACGTCAGCAAGTCGATGTCTTCGAGGGCTCGGCGGCGGCGTGCCATCATGAAGGCCACGAGCCCCGCCACGGACACCAAAGCGAGCGCTGCGCCGGCCAGGAGCAGACCCCGCATGTCATCTTCCGGGGCTTCGACCACCAAATTTCGAGACATGAAGTCAATGTTGGCCTGATCGCCCTCGCCGTCCTTGGCCACCACCTTGAGCAGCGGACGGCCGGTCGTTTCGGGGCGCCATTCAAGCGTGCCTTCCCATACGCCGTCGCCGTCCTCATCGCTGAGGTTGGCTTCCCACTGCTGGATGCCGAGGGTGATGTTGACGCGAACGTCGTCGGTCGTGCCGTCGGGGTCGCTCAGGGCAACACGGACGGTGAGCACGTTGAGTTCGTTTTGGATGAACGTCTCTGAACTCAGGCTGAGCGAATCCCGGTCAAGGGACGGTAGGCTGGATTGAATGGTGATGTTGACGTGTTGTTCAACCGAATTTCCACGAGCGTCCTCCACGTAGAGCGAGAGGTGGTACTCACCAGGCAACAGGCCCGTGAGTTCGTCCTTCGAGCGCG
>JBMZXF010000036.1:0-17715 GCA_049627345.1 Candidatus Poseidonia sp. | reverse complement strand
AACATCTGAAGGCCTTCACCTTCCCATCCATCAAGCGCCCCGCCTGCGTGATCTGCGTTGTGGCGAGTGTGTGTTGGATGAAGCCATCGAGCGTAGATCGCTTCGGGGTGCGGCATGAGTCCAAAGACCAAGCCAGTTGAGTCACAAATTCCAGCAATGTTCCGCATGCTTCCGTTGGGACTCACGGGGTAAGGCAGTGGTTCGTCCGTTATCCCTTCACCTGCAGCGGTGGACGGGTCAACGTAGCGCACCGTCAACTGGTGGTACTCAGCCAACCGATCGAGGTCTGCAGACGTTGGCATCACGTACTTTCCTTCACCGTGGCGAACAGGGCATTCCATTCGTGTCATGCCCTTTGTCCAAATGCAAGGGCTCTCTGGGTCAAATTCCAACGTAACCCATCGGTCCTCGTACCGTCCGCTGTCGTTCAGCGTCAGACTTCCTCGTTGGACAAAGTCCGGAGAAAGCCCCGCTTCCGGACCGGGGAGAAGCCCCGTCTTGACCAGCACCTGGAACCCGTTGCAGATCCCGATGATGGGTTTGCCCGCATCGACGAACGCCATGAGCGCATCTCGCATGGCAAATCGCATGCGATTGCCCATCAGCCGGCCGCTGCCGAGGTGATCCCCAAACGAGAATCCACCGGGAACGGCCAAAATATGGTACGATTCAAGGTCGGCGTCACCTGAAACAAACCGATTCACGTGGACGCGATCGGCCTCGGCTCCAACCAACTCGAACACGGCCTTGGTCTCGTGGTCGCAGTTGATACCAAAACCAAACAGAACGGCGACTCGGGGCGTCATCATGCCATCCCTCCCGTCAAATCGAGCGTGCCTTTCCACGCCGTTGCCATGGCATCAACGTTCATCTTCACCAGCGGGTCATCACCGTCCGTGATGCAAAGTTGTTCTGTATCGTCCACGGTCCCAAGGACCGTGATCGGGTGACCCTTCATGGCGGCGAGGAATGCCGCCTCATTGTCTGGGGACACCGCCACGACAAAGCGTCCGAGGGACTCTCCCCAAAGGCGACCCCAAACATCGCCCTCTCCCGTACCGTCGATGTCCACCGAGGCGCCGAGGCGTCCGCCAATGCACATTTCTGCAAGCGCAACGGCCAGCCCTCCCTCGCTGCAGTCATGAGCGGTGCGAACGAGACCCGCACGGATGGCGGTCGAAAGAGACCGGTACATGGCCAAGTTTTGCTCAGGTTGGGGAAGTTGTGGCACCTGTCCTCCGATGCCATCGGTTTGACCGGCCTCGGTCATCATGAACGCAAGTTCAGAAGCTCCCAACTCTTGATTCGACGTACCGACGAGGTAGATTCGGTCACCGATTGATTTGAAGTCACTCGTGGCTGTTTGACGAACGTCGGGGTGGTCGCCAAACAGGGAAAACAGCAACGTGGGTGGAATCGAAATTTTCTCTGGGCCCGAGCCGTAGTCGTTCTTCATCGAATCTTTCCCGCTCACGCACGGCAAGCGGTAAGCACGGCACACGCGTTCCAGTTCTCGATTGGCACGCACGAGTTGGGCCAGTTTGAAGCGGCCGTCGGGTGTTTTCGCAGATTCGATGGGGTCGGGCCAACAGAAGTTGTCAAGGCCGGCCATTTTGTCAACGTCCAATCCAACACACACGGCGTTTCGAACGGCCTCGTCAATGGATGCCGCAGCCATGGCGCCCGCATCGATGTCAGAGTACCTCGGTGCAATACCGCACGAGATGACCAGGCCGTGAGGGTCGCCGTGAATCGGTGCAATGACGCCCGCATCACCCGGGCCGTCTCGCTCGACACCAACGAACGGTTTGATCGCCGTTTGTGCGATCACTTCGTGGTCGTACTGACGCACCCATGTTTCCTTGCTCGCGATGTTGGGGCGCTTCAGCATCCCCTCCAAGAGGGAGGTGTGGTCGGCCGATGCCGGTGGGTTGAAGGGTGTCAGTTGTGGTGGGCGCCATTCGGATTCGAGTTCGAGTTGAGGAACGCCGTCATGAAGGAATTCGATGGGAAGGTAGGCCACGGTGGCTTCGTCGTAACGCACGTGGAACATGCCGGTGGACGTGAAGGTCGCCACCGCCGTCGCCTCAACTTCGTGCAGGGCAGCCATGGCTTCGAAAGCTGCTTGGTCTTCAGGTCGAACAGCGATGGTCATGCGCTCTTGGCTCTCGGACACGAGAATCTCCCAAGGGGACAGTCCGGCTTGCTTCAAGGGCACCTTCGCAAGGTCGATCTCGCAGCCGTTGGTGTACTCGGCCATCTCGCCGATCGATGAGGACAGCCCGCCGGCTCCGTTGTCGGTGATGCACGTGATGAGGCCAGCGTCCCTGGCCTCCAGCACCATATCGAGCATCTTCTTCTGCGTGATGGGGTCGCCGATCTGAACGGCGCTGGACGGGGATTCTTCGGTCAGTTCAAGCGAGGAGAAGGTGGCGCCGTGGATGCCGTCGTAGCCCACTCGGCCGCCGACCATGTACACAATATCGCCCGCCACCGGAGTTTTGACGTGCGAGGGGCGGCCGTCGTTGAGAACACGAGGCATGATGCCGACCGTTCCGCAGTAGACGAGTGGTTTCCCGATGTAGCGGTCGTCAAACACAATGGCGCCGTTCACGGTGGGAATGCCCGATTCGTTGCCCCCAACGCGAACACCTGCGTGAACACCTCGCAGCACGCGGGACGGATGGAAGAGGTTCTCCGGAAGGTCGCCTTCCCAATCGGGTGGACCAAAGCAAAACACGTCGGTGTTGGCGATGGGTCGGGCGCCCAAGCCCGTGCCGAGAATGTCACGGTTGACACCCACGATGCCGGTCATGGCACCGCCGTACGGGTCAAGGGCCGAGGGGGAATTGTGCGTTTCCGCCTTCATGCAGACGCTCCACGTGTCGTCCCAAGCGATGACGCCGGAGTTGTCATGGAACACCGAGAGCAACCAGTCAACGTCCTCTTGCATGTCGTGCGTGGGTTTCATGATGTGCGTTTTGAACAGGGAGTCCACCACCGTGTCCTCCCCCGTTTCATGGTCGACGTGATGAATTTTGGAAGCGAAAATCTTGTGTTTGCAGTGCTCGCTCCACGTCTGCGCCAAGCACTCCAATTCAACATCGGTCGGGGCATCGGGCGAGATGCCCATGGCCGTGCGCTGCTGGCGAACGGCATCGTTGCGATAGTGAGCTTGAATGGCGTGCATTTCGTTGAGGTTCAGCGCCAGCAAGCCTTCGTTCGAAATGGTTTCGAGCGCATCATCGTCGACTTCGAGGTTGATGGATTGGGGCTCAATGAAGACCTGTTCAGGTGGCGTCGGGAAGTCGATTTCAGGCCATGCTTTCGCTTGACAGTCGTCTCGGTTGGCGATAAGGGCTCGCTCGATGAGGTTGTTGTGAAGGGTTTCGGCGAGCCAGCCTTCATCGCATTCGGATGGAAGACCGTAGAACGCATAGGTGAGGTAGGTGGCAATCTTGGCTCCGCTGTCCGTAGGAAACAGGGTCTGGAAGCCGTCGGTCGCCGCTTTTCCTGGGTTGTCGGTGACACCGGGTTTGAACCCGACCGTGATGACGGCGTCAGGAACATCCTCAAACACCTCGGTCGTCAACAAGATGGTGTTGGTTGCGCCCTGTTCGATGATCGGGTCGGCGAACAGATCGTCCACGCGCTCAGCGATACGTTCGTGGGGCGTTTCCCCGTTGATGAGGTAGCCGCAGATCGACCGAACGTTGGCCACGTCAATCCCGTGGTCGGCTTTGAGTTGACGACGGACGACGTCCCCGCGCACATCACGCATTCCTTCTCCCTTGCGAGGGGTCACTTCCACACGTGTAACTGGCATGCTCTGCACCGTGCCCGTTGGGCAAGCGGAGGATGTTGCATGCGCTCTTTGTAGTCTGCGCCTTCATCGGTTCAGCATCTTGGACAGGAATTGACCGGTTGGGCTCTCAGCCACCTTCGCCACCGCTTCTGGCGTCCCTTTCGCAATCACCTGGCCGCCGCGTTCGCCGCCCTCCGGACCAAGGTCAACCACCCAGTCGCACGATTTGACCACGTCAAGGTGGTGTTCGATGATGATCATCGTGTGGCCCTTGTCGCGAAGTTGGTGAAGCACGCTGATGAGTTTTGCAACGTCGCTGAACGACAATCCCGTGGTTGGCTCGTCGAGAATGTAGACCGTGTGCTTGTTGGGCATCCGTCGCAGTTCACTGGCGAGTTTGACCCGCTGTGCTTCGCCGCCAGAAAGGGTGGTGGCTGGTTGGCCAAGACGAATGTAGCCCAAGCCGACCGCATCAAGGGTTTCGAGGGTTCGGTGGATTTTCCGGTGATTCTTGAAGAATTCAACCGCGTCCGCCACCGGCATCTCCAGAACGTCGTGGATGGTTCGGCCGCGCCATTCCACCTCGAGGCATTCTCGAGTGTACCGTTTCCCGCTACAAATATCGCAGGTGATCCACACATCGGGAAGGAAGTTCATTTCCAGTTTGATGGACCCTCCCCCGCTGCAGGCCTCGCACCGACCACCTTTGACATTGAAACTAAAATGACCGGGTTTGTAACCTCGTTCTTTGGACAGTTTTGTGTTGGCAAACAGCGAACGGATTTCGTCGAACACCTTGGTGTAGGTTGCAGGGTTGGACCGTGGCGTACGGCCGATGGGTGATTGGTCAATGATGATCACCTTGTCCACGTGCTCCACCCCTTCGAGCGAGGTGTGTCGTCCCGGCAGGGTTTCCGCTCGGTGGACGTCCCGTTGGAGAGCAGGCGCCAAAATACCCGATACCAAGGAGGATTTCCCTGAGCCTGACACGCCGGTGACCGCCGTCATGCAGCCAATGGGGAAGGCGACATCGATGTTCTGGAGGTTGTTGTGCCGGGCACCTTTGACCTTGAGATGGTGCTTGCCGGGCTTCACCCGCTTCTCGGGCCATGGAATGGATTTGCGCCCGCTGAGGTACGCGCCCGTGATGGACGCTTCGCTGGCCATGACCTCTTCTGGCGTGCCGTTGGCCACGACCACGCCGCCTTCGAGGCCTGCCCCGGGACCGAGGTCGCACAACCAGTCGGCTTGGCGAAGGGTGTCTTCGTCGTGCTCAACCACGAGCAAGGTGTTGCCCAAATCGCTGAGTTCTCGCAGCGTGGTAAGCAGACGGTCGTTGTCGCGTTGGTGCAGACCGATGGAGGGCTCATCGAGCACGTACATGACGCCGGTCAAGCGGCTTCCAATTTGCGTGGCCAGACGAATTCGTTGACTTTCGCCGCCCGAGAGGGTGTTCGCCTTCCGGTCCAACGTGAGGTAATCCAATCCAACGCTATCGAGGAACCCGAGCCGACCTTCGATTTCCTTGATGATTTCAGAGCCAATGAACATGCTTCGCTCATCAAGGGTCTCAAGAAGGTCCTGAAACGCTTCCGGTGGTCCATCGCCTTCGGGATTCCACGCACGTACCAAGCCCAATGCATCGTGCACCGAGCACTGACTGACTTCGGGCAGACGAATACCACCCACCGTCACATAGCGAGCAGCCTGGTTCAGTTTCTCACCGGCACAGGCAGAACAGTCCAAGTCCGTCATGCACGCAATCAATCGATTCCGTGTTCGCTCGCTGGTGGTTTCGGCGTAGGTCTTCTCGAGCCGCGGGATGATGCCCTCCCACGGTTTGCTGTACTTGTATTGCGAGCCATTTTCGGAAGTGAATTCGTAGTGAATGACGGTGGAGCCCGAACCGTACAGCAAGATGTCCTTCTCGTCCTCATCCAGCATCTCAAAGGGGAGGGTGGTGGAGATGTTGTAGTGTTCACACGTGCATTCCAACAACTTACGGTACCAAGAGGGTGACATCGACTGTCGCCAGGGAATGACGCAACCGTTGGAGACGCTCAAGCTTCCATCAACCACGAGTTCGATGTTGAATTGACGCTGAACGCCTAACCCTTGGCACGTCCCACAAGCACCCAAGGGTGAGTTGAATGAAAAGACACGAGGGGAGAGTTCGGGCATGAACGCGCCGTGATCGGGACACGCAAAATCCTCGGACCAAGCGATGGTTTGTCCCTGTTCGGTCGCATGAGCGTTGGAGTTGGTGCTGAGTTTGGCATCGGGTTTGGGTGCTTCGAGGCTCTCAACGGCCAAGGTGCCGCCGCCCAATCGGAGGGCCGATTCGACCGCCTCGGTGAGGCGCTGTTTACGATCGCGGGTGCATCGTAGACGATCAATCCGAACGTCGATGTCATGACGGAAATTCTTGTCGAGGGTGGGCGGTTCCTCGAAGGAAGTTTCGTGGCCGTTGACGCGGCCGTTGAGGTAGCCCTGCTCCACCAGTTGTCGGAAAAGTTCCACGTGGGTCCCTTTTCGAGCGCGGACGACGGGCGACCATACGGCGACGCCGTGCGCTTCCATGCGCCAGAAGATGTCGTCCACAATCTCCTGAACGGTGCGGCGAGCGACTTCTTTTCCGCACGTTGGGCAGTGCGGTTTCCCGATTCTCGCCCAAAGCAAACGAAGGTAGTCTTGGATCTCAGTGACCGTGGCCACGGTTGAACGGGGGTTGTGACTGCCTTGTTTTTGGTCGATGGAGATTGCAGGGGAAAGGCCCTCGATGGAATCGCAATCTGCTTTTTTCATCTGACCGATGAACTGGCGTGCATACGAGGACAAGCTCTCAACGTACCTTCGTTGGCCCTCGGCGTACAGGGTATCAAAGGCAAGGCTGGATTTTCCCGAACCAGAAACGCCCGAAATCACGACAAATTTGCCCTTTGGAAGGTTGACCGAGATGTCCTTGAGGTTGTGGGTTCGCGCGCCCTTGACCTCAATCCAACCTTCTTGGCCCGCTGTCATCTCAAACGCTCCATTTCCAACGACCGGTCAACAGTTCTTCAAGTCGTGCTTTTGCTTGCGAGCGGTGATGTCGGAGTTTGTGATGAAAGTAAAGCGAGATTGAATGTATCAAAACCGTGGCACTGCGAGACCGTATTCAAGAACAAGCCTTCATATTGCAAACGCCAATCTTGTTGCCTGTGGAATCCCCGAGAGCGAACCCGGTTTTTGTCGCCCAGCGATGTTGTTTGCGGTGTGGCCGTGTCGATAACATCGGCACCGAGCATGTTGACCGTTGTGCAGATTGTGAGGCCATGGCCTTCAACATCGATTGAGTTCAGCGGCTCGTCAACTCACGCCGAACACCTTCGGCAACGGTGCCTCAAACCGCACCGGATCGTCGTTCTCGGGGTGAAGAAACTCCAACGATGAGGCGTGAAGCATGATGCGTTGATGAGGATCGGTGGAGGCCCCATGCCGTTCATCGCCGACCACGGGCGTCCCCAAATGTTGCATGGCCATACGAATTTGATGGCGACGGCCGGTTTCAATCGACACCTCGACGAGGCTGGATGTTTCGTTTGATTCCACCACGTGGTAGTGAGAAATCGCTTCTTTCCCCTGAGGGTGATTTTTATTGACGGCTTTGACGTTCAAGTGCTTGTCTTCCATCAACCAGGTTCGGATGGTGCCCGATGGAGGGTGAGGTGCGCTTTCGACCACGGCGAGGTAGGTTCGGTGCACTTCTCGGTCGTGGAATTGTTGTTGCAATTCACGCTTCGCGGTGGGGTGCTTCGCCAACACCATGACACCGGACGTGTCCTTGTCGAGACGGTGGACGATGTAACACCAAGCGTCCTTGTTCTGATGCTTCAGATAATCAACGCAGCGACTGTGAAGGGTGTCCATTTCGAGCCGGTCCGTCGCCACCGAAAGCAAGCGATGGGGTTTGTTCACCACCAGAAGAGCGTCGTCTTCGTACAGCACATCAAGGTCAACGGTTGGTCCAATGGTTGGAGGAGGTGTGCGCTCTTCCGCGCGCTGGCGCTCAAGGACTTCCACGGTATCACCTGCAACCACTTCGGATTTCGCTCGATGTACGACCTCCCCGTTGACGACGACGCGCCCTTGGGTGAGCATTTTTCGGAGAGTGGTTGAGCTTGACTGAGGAAACATGGAGCGAAGCACCGCCAGAAGATCGCTTTCCGTGGATGCTGTTTCCTTCATCATGCATCACCTACAAGACCAACACGTCAATCCATTCCCCGACCTCACCCGATTGACCGGGTTGAAGCAGGGTTAAGCCGCTTGCACTTGCGAGGCTCTCCAAATTCCCCGAACCTTGGTGACGAGGTTGATGGGCCATCATGCCTTCTTCCGTCGAAGTTAGCGTCACGCGGCGAAGGGTGACACAATCGTTGGTCGACTTGACCGGATCGCACAATTTCGCCCGAACCGTCCACTCTTTCGGTCCGTCACTCCCGAGGGCATGACGGAGGTAAGGCGCCACCAGCATCCGAAACACCACGTGACTCGATACGGGATTGCCAGGAAGGCCAAACAGGGGCGTGCCGCCCCACAAGCCAAACAGCGGAGGCGACCCCGGTCGAATTTTCATCCGCCAAAAGTGGATGTCGCCTTCTTCTTCCATTAAGCGTCGAACATAATCGAATTCGCCCATTGAGACACCGCCTGAGGTGAGAATGAGGTCGCACGTTGCTTTGGCCTCGTTGAGGGTCGTGCGCAGGGCGTCCATGGAATCCGCAACGGCGGGAAAGCGAACGGGTTCATGGCCGGACCACTCAACGAGGCCTGCGAGGCCAAACGAATTTGATTCGTAAATTTCGCCGTGTTTTAGCGACTCGCCCGGTGACTTGAGTTCGTCTCCGGTCGATACAATGCCGATGCGAAGACGGCGGTACACGGGGACGGTAGCGTAACCCATCGTGGCACACAATCCAATACGGGACGGGGTCAGTTGCATGCCTTTGGTCAGTGCGGCGGTGCCCTCCTTGAGGTTCTCACCCATCTTGCGCACGAAGTGTGGCTTGGGCGCTTCCAGGAAGGTGACATGGTCGCCTTCAATCTTGCAGCGCTCAATGGGAAGGATGGCATCGGCACCCGGAGGCATCGGCGCTCCGGTCATGATACGGACCGCTTGGCCAACTTTGACATCGATGGTATCGTTGACGCCAGAAGCGGCTTGAAGGCCGACGATTTCAAGGGTCAACGGGTACGTGGCATCGGGTTCGAACTGACACGCAAAACCGTCCATGGCCGAATTGTCAAACGGGGGGTCGTTGACCTGGCTGGGCAAATCCTCAGCCAGCACTCGGTTGGAGCATGCGTCAATGGGGATCGTGTCGACGCTCAGTGAAGGCGGCGTCTGGAAGGCGATGGTCTGCGCCTCTTCGACCGTGATGAAGTACGGACGCCCATCCATGGCCCTTCCAAGGAGGGGTTGTGCTTGAGATTGTGGGTCAACGGTAGAATGATGGTGGGGGGTTCAATGCCCGTTCATGGTTGACGGTCCGTCCCTTTCTCAGGCCGTTCAAACCACCTTTCTCACCAGTGGAACAGCAACGGTACTGGCCATGCTGATCGGTGTACCGTTGGGCGCATGGTGTGCGAGACTGCAGAGAACATCGTTCCATCGACTGAAGACCTTGATCACCGCCCTGTACGGTCTGCCGCCGGTGGTGGTGGGTGTCTTCGTCTACTCCTTGTTCTCAAAATCGGGCGCGCTGGGTTCGCTGGATTTGTTGTTCACCGTTGAAGCGATGATCTTCGCGCAGACGTGTTTGATTCTGCCGTTGGTTTGGGGCGGTTCGTGGACAGCGTTCGAAGGTGTGGGCAAAGCCTACAGCGACACGTTGGCGACGCTCGGTATTGGTCAACGGCAACGACTGTTGCTGGAGATTCGACTGGCGAGTAACGGCGTGTATCACGCCGTCGTCATCGCCTTTGGCCGAGCCATTGCCGAGGTCGGCGCGGTCATCATGGTGGGTGGAAACATTGCTGGGAAGACACGCGTGATGACCACGAGCATCGTCCTTGAAACATCCAAGGGCAACATGGAGCAAGCGGCTGTTCTTGGTTTGCTGTTGCTCCTTCTTTCACTGGCGTTGGTCGGGTTGGCATCCATGATCCAAACCCGCCGAAAACGAACCACCGATGAACTGCAGGGCGAAGCGTTGCCTGCACCGACGCCCTTCGAGAAACCGATGACCCGAACCATTTCGGTCGTCAAATCTGGGCGGACGGTCGTGGATAAAGTCCATGTCGAACTTGCACCGGGAACCTTGACCGCCATCGTCGGCGAGTCGGGGGCTGGAAAAACCACGTTGCTGCGAGCACTGGCCGGCCTGGAGGGTGAAGACGTCACGTGCGGGCCTCACGCCTGCATCTTCGTCCAACAAGAACCGGTGGCGCTGACGGCGTCGGTGGCTTCGGAACTCATGCTCCCGCATCGGTTGTTCCCTACGCTACCACCGAGTGGTCGAAGCTACGGCGATGTGTTTCAACTGAGCGAATTGGCAGGGCAAGCAACCTTGGATTTGTCGGGTGGAGAGCGGCAACGCATGGTGCTCGCTCGGCAACTCTCGTTTGCGCCATCGCTTCTGCTCCTCGATGAGTGCACTTCGAACCTCGGCTGGCTCCACGTTCAAACCATCGAAAAGGAACTGATGCGATTGCGTGATGGGGGCGCTTGCATCGTCATGGTGACGCACAACATTCCGCAAGCACACCGCATGGCGGACCGTATCCTGGTGCTCCATGAGGGGCAGAAGCTGGACGAGGATGACCCGTTTGCAAGATCCCTGTTGAAGGGTGAATGGTACACGCCCTAATCCACGAAAAAAGGGTGGTCGCCGTTGATGGTATAGTTTGCAATCAGGCTCCGTCCTTCATTGAGCAAATAGGATTCAAAGGTATGAGCGGCCGAAGCATTTCCCGGTTGAATCACCAAGTAGGCGTATGGGTTGTCGGCGATGGTATCGGTAAACTCAGTCCGTTTGAGGTCTATTTTTGATTGAAACTGCAGGGCTGTTCCACGGTCTGAAAATGTTGCACAATTCTTCTCATCAGCCATGTTGATGGCTGCCCCCATGCCCTGGCCGATGGAAAGGTACCAGTCACCAGGAGGATGGTAGCCGTTTGAGTCCTCGACCATCTCAACGCCTTGGGTTTGGTTGATGTGTCGCCAAATGGCCTGTTCTTTGGCATGGGTTCCTGAATTGTCGCCGCGTGAAATGAAACATGTTTCGTCTTCGAGAATGGACGTGAAGGCTTCAAAAATTGAGGTGTTCCACGTGGCCGGACCGAGAAGAACGAAGGCATTGCGAGCGATGGGGACCCGTTCAATGGCATACCCCTCTTCGATGAATTTAGCTTCCTGATCGGGTGCATGGACGATCAGCGCATCCACATCACCGTTTCGACCCAACTCGAGGGCAGCCCCAGTACCTACCGCCACGTATTCGACGTCAATGTCATGCAGTCGCTCAAAGTCTGCAACCAAGATGTCAAGCAATCCCGAATCGCGCATGGACGTGGTGGTCCCGAGACGAAATGAATCGGTCTGAGCTGGTGAATCGACGCACCCGGACAGCGGTACGAGAAGGGTCGTCAAGACGACCAAAGCCAAGCGCATTTCAATCAAACTGCATGACGTGGCCGCATTCAGGATACGTGCACGACACGGAATAACGAGAACGCTTTGGTTTTGGAATCTTCAACATTGAACCGCACATCTCGCATTGCACCTTGATGGTTTGTGGACCGGTCGGTTTCGGCGCATCACCCAACGTTCGTCCGACATCGGTTGACCAACCCAGCGAATCGGAATACTTGTCCGAGGCCGTGTTCATTTTCGACTGCTTCAGAGACAGTCGCATCTTTCGCTTGCGCTTGCCTTTTTTCTTAGCGGGGGGTTTTGCAGCCATGGGACTCAATGCTTCGCTGGGTGTTGATGTATTCAATGACTTCGCTTCGCCGGACATTGCACGTGGAATGAAACGGTGATTGGCGTTAATTATTCAATCACGTACGATTCGCCGTTTTTCGGTTCGTGAACGGTGTGGCCTTGCTCGGCAAGTGCTTCGACCAGTGGCGGCCGGGCGTGGTTGGGATCGGTATGGTACACAACGACGTGCTTCGCCTGGCAAGCCTTTGCAAAGTCAAGAATTTCCTGATGGCCTGCATGGGTTGAGAAGGAAAATTGTTCCATGTCGAGGGAAACATGGGCTTGTTGTCCGTAAATGCTGATGGTCCCGGTTTCCAAGAGGTTTCGGCCACCGGTATCACGTGCTTGGTAGCCGGTGAAGAAAATCGCGTTCTTTTGATCGTGACGTAGCCGATTGAGGTACCAAAGGGCCGGACCACCCTCGAGCATGCCTGATGTCGTGACGATCACATCGGCGGCCAGGGCTTTTTTCTTGTCGGATTTACTCGAAACCTGTTTTGCCCATCGCCACGCACGCTCAAGCGCTGAAGCATCTCTGAGAAGTTCGGGATGATTGAGGTGGGTTTTTGCGACGCGCTTGCCCATCCCATCCACATGAACGTTAAGCCTTGGGAGATGTTCGTGGAGCATCATGACCACGTCTTGGGTTCGTCCATTGGCAAAGGCCGGAATGAGAACGGTGCCACCTCGTTTCACGACCGCTTCTACAGATGAGATGAACCGGTCAATTTCCTCCTGTTTTGGTGGGTGGTCTCGCCCTCCGTACGTTCCCTCGACGAACAGAATGTCTGCTTGGACGGGTTGGGCACCACTGACCAGTGACGAGTCACGGGTGTCGAAATCACCGGTCAACAAAACGCTGGTTTCTGGGGTACTGATGTGAAGCATGGCAGCACCCGGAATATGGCCCGCAGGGTGCAGCGTGAGTTTCCAATTGTGATGGTTCCACGGTACACCAAAGTCGTGGACGTACCATGAGTCCAGTGCTGTGTCAATGTCTCGCTTATCCCAAGCTAACGGGTAGCGTTCAATGGAACTCACTTTGTAGCAATCACGCCACATCATATCGGAAAGTTCTGACGTGATGATGGTGCCATGAAGTCGTGTTCGATGATGAGCACACAGCCAGGGAGCCATACCGAGGTGGTCAATGTGGGAATGCGTGATCACAGCATCATGAACAACGGGTGCTTCCTTCGGATAACGAGGAGGCGATGTTGGTGCAATTCCGTAGTCCAGAAGCAATCGTGTGCCTTGTGCGTCCTCAAGAACAATACCAACGTTTCCAACTTCATCTCCACCACCAAGATAGTGAAAACGGAGACCTGAAACCGGAGGTTCATCCGGATAGGTTGAGGTTCGTCCAGGTGAGTAGAGGACCATGTCCGTACCAGTCACTGGTTCTGCATGAAGATGTGGGTCTCACCCCTCTGTTTCCACTGGAGGTTGTTTTTGTTCAGGGTGATCTCAGTTCTTCATGGTTGGAATTCCCAATATTGATTAACTACTCGCGAACATATCCCACGGGTTTTTTCGATCCAAGATTCTCCTTCCGATTTTTCGATCGTCAACGGAACAGAGAATGTGTCGTCCAGTGGAAATGAGGGGGTGATGCACCGTTCCTCGTTGGGATATGAAAAATTCGTATGAATTCTTCCACAGGAGAACGAAGAGTCCATGAACCACGAATTCTTCCACCGGTCATGGGACGAATTCCATCTCACGAATTCGTCGTCGACGAGGATCGTTGCTTCGGTTGCGGAGCTTGCATTGCCTTGTGTCCAGTGCAGGTGCTCACACTGAGGAACCGCATGATTTACGTTGATGAACCAAACTGTACGCATTGCCGTCTTTGTCTCCCATCCTGTCCTGTTTTTGCATTGGAGATAACACCGGTTGAGGGATGATTGTGCGTGTCGTACTGATCGGTGGCTCGATTGAAGCGCTGCTCCTTTCCATTGAATTAAGTTCTCAACATGACGTCACAATCATTGAAGTTGAAGCTGAAATTGGTTTGCCCGTTCAGCACCCAGGTCGAATCATCGACCCGTCAACACTCCACCATTACTTGACCAACGAACAGATTTCTTTCCTCGAACTAAAGGAAAATGAAGACGGTTGGGGCTGTCGATGGGACTGGGTCATGAAACATTTCGCTGCCGTTGCCGCTCGTCAAAACGTCTCGTTCTTCACCCGCACTCGAATTCAATCGTGCACGAAACATGACAACACGTACGTTCTCGAATTGACGTCATCCGAGCGAACAACGCCCACGCACATGGTGGCCGATCGGGTTGTTCTCATGTCCGACCAAACCGGTGCACCAGGAGGTCGATCACATCATTTCTCACCGTCTCAACCGTCTGAATTTCCATCACCTGAGACAACGGAGTGGTTTGGTGGAACGGTCCTGTCTGGAGAGGCTGATGTGGCGGCAGGGGCGGATCTGATGCTCGCTCGAGGGGATGGAATGACAGAATTGTGGTGGTCAACGGCGAGTTCATGGGTGCCACAGCATGGATATTTGGAACAGTGCCGTGTTCACCTCCCATCCAAAAAATCAGAACTTTCGCTTGACAGCGTCATGTCACGGGTGCGTGACTTCCTCACCAAATTCGTTTAAATTCGCACATTTGGTGTGGATTAAAACACCACTTTCTTATGCTCAACGTCTTAGCCAATGATAAGAACGCCTCGGCGTTGGTGATGAAGATGGGCATCAATCTCACACACGAATCACAAGCACCGTCTCAAAAGAGTGCGGCCTCTGCCAACAAAGAATGGAAAAAACTGATCGGTGAGTTCCAACAGCCGCATGTGGGCAAAGCCGTTTGGCAAATCATCAACACCTTGGTTCCCATTGCAGCCATTTGGGTGGCTTGCTACTTCCTCAAAGACATCTCACTGCTGTACTGCATTCCGCTCGCTTTGCTCGGTGGCTTGTTCCTCGTTCGTACGTTCATTATCTTCCACGATTGCGGACACGGCTCGTTTTTCAAATCCAAGCGCGCGAACAGTGTTGTTGGGTTCATCACCGGTCTGCTGACGTTTACACCCTACCGGATGTGGAGTTGGGAACACGCTCGACATCACGCCACGAACGGCGACCTCGATCGTCGGGGCATCGGCGATATTTGGACCCTCACCGTTGAGGAATACGTCTCAGGCTCTCGCCGCCTCCAACTGAGTTATCGATTCATTCGAAATCCCATCATCCTCTTCGTGTTCGGCCCTCTGGTCTTGTTCATCGTTCTGCAGCGTTTTTCACATTCCAAATCGAAAGGTCGAGAGCGACAATCCGTGTACGTCATGAACGCCACGTTGGTCGGCTGGTGCGTCGGCATGAGCATGATCTTTGGATTCCTTCCGTGGCTCGTCATCCAGTTGACCATGATGTCCA
Organism: Candidatus Poseidonia sp.; assembly: GCA_049627345.1. Classification (GTDB taxonomy): domain Archaea; phylum Thermoplasmatota; class Poseidoniia; order Poseidoniales; family Poseidoniaceae; genus Poseidonia. The sequence goes on along the minus strand of JBMZXF010000036.1, from coordinate 2,544 downwards.
TCGCTTCGCTTTTCGGCCTCTGGCTGTTCTACGTCCAACACCAGTTCGAGGACACGTACTGGGCCACCAGCGACGACTGGGACTACACGACCGCCGCCATGGCCGGAAGCAGCTACTACAACCTTCCAAGGATCCTTCAGTGGTTCTCCGGAAACATCGGCTACCACCACATCCACCACCTCAACCCGCGTATTCCCAATTACAACCTGGAGCGCTGCCACCATTCGCACCCCTTCTTCCAGGATGCCCCTGAACTTCGGTTCTTCAAGAGCCTCAAGTCCATCCAACTCCGACTCTGGGACGAGGTCAACGGTCGCATGATCACCTTCCGTGAATTGAAGCAGCAGTTGGCACTTCAAGAAGCGAAACCCATCGCCTCGTGAACGACCATCTCGATGGTTAATCTCATCAACACCCCAACCGTGCCGCAACCATGACGGTCAAACTCTACCTTGAGAGCATTGAAGCCGCCTATGCACGGCAGTTTGACGCACGAATTACGGCGGTCGACGGCAACACCGTGGTGCTTGACCGCACCCTCTTCTACCCGCTTGGTGGTGGTCAGCATTGGGATACCGGGGTGCTCTCTGGACCCAACGGCGACGTGCAAGTTTCCGAAGTTCGTGGGCGAGGCGATGTATCGCACACCGTTGCAGACGACCATCAGTTCGAGGTCGGCGATGAGGTGCGTGGCACCATCGACTGGACGACTCGATATGCACACATGCGGATGCACACCGCTCAACATCTCATGAGTGGACTGGCCTACGAAATGTTCGATGGGGTACGAACCGTTGGCAATCAAATTCATGCCGACCGCTCTCGAATCGACTTCAATCCCATTTCATTTGATGAAACCATGCTCAGCGACTTGGTCGCTGCTGCCAACGACCGCATCGATCAGCGCCTCGAGGTGTCGGACGCTGTGATGACCCGAGACGAGATCAACGCCATCATGCCCGCCGACCGCACCAACATGGATTTGCTCCCCGCCAGCATTTCGTCGCTCCGCATCGTACAGATTGGCGACCGAGTGGACATGTGCCCGTGTGCTGGAACGCACGTGAGCAACATTGGCGAATTGGGCCACGTTGAGTTTCTGGGAAAGAAGTCCAAGGGCAAGGGCACGCAGCGGTTCAGTTACACACTTGAAACGTCCACTCAACCGCGAACCCACTCCAACATCGTGATGTGATCAGAACTCCAGGTCATCGTCCACGAGCGTTTTGACATCGTCCATGGCCGACTTCAACGCCTTGCGCTTCGCTTGCCGCTGATTGAATTCGATGTCCTCGAAAATTTTCGCTGTATCCTCGTCCAGATTCGATTGTGAGGCGGCCGCGTGAACTCGGTCGGTGAGCGCTGTGTCTTCACCGATTCGCTCGCTGCGGTCCACGGGTTGAATTGGTTGACTGGGGACGGTTCTTGCACCGTAGTGAACCGTTTCCTGCTCTTCAATGGCCCATGTGGTTTCTGCCATTTCCTGCGCTTCTTTGGCATCCATCGGGGCATCCTTCCATGGGTTTCGATTTCCAATGTCGCGCAAGGCGTTGGCCTTGGACGCCGATCGTTGCTGGTCGAAGAGTTGAGCGACCGACAAACCGTCAGGTTTGGCAGGCGCATCGACGAGGGCTGCGGCCAAGCGTTGCTGCTGGACGAGTGAAGCCCCGTGCACCTCGTCGTGGTCGTATCGGTGCGGCTCGGCCGCCATGGCCATCAATTCCTTGGCCAATTGATACAAGGGATCGTCTGCGGGAGCAGCTGCAATCACCTCACGAACCGAACGATGATGTTGAATGCACGGCGAACAACGTGAGGTACCGGCTTCATCCGGCGCGTCGCAGCGCAAACAACACGCCTGGAACCCAAGTTCCTGCATGGCTTTGCGGGGCATGGACATGAGCGTTCAGTGTTGCATGGACCTCAAGGTCATGAATCCTTGGACACGAGCATTCAAAGTGAACCCGTCCATGGACTTGCTATGGGGAAACGGGACGCACGTGCGGACCTACTGGACGACGACCCGTTCAGAAACACCCGTGCAGCGCCCCGAATTCATCGTGTTCATCAGCGGCAAGCACCGGACGGAACCGTTCATTTTGAGACCTCCTCGGCCTTTTCGAACGCCCTGATGCAGTTTTTGGGCCAAGACACGTGGGAAAAACCCAAACATCACACCGGTCGACTTTGGCATTTCAGTGACGTGGAAAAACAGCACCTCCGCCTGGCCATGGGAGCGTTCACCCTTGCCCTTGGTTTCATGGCGGTTGGGGGCATCTCTGGAATCTCATTCTTTGGATTCTCTTCGTGGTTGGTGTTCTTGCTGCTTTCAATGCCGGTCTGGTTGATTGGCGTTGGTCCAGCCTTCTTGCTCCATGAAATCGGGCATAAGTTGGCCGCAAGACGATACGGCTGTTGGGCTGAGTTTCGGGCTGATCCCAAAGGCCTTCAGTTTGGAATCCTGCTCGCGTTCATCGTTGGATTTCTTTTCATGGCACCGGGAGCCGTCATGGTTGCAGGTCTTGTTTCTCGTCGCCAAAACGG
>JBMZXF010000035.1:0-18195 GCA_049627345.1 Candidatus Poseidonia sp. | reverse complement strand
TTGACCAGCGCCCCTACATCGGTGTCGAGGTACTCAGCAATGGCTTGGGCGAGGGTGGTTTTCCCCGAACCCGGGCGCCCACAGATGAACACCCCACGATGGTGGTTGCGCAGTCGGTCCACCAGGCGCTGATCGAGGTCGTAATCGCCCAGGCTGAGTTTCGCCACCGGTCGTACAACGGTGATCTCACGAGCGTCGGAAAACGGAGGCCAGGCGGAGGTGATGCGGAGGTCGCCGAGTTGAATCACGCGGCAACCTTTCCGGTCGATTTCGAGAAAACAATCGCTGCGATGACGGTGCTCTTCCACCAGAGCAACCAGGTCTTCCTCGAGCTGTTCAAGCGTTAGGGTGTCCCAATTGGCGATGGAGGATTCTGCCTCAACGAGTTTGAGGGAGCCGATGGCACCACGCTTGACTCGGGGCGGGCAATCGGCTTTCAGAAAGACCGTGTGAACGTCGTCCATCAGCAGTGACTCGAGGTGGTCCGGGAGCGAAGGGTGGTCACCGTGGGTTGGCATCGGTCGACAGGTCGTCAGCGCAGGCCTTTGACACTTCGCACGTGCGAGAAAGTTCCAATGCGCATCAAGCGCCGTTGGGCTGCATCATGTAGCCCGTAACCCAAAAGGAGCCAATGAACGACAGGGAAAGGATGTAGGCGCCTACCGTGGGGAACGCCCAAATGGAAATCGAAACCTGTGCAAAGACCACGATGGTGGCCAGCACGGCCAACATGTTCCACGGCCCGCTGCCGTTGAGGTTCAGGTAGGCAAACGTGGATTCTCGCTCCGAAAGCGCCCATACCACGCCGGTCAGGGCGCACAGCGCAATGAGGGTGAGGACGGCGTCCATCACGGTGCCCTGGAGGAACCATACGCCCAAACTGGCCACCAAACTTGCACCGAGCATGCGTTGGACGGTGTTCATTGAGAGGCCCATGGTTTCGGCCAAGCGCACGGCGTTCTTCAATTCTCGCAAAGAGGGGTCAGCGTGGAGACGATTCCGTTGGGCAGTGCCGGGACAGCCACGCGCTAATGTCCAGGAGAGGGTCCGGTTCAGGAACGATGCCATGTACCCTATCTTCTATGCGATGAAGGAAGTTCAGCCATTGTTCTTCAAGCGGCTGAGAAGGGAAGTGTTCAACCAAAGGCGACTCATCCAACCCGGCGCCTGCGTACCAAGCGACATCGCCCGTTCCAAAATCAAGCACCGCCCCACTCGTCGTTCCCTGAACCGCGAGGGTTCGCTGTTCTTCTTCGGCTTCCCATGCGACGTCGATGGTGATGATGGATGAGGGCGTCCCAAGCCAAATGTTGGCAGAGGATTCGGTCAGCTCCAATTTTTTGACGCCCATGTCGACCAACGGGTGTCCCGTGAGATAGCGGGCCGTGTCAAGGCCGTGCACCGCCAGGGTGTTCAACGGGTCGGCGCCTTCGGGCTTTGAACGGGTTGTTCTGCGCCGATAACTGATGGTTTCGATGTTCATGGCGTGATCGTCGATGGCTGACTTGATCCGATTCATACCGGCGTGATGGCGAAGCAAATAGCCGACCATCACGATGGCGTTATCGGGAAGTGTTGAGAGAAACGCCGCTTCGTCTTCCGCGGGGGAGGCCAATGGTTTCTCAATGAACACGGGGAGGTCAGCAGCCACGACCTGGCGAGCCAGCGAGAGGTGCGTTTCCGGAGGGGTGACGATGGCCACGCCGTTGAGGGCTTCCTCGGCCAGCATGTCTTCGATGGATCGGTAATGCCCGTCCGCTTCAACGCCCTCGAGCGCCTGACCGTCGATGTCGCAGACCACCAAACGGTCAAGATGGCCTCGCTGTTTCAGCGACGTCAGGGTGGCATGGTGAACGGTGCCCCAACGACCGCACCCCACAAGGCCGATCGTCGTGCGCATGAATCAACTGAATCCGCCGTTCCTCAAGAAGGATGGTGATGCCCAGCACGACCGTTTTGGTTTCAGCGGCCTTCCGAACTGGAGGAGGCGTCGCCTTCTTCGCCGGCCTCATCGGTCCGGTCCTCGCCACCGACCTCACCCGAGGACGCCGAGTCCTCTTGCTCCCGCTCCTCGCCGGCAACCGTATCGTCTGTTTCAGCGACGGCCACGTCATCGTAGTAGTAATCGTCGTAAGGTGATGAGTAGGGAATGGTGAGGCTGTCGGATTCCTCCATGGTGGAGAGGTTGGTCGCTGTTACGCCGGCAGAAGAAATCGCATAGACGAAATCGCCCATGAAAATCGATCGGCGGATGTTGCGGTCGTCCCACCAGCGCGACTCCCCGTCGGCATCAAACAGCGAAGAGTGGTTGACCTCGCCGTAGGCTTTGAGTTCGCCGTCGGACTCGTTGACCTCCACGAGCATCAGTTTCGTGATGTATTCGTAATGGCCGTAGCCGTATCGGCCATCGTCGTTGGTGTTGACCCAGCGGTAGGTCGAGAGCGGCACGGCGAGCAGAGATTTGGGCGCCCAGTACTGGAAGGCTTTGTGTTCGTAGGTGGCTTCCGACCACGACCAGGTCCACATGTATTCGTTCTCCACGCTGACCGGCGAGAGCCGAAGTACATCCGCCTGTTGCGGGTCGGTGGCGTCGCTGATGTCAAACAGTGAGAGCTGGGTGCCCGCCCAATCAAGCCCCGTGCCGTCCTCGTTGGCCGGACCAAACCCGATGGTCAGCAAGTGGTCGCGGGAAAGGGGGTGGATGTACGTAGAAACGCCGGGCACCTTGAGTTCACCCAAAATGGTCGGGTTGGTTTCGTCAGCGACATCGATCACCCACAACGGGTCGATCTGTTCGAAGGTCACGATGTAGGCTCGGTCGCCGTCAAAACGAGTGCTCCAAATACGCTCACCTGGAGCGATGCCGTCCACTTTTCCGGCTTCGACCAGCACCTGTTGGTCGGTGTCCATGTCCACCGAGCGAACGAGCGTCACCAGTTGGGATGACATGGGTTCGGGGTCGTCCATCCACCAGCGCGCCCACTGGCCAACGGTGGTGGCGACCCGGAGCACGCCTTCGTGCTCGGAGATGGAAAATTGATTCAGAACCGTCCCGTCGATGCGCCCCGAACCGGTGTACAGCGTAGCATCCGGTGCGCTGATGTCAAAGGTGTGGAGGTTGGTCATTTCGTCCATGTCGTCGTTGCCCCAGAACCACCAGCCCGAGAAGGAAGATTCTGCCAACACCAAAACATCGGCTGATGCGTAGACCTGCGGGTAGGTGCCGACGATGTGATCCACCTCGTAGTCAAAGGAAGAGGAGGCCAAGTCAAGCGAGAAGATGCTGGAGATGCCCCGGTCGACGCTGTCTTCTGGCGCCACGAATTCACGGCAGGCGTTGTCGCTCATGGTGTGAAGGATCACTTCCCCGTTACTGTATTCGTAGACCTGAGGAATCAAATCTTCGAGCGATAAGCGTTCCAGGACCTCGCTGTTGCGCTGCATCTGCTGGAAAGCGAGTTTCTCTCGGATTTCCAAACGAAGCGGGTCGTCGTATTCGAGGTTCCAATAACCGGATGGGAAATTCAACCAAGAAGCCATGCCGGGCACGTTCATCCAAGCGTGCGTCACGGTTCGAACGGTGCCGTTGACCTCTCGGGCCGTGATGTAGGAGCCTTCGATGAAAAGTTCTCGGTCGACCTCTGGCTGACTGCGATTGGTGATGTCAATGACGGTGAATTTCGTCAAGCTGTTGCTTCGCCACATGTTGTATTCGTCGTCCCACCCCATGGCGTCCGCCACCGGGTGGTTGTTCGAAATGGCCCACGGGTACATGGTGGAGATGACCACGAGTTGGTCGCCGTCCAGCATCATGGCCACGGGCGTGCTGTCGGGAAAGGTCATGTTCGAAGCCGCTTCAATGGCACCGAATTCAGGAACGCCGAAGATGTGGAGGTTCTTCCCCTGAAGGTAGTAGATGTGGTAGCCGTCGGTCTTCACAAAGTCAGCTTCGTCAACGCCGGCTTCCTGGTTATTGGTACCCGAGAAATCCTCGCCCTCAACACGGGTTGGCGTCGTCGTACGTGGCTGAGCAGTTGTGCTGGTGTCGGCCACCGCGCCGTCGTCCATGGCCATTTCAGCACCGTCAAACCACACGTTCCGGTAGTCGTACTGTTCAGCCACCGCTTGGAGGAGTTCAACGCGATACTGCTCCTCGATGGACTGCTTGAGGGACGCCTCGAGGTCGTCGCAATCGTCGTAGGCGAAGAGTTGGGGGCTCGCCACGGTTCGTGCGGTGATGGTGGACCAATCGTCAGGAAGCACCACATCGGGCACTTCAACATCGGGATCGACGTTCAAACAGCCGGCCAAGAGCATCGTCATGCAAAGGCCAATTGCAACGAGGGGGGTTCGTTCCATGGTAATTTTACGACAACCGTTTGGTATTAAGCGATTGGTAAATTGGTTTTACTCAGAGGGAACATCGTGCAGTGCACGGCTCTGCAGGAGTTGTTCACGGCCCTGAGGTGATGCTCGCCACGCTCTTTTCGAACGTTCTGCAGGTTCAATCATCGCCGTTGTATGGAGTTCTTTGATATGATGGCTGAGCAACTGTCGGGAGATTTGCAGACGGTTGCGAAGTTCTTTGCTTTCGAGCCCCAATTGGCCAGATTCTGCGAGCACCTCCAAAATGGCAAGGCGTGTGCCTGACAACGGATTTCGAATGGTTGTGCGTTGGTCGTTGTCGAGAATGGAAGAGGCATACCGTCGATGTTTGCCGCTTTTCCATGAGAAAATTTTGCCCGCTCGTTCGAGGGCGTTTGTGTGGTAGGCCGTCACCCCATTGGCAAGCCCCAAACCGTCTCGAAGGGCTGAGAAGTGAATGCCTGCATTGGCCTCGATGTAGCCTAAAATACGACCCCTGTTCAGGTGGTCTTCCTTGTGTTTTTTGCGCTGCGATAGCATCGGCACAATCAACGCTACCAACATGATGACACCGATGAATTCGACAAAGATAGCCGAAACCAGCAGCAAAAGGAGACCTCCCAGCCCTCCGAGCAGGTAGGTCACGCTGTCAGGGCCTTGCGTTGGTGTGCCGTCGGCCTCTGACCGATCCAACGGTTGAGCGGTGTCAGCGGGCGCAGCATCGGAACTCTCAGGTTCGGCGCCCTCCGTTGTTTCATCCAGAGGAACGGGTTCAGAAGACTCCGCTGATGGTTCTGCTCCATCGTAGGTCAAGGCGCCATAGACGGAGAGCGAGAGGAAAGCGAGGACGAGGAGTCGAACAAACCAGACCCCTCTCATGGGCAGGGGATGGCGCGGTGAATTATCACTGGCTTGGTAAATTGATTTGACGTTCAGACCGGCAACATGCCCTGTTGATACGCGTAGCCAATCCCGCCGGCCACCGCTACGAGAATCAGCAAAACAACCAGTCGCTTCTTGCTTTTCTTCGGCTTGCTGGGTGCTGGTTCCACGGCCACCATCGGAAGGGCATCCAAGGCAGGCAATCCAGCGAGCGGAGGGAGTTGGCCGGGCAAGGGCAACGGAAGCGGGGCAACCATCGGACCGGTGTCCTCCTCGACGCTCACCCGGTCGGGGTAGAGTTCGTCCAGGTCGTCGAGGCCGGGGGCCTCAGGAATCGTTCCCAGGATGGTGGACCAAGCGGCTTCCAAACTTTCTGCGGAAATCGGCTTTTGCAACCAAGCAACGGCGCCAGCAGAGTAGGCGGCGTTTCGAGCAGTGTCGGCCATGCGGGCCGGGGCGACAAAGACGATGCGACTCTCGCCACCGTGCTCGCGCATCTCGAGGGCGGCAAGATGGCCGTCAAGGGACGGGATGTCCAGCGAAAGCACCACCAGTTCGGGGTCGAGACGGATGTACTCGTCCACGGCTTGGTCGCCGTCTTCGCACAGCTCAACGTTGAAGTTGCGCGTTTTGAACAAGTTCGACAGTCGCAATGAGGACATGGGATTGTTGTCAACAATGAGCACCGTTGGCGCTGCTGCATCGTCAACTTCGGTGACCAATCCCATGCCTACCGGTCCTACGCAACAGGCGCCGACTCATCAAACAACCGCTATTCTTCTTCTCCTTTCACCGGGGTTGAGAGGTCTTCGACAGGCCCGTCCTGAGGCTGAGAGAAGGTTTCGCGAATCACGTCGCTTTGCGCTTCTTCTTCGTCGCGCGTTCGCTTTCGCTGGGGTGCTTGCGTGAACTGCATCTGAAGTTCGCTGATGACGGCCCGAAGCATCTGCGTTTCTTGCGAGCTTAGATTCCCCTCGGTTTTTCGCTGAAACATGCGAAGCACCTCAATGCCCTCACGCGCCTCGCCCATGTTGTAGTGATAGGTGCCGGACTGGTCGGGCAAGTAGCCCATCTGCAGCAAGGTTGAGCGTTGAAGCATCTGAACCATTTGGAAAAACCGAGCCGCATCCTCGTCAGCAAACATCTCCGTCATGGTGAACCATCAGCGGAGGGGGTTTTTCTTCCCTGCGCCCTCATTCAAACAACTGGTCGAGCAGCCAGTCGGGATTGAACTGCATCAAATCATCGTAGCCCTGGCCAACCCCAGCGAACACAATCGGTCGTCCGGTGGCGTAAGCGATGGAAAGCCCGGCGCCGCCTTTGGCGTCGGTGTCCATTTTCGTCAAGACCGCCCCGTCAAAGCGCATGATGTCCTGAAACATCTTGGCCTGCTCAACGGCGTCGTTACCGGCAAGCGAATCGCCGACAAACAATGTCAGGTGAGGGTTCGTGACCTTCCGGACCTTGTTGAGTTCATTCATGAGGTTGGTCTTGTTTTGCATGCGGCCTGCCGTATCGACCAGGACAACGTCGATCCCCTTGGCTTTGGCCGAATCGATGGCGTCCCGAGCGATGGCAGCGGAATCACCGCCTCGCTGGCTGGAAATGCATCGGATGCCCAATCGCTCGCAATGCGATTCCAGTTGCTGAATGGCGCCCGCACGGAAGGTGTCGCCGGCCGCTGCGATGACGCTGCGGCCGTTGTTGAGCAAGCGTTGTGCAATTTTGGCCGCCGTGGTGGTTTTGCCCGTTCCGTTCACGCCCACGAGCATGATGACCACGGGAAGATCGCCCGCTTCAATGAAGCCGTCCACCGTGGCGTCAAAGTCCCAGTACCCCGCTTGAAGCAAGGCATGAAGGGCACGCTTGAGGGCGGCTTCCAGCACTTTGGAGAGTTCTGCGCCTCGGCGCAGACGCGCCCCGACCAGCGCATTGCGAAGGCTGTCGATGATGGCGCTTGAAGCCTGAGAAGAAATGTCGGACTCGAGCAGCACCCATTCCAACTCTTCAAGCAGGTTGTCAAGCGCTTCGCCGGGCTTGATGACCCGGCCGCCTTCCGACACGACACCGCCTCCAAGGTCGATGTCAACGGACTGGCCGTCTTCCATCTGAATGGCCGCCTTCTGGCTCGAGCCTTTTGGAGCCTGTGCCACCTCAACCAACTGGCGGCCGGTGGTGGTTCGCATCATGGAAAGGTCCACCTTGGAACCTTGCGGGCGAGCCACGTCGACGGCGCCACGTTTCTTCATCGCCTTCTTGGCCTTGGCCTCTCGCTTCTTGCGTTCTTTTTGCTGGCGTTCGAGGAATTTCCGTTCCTTCTTGGTGAGGTGAACGGGGGCCACGGGTTCATCGTCATCCCACGTGTCCCAATCGTCGTCGTCCTCTTGGGGTGAGGTTTGCGTGGGCTCCTCGTCCACGTCATCCCAATCATCGTCGTCCTCGACTGCGGTTTGAGGCGATGGTTGCGTTGAAGTTTCGAAGGATGCATCATCCGGCTGCTGAAGCAGCGCTTGGGCCTCTTCCGATGTGGCCTCAACGGAGAGGGCCTCGCCGTCCGTCTCCTCGGCCACCTCGTGAACGCGCTTGCGGAAACGGTCAAACAATCCCATGGCGATGCCTCAGTCGTCAAGTGTCAAATCGCCACCAAACATGCCGCGACGGCGCCCACGACGCGGGGTGGACTCAGCCGAGGGCGACTCGGGCTTGGAGGTGGGTTCCTCTGGTGCAGGTGAGGCGGTGACAGGGGCGGGGGTTGTGGCGGGCTGCTTGAGTTGCTCAGCCAGTTGATTGAACGTCTGAGCGGCCTTGGCCAGCGAGGTCTCGGTTTGGTCCGATTGCTCTTTCAATTCATCACGAAGGTGTTGGATGTCAGCTTGGCGCTGCTGCGTGATGGTGCGAACATCGCTCCACGGTCGTTCTCCAAACACGCCGGTCCCCAAGTCGACCAGCGCCGTCCCCTCGCGTTCACCGTCGTGCCGGTAGGGAAGACTCACACCCGAACCAATGGGAAGGTGGGTCGAGATGGTTCGGCCGTCTTCGTGCGACAGCAGGGTGTCGAGCACTGCATCGGTGATGGCATGCTCGGCCAGAACGGTATCAACCTGTTCAATTCGGAGGTTGATCTCATCCAATCGCTTCCGGAGGGTTTCAACCTCCCCGGCCAGGCGTTGGAGTTGGGCTCGGTCGACCATGTCGCTCAGCCCTCGGAGTTGCTTGGGGTTGAAGAAGCCCGCGATAAGGTTGGGTGCGGTCAACCGAGCCGGTAACACTGCCGTGACTTGATTTTATGTGCGTTGAAATCGTCGTGAGCCCAAGGTGGCCTTTCGTGAACGAGCATTGCAGTCCAACGTACGGCAAAGTGGACGACGTCCTTGAGATGTTGACCAAATCAAAATCGCTTCACATTCTCATGGTGCTGGACCGAGCGAACGGTCCGCTTCGGTTCACACAGTTGAAAGAGTTGGTCAGCGCCTCATCAACGACCGTCTCGCGCCGCATCAAGGAGTTGGAGACCCATGGATTGGTCGTTCGTTCCATGAATCCAGTGATGCCGCAATCAAACCTCTATTCGCTCTCGTCCGACGGAAAACAACTGAGTCCCGTCATGCAGTCACTCTACGATTGGGCAGAAAACTGGACGATTCCGTCGTGACCGCGACCTGCGGGCGCAGTATTGGGAGGTTCACTCTTCCTCAGCAGCCACGGTGATGGGACCACCCTGAGCGGCGATTTCGTCACGGAAGTGGTGAAGGATAGCGGGCTCGGTGGAGGTGCGTGGGTCAATCTCGCTCACGTTCTCGATTTTGATGGAGCGGCGCATGATGCGGTGACGGGACCCGAGGGTGGAGTACACCTTGTGGGTGGCAGCGTCAGCGTCGGCTGCTGGGATATCGTAGGAGAAGTGTTGGCGTTGGCTGCCAAACGGGGCGGTTCCTGAGACTCGATAGGCCTTCATCGGGGCTTCCGACCTGCCATCCATCCTTAAACGCGCTGGCGCGCAGATGCAGCGTCGAGAGCGGATGGAAGAGGTGCAAGGCACCGATAGATTGAGGCAAAACCTGCACGTGGTCCGTCCATGCGAGGTGCCATCGGGTTGGTGTTGTTGCTCCTCGCTCCGCTCTCCTCAGGGGTGCTCTCGCCGCTCACCATATCACCGGATCTCAACACCTCTCAGAACGCCGAGTTCGTCCTTCTCCGAGGCACGGATGTGTGGACCTCGGAGGATTGGAATGCGCTCCTTGAGCAAAGCATTCAACCGTTGCGAGTCCTTTCTCCAAACCAGCTCTTGGTGTGGTCCAACGAAGAGCGCATCGCGGAACAAAGTTGGTCAGCCGAACCTGCAGAACACGCCACGCTTCGGGCACCAGAGGGTTGGAAAGGAGGAAGTGGGGCCTACCGCATCTTGCTGGAGCCTCGGCTCCCTGCTCCTGCCATCCATGACATCATGCTGAGCCTCGAACAACTTGGCCTTACACTGAATCACGCTGCACTGGACGTCAGCGGGAACGTTCCTGCGTCGCTCACCGTTGAAACCGCCTTACCAACGCTTCCAGAACAAGCACTTCGCATCCCCGGTCTGCTGTGGGTTGAGCCGGTCCTCCAAACCCACGCACGCAACGGTCAGGCCTCTTCCCTCATCGAGCACGGCGCGTTGTCCGGACATCCGTTTTGGGACGTCGGGCTCAACGGTGCAGGCGTGGTGGTGGGTGTGGCGGACAGCGGCATAGATGCCGACCATGCCTGCTTTCGAAACGCGACCACCCCTTCCGCTCAGCATGCCGAGGAGGGTGCCACCCACCCTGCCGTTGGCGTCTTCGGCCCCGATCATCGCAAAATCCGTTTGCTCAACACCAGCATCGACGGCAACGATACACCAGGTCACAGCGATTACCGCCACGGAACGCATGTCATCGGTTCGTTGGCGTGCCATGACGTTTACAGTGAGCGAGCTGGCCTACAACCGACCAACGGCTCAAGCCTGGCCCATGGCGCTACACTCGTCGTTCAAGACATTGTGTCCCAAGATGGTTGGACGCCGCCGCCAGTTGACGAACTGCTCTGGGAAGCCAGTGCTCAAGGCGCCTTGATTCATTCGAATTCATGGGGTGACGACACCACGGCCTACACCGAGCGAACCGGGCGGTTTGATGCCTACGCCAGGGCCATGCCGTGGTCGGCAGCCTTCATCGCCCCTGGAAACGGTGGACAAGGCGTCCTCGAACCGGCCAACGGACGAAACGTCATCGCCATCAGCGCCACGGGTAAATCCGTTGACGTTGAGCGTTGGGGTGGGACGGCTTACGGCCCAACGGACATTGGGACGGACGGGATTTTCATGCTCGCGCCGGGGGCGAGCATTCAATCTGCAGCAGCCGATGGATTTTGGGATACCAACAACGACAACCTTCGCTCATCGTCAGGCACCAGCATGGCGACACCCCACGCCGCAGGCGGGGCTGCCATCGTTCAGCAACTCTACCAAGACGGGTGGCTGATGCCTGCCCATGCACCAACGGTGCCGGTTTCATTGAACGACTTGGCCCCTCGCTGGAACGAGGCATCCTCCAACATGACGGTGCTGTTGGGCGAAGGATTCACCCCCTCGGGTCCGCTTCTTCGAGCGTCACTGGCCATGGCGGCGTCGCCTCTTTCCGAAGATCTACGAAACGGCGGCGAAGGAGGCATGGAGCTTCACAATCCCTACGACGGTTGGGGCGTGTTCAACCTCAGTCAATTGGTTGACCCGTTGAACATGGCCAACAACACATCACCTTCGGCCGATGTTTGGATTCACGACAGTTATCGGCTCACATCCTCAAGTGTCGGCGGATGGTTTGAGGCGAACCGTGGTGAGGCCAACAACCTGACTGGGCTCGGGCAGGGTTGGACGGGAGAGGGAGCCACAGGCCCGTTCTTGCAAACCGGCGAAGTGTTTACGCAGCGGCTCACCCCGATTGATGGTGAAAGCGTTCGCATTCGAATGGCGTTTCCAGCCCAGCCTGAACCCGCTATCGTCGATGACCTTCAACTTCGGGTTCGCCTTGAAGATGGAACGGTCCTGCTGGCCGACCAGCTCCAAGCAGACGGGGCGCCGACCCCCTACTACCCTGAGGCGGTGGACACCAACGACACCGCTGCGTTCCCGGCGACCAACGAAACCACCCTCGGAATCAATTTGCCTTGGGCCTTGCTCAACGGGTCCTCCTTCATCGACGTTGACGTGGTGGCGCGCTATGTCCAACCCGGAGGTGAATCCGGTACGGTGGGCCTTGACGGTGATGCCGTGGGGTTTGCTTTGGTCGTCAAGGGCGTCGACAGGGATTCCTCCGACCACCGGGACGATGATGGCGATGGCGTGGTGAACGTCGAGGATGCCTGTCCAAACGAAAACAGCAGTGCGGAGGACGAAGACGGGGACGGATGCCTGGACGATGCGGACGGGGACGGGGTTCTCGACTCGATGGATGCGTGCCCGGACACGAACGCCAGCGAGGCGGACAACGACGGCGATGGTTGTCCGGACGATACGGACGGTGACGGCATTACCGATGATGTTGACCGCTGTGATACACCGGACAATTCCTGGCCCGTGACGGGCGAAGGGTGCTACCCCCTCGACCAACCCCTCAGCGTCGCCATCACTGCATCGCCCGACAACGGGAGTCGTCTCGATGGAGATTTCATCGTGGCTTGGGAGGTCGGTGACGCGGACGGCGATGGCCACGAGGTTTTCATTGAAATCATCGCTGAAACGGCTCCCTCCATCGTGTTGCTGACCTGCACCAAGTCGGCACCAGCACCCGGGCCTGGTGCGTGTTCGTGGACCTTCCCTGATGATTTACCGCCCTTCTACCGGACCGAAGAACGGTATCGCGTTCACATGGCCGTCTCGTCGACCAACGCATCACCTGCTGGTGATCGAACGCCGTCGGAATTCAGGCTCGCAGAGGGGTTGAGCGTGCGAAGCAACGAGGTAATAGCACCACCTGAAGAGAAGGCTTCAAACGTTGCATCGGCGGTGGTGTGGTTGGGTCTGGTGGGTGTTCTCGCAGGCGTCTGGGCCACGCGCTGGATGCGACAGCGAATTCGCCCAGGAGATGGTTCGGAGGCATCGCCTCCATTTTCGTCCACTGCAAACGAGCACGGCGATTCCTTACAGAATCTGAACCTAAACGGCGAACGCTGAGCCAATAAGGGTGGAATGCTGAAGCAAACAACGGCAAAAGCGGAAGGTGAACCTTGAAGTCCGGTGCCATGCTCGGTTGACCATCCCACGTGGGAAGGTGAACAAAAATGAGCGACCGCCTGTATGTTGGAATTGACCTAGGAACCTACCAATCAACCATTGCTTCGAGCGCTGGAAAACTGCACACCATCGAGACCGTCGTCGGTCGGCCAAAGGACCCCGTGGCCCGCAACTTCCTCGGTCGAGACGTCTTGTTCGGTGAAGACGCCCTCAAGAACAAGCTCGCCTGCAACCTCTACCGCCCCATGGCCGCCGGCGTCACCCAAGATGACGAGGCCAACTTGGCTGCTGCCAAAGCATTCGTGTCCCACCTCCTCGAAACCGTGGACCCCGAAGAATTCGACGAAGTGCTCGGCGTCATCTGTTCGCCAAGCCACGTCTCCTTCACGGACAAGTCAAACCTCGTGGCCACCCTCCGAGGCCAAGTGAACGCCATCATGGTGGTCACCGAACCCTTCGCTACCGCCTACGGCATTGACGAAATCGCCGGTTCCATCGTCGTTGACATCGGCGCAGGAACCACCGACATCGCTCGTGTCTACGGGACCTTCCCCACCGATGAAGACCAAGTCACCATCACGGAAGCCGGCGACTGGCTTGACCTCCAGTTGATGGAGCTCGTCAAGAAGAAGTACACCGGCGCTCAAGTCACCAAGGACATGATTCGCAAGTGGAAGGAAGCATCCTCCTACGTGGGCGGCGAAGCACGAGAAGTCACCGTGGAGTTGTCCGTTGACGGAAAGCGCCAGGTGGTTGACATCGGCGACCTCATTTTGGAAGCCTGTGAACTCATCATCCCGAAGATCGGCAACGCCATCAAGCGCAACGTCGCCGGTGCTGACCCCGAATACCAGCAAATCCTCCGCAACAACATCATCCTGTCCGGTGGCGGTTCGCTCATCGACGGCATCGCCGACCGCATTGCCAGTGAAATCGCTGACATCGGTGATGTCCGTGTTTGGTGCGTTGAAGACCCCATCAACTCGGTCGCAGCCGGCGCCCTGAAGCTCGCCAGTGAAATGCCCGATGACATGTACACGTCCATCAACTGAGACGGCCGTCGTCCAGGGGTAGCAAATACCCCCTTTCCAGCCGTGAAGGGTTGGGAAGGTTCAAGTGTGGTAAATCTGCGATGCGTTGCCGTATGGCCGTAGAGAGTTCGTCACCCGGTGGAATCCGTCGCGTGGGTTCGTCGTCCAACGACGAGCGTGCGGCCCTTGAGGGGATGCTCAAAGGCTACCCCGTTGAACAACTCGTTGAAGAGGTCCTCGTCGCCTGGGATGAATTGGGGAAGCGAAACGACGAGCTCGTCGCCGTGAAGCAACGTTTGCGGGTGGTTGAGCTCGACCTCGCGGAACGTCAAGACACCATCGCCCCTGAAGTGGCCCGGCTCGCAGAGGCAGAGCAAACGCTCAAGGAAAACGAGGCTCAAATCATCCATCTCGAACGGCTCCTGGCCGACAGCAGGGACGAATTGGCTGCACAACAGTCCTCACTCTCGCAACAAGAGCGGTCATCCATGGAGACCGAACTCAGCCAACTTCGAACGCTGACCACCGAACAGGACGAAGTGATCGGCGAGATGGAAGGTCGCATCGGTCAAATGGTCGAGGCGTTGGAGAAGGCGGCAGATGCAGGGCTCACCTCCGTGACCGCTGAAGAGGTTCGTGTGCTCAAGCAACAGGTCGATGAACGCCAGCGCCAACTCGACGTCGAAAAGGCAGCCGCAGAGGCCCTCGAAGAGGAGCGCCAGCGTCTCCGGGACATCGCCGACCGCCTGCGCGGTCTGCTCGACGCCCGAGACCACCGCCTGGCTGAACTTGAAGAACAACTTGAGCGAGTGATGCAGGGGCCACGGTCCGTTTCAGCCGAGCACGACTACCTCGTCGAGCAGATCGAAGAATTGAAGCGACGACTTCTGGAACGCAACCGAGAATACGAATCGCTGCGACGACGCGAGCGTCGCCTCCACAACGACGTGTTCGAGCGAGACGAACGCCTCCAGCAGATGACGCTTACCATGACCGACCTCGAAGCGGCACTGCAAGACCGTACCGCTGAACTTCGAGAACTCGAAGACCAGCGCAGTTCCATGGAGCACGAACTCCATTCTGCACGACGCAGCGAGCGCACCCGAGAAGTGGTGGGTCGCGTCTTTGCCGATTCCCTCTCACTCGTTCGAAGCCACGAAAGCCGTGAGTTGAAGCGAGAACTCTACGCCAACGCTCCGGACGTGGAGCGGACCATCAAGGCTCCAACCGCCGACGACATGGCCAAACTGGCCGACGGCGAAGAAGTGGCGCTCGAGACCGAAGAAACCGAACTTGAACCCGGCATGGACGTGGACGGCCCTCGCCCACCCTCCCCAGGTGGCACGGGCGACCCGGTGGTCTTCGACGACGAAGACAGCGCTTGAGAACGCAAAAATTCGGCTGGCAGCCTGTGGGTCCTCTTGCCCACAAACGACGGTTCATTCACGGCTTGCAGGCGCCAACAAGTGCTTCAAGACGCGTACGAAGTTCATCCAATGAAGAAGCGTCTTCCGTCACCGTACCGGTGACAATCCATTGGGCTCCGGCCTCCACCGCTCGTGTAACATCCTCAGCCGTCCGCATGCCGCCGCCCACGAGCAGCGTGAGCCCCTCAACAGAAGCGGCTTTGGTAATCAGATCAGGATGGACCGGTGCATCGGCGCCACTCCCAGCTTCCAAGTAAAGCAAGGAAAATCCGAACATCTTGGCACACAGCGCATAGGCGTGAACGAGGTCCACGTCCGTGGATTGAATCAATTCAGCCTCGCCGACTTCACCGACACGCCCGCCCGGCGCGCACACCACATAGCCAGTAGGGAGCGCTTCGACGCCAAATCGGTCCAAGTACGGCGCACCACGAACCTGTTCGCCAACCAAGAACGCCCGCTTGGTGGAATTCATGAGCATCATGAACGTGATGGCATCAGCGGCCGGAGACAGTGCATGGGCGCCACCGGGGAACAAGACCACCGGAATGTCCCACATCGATTCCTCGCTGGTCGGGTCTTGACTCGCCGCAAACATACGCAACTCAAGCGCTTCCTGGATGGCGGTGCAGGTGGCGTGAACCACGTCATCGGGGGTGTCGGTCGAGCCGCCGACGAAGATCATTGATGAGCCGCATTCGACCGCCACCATGGCGCGCTGAGCAGCGACTTCCGCCGATTGCTTCGCGGGGTCAATGAGTGTAATGTGGCGAGCGCCGTCCGTGCGACGGCAGACCTTTTCCAAAACCGTGGATTCGCCGACGTTCATGGTCCTCGGTGGCCGGTCAGCGAGGAAAGGGCATAGGGCTTGCGCCGACACAAAGCGAACGGGAGCCTTCTCAAAGGCCCGCATCTTGGACCGCCCATGGGCGAAGGTGGACCGTTCCGTCGTTTGCTCAATTACATGAAGCCCCATCGCGGGACGGTTCGTTTGGCGGCCTTCTGTTCGGTGTTCAACAAATTCTGGGACCTCGCCCCGCCGCTGCTCATCGGTTTGGCCGTCGACGTGGTCGTCTTGCGAGAAGACTCAACCCTTGCCAATGTTGGCCTGATTGACCCGTGGCACCAACTCGTGGCCCTGTCGGTCCTCACGTTCCTGATTTGGGGCCTTGAATCGCTGTTCGAATACTTCTACGGCGTCCTCTGGCGAAACCTTGCCCAAACCGTCCAGCACGAGTTGCGTTTGGACACGTTTGACCACGTTCAACAGCAGGGGATGGCATGGTTCGACGAACGGCAGAAAGGAGATATTCTGGCTATTCTCAACGACGACATCAATCAACTCGAGCGTTTCTTGGACAAAGGCGCCAACGATCTGCTTCAGGTCAGCACCACCGTCGTCGTTGTCGGTGCGGTGTTCCTGCTCATCTCCTGGCAAGTCGCCCTGTTCGCCGTGTTGCCCATCCCGCTCATCGTGTGGGGCTCGTTCCGCTACCAGCGGAGCCTCGAACCGCGCTACGCCAAAGTCCGTCAGGCTGCAGGGCAGATGAACGCGCTCTTGGAAAACGACCTCTCCGGCATGTCAACCGTTCAATCGTTCACGGCTGAAGCCAACGAATTGCGACGTGTGGAGGTGCTCAGTGATGCTTATCGAGAAGCCAACCGAGAAGCGATTCGCCTCTCAGCAGCGTTCACGCCACTGATTCGCATGGCCATTCTTGTTGGCTTCACGGCGACCCTGTTGCTGGGGGGTTGGTTCACCCTTGAAGGTACGATGGCCGTGGGTGCTTATTCGGTGCTGGTGTTCATGACACAGCGCTTGCTGTGGCCGCTCACGAGGCTCGGTGAGACCTTTGACCTCTACCAGCGCGCCATGGCTTCGTCCACCCGTGTATTGGACGTGTTGGCTTCGCCCATCGAACTCCAGCAAGGTGAATACTCACCTGACCTCGAAACAAGGAAAACTTCGTCCCTTGCGCTGGAGGATGTTTCGTTTGGTTATCCCGACCGAGAACCGCTCTTCAACCACCTATCACTGACCTTCGAACACGGCAAAACCACCGGTGTGGTGGGTTCAACGGGGGCTGGAAAAACCTCGCTTGTTCGTCTTTTGCTCCGATTTGCAGAACCTCAACAAGGACATGTCAAGTGGTGCGACCAACCCATTGAAACATGGAAGCTTCATTCACTCCGTTCTTCCATTGCCCTGGTTGACCAGCACATCACGCTCTTTCCTACCACCATCCTCGAAAACATTCGCTACGGGCGACCGGACGCCACGGATGAAGAGGTGATTGAAGCGGCGGAAATCGCGGAAGCCGCCGCCTTTGTCGCAAGCTTACCCAGCGGATGGGGGACGATGGTCGGCGAAGGTGGCCATCGCCTTTCGGGCGGACAGCGGCAACGGGTGGCCATCGCCAGGGCCGTGCTCAAAGACGCCCCGTTGCTCATCCTCGACGAAGCCACGTCGGCGGTGGACAACGAAACAGAAGCGGCACTCCAACGATCCATTGAACGGATTTCGAAAGACCGAACCACCATCGTCATCGCACATCGCCTTTCGACCGTTCGGAACGCCGATCGCATCGTCGTCCTTGAAGAAGGTGATGTGATGGAAGACGGGCAACACGACGACCTGGTGAACCTCGGAGGAATCTATGCTCGGTTGTGGTCGGTGCAAACCGGCGAAGGTCAATAACCGTTAGAAACCACGCGCGAAACTTAGCAAAAATACACCTGTTTATATACTCAAGGTTAGAAAGCGCACCTTGAGAACCATGAAAACTGAAAAATTCTCAAGAACAAGTAGCCTGCTGTTGATCGCCACCCTGACCCTTGCATTTGCCGGAACTGTTTCGGCAGCTGCTGGCGAGATGAACGAAAGTACGGGTCTGCCAGCCCACCTCTACGACGCTGACGGTGTCGTTGACAAGTTGGCATTGCTCACGTACTTCCTCTTCTTCGTCGGCTACATCGCCATGGGTGCTGCCTTCGTCTTCTTCATGAGCGAGCGCAGCAACGTCGCCCCTCAATACCGCACGACCATGACCATCTCGGCCCTGATCGTTGGTATTGCTGCCTTCCACTACTACTACATGCGTGGCGTGTACGCTGATTTCGGCGTCGTCAGCATCGAGTACCGATACATGGACTGGATCATCACTGTTCCACTCATGGCACTCAAATTCCCAAGCCTAGTTGGTAAGGATGCAATCACAGATGCAAAGTTCCTCGGAATGGGCTT
>JBMZXF010000034.1:0-18446 GCA_049627345.1 Candidatus Poseidonia sp. | reverse complement strand
GCCCGCGCGGTTGGACCCGACGTATCAACGGTAGAGCACCATATCAACGCTAACATCGGCCACTCCCAAGCCCTGCTGGTCGTTGAAAGCATGGAATGGTTGGTGGCAAGGTCTGGGGCACAAGAGGTGCTTGCGTGGCTCCAACGATTGCACAGCGCGGCCGTTGAACACGACATTGATGTGGTGTTGCCAGTTGATTCCCTGAGTATGGAAACACATGTATGGAGAAGGATTGCTAGCCTTGCACCTGCTCTTGAGAATCACCTGCATGAGGAGGTTGGCCACGTTGACAAACAGTCGCCTGAAACTCTGGCTGAATCATCCGCCGCACCCGGTGACGCTCAGTCGTTGGAGGATGGACAGAGGGTAACCCATCTGGTCCATCTTCCCTCAGAGGGATTTACCAAATCACTTCTCTCCAAGCGGATGCTGCAATGGAAACGGATGGGGTTTGACCTAGCAACGTTGGAACCTGCACTCGCCATGAGCGACATGAATCAAGTCCATGCCCTCTATGCATCCGTTGAATCCACCATCGTCCTCGCCATCGATGGATTGAGGTTGATGGAACACCATCGGGAAAAAATGAGCGTGACCGAACGAGAGATGTTCAATTACAGAATGATGTCGTTGATGGACGTTGAAGACCACATCAGCGAACTCGAAGCGATGATATCATCTCGGTAATCGTCCGTGTTCAGCTTCCATTCGAGCCAACCATCCGCCATCCACGACGCACGAGGCAATGTCAAGCAATTCGTCGGACGTCGATCGATCACCCGTCAAGGCAGGCGCTACGCTCCGAAGGAGGCTGTGCAAGCCTTGTACATGGTCAGAGGAGGACAATGTTGCGTGCTCCAAGGCCTCAGCCCCAATGAGCGCTTCGCATGCAATGATTTCAGCAAGCCGGCGAACACCTTGGTACAGGTTCCATGCGGCGGTGGCCCCCATGCTCACATGGTCTTCCTGTCCGGCAGACGTCGAGGTGGAAAAGGCGGCACGAGGTGTGGCTTGACCGTGGAGTTCAGCCAAGGCAGCACCTGCAACATACTGAACAATCATCAAACCGGATTCAAGACCGGAGTCACGAGCGAGGAAGGCAGGGAGTTCGCTCCTCGCTGGATCCAACATCTGGTCCATCCTTCGCTCTGAGATGGAACCGAGTTCAAACAGAGCCAAGCTCATGGCATCACAGGTCAAGGCCACAATTTCACCGTGGAAGTTGCCTTGAGAAACAACCTCATGCGGCCCGGGGTTGCTCGGTTCGGGGAAAATCAAGGGGTTGTCTGTTGCACTGTTCATCTCTTTCGTAATCATGTCGCCAAGGCGCAAAAATGACTCATAGACCGCGCCGTGGACTTGAGGTGCACAACGGAACGAGTAGGGGTCTTGGACGCGGTCACAATCTGCATGTCCTGCAAGGATATCTGAACCTGAGAGCAACGTTCTCAATCGCTGCGCAACCAGGGCTTGACCCGGGTGAGGGCGAACGTCGTGGACCTCGGGCCGAGAAGGAGTCAGGCTGCAGGAGCGCGCATCCATGGACATCGCAAGGACCGCATCTGCCATGACGAGGAGATGCGAAAGTTGCGTATAGGCGAGCGTGGCATAGGCCGTCATCTGACTGGTCCCGTTGATGAGCGACAATCCGTCCTTTGCCGTGAGTTCAACAGGGACCAAGCCCTGTTCAAACAGGACGTCGCCGGTCGGACGTTTCTCGCCGTCAACCAGAACAAATCCCTCTCCAATGAGCGCCAAGGCAAGATGGGACAGTGGCGCAAGATCGCCGCTTGCTCCAAGGCTCCCAATCCGAGGGACCGCAGGGTGAATGCCTTGGTTGAGGTACATGACGAGTTGGCGAATGCAATCGGGGTGGATGCCGGAATGGCCTTTGCAAAGTGAGTTGAGGCGAATCAGCATCATAGCTCGAACGGCCTCTACGCTCATGAGGTCGCCGATGGCTGTGGCATGTGAGCGGATGAGGTTCACCTGGAGTTGGGCGAGGTCATCAACCGAAATCCGTTCATGCACAAGGGCACCAAACCCCGTGTTGATGCCGTAAACGGTTTCGCCCTCCGATACGATACGCTCAACCACACGACGGGCAGCGTGGATGCCTGACCAAGCGTCCTCCGACACGGCCACTTTGGCCTTCTGGTTCGCCACCATGGCCACTTCTTGGGGGGTAAGTGTCCGTCCATCTGCATGGACCACGGGCGCGTCCATCAACGTTCACCGCCTCCAAATTGTTTCAAAATGTTCGAATCCACGAGGTGGGGGAGCGTCACCGTCAAATCTTCCTCTGCCTCCATGGCCCGCTGAATCGCAGCCCGCGCACCCGGGTTCCTCGCCCATGCCCTGCGTGCAACGCCGTTGTTGACGTCCCAATGGAGCATGGATTGGAGGCGGCGTTCCGCATCCTCGGTACCATCCAGCAACATGCCGAAGCCTCCGTTCATCACCTCGCCCCAACCCACGCCACCTCCGTTGTGGAGGCTGACCCATGTGGCGCCACGAAAGGCATCACCAATGGCGTTCTGAACCGCCATGTCGGCCGTGAACATCGAACCGTCACGAATGTTGGCCGTTTCTCTGTAAGGGCTATCGGTTCCAGATACATCGTGATGGTCGCGCCCAAGAACAACCGGGCCACGAAGTTCACCAGAAGCTACGGCCCGATTCATGGCCAAGGCGATCTCCCGCCGGCCGACATCATCGGCGTAGAGAATTCGTGCTTGACTGCCAACGACCAGTTCATTTTGGCCTGCTTGTTCTATCCATCGCAAGTTATCGTTGATCTGTTGCCTGACGTCATCGGGTGCGCTGTCCCGCATGTGCCGCAACACCTCCGCAGCGATGGCGTCGGTTCGGGCGAGATCGGAGGACTCCCCGCTCGTGCAGACCCAGCGATAAGGACCGAATCCGTAATCAAAACACAGTGGACCCATGATGTCTTCAACGTAGGAAGGGTACCTGAATGACCCGTCATCACGAACGACGTCAGCTCCGACTCGAGATGCTTCGAGGAGGAAGGCATTGCCGTAGTCCCAGAAATACATGCCGCGTTCCGCCATGGTGTTGATGGCATCCGCATGACGTCGGAGTGTCGCTTGAACTTCCGAGCGAAAACGGTCTGGGTTCTCTGACATCATAGCCGCACTCTCATCGTACGTTCGACCAGCAGGGAAGTAGCCACCCTGGTAGGGATTGTGCAGGCTGGTTTGGTCGCTACCGAGATCGACCTTGATGTCTCGCTCAACGCATCGTTCCCACAGTTCTACAATGTTTCCGACGAGCCCGATGGAAATCGCCTCACCGTTGTGGGACGCCTCAACCATTCGGTCGATGGCTTCGTCAATGGAGTCCGTGACCTCCGTCAGCCAGCCCTGTTCGTGCCGTTTGTGAGCAGCATGTGCGTTGGTTTCGGCGATGATGCATGCTGCACCAGCGATGGTTGCAGCCTTGGCTTGAGCACCCGACATACCTCCAAGCCCGCTGGTGATGAAGGTCACACCGGCAAGGTCCGATTCATCACTGAGGCCCAAATGCAGGCGGGCGGCGTTGAGCAAGGTGATGGTGGTCCCGTGGACGATCCCCTGCGGCCCGATGTACATGTAGGAGCCGGCCGTCATTTGGCCGTACTGAGTGACGCCAAGTGCATTCATTCGCTCGTAATCTTCCTGGCTTGAGTGGTTTGGAATGACCATGCCGTTGGTCACCACCACTCGCGGGGCATCGGGGTGGGACGGGAACAAGCCGAGAGGATGACCCGAATACATGACGAGGGTTTGGTCATCCGTCATCTCGCAGAGGTACTTCATGACAAGCCGATACTGTGCCCAATTTTGGAACACTGCTCCGTTTCCCCCGTACGTGATGAGTTCGTGCGGAAACTGCGCAACGGCAGGGTCAAGGTTGTTGTGAATCATGAGCATGATGGCAGCAGCTTGCGTTGATCGAGTGGGGTAGGCTTCGATGGGATAGGCCTTGATCGGATACGAATCAGGGCGATACCGGCGCATTAGAATTCGACCGTAGGTCTCGAGTTCATCCATGAATTCCGGCGCCAAGGTGGAATGCAACGCCGAAGGAATGTAGCGAAGTGCGTTTTCAAGTGCGAGGACCTTTTCATCCTTGGACAAAATTTGTCGTCGGTTGGGCGCGTGATCTACGGACACATCGATACCTGGATGAGGCGGCAATTCGGCGGGGATGCCCTCGACCACGGAGGCCTGCATCGCTAAAACATCGCCATCCATGGCTTGACCTCGGAGCGGATGTCTTTGAGGGTTGTTCTCAAATCTACACGGAAGCGAGCCGGGCGTATGTTCAAGAACGGCGACCATGACCCCGAAGCGAAGCACGATGGCCGATGAAGAACCGTTCGTCGCGGAATTGATGGAGCCCATCAATTCCTCTGCAACCAAAGAATTCAATTTGATTCTCGGCGGAACCTTGGCCGTCTCGATGATTTTCCTCTTCCTGTCAGCCGTGTTTGGTGAAGCTTTGGTGAACATGGTGGCCGATGACAAGGAGGCAAGTGGAGTGCGCGTACCGGTTTGGGAACGTTACACGCTGCCCTACGAAACCGATGGAGACCATGGCGTGGCGCTGGAAGTTGGTCCTTACGCCTTGCTGCCGACTGAAAACGAATGGAACTCCACTCATCATTTTGTCGAGTACACCCTGCCGATCGAAGAAGGTGGAGCAGCGCCGAACGGCCTCATCAGCCTGGCTGTATGGTTGCCCGACGTCCCCGATGGGATGCAAGTGCCAGTCATTGCCGAAAGCGGCCCCTACTTCCAAGAGGCCAGCGTGGAGACGCCCTCCATTGAAGTGCCGGGAAGTTGGCTCGGGCAGATGTTCATTGACCAAATTCTCCCGCACGGGTATGCTTTCGCTCAAATTTCTGTTTCAGGCACAGGGCGAAGCAACCATTGCATGGACCTCATGGGGAACGCTGAGCAACTCGGCAACGATGCTGCTGTTCGGTGGCTGGCAGAACAACCTTGGTCCAACGGCGCTGTGGCCCTCATTGGAAAATCATACGACGGAAGTACACCTTGGCAAGCGGCCATGTTCGGCGCAGAACACGACTACCTGAAGACCATCGTCCCCATCTCTGGCCTCATCGGTGTCAAAGAACTCATGTGGAAAAACGGCTCCTCGGAAGCTCGTGCCCCCATCATGCACAACGGCGTGTACGGGTCCTACGGCATCGACGGTGATGAGGAAGATTATCAAAACCTCTGCCCCGATTACATCATTGGCCCTGGAACCGGTGTCAGTGCCTACATGTTTGGTTCTGAAATCGCCGGAGATTACTGGGCAGAGCGCTATTTCCTCGACCGTGTCCTCGAGAATTACAAGGGTAGCGTCTACCTCATCCAGGGCATGCACGATTGGAACGTCGACCCCCACATGGCCGTGCCCACCATCAATCGTCTGATCGATGCAGGCATCGAGGCAAGAGGCTTGTTTGGCCAATGGGACCACGACTATCCCGACCGCCCCGTGCAACTTGACGACCGTTCGGACTTGGGCGGAAGGGGAGGCGAGGCTTTTCCAGAAATGATACGATTTGACTGGATGCAAGACATGTTGGAGTGGTTCGACTACTATCTCAAGGGCATCGGCGACCAACCCGGACAGTGGATTGAAATTCAATCCAACCAGGGTTCATGGCGCATCGAGGAACGCTACCCGCCGGCTGACGTGAACGAACTGTTGTTTGAATTGGGCGCGGACATGACCAACATCGCCGGGACGACCACGGTGCTACCCGATGCATCATCAGGCCCCGTTTGGGAAACTGAGCCACTGGCTGAAGACATGCACATCGCAGGCATGCCACGCCTCCATGTTGAGGTGACCACGGCCACCTTGGGTGGCCAACTGTATGCATTGCTCGAAGAATGTGATAACCAAAGCAACTGCATCCACCTCGGCCATGCCATCATGGACTTGCGCTACCATGCAGGTGGTGATGACATTCAGACATGGACGCCCGTCGTTGAATCCATCAATGCGAAAATGGAATTCTTTGCGATGGATGCCGAAGTACCTGCAGGTCATGTGTTGCGCTTGAGTCTCCAATCAACGGGCGAGGACTACTTGCCAGCCAGCACTTCATCGGTGGTCTTCGTTGAGGAAGGCGCATCATCGACCCTGCAACTCGACGTGTTCGAACCAGCCGACCGGCGGTACTTCACGCCACCTGTTTGCACCCACGAACGCTGTCTTCAGGCTGCTTGATGTGTGAGCGAAGGCGCCTCAGGCCGCCACATGGAGAAGGCCATGCCGGAGAGAACCATTACGCCAGCGAACACCATGATGCCGTTTTGAATTCCAAGGTCGGTGTTTTCCATCAAATAGCCAGCCACCGTTGTTGATGTGGAGAATGCAACGGAGAGGATCAACATGTCGGCAGAAAACACCCTCCCCCGCACCTCGTCCTCCACCCATTGTTGCATCATCACGGTGGACAACACCCAATTGGCACCGCTCGCGCTGTGGGCGAGCATCACCAAAAGGACCGTGATCCAGAGGGCGTAGGAGACACTGATGCCGACCAAGAAATAGACCAGGCCGGAGACGATGATGAGGTAACCCACCAGTGACGGCCATGCTTCTTCGTCCTTCAAGAAGGCACGTGCCAAGATGGGGCCGAGCCCTGTACCAACACCACGTGCAAAGAAGAACAAGCCAAAACCAAACGCTGCACCAAATCCATCCACGTCCGCCCCCATGAGCACGAGGTAGACACCGGCAAGTCCTCCACCGGCCACGTTCCACGAGGCTTTCGCAAAGACGATTCGAAACAAGGCGGGCTGACTGCGGATTCGGTTCCACCCGAACTTGATGTTCTGAATTCCAGTGGACAACCAAGGTCCCTTTACCGATGCATCAATCGTTTGTGGGATGGTGAGGTTCACCAAGAACAACGTGCCGACCAAAAACGTCAACGAATCGACAATAAAGGCGGCATTTGTCCCCCAAATGGACACCACCACACCCCCCAACATCGCACCAATGCACAACGCCGTCGACCACGAAGCTGCATCCAAGGCGTTCGCTGTAGCGAGATCTTCCTCCGATACAACGTTGGGGAGTGCGGCGCGTTCAGCCGTCATGTAAACGCCATGAAGCACCATCATCAGACCCGATAGCCCGATCATCCACACGATATCGCTCGAGTCATTGACCAGGAGAAAACACAACGCAAATCCAGCCTGTAACAGGTTGGAGACCACCATGAGGGTCTTTCTGTTGTATCGGTCTGCGAGCAATCCGATAAACGGTTGAAGGATCGCAAAACCAGCCATTCGCACCGTAAAGAGCATCCCGAGAAGGAACTCACTGCCGGTGTATTCCAAGATCAAAAAGAAGAGGGCGATGGTGTTGAACCATTCCCCCAACATGGAAATGACGGCGGCGATCCATAACTGACGGAAATCACGATTCTCGCGAATCAACTGGCCATAGGATCGAGAGGCCATCACTCCTCCTCCGAAGAGGTGGCAGCGGTAGCAGACAGTGTGCAAACGATCCATTTGGAGGTCGGTGTATTCGATACATCGGCGGTGGAATGAAGCGGCACGAGACAGTTGGCCTCTGGGAAATACGCGGCAAGGTTGCCCGAGGGGATATCGTATGGAACCAGCATCCAATCGTCGGCATGCCTCGTTTCTCCATTAAAATGGCTTGTAATGTTCACGCGCTGGCGAGACTTCCATCCGCGCTCCACCATGTCGTTGGCGTTCATGAAAAGGATACGTCGCCTGCCATGGACGCCACGGTACCGGTCGTGGAGTCCGTAAATGGTGGTGTTGTACTGATCATGGCTTCTCAGCGTCATCAGCACGTATTGATCATCACTCAACTGGACGTTTGGCAGGCTGTGTGTGGTGAACACGGCCTTGCTGGTTGGTGTATCAAACGCCTGTTCATCTCGAGGAGGATTAGGCAACGAGAACCCACTGGGTTGTCGAACGCGTTCGTTGTATCGGTCAAACCCGTTGAGGGATGCTTCCATCAAATCACGAATGCGGTCGTAATCCTCCACCATGTTGGTCCATTCCAAGTGAGTTGTGCCGAGTGTTTTCTCGGCCATGGATGCAACAATGGCGGGCTCGCTTCTCAAGTCGGGCGAGGCGGGTTGCAGTCCACCGGTCGAACGGTGAACGACGCCCATTGAATTTTCAACGGTCACAAATTGTTCGCCGGAGGCTTGGATGTCTCGTTCTGTACGGCCCAGACAGGGGAGAATGAGTGCATTTTTTCCTGTAACGAGGTGCGACCTGTTTAACTTCGTCGAGACCTGAATTGTCATCCCAACGTTACGGAGCGCCTTGGCCGTCAAGTCCGTGTCGGGGGTGGCGGAAAGGAAATTCCCGCCCATGCAAAAGAACACATCGACCTTGTTGTCAATCATCGCCTGGATGGCGTTAACGACATCATAGCCGTGGTGTTGGGGAACGGTGAAGCCGAGCCCCTGTTCCAATCGAGCCAAAAATGACTCAGTTGGCGCCTCCCATATGCCGACGGTACGGTCGCCCTGAACGTTGGAATGCCCTCGGACAGGGCAGAATCCCGCCCCTTTCCGGCCAACATGACCGTTGATCAGCAGAAGATTCACGACTTCTTGAATGACTGCAACCCCGTTTCGGTGTTGGGTGAGCCCCATGGCCCAGCAGGCGATGGTGGCACTCGACGTTGCGAGGAGTCGTCCTGCTGTTCTGATCTGTTCTTCAGAGATGCCGGAGTCGGCTACAATTCGTTCCCATGAGGTCTGCTCTGCGGCTTCAACCATGGACTCGAACCCTTCTGTTTTGGATGCGATAAACGCATGATCGACAGCATCGTGTTCGAGTTGGCACTTGATGAGTCCTTTCATCAATGCAGCGTCGCCACCGACCCTCACCTGAAGATGAACATCCGCGAGGGTGGTGGTTTTCATGTCCCCTTTCATGTAATCCTGCGGATGTTTGAATCGGGTCAAACCTGCTTCTGCCAGGGGGTTGACATGGATGATGGTTGAACCACGATGTTTGGCATCGCGCAACGCCGTCAGCATACGCGGGTGATTGGTACCCGGATTTTGTCCGATGACCATGATCACATCAGCGTGGTTGAAGTCATCAAGCGTAACCGTTCCCTTCCCGATACCAATGGTCTGCCCGAGACCCTTCCCACTTGATTCATGGCACATGTTTGAACAGTCGGGAAGGTTGTTTGTCCCATAGGCTCGAACGAATGCCTGGTAGAGAAAGGCCGCCTCGTTGCTGGTACGCCCGGAGGTGTAGAACACAGCACGGTCGGGGGACGATGTGGCGTTCAGGGCATCCGCAATCATGGTAAATGCATCCTCCCACGCGATGGCCTCGTAGTGCGATGCCCCCTCATGGAGAACAACGGGAGAGGAGATTCGACCCTGCATGTTCAATTGGTAATCGCTCATGTTGGCAAGTTCTTGGACGCTATGTTTCGCAAAGAACGCCGGTGTCACCTTGGCTTTCATGGCCTCATCAGCCACAGCCTTTGCACCGTTTTCGCAGAACTCGAACGACGTGCGATGATCAGGGTCGGGCCAGGCACACCCCGGGCAGTCAAACCCCTCCTTTTGATTCACCATCGAGAGGGTTTTGACGGTCTTCACCACGCCCATTTTTTTCAATCCGTGCACAGAGGATGAAACCACCGCAGGGATGCCGGCAGCCTTGGTTTTCGGCTGCTTGAGTTTCAGCGAATGTGTATCCGTCGGCGTCCTGGCTTGTGCTGGCTGACGCATCCACTCATCCCCGAACGGTCCTGCGACCCTGCACTTCTCAATGCTTGCGATGAAATCGGCCCTCAACAGGTCCAATGATGATGGCTTTCTCTCCCTTCACGAAGGTGATGAGGGTCATGTTGGACGCCCTCGCAGTTTCAACGGCCAAACTTGAGGCGGCGCCGAAACTGACAACGATGGGCGTATCCATCGCGGCTGCTTTTGCGACGATGTCCCAGCCGCAGCGGCCGGAGAGCAAGAGAACATTCGGCCGGGCAAGGGATTGTTCATACCAAGCACCGTACGCTTTGTCGACGGCGTTGTGGCGCCCAATGTCCTCCATGACTACGAGGCTTGTTCCGTTTTCAGCGTACAATCCGGCTGCGTGCATCCCACCCGTCAGTCGGAATCCCTTTTGCTGGTCGCGCATGGTATGAAGCATCTTCATGAGCGTTTCAAGTTCAAACACACACGAGGGGTTGGTCACCGCAGGCGTGTTGTTGACCAATTCGTTCAGGTTTGAGAGATCACACGCTCCACACGAGCTGGTGACAACACCCAGCCGCTGGGTCAAATCATGTTCTTTCTCGGTTGCGACCTCAATGTTGACAGAACCCTCGCGATGGGTCACGGCGATGGATTCGACATCACGGGGCCCTAGCCCGTATTGAGTCATCAGGTGTCCAAGCACCAACTCTCTTGCATTTTGTGGTGAACCGAGGAGATTGGTCAACGATGAACCGTTGACGGAGATGCGAAGAAGCGATTCAACGGCGATCGACTCGTCCATGACCGATTGCCTCTCAGACGTGTGATGGTGAACCAGAACCGTGCGGACGTTCTTCATTCCACTCACTCCTGTTCCGGGCGTTCGATGTCAAAAAATTCGAACTGCAAGTTCACCAACTCTGCGCTGGAACGTGCACTTGCATAGGCATCAAGGGGTTCTTGGTTTAACTCAAAGAATCGCGATCCCCAACGGAAGGCACCCAAAACCTGCTGCGCTTGTTCTTTCCGCCCCATCAAATAGAGCACGGTCGCAAGGGCTTCGGCCGTCGTTAACCGACCAGGTTTTCCCCAATTAACGGGGTTGGCAGCCAGCAGCAACGGGAGCATCCGCGGTTGAAGGCGAGTCCTGTCCATCACCGATTGTACGGACGACTCGATGTGGGCCCAACTGCAATCAAGGCCGACCAGTGCCCCGCCTCGTTCGAGCAGGAGTTCATGGTCTTCGGGACCAAACACTTTCCCGCAGAGTGGTTCAAGGATCACCCCTCGTTTCGGGAGGGACCGGATGGATTTGTGGAGTGTGAGGTTTCCCCGCTTGGATGCGAGGACAGCGGTGTTCTTTTTGGGGTCGTCTTGGGCAAGCCACAATGCATGAACAGCAACAGGCCGCACATCATCACCGGAGGTCGTTGAAGTAGTCGCCAAATGTCATGCCGCGGGATGGTCCTGCATTGATGTGTCGGGATTCGTTGGCCGTGCGCTCGACCATCAGTTCAATCGAAAGGACCTGCTCAAATTTCCGAATCACGCTGTCGGTTGGGCGCTTTCCAGATTCGGCGGACTTGATGATGTTCACGGTTTCAGCCATCTTCTTTGCAAGTTGTTGCTGAGTCCAGTTTCTTGATTTGCGTGCCTGGGCAATCCGCTTTTGAAAATCGTCGGCCAATTGCTTGCTGGAACGTGCCATGATATCGTTCCGCTTTTTTCGAGGCGAAGGCGAGGAGGCAAAGGAACGAGCCCGTTGGATGCCCGGGGCTTCGGATTTTGGTGCGAGGTTCATTTTCTCGATGCATCGGCTGCACGCCGCGACCTCGGTTTTCCCGGTCCGTACGCGTTTCACACCGACCTTCACGGCGCCACAAAGTTCGCATTCTCCCATCATAGGTTACCCTATGGTCACGCTCTTTGAACCCTTTGACATGCGTTTGTAGGTGAAATCCATCCAATTTCTTAAGAAGCGTCGGCCGATAGTCATGCTGAGTGTCATGGGTACAGATGTTGACAGGAACGATGGGCACCTCCCCAACACCGCTGATGACGATCTCCGAAAACTCGAGGAAGACTATGCTGCCCTCCGAGATGAGACACAACAGCTCATCAATGAACGCACCACCCTGGAAGCGGAAATGCGCACCCTGAGGAAGCGTATTGAGCGGTTGGACGAGAATGTCAACCTTCTCAAGATGCCGCCCCTGATCGTCGGCCACATCCAAGACGTGCTCGATCATGAGCGCGCCATTGTCCGCTCATCAAACGGAACCGTGTTCCAAGTTTCACTCAATCAGCGATTGGACCCTGAGAAACTCAAACCAGGGACCAGGGTTGCTCTCAATCAAGACAGTCTTTCGGTGGTGGAACTCCTCCATGAAGCATGGGACCCGATGGTAAGCGGGGCCGAGATGGTGGAAAAGCCGACCATCAATTACGAAGACGTTGCTGGTTTGGATGAACAAGTGGAATCCGTACGGGAAGCCATCGAACTACCGCTCGTGAAGCCCGAGCTGTTCGAAAAGGTCGGCATCGTACCGCCCAAAGGCGTGCTTCTTGTCGGCCCCCCTGGCTGTGGGAAAACCCTGCTGGCCAAGGCCGTTGCCAACCACACCAACGCGACCTTCATTCGAATGGTGGGGAGTGAACTCGCACAGAAGTACATCGGCGAAGGTGGCCGGATGGTGCGCGAACTGTTTTCGCTTGCAAAAGAAAAGGCGCCAAGTGTGATCTTTCTTGATGAAATCGATGCCATTGGAGCGAAGCGATTGGACGGTTCCACCTCTGGTGACCGAGAAGTTCAGCGAACGCTCATGCAACTGTTGGCTGAATTGGACGGCTTCGACGCACTTCATGATGTCAAAATCATCGCGGCAACGAATCGACCAGACATCTTGGACGATGCGCTTTTGAGGCCAGGACGATTTGATCGCGTGATTGAGATTCCAATCCCCGATGAGGCATCCCGCAAGGCCATCCTCAAGGTGCACTTGGCCTCCATGAACACCAAGAAAGTCTCCGTTGGGCGAATTGTGGAACGCACCACCGGATATTCAGGGGCTGAACTCAAAGCTACCTGTGTCGAAGCGGGCATGATTGCCATCCGCGACGGACGCTCTGCAGTGACGCAGCAAGACATGCTGGATGCTGTGAGTCGCTTGGACAACAAACGCTCGCAGGGAAGGAACACCAGTTCCCCTGAAGCCCTTTACTCGTGAGTGAGGCACCAAGGTTCAAAGACCCGAGGTTCAGGCCCAACGCCATGACTTCACCGCTGGTTGAGTGTGTCCCTAACATCTCAGAAGGGAGGGACCTTGAGAAAATCAATGCCATCGTTGAGGTGGTGAGGCAGACACCGGGGTGTACCGTGTTGGGTGTTGAACCTGATGCGGACTACCATCGTACCGTCATCACGTTCGCCGGCGCACCCAACGCCGTGGTTGAGGGCGCCATCGCCCTCATCGAAGCGAGTGTTTCGCTGCTTGACATGCGCCACCATCAGGGGGAACATCCGAGATTAGGCGTCGTAGATGTTTGCCCCTTTGTACCGCTACGAGACATTACGATGGAGGAATGCGCAACATTGGCTCGCACAGTGGTTGAACGGCTCGCCCAACGGGCAGACATACCGTTGTTCCTCTACGGAGCAGCAGCATCCAGCGAAGAGCGAACGATGTTGTCCCACCTGCGGCGTGGTGAGTACGAAGGGCTGCGGGCAAGACTCGACGGAACCGATGAGGTGCACGCAGACGCCACCAAACTTCCAGATGCAGGTGCCATGACTTGGACCGAGTCGGTTGCTCGCGCCGGCGGCATCACCGTCGGTGCACGTTCAATTCTTGTTGCGTACAACGTGAACGTGGATGAACAAGGGGCCACCGTAGCAAAGAAAATTGGTTCCATCGTCCGAAGCAGCGGACGCTTACTGAAATCCGAGGATGGCGGAAAAGTTCGATCGCATGGCATGTTGGAACGCGTTCAAGGCATGGGTGTGCCCGTGGACGAGTTGGGCATCTCCCAGGTGTCCATGAACCTCCTGGACGTGAGCAAATGCCCCCTTCACCTTGCGTTCATGACCTGCGAGAGTTTAGCGAAGGATCATGACACAACATTGTGCGGTAGCGAGGTTGTCGGCCTTGTCCCCCTCCAAGCCATGTTGGAGGCTGGCCGGTTCTTTTCCCCGACCTCGACCTCGGGCCACGATCTGGTTTCTGCTGCTGTTGAAGGCCTTGGATTGAACCAGCATCACCACTTTGATCCAAACGTTCACATCATTGAGTGGGCACTCGAACAGGAGGTGGAATCGTGAATTGGGCATCAATGAGTCTGAGGGAGTTTCAGGCCGCTTTAGCCTCCTCATCGCCTACACCCGGGGGAGGGACGGCTGCAGCTGTCGCCCTCGGCCAAGCTGCGGCACTTTCCATCATGGTGTGCGACCTCACGCTTGGGAAAGAGAAGTGGGCCGAGGGATGGGCCATCGCCGAGGACATCCAATCGTTGGCCATCCCGATGATGGAACGCGCCAATCAACTTGCAACTGAAGACAGCGAAGCCTTCGACCGCGTGATGGCAGGATTTTCCATGCCAAAATCGACCGAGGAAGAAAAGGGCGTTCGCCGCACACATATTCGGGCCGCCACCTACTCAGCGGCTGAAGTTCCGTTTGAGACCGCCTCTCTTGCGTTGGATTTGCTTACGAAACTACCTGCGCTGGCCCGAACCGGAAATGCAAATGCCGTCACGGATGTCGGTGTGGCAGGCCTGTTGGCCAGTGCAGCTGCGAAGGGTGCACTGTTCAACGTCGACATCAATTTGGATAGCCTGCCAGAGGAGATGGCAGCAGAATTGAGAGCGAAATCAACGACGGTCAGTGAACAGACTCGAATCGAGTCAAGAGCGGTCATGGAAGCGGTCAGAGCCCGTATGGGTCAATGATCAGCGAACTTGGCTACCTGGGTCGATCTCACCGTCAATGGTCACCAGACGAACGGTATCGCTGCCATCGTCTGCGGCAAGCATCATGCCTTCGGAGGTGACGCCCCTCAACGGTCGCGGTTTGAGGTTTTCAACGAACACCACCAGTTTACCTTCCATTTCCTCAGGCTCGTAGTATGCCTTCAATCCGGCACAAATCGTGCGCCCGTCATCGGTCCCATCGTCAAGGCGGACAACGTACAATTTGTCGGCATTGGGGTGATCTTCGACGCTCGTGATTTTGCCCACGCGCAGGTTGACCTTCATGAACGTCTCAAATTCGAGGTATGTGATGCCTTCAACTTCTTCTTTCATTTTCTTTCCTCCTTTCTTTTTGCCGCCTTTCACACCATGAACGGTGTCCGATTCTGGACCCACTTCCACGAGGTTTTGTTCGGTAGCGAGAATCTCTTCCAAGTCCAGACGTTGGAACAACGGTTGGGGCGTTTCATCGGACCATGTCAACGGCGCCTCCCAGTTCACGGCCTCCTTCCATGCCAGAGCGGAAACATCGTCGTTGTAGCCCAATGTAGACCACAACCGTTGGGCGCTGGTCGGCAGGAAGGGTTGGGTCGTGATGGCCAAGAATCGTGCAATTCTCCAACAGAACGCCAAGGCAGACAGGCTCTCCTCGGCTCCGTCTTGAGGTTCCTTGAGATGCTTCCAAGGAGCAGCGTTTTGAAGAACTTGGTTTCCGTATTGCGCAACGGTCATGATGCCTCGAAGAGCTTCTTTGTACCGATGTCGCTGGAGGGACGCCGTGATTTCATCAAGTGCTTCCTCCAAATGAGTTCGATGGGCGTGTGTGGACGGATGGCCATCATGGTCGGCGAACGGCGATGCTCCTGATTCGTGGGGCAAGCGAGCGCCGAGTGTCATCACACGGTGAACGAAGTTGCCGTACGCCGCAATGAGTTCACTGTTCACGCGTTCAACAAAATCAGGCCAGTTGAAATCCGTGTCGTGGTTTTCTGGCATGTTGATGCTGAGGTAGTACCGCAAGGTATCGGGATCGTAGCGTTCAAGGAAGGAGGGAAGCCAAACCGCGTGCTTTCGGGACTTCGAAAATTGGCCACCTGCGAGCATGAGGTACTCCATGGCAGGGACGTTCGTCTCCAGTGCAAATTCACCAGGGCCCGGGAGAGAAATCGGCTGGCTGGCCGTTCCACCTTTGTGGACGTGGTTCAATCCCAGAAGAAGGGCAGGCCAGATCACCGTGTGGAACGGAATGTTGTCCTTGCCGAGGAAATACAGATGGCGAGGTGCGGTGCCGTCTTCATCGATGCACCACCATCGCCTCCATGTCTCCTCGCCATCAGGGAGGGAAGATGCGTGTTTCTTTGACCAGATACGCGCACAGGTCGAGTATCCTTGAACCGCTTCAAACCAAACGTAGATGCATTTGCCCGCCCATGTATCGCCTTCCAACGGCACCGGAATACCCCATTCCAAATCACGGGTGACGGCACGTGGTCGCAACCCCATGTCCAGCCATTGTTTGGTCATCGCCTTGACATTGGATTTCCAAGATGATTGCTGAAGGGATGCATGTTGTTCTAAGGCTTCCTGAAACAGGTCAAGTCGGTAAAACAGGTGGTCTGTCTCACGAATTTCAATCGTGGCTGACGGGTTCATCTTCGATACAGGATTCTTGAGTTCGACCGCCTCGTAGGTTGCACCGCAAGCATCGCATTGATCGCCGCGAGCGCCCGCCGCACTGCATGCTGGGCAGGTACCCTCAACGTAGCGGTCGGGAAGAAATCGCCCCGTTCCGTCATCGTTGAGTTCGAAATACTGCTCAGTTGTCTTGCGTTCAAAGAAGCCACCCGCTTCCAACGCTCGGAAATTCTCCTGGACCATGCGTTTGTGTTCAGGATCACTGGTTCGGTTGAACAACGCACCGCCGTATTCGGGGCCCCGGGGGTCGAGGTGGTTGGACCAACTGCAACCGAGGTCGTGCAGGGCCTTGAGGTTCATTTCATGGTATTGGTCGACGACGGCTTGTGGCGTGATGCCTTGTGTTTCCGCTGTCACCGTGATGGGCGTGCCATGTTCATCTGAGCCAGAAACCATGAGCACATGGTTGCCCATGGCTCGTTCGAACCTGTACTGGATGTCGGGTGGAAGATAACATCCTGCGACATGGCCGAGATGAAGCGGTCCGTTGGCGTAGGGCCAAGCCACACAAATCAAGACGTGTTCGCCCGACATGACCCCCCCTCTCAACTCGCCCAGATGCCGTTGCTTCTTGAGGTTCACCCATGCATTGAGCGTATGGTGCAAATGAGCCGAGGGGGATGCGTCATTTTGAAGAACCCTCCTCTCGTCGCTTAGACCACGCCCGCAAGGGCAGGGGTCCTCGAAACAACATGACCAACGAACTTTTTGCGGCCGCTGGTGTCGCTGTCTCCGCCACAGGCGAGGGAGACATGGGTCTCCTCATTTTCTACGTCACGCTCGCTCTTGGCGTGTCCTTCTTGTGTTCGATCCTCGAGGCCGTGGTCCTCTCAACGCCCCAAACCTACGTCAACATCCTGAAGAACGAAGGAAAGCGAACTGCTGAGATGTGGGCGCATCTCAAGGACGATGACTCTGTCCGTCCGCTCACTGCCATCCTCACGCTCAACACCATTGCCCACACGATGGGGGCAGCCGGCGTCGGGTCCCAGGTGCAACAGATATGGGGCGTTGAGGTCCTCACCGCAGCTTCAGCCATTTTGACATTGGCGGTTCTCTTCTTATCCGAAATCATCCCCAAAACCTTGGGTGCAGCCTATTGGAAACGACTCTCAACCCCAACGGCCTACCTCCTAACGTGGTTCACCAAGGCTTTGTTCTTCTTGATTGGACCCATTCAAATGCTCAAGTCCATCTTGCCCTCCTCGAAGAACGCCATGGTAACGAGGGACGACGTGGCTGCCATGGCCGATTTGGGTGAAATTGAAGGAGCGCTTGAAGAAACTGAAGAGACCATCATCCACAACCTCCTCGGCCTTCGAGAAGTCATGGTCCACGAAGAAATGACACCTCGAACAGTTGTTTCGGCATTTGAAATGCATCAGACCATCAAAGAGATCCTGGACGACAACACCATTCTTCGCTTCTCCCGGATACCCGTGTATGACGAAACCATCGACAATGTTCGTGGCTTGGCCATTCGGTCGGAGATTCTCATGGCCGCGAGCAGGGACGAATGGAGTCTTCAACTCAAAGACATCATGAAGCCAATTCTGAAACTTGAACAAGATTCAACCATCGAGCAGGCTTTGGATGTTTTCTTGACCAACAAACAACAGTTTGCGCTCGTTCGTGATGAATTCGGCGGAACATCCGGCATTCTCACCATGGAAGATGTGATGGAAACGCTCCTCGGAAAGGAAATCGTCGACGAACTGGATGAAGTTGAGGACATGCGTGAACTGGCACGTGAACAAGCGGCTCAAACAGAGGAAGAGTGACCAAAGCGCTGGTCGATCCAGGCATCAACCACGGCCTTTCTTGACAGTGATTCGTGCGACCCAGAATGGCGCAAGTCATCAAGAAGGTGAGTCGCCAGGAGGTCCGGTTGTTCTCCCGATGCCATCACCTCCATCAGTCGCTGATGGTGAACGGGACCCAATCGCTCGTCAGGGTTCGCCTGGACCATCAATGTGGGTTCTTTTGGTAGGCCCCATGAAGGAACGTCAGCATCGGACAAAGTCGAAAC
>JBMZXF010000033.1:0-19137 GCA_049627345.1 Candidatus Poseidonia sp. | reverse complement strand
GTCCTCGACCTGGTCAACAGCGAAAGTGGTGCAAATGAGCGAACTGGTCAT
The DNA here is from genome assembly GCA_049627345.1 of Candidatus Poseidonia sp. Lineage (GTDB taxonomy): Archaea > Thermoplasmatota > Poseidoniia > Poseidoniales > Poseidoniaceae > Poseidonia. The sequence continues at coordinate 19,086 of JBMZXF010000033.1, read as the reverse complement.
GATTTCTCCAGATTCAAGAACCCCGTTTTGAGGAATGCCACCGCCCGAACCGTCGTCGAGTCCCTGCTGAAGCAACTGCCCGGTTCCATTGCATCCAAGATATGCCGGCGCGATGGAAAGACGTGCGACCATCGTCGTGGTGGTTGAACTTCCGTTGGCCCCGTCAGCGCCGTCGGCTCCGTCCACGCCATCAGCACCGTCAACCCCGTCAGAACCGTCGCACACAAAGACGGTGGCGTCGATTTCGTTCAGCGTAAGTTGGCCGTTGCGGTCGCTGTCCACACCCGTATCGATTCGAGTTCCACCCGTCGGGCAATTCACGCCGCTTGGCTCAATGCTTGAGGTGATGAGCGAGGCCAATCCGTTGTCTCCATCGGTCCCGTCAGCACCATCGCTTCCATCTGCACCGTCTTGACCGTTGATGCCGTTTTGTCCATCGGTGCCGTTGACGCCGTTTTGTCCGTCGGTGCCGTTGAGGCCGTCTTGCCCGTCGGTACCAGGTTGGCCTTCTGCGCCGGTTAAGTCGACGGTGGTCCAGACGTTGTTTTGGCAGACCTCGAATCCAGAAACATCAGCGACGAAGAAGATCTGGTTGTTGATGGTCTGGTCGCATGCCGGTAACTCTTCGCCACTCAAGACGAGATGGAAACTTGAGCCGGCCGTTCCGTTTTCTCCCGCCACACCCTCTTCGCCTTGAGGGCCTGTCGGTCCTTCGGCGAAAAGCGAGGAATAGAGCGAGAGCGGGGCCACAACCAGCATGATGACGATCAGAATGAGTTGCGTTTTGTCCGATGAGAAACCTGCAAAACCCCCTGAGAGCGAATCGGGCTTTGTTTCGGCAATGGGGATGGAGGGCTCGGGCGTGACCACTGGCGTTGTGGGTTCGGGAGTTTGGAGCGGCATGGCCGGTTCGTGGACGGCGGGAATGTCGCTTGCTGATGGTTGTTGCTCACTTCGCCACTGGTCGATTTGCGGTTGGGTCCACCCTTGTTCGAGCAGTTGTTCATCGGTCCACATGATGGATACTTCTTCCGCTCAATATATACCATTACTGGTGCATTGATTTGACACCCCTCCAAACGCATCACGTTGCTATGGACGGATCTGAAGAAAGGATTGGTGTCACCTGTTGCTCATCGCCTGCGGGGTAGAGGTTCCATGGCTTCGTGCCCCGCTTGCGAAACATCGACTTGCGCATGGACCGAAGAATGGCCCTCGTAAACGACAAGGAACGCCGCAGGGACTGGAAGGGATGGAACAGGTACCACAACGGGTTTCTCCAGCCCTTGAACGGATGGCGCAATTGACGTAGGATGCCGTCAGGGATGGGTTCGTTCACCCCATAGGACTGTGGACGCCGGTCCTTCGGCATGAAGTAGGTCCCGAACAGTTGGTCCCAAAGCGGCAGGAAGGTGGAGTAGTTCGTCCAAATCGCATCCCGCTCGTTGGTGTGGTGCCAGTGATGAAATTCAGGCGTAATGATGAGGCGGTGCAGCCACTTGAGTCGCCACCTCACGTTGGCGTGGAGGAACAACCCGAGAATGAGTTGAGCAGCGGCAAGGGCCCCGGTCAATTCAAAGGAAAAGCCTGCAGTGACGAGAAACACAAACGCAGGGGCCAGGATGGTCCCGTCGAGTGGATGAGCGCGGAACCCACTCGCCCAATCCAAGTGCTCGGTGGAATGGTGAATGGCGTGGAACTTCCACAACACCGGAATCTCGTGATAGAAGCGATGCGTCCAATACACCAAGGCGTCAAACAGCAGAAAACCAACCACCGGCAAGTAGGCCGCCGGTATCTTGGCGACGTACGGTGCGACCAAGAGGCCGGGAATCCAAGCCAGACTGAGCAGACCGATGGCGATGGCCACGAAGCCCGTGAGCAGCCCCATCAACGGTGAGGCCAGCGCATAGCCCACGTCCGTGTCCAGATGAGGTCGTCTGACTCTTTGGCCACGATGACGCGGGAACAATTTCTCAAACGGTACAACGAGGACAAACAGCAGCACCACGATCACGATGCCTTCGGTGGAAATCATCAGAGCAACCGCGATGAGCCCCAAGGTCAGGAGGCGCAGGAGCATCGAAACCAATCGGGCTTTGAAGCCGATGCTCTCTTCATCCATGTCGGCGACAGTGACCTTTGGGTTTTGAGGCCTTGGTGCACCTGTCCACGAGAACGACGGGCCCAACGGACGCCGTTGTTCAGTAGACGTCGCGCAGGTAGCGCTTTTGCTCGCGCATCATCGTTTTCTCGATGAAGTGCGTGGCATCGTCTTCGGACATACCACCGTGCTCAATGGCGATGTCGATGAGGGCTCGGTGGACGTCCTTGGCCATGTACTGCTTGTCGCCGCAGATGTAGAAATAGGCACCTCGCTCAAACCATTCCCACACTTCAGCACCGTGCTCCTTGAGGCGGTGCTGAACGTAGATTTTCTCCGCCTGGTCGCGGGACCACGCCGTGGTGAATCGCCAGAGATGGCCCTCGTCAATCCACGACTCGATTTCGTCTTTGTAGTAGAATTCGGTCTTGGCGGACTGGTCGCCAAAGAACAACCAGTTCTTGCCCGAACCGCCGTCAAAGACACGCTGTTCCATGAAGGCACGGAACGGTGCGATGCCCGTGCCCGGCCCGACCATGATAATGTCCGTGTCCTTGTCCTCGGGGAGGATGAAGGACTTGGTGGGCGACATGAACACGCCGATGGGCGCACCGGACGTGTCGATTTCGTCGGCCATGAACTGCGTGCACAGGCCACCACGGGCTCGACCGTTGTATTCGAAACGGACGATGCCGACGGTCAACTCAACGAAGCCGGGGTGGGCGTCGTGGGACGAGGCGATGGAGTAGAGGCGAGGCTTGAGGCGGTCGGCCAGCTCGAGGAATTCTTCAGGCGAGTACTTCACGTCGAATTCTCGCATGATGTCGATGTAATCTCGGGTCCAGAGGTAGTCCTCAATGGCCTTGGTGTCGGTGGTGATGGCCTCGACCTGAGCAGCAGGGTCGTCCGATGGCACGGAGGGGCGGAGCGCAGGAGGCGTTTGCTGGTCGTCGGTGGCGGACCATGTCGCATCGTTGCGGGTGCGAGAGACGATGCTCATGCTGATCTTCATTCCGCTGGACACCACTTTTTCTGCAAGCGACTTCACGAATTTCTTGTTCGCCATGTGGACCTCGAAATCTTTCTTGAGCGCGTCGTAAAGGGTGCGCTCCCCGTTGTGGGTGGTCACCGTCGCCTCTCGGTCCCAGCCCTGCACTTCGAGCAGTTCATCCACGATGTGAGGAGGGTTTTCAGCGATCACGCCGAGGGCGTCGCCGACCTTGTAGTCAAGGCCCGAATCGCCGAGCGCGAACACGATGTGGCGGGTCTCTTTCCTCGAGCCTTCGCCGTTGAGGATGAAGTTCTCCGTAATCTGTGTCATGTAGGGGTTTTTTGCGGACCAGTCACTCATTGCGTCACCTCAAACCACGGGGGTTGATTTTGGCACCAAAGGTGGCTATATCATCCTTGGTATGCCCTCGCATCCCCACGGCAAACCTCGCCCACCGATGGGAAGAAGAAGGCGCGAGGACTCCGAGTGCCATGGCCCCCCGCATCGACATGCTCGGCACGGGGAACGCCTTTCTCCCGCACGGACGGCATCACTCGTTCGCCATGTTCGACCAGCAGCACGTCATCGACGCTCCTCCAACGGCGCTGGCGGGGCTTCGACGGCACGGCATGAACATCGCCGACCTCCGAACCGTGTTCGTCACCCACGTGCACGGGGACCATGTGTTCGGCTTTCCGTTTCTCCTCCTAGAGCGCAAGTACATCTCGGACCGCGAGGGCGTTGCGCCGCTGACCGTGGTAGGAACCCCGTTCGTGAAGGAACGGCTCACCCAATTGTGCCAGCTGGCCTTCCCCGGTTCACTTGACAGCATGATCGACCATGTCACCTGGGTCATGGACGACGTCGGTGAACTCGATGACGGGTGGCGCTGGGAACGGTTCGAGGTGCATCACGACGATGCCGTGGAACCCCACGGCTACCGCTTCGAGCACCCGAGCGGAGCGACCTTCGTCCACAGCGGTGACTCCGGCCCGTGCGACACGCTTTACGACGCCATCGAGCGCTCGAACTTTGCCATCCTGGAGATGGGCTTTCCCGATTGGGTTCCTTCAACCCATCATCACAAACCGATGGATGTTCGCGCCCTCTCGGAGCGGTGTTCGACACCGCTGGGCATCACCCACACCTACATTGACGAAGCGTCCTCGTTTCCCACCGTTCTCGAATCTGAATTTCCCGAGTTTGCCGACCATGTCATCCACCTGAGTGACGGGATGAACATCGAATGGTCCGGCGGACGATGGGTGGTGAATTCCTGAGCTCAAATTTGTGGCTCGGAAAGTGTTCATTTTCGCTCGTTCCCCCCTTACTTTATATCCTCAATTGAGGAGTCCACGCTTCACGAAATCAGGGCCTCCCATCCCTCCTTGTGGACAGGCATATAAGGGGGACTCGGACTCAGCCAACTCATGGCGGTGAGTCGGCAACCGACTCCCTTGTCCTTGGTATAAATAGGGAGGTGAAATTCAATGGAAACCAACATCTTTGACAAGTTTGTTTCCCAGAAAACCCTCTTCAAAAACAAGGAACATCTTCGTCACAATTACCGCCCCTCTCAACTTCCTCACCGACAGGAAGAGATCGAGAAAATTTCCTACAACCTCTGGGAAGCCCTGAAGGGCCACATCCCCAGTAACATGACACTCTACGGTGTGACGGGTGCCGGAAAGACAGCGGTCACGGATTACGTCTGCCACCACCTTCGAGCCAAGGGTCAGACCATGGGTCGACAGGTGGAGTCCATCATGGTGAATTGTCGCCAAATCGACACGCAGTACCGGGTGCTCAGCCACATCGGAAATTCACTGCTTGAGGACTTTGAACAAGATGATATCCCCTTCACTGGATGGCCAACCGACCGTGTCTTCAACGAACTTGTTCGAAGAATGGACCGCCGTGGCGGTGTGTTTGTGATCGTCCTCGACGAAATTGACCACCTCGTTCGCAAGGCTGGCGACGACCTGTTGTACAATTTGACCAGCATGAACGCCTCGCTCAAGCACGCCCGCTCGTGCGTCATCGGCATTTCCAACGACCTCAAGTTCACGGATTTCCTTGACCCTCGTGTCCGCTCTCGACTCGGCCAGTTGGACGTGCTGTTCCGCCCCTACGACGCCGAACAACTCCAGGACATTCTCCGCCAACGCGCCCAAGAAGGACTTGACGCCGAGGCCCTTGGACCCGGTGTCATCGAGTTGTGTGCGGCGCTGGCTGCACAGGAACATGGCGATGCTCGTTGTGCCTTGGACTTGCTGCGAATTTCAGCAGAAAAAGCCGAACAGTCCGGCGAATCCATCGTGAACCAAAACCACGTCCGCATCGCCCAAAGTCAGATTGAATCCGACCAGATGACGCCCGTGATCGCCACCCTCCCCAGCCAACAAAAACTGGTGCTTGCCGCGATTCTTCTCAACGAACAGAACGGGTTGCGCAACGTCCAAACCGGCCAAGTGTACGACATTTACCGCCAAGCCTGCAAGCACATCCGGCAAAACCCACTGACCCAACGTCGAATTTCCGGTTTGATCTCCAACCTTGACATGCTGGGTCTGGTCACCGCACGAACGGTCAGCAAGGGCCGCTATGGTCGTTCCAAGGAAATCAACTCCTGCATCCCGGCCAACGTGGACGTCCGTGAAATCATGGGCACCGCCGAGGAAGAGATGCGCACGGTGTTCAATTCCAACTACCACCACCAAACCTCGTTGTGAGGTGGCGGTTTCCTCCAGCGTTCGCCCGTTTCGGTGTGCTTAAATGCAGTTCGCAAGTCGCAGGGCCCATGAGCGACGATGCAACCGCCCAATCCACCACCGGAAAGGTGCCCGTTTATGCGTCCGTGATGGTGTGCGTTGGCCTTTGGGGCTTGGTGCTCGCCGTTCTGAACATGTTTGGCATGATTCACCCCACCTACCACGTCTCTTGGGGCGGCCTGCTCACCTTCGAAGCCACCAACGCCGCCTTTGGTGAGGCAAAGGATGGCTTCCACTATGAGGTCCTTGGCGACACCATCTTCATCGCAGGATGCGCAGGACTCATCGCCTTGGGCACCCGGACCATCAACCAACAACAACCGGTCGCCGACTGGTTCCGTGGCCTTCTCATCAACGACACGTGGACGGCCCTCAACGACACCTCGGTGGCCGGTGGCCAGCGAACCATGGCAGCATGGTGCCTCTTGCTCGGCCTTGCGTTCTACCTCTACTTCGGCTTCGCCAACAAGGGCTGGATTGACCTTGGCGTGTATTCGGTCACCATCGCCCTCATGGCAGCAGGCGTGGCCTTGAATCACGCCAGCCGCGTCCCACCTGGCGACGAAAACATCGATTGAGTCGGCTCACGACCGACGGTGGCCGTTTCGCCCGAGAAGGGCATCGATCAACCCGAGTAACAAGCCGTGCCAAAGGGCGAGACTCCAACGGAACGTGAGACGGCGAACGCCGAGCATAGCGACAACCTTGTTCGTGGGTGCCGAGCGCATGACTTCACGGTTCACCACCCCTAACCGACCGCGCCAGAGAAGCAATTCGTGAACGAGAAGCAAAACGAAGGCTCCAAGCAACACACGGGCCTCCCAATGGTCAAACGCAGTTTGGTCAAATCCAAATTGTCCGGTGAGCAACCCGAGGAGGAACGGTGCACCCGATACGAGGATAGCAAGCCAGAGGGGAAGCAAGCACAGCACCATGGTGGAACTGCCTAGAAAATCAAAGCCCGGCCCGCTGCGTTGCCGTTTTGGATGGTGGCGAACGATTCGGACATGCGCACGTGCGTCTCGTCGACGTTTGGCCAGGAAATGTGCCGCTCCGCTTTCGGGCACGTGCTTCACCAGCGCATCCCGGGCATAGACGATGGTCCCTCCTGCCTGAAGAAGGCGGAGGCTCACCTCCATGTCTTCAGCGTGGTACCACGAGGGGTCGAACCCACCCACCTCCATCAGGGCTTCTCGATTGAACATTGAACAGGGGCCGTTGGCTAAACTTGTCCTTCGGGGACGAGCCCGATATTTGGCAGCGATTTCAACCGAACGAAGGCGACTGACGAGGTCGTTGGCTTGCTCAAACACGGTGCGACCCGTCACGGCGACCACCTTCTCCCGCTCGTCAATGGGATGAATGTGGGCCACCAGATTGGTGATCCAGTCCGGTTCAGGGCGTACATCAATGTCGGTGATGGCCACCCAGTCACCTTTGGCGTGTTCAACCGCCCATTGACGACCAGCTGACAATCCAAGGGGTGCTTGGTGGTGGACGCGTAGCGGAACACCGTTCACCCCCTCGGGGTCATGGTAGGGCTCCAACACCTTCGCAGCATCGTCCGTTGAACCGTCGTTCACCACCAGGATTTCGAACGACGGGTAGGTTTGGGCGAGGAGTGCGTCCAAACAACCTGCAATCCAGTGAGCGCCGTCGCGTACGCACACGGTGATGGAGACGAAAGGGTCAGCCATTCACTCCACCTCAAACAACTCGAGAAGGCGGCGGCAACGCATCTTGGTCGCGAGGCTGCTGGGCTGGACCACCACGCCGGTGTGAGGTTGGCCGTACAGGACCACGGCGTGGAGCGGCACATGCAGGTGAATGTACAGCGGTGCAAGGTCCTCCTCGCCATCCACCTCCACCACCACGGGTTCTTCTAAACTGGATGCTTGCTCGATGGCCGCTCGCAAATCTGGCGTCAAGACCCCAGCTGGATTGGTGGCGCCAAGCCGATGCGGGAACCTCGACACGTCCACTTGGTCCTCCTCGTCCAAGGCTTGGCGCTTGGTTTGCCCGTCGACAAACGCCATGTCGGGAACCACCCCCATCGACAGCAACGTGGCGACGGTCACGTCGCCCACTGCGATGAGAATCACTTCGGAGGTGTCAAGGTCCTCAAGGGCCGCCGACATGGCGATCTCTGGTGAAGATTCAGGGCCTTTGTAGAGCGTCCCCATGGGAGATTTGAGTTCGGGTTCGGCTCTCGGGTGCATGCGAAGCACGGCCTGCCTCCATGCTGCGGCCATCCAAGGGTGACCGTCCGGGTCCACCAAACCGTTTCGAATGCGAGTTGAACTGATGATGGCGCCGTCAACCTCCCGAAGATGTGCGACCTCCACGATGTGGAGGGGCGGAAGGCCATGCTCCACACGCTTGAGGTTGATGCGCTCGCATTCGGCTTTTGTTTCCGGTGTGGCGACAATGCAGTCGGCTTCGGGATGATGAGGGGCAGGCCCGTGGACATCGGACAATTCGTGGACAGAAACCCGGCGCGGTGCATGGCGTTCTGCCCAATTGAGCACCTCGTCCCGACGCGTTTCGAACGACTGCATGTTCACCGATTTCTGGTCAGCCATCTTGTCGCTCGTGATGTGGACCTCGACGTGCCCTGCTGCACGCACTGCTGCATCAAGGAGCAAACGATGCCCGGCATGAAGGCGGTCAAAGGTACCGCCCACCAAGCATCGGTTGAAGCGGGGCGCCCCTCCCATGAAGGCTGGTTCAGCCACGGGCCTTTGAGGTCATCGCCCCGTCTCACGCTGAGAGGGGCATCATGGGACTGTGCCCCAACACCTAACGGCCTTGTTCACTGTTTCCTCCGAGGCCTGACCCTCGGTGTCGGGGCGTACTGTCCGGTAAGGTGGTTGTCTTGCGTTCATTCTTGCGTCGCACAAGGACCCATAACCCACCGATGGTTTACCGCATTTGCACCGGAAGTCACTCCCCGAAGGGTCGTCCCAGTCTTCGATTGCGGCCGTACACGTGGTGTCAGACGTCATTGCTCATTTCACAGTCGCTCAGCCTGATGTTGCAGGTACGGTAATGAGGCCTTGGGCCGACTCCATATCAACTCATCGGCGTGAGGAAAGATGGCGGGCGTGGAAGCTCCGCGTGAACAACACCTCGCCGATGTCCGGGTCACCCACGGCCATGACATCCCTTCCAAACACGGGCCATTGTTCAACCGGACGGACCAGCCAACCCGCCGACGGATGCGTCGAGAGGACCGGGACCGGCGCGCCCTGTTCAAGCGCATGCACCATGGCGTGCACGTCCGTCAATGCCGCCTTGCCAACCCCCTCAGGCAGAAGTTGAACCGGAAGAAGCGAGGTGGAGTCAAGGGTGAAGCCGGGGTGTTCGCCAGCATGGCCGGGAAAGAGGGAACGCTCGCCGTGGCCTCGGGCCAACAAGGCAGGCCAACTGCACTCGAAGTTGGCGAGCCACGTGCGGCCGGTTTGACTGGACAGTTGGGTCGTGAGCCAACGCTGCGCAAAAGGTGACCACCACGTCGGGGGAAGCACTTCCATGAGGGTTCGCTCTGTTTCAGGCAACCATGGTTCCTGGCGTTGGGCGATGCCCAACCCGATGGCCCACGCACGCAACATGGAACCTTTTGGCTGGAGCATGGAACGGTCCAACCACCGCTGAAGCAAGGCATGATCGTGACCCGTTGTGGACGGCCCGAAGAGGCATTCCAACACATCTTGCTCGTTCATGGGAGCCTCAAACCATGCACGACTTGCGTCCTCGAACAGAGCAACGTGCTCTGAAAGCGAAGGGGTGAGCGAACACAGCATGCAGGTGGCCACAGCAAAACGATGCCCGTCGTCCGGTTGGAGATGCTGACGCCAACGCAGCACGGTGGTGATGTCGTGGGCTGCCTCGGCATGAATTCGCTGGAGCGCCTGACGCCGCCATGAACGCCCGCCTGAAGCCAAGGCAAAGGGAAGATCAGCCAAGGGCACGTCGTGGACGGGCATCAGTTCAACCCAACCGCCGGGGAGACGGTCTCGCAGACGAATCCATCGGGCAGGACGATGCTTCGGAGGCGAGGCGATCCACGACGCCAATGGGTCGGTGGATTCCAGCTCATTGGCTCTGCCCTCATCGCCCGTCGGGAACAGGTGGAGCGCTTCGGTGAGACGCTGGCCAGCCAATCCCTCCGGTGAAGTCGACGAAAACACATGTTCTGGATGACGAACTGAGGCGGTCAACAACTCTTCTGCGTTGCTCGGCACCGCTTCCATTCGTTGGCGAGAAGCATTCGACTCCACCTCGTCAAGGTGCAGGTTGAGGTCAAATTTCACCGATCTGCTCAACTCAACGTCAACCGTTCCCAAGTCTTGACCGTCAACCAACAGGGCGCTCCCCTTTGATTCGGGAAGGGGACCATGGCGCGTCACCACCGCCCTGCAGGCCGGATGGGTGAGCCAACGAGACAAAACGGGAGTAGTTGGCTGTTCAAAGGCCCAATCGACCACAAACGGAAGCCGACCCATCTCCATGACGTGGTGAAGCACAGCCACAACGGCTCGCTCACCCACACCGTGGGTGTTGAACCAACCGGGCCGCAACACATCATGGGTCCATTGTTGCTCTCCGAACTCGAGAAGAAGTGAACGCATGAGCGATGAGGTCGTTTGGTTGACCTTCGTCTCAAGTTCCTTGACCAACTCAAGATAGCGTTCGTGCCGCCGAGCCAACGCCATGCGCGGGTGTTTCAATTCAAGCCAATGCAGCAGGACAGCATACGGCAACGGTACGGGTGAGGAGGAAGGACTCTCGCTGAGTGCAAAGGCGCCGGGAGTGATGTTTCCAAGCAACAGGGTTCGATGGGCAGCAGACCGAAGGTGGGCCAAGAGTCCGCTGGACGGTGCATAGCCTTCGTTCAACCCCGGTAAAGTGCCGATCTCAACTTCACCTTGTGAGAGGAAGGAGGGTCCGGGCAGGCCTGGTCGTGCACGCATGGTGAACGACTGCCCTTCGACCAAACCGCGATGGCCGCGCTGCTCGAGCACAACGCCACGGACCAAACCAATGCGTTGTTGCGTCAGTTCAAACGCTGCCAGCGTGCTGGATTCTCTCGGCGCAGGAGGTGCAGAAGCGGTTGCATCACTGAGCGTGTACCACGTGACAGCATCGCGTGGCGCCAAAACCCACGCCCCCCCTAAATTTCCACTGGAGGAAGTGGAGCCTTCTCCTGCTTGTTCGCCGACGAAAACGAAGGAGGATTCAGGGGGTTCCATGTAAGCAAGGAGCACGTTGGCCTCATCGGCATGAAGGACCATGGGGTGGCGAGATGAGGCGAGAGCCTGTGCATACTGCTGCATTTTTCCGAGCGCGTCCTCTTCGAGCCGTTCATGACCGAGCTGGCTCAGGTAGATGGGCGCGTTTCGAAGCCCTCCGCGTTCGTCTCGTGTTACCAGCCCCGCCTCTCTCAGTTGTCGGCATGCAAGCGAGGCGTGGGGCATTCGCATGGAGAATTGCTTAGCGATCTCTGAAACCGTTGAGGGACCATGGCGCAACCAGACCAGAATTTGGCGTTGAGCGGTTGATCGGATGGTGCGATGTTTCATCAGAAGTCACCTTGGCATGCCCGGGAGTGATTTGGCCAGTGCTTTTCCAAATAAAAATTCTTTGAAGTTAAATTTAGTTATACATTTCCAGTGGAACTGTGAAAAATAACTTACATATTCATGCCGCGGTGTTGGAAATACACCGCAATTGAGTCATCAAACGTAACCAAATCGTTCATCCGAGGAGGAACCATTATATCAGCGGCCTCGCTCCTCAACTTTAGTGGCACATTTCCAATCAGGCCGCTCAAAAATGACAGGAGGGACCAACCATGAAAACAACACGCATCCGTGAAAAAATCAAGAAATTCTTAGGCGATCGACCACGAAACACTGCAGAGATTCTGGAGTACATCAACAGCACCATGCGTCATGGCACCACCAGCCAGCAGTTGGGCAACGTGCTCTCCAAGGACAAGGACATCGTCAAGGTCGGCTACATCAAGCGCTCCGGCATCCTGTCGGGCGGCTACGACATCTGCGAATGGGCCACCCGCACCTGGGTGTCCGAGAACTGCCCCGAGTGGGTCGAGGGCACCCCCATCATCGTTGACAGTGAAGGCAACTTCATGACCAACGCTGACGAGAAGCTCTGAAGCGCTACTCCTCTTCCTCATACTCGACCCCAAGGGTCGCCATCAACAGGTCCACCTTGGCGTGGATACGTCGTAATTCGGTGTTGACACCTTCTTCAGAGTCTGCCTCCAAGGCCACCACGGTGTTGGTGAAAATGGCGACGAACATGTTGAGGAAGGTAAACGTGGTCATGAAAATAAAGATCACGAAATAGATCGCAACCCACCAGCCCTTCTCGGTGATGAGGTCGCGAACGATGCCGTCGGACCACGACTCCAACGTCATGACTTGAAACAACGAATACAACGAGCGCCCGAGGCTTCCGAAGTATTCAGGGGAAATCGATTGGAACAGGGCGGTTGACAGCACCGCAAACACGTAGGTCACGACGAACAACAACGTCGCCACGGCCGAAAGGCCTCTCACCGAGAAAATCAGTGATTCAGCAACCAACTTGAGTTCGGGGATTCGCGAGACCAATCGAAACGCCCGCAACACACGGAACACCCTGAACACAGCGAAGAAATCACGAGCGGGAATCAGGGCAATACCGACGACGAGGAAGTCAAACACACACCAGGGGTCTCGGAAAAAATCTCGCCCCATGGCGTAAATTCGAAGCAAGATTTCCATGACAAAGACCGTCAAGAACAAGCCGTCAATACGCTGCAGAAAGGTGTCGCCTCTCGGACCCCACTCATAGGTCTCAAAGCCAATCGCGATGGAACTGGCCAAGATGGCGACGAAGACGATGTTGTTGAACCGTTCAGATTCAACCAAGACCCGAATCCTTGCACGAGTACTCTCGGTCATCAGAGCGTAAATATGCAGGCAGGGTTTAATTTCTGCCCCGACAAAAGGGCATCTCAGTTGCCTTCGAAAATGGCCATGGCCTCGTCAACCGAGGCACCTTCGCAAATGATCGCGTGGCAGGCAGCCGTCATGCGAACGGCTTCCTCGGTTGTCTTCTGGTGGATGTTGCGACCGGTGGCGGCACCTCGGCATCCAGAAACGGCCATTTGATCGTACAGGCGCTGAAGGAATTCACGTGGAGGGAGCGAACCTCCGCCCGAGCAGATAATCCCCGTGCGACCTGCGGCCTCAACAGCGATCTTCAGAGATTCAGGTTGCGTCATGCCCTCGAAGGCCTTGGGGTAGTTGACCTTGGCAAAGTCCGCACCGATGCAGCTGGCAACGCCTGCGGCGCCGGAGATCAGTTGCGGGTCTTTCTCGTCGGCAACAGCCTGACCGCGGGGGTACATCCAGACGACCGAAATCATCCCGAGTTCGTGGGCCTGGCGAATGAAGTGAGCGGCTTCGGTCAGCATCTCATGCTCGTATTCGCTGCCGATGTACACGGTGTAGCCGATACCGACCACGTTGATGCCGTTGTGGACCAGCGACATCACGTCGTCCATGTCCCAAAGGGCCTGACTGATGGGGTCGCGCTGAGCGGTCTTAACCAGGTGAGACTTGGAGTTCAACTTCACGAGGTAGGGCACGTCGGGGTGGTCTCGAGCGTACTGGGCGATGAGACCGCACTGACCGGCGAGGACGCCGATGGTGCCGTCGGCGTGGGCGCGTGCACCGATCTCAAACAAATGCCCGGGGTCGTTCGACGAAAGCGGAATGGTCTTGCCGCCGTCGTAGAAATCGTCGTTCAGGTGTTCGATTTTCTGGTCGCAAGCGAAGAGGTTCATGCTGCCCGTGCCAGCGGTGGCGGCGGCCATGTTGTCGAGGTAGGTCTCGATCAACTCGTCGGGAACGTCGGCTGGAACGTGGATGTTGTCCATGGGTACCACGCCGAAGTTCACTGACCGGTGAAGTTGGCCACACGCTTCTCAACGTAAGCGGCGATGCCTTCCTTGGCGTCGCTGCTGTTGAAGAGGGCAGCTTGGAGTTCACGCTCGAGTGCCAAGTGGTACTCGAAGGGAATTTCCGGACCGGTTTGACAGGAGCGCTTGATGTTGCCGACGGCCTTGACGGCCTTGTTGGGCAGCGTGAATTGGCTGCACCAGTCGAGGATGTCTCGGCGGAAGTCGTCGGGGTCGCCTTCCCAGATGTGGTTGATGAGGTTGCACGCGTGAGCGTCCTCGAAGGACATCAGTTCGCCGGTGACCATCATCTCGAGGGCCTTGGCCTTGCCGATGAGGCGGGTGAGGCGAGCGGTACCGCCGGTTCCGGCGAGCACACCGAGGTTGATCTCAGGCAGGCCAACCTTCCCGGAGTTCTTGCGAGCGATGCGGATGTCGGCCGCCATGGCGATTTCAAGTCCACCGCCGACGGCGTGGCCGTTGATGGCGCACACGACAAGCTTGGCCGTCTGCTCGAGACGAGAGAGGGTTTCGTTGGCGTGAAGGCAGAAGTTGTACTTGAAGCCGGGGCTGACGCTGTTCAGCATCTGGATGGAAGCACCCGCAGAGAAGAACGAGGCACCGTTGCCGGTGAGGACGATGCAGGTGACGCTGTCGTCGAAACGAGCACGGACGATGGCTTCGTCGATGTCTCGCATCATGCCGTGGGTGTAGGTGTTGGGCGAGCGGTCGTTGGGGCCCTCAAGGGGAGCACCGGCCGAATCGGACGTGAGTTCAATGACAGCGATGCCGTTGTCGGTCACACCGTAGTTGACAAGTCGGTTTGGCATGGGTTCAAGTTTCAATCCGTAGAGGTCGCTCATGCCTTGAGCCACAGGGGTTGGTATTATGAAGAAATCGCTGAGATTTCTTGCGCCTCACCCTCGGCGTTGCTCGTGAAGGAGACGTGCCCGCCCCCTCGTCGAACCGCCTCCCATCGCGCTTTGACCTCCAGCGCCGCTTCGCTCTGTTCCCACGCGTCGCGGGGTTTGGCTTTCCTGAACGGCAGCCGAAGCGGGCGGGTAGGGCCCTGCATTCGCTTGAGCATGAACGGCGACGTAACTCGGAACACCAGGCGCTTGAACAAACTCGGACGGAACAACTTCCCAATCCATCGCAGGCCGTCGCCGCTTCGCTTCTGATCTCGCATCCACTGCACGCACATGCGCTTGAAGGTGCGGTCGCCCACTCGGTTCATCAGCCAGCGATTGGCCACACTCGTTTGGACGTAGGGAAGCAGTTGACGGCGGACTTCCTTTTCGTAGGGCTTTCCACCGAGCATTTCCTCCGCCGCCAAGACACCAGACCACACGGCCATACGCATGCCAAAGCCCCACATGAAGTCCTGGAGACCACCGGATTCACCGACAAAGTGCTGACCGGTTTCCGGGACGGTGTAGCACCCGTTGAGCGTGAAATCGCCTTTGCCCCCCACCCGCTTGACGGGCTGCATGTCCATCTCGGGGTAGAGGCGCTGATAACACGCAATGGTTTCGTTCAGGAAACGCTCACTTTTCTTCTGTTTGCGCCACAGGCAGGTGCAGATGAGACCCACGCCGTCGATGACGATGAGGTAGGAGTACGCCCCGGGAGCAAGTTTGTCGTTCAGTTGAAAGGCGATGTGGTTGGGGTGCGAAGTGTGAAAGATTTCGCCCAGTGCGATGGCCGAGGTGTCCTTTGGCCCACACGCCACGATGTCGGCGTCCTTTTCGTCAATCCTTGACTTGTAATGCAACGTCGCACCAGCCTCGATGGCCATCCGCTTGAACGCCTGGTCGATGGTGTGGTCCGAAGTGCCGCGCTCAACGATGCGGTAGGCGACACCATCGGTCTTGGCTTGGGTGACAACATCGTCGGGGTGAATCAAGTCCACCACTGAAAACGACGTGGATTTGAACGCCGTTGAATCAAAGCCCCAACTTTCGAGTTGATCGAAGAAATCGGCATCCATGCTCCAATTTTCCAAAGCTTGGAAATCACCGTCGAACCGAGCGCCGGAATCGTTGCGGATGTCGTGGACGTGCACTTCGCGACCTGCTCGAGCAAGGAGCGTGGCAGCCGCCAGCCCAGAGAGTCCAGCACCCATGATGGTGATGGAGTCGGCGGGGGAACCGGCGGCCATGTCGTGCCATGGAGGCGTGAGGTTTGAATGATGCCCTGCTTTCGTTCGGACCATGACGGCGCACATCCTCGTGGAAGAAGCGCCCGATACCCTTCTGCCCGACGCCCTTCGTGCCAAGATGAACACTGAGGGGTGCGGCGCCGTCGTCTCCTTTGTCGGCTTGACACGAGAAACAGAGGGCGAGGCCAATGTCTTGAGATTGGAATTTGATGCGTGGCAGGACCGGTTAACGCCCGTCCTCCATCGCCTTGCGGAAGAAGCCATCCAGGAATTCGGCGTGGGTTCAGTGGCCATGGCCCATCGCACCGGTTCGGTGGGCCCGCAGGAACCCATCGTCGCCATTCATGTGGGCAGCCCGCATCGCAAAGAAGCGTTTCTGGCATGCGAATGGCTGATTGATGAATTGAAGAAGCAAGCACCCATATGGAAGAAAGAAGTCACCAGCGAAGGGGAGACCTGGAAGGAGGGGTTGGGTTGAGCGAGAAATCAATTGAGGGCATCATCAACATCGGACAGAAGCCTGTGGTTGAGCGACGAGCAACCGCCCGTGGAAAGGTGCTGTTCAGCCAAGCCACGAAGGACGCCATCGTTTCAAGGAACATCAAGAAAGGGGACGTTTTGGAGGCGTCGACAATCGCCGCTCTTCAAGCCGTGAAGGACACCCCTCGTATCATCCCTCATTGCCACCCGATTCCCCTCGAGGGGACCACCGTGGATTGGTCGTGGGAGGGCACCGGTTTGTGGTGCTCCGTGACGGTCAGCGCTCACTACAAAACAGGCATCGAAATGGAGGCACTCACCGGTGTCGCCGCTGGCCTCTTGTGCGCCTTTGACATGGTGAAATCCCTCGAGAAGGACGACGAAGGCCAGTACCCTGTTGCTCGCATCACCGACCTTCAAGTCGTCGAGAAATTCAAGGGAAACTGAACCGTTGACTTGATGGCGTTCCCGCGATTCCGGTCACACATGGGCATCATCGGCGAGCTTGCACACCACTTTGTAGAGGCCGTCGACCAGGCGGCCATCGCCTCTGCGGCTTGGCGAGGAAAAGGCGACAAAAACGCTGCTGACGACGCCGCCGTCGAAGCCATGCGACGCACCTTCGACGCCGTGCCGTTCGACGGACGAGTGGCGATCGGCGAAGGTGAGCGAGACGATGCCCCGATGCTGTACATCGGTGAAGAACTCGGCTCCATGGTGGGTAAGGCGGGCGCCCCGCAAATCGACATCGCCGTTGACCCGCTTGAGTGCACCAACAACTGTGCCGACAACCTTCCAAATTCCATCGCCGTGCTTGCAGCGGCCCCCCGAGGAACGTTGCTTCACGCTCCCGATTGCTACATGGACAAACTCGCTGCCGGACCCGCCCTTGCCGACCATGTCGCCCTTGACGGCGGCGTGGCCTACAACATCGAACAGGCCATGCACGTCCTTGACTGCGAAGCAGGTGATGTTCGCATCGTGGCCCTTGACCGTGAGCGTCATGCGGGGTTGTTCAAGGAGATTCGAGACGCTGGCGCCCAACTTCACTTGCTGAGCGACGGCGACGTGTCCGGCGCCATCTGGGCTGCGAAGGACGACGGCCCGTACGACATGCTCATGGGCATCGGTGCTGCGCCGGAAGGCGTCATTTCAGCCACGGCCATTCGAGGTGTTGGAGGGATGTTTGAGGGACGACTCGTGTTCCGCTCGCCCGAGGAAGAAGCGCGTGCAGAGACCATGGTGGGCGACGACTTGACCCGCCTTTGGAAGGCTCACGACCTTTGCCAGAGTGAAGACGCCATTTTTGCTGCCGCTGGTGTTTGTGACGGCTACCTGCCGGGCGTCAAGGTGGACGCGACCCACACCACCACCTACAACGAACTCATCGACGTGGCCAAAAACACCGTGGTGAGGTCCGAGCAGCGACGACCCCTGTGAGCAACCGAGGCGCAACCATGGCTCAACAGCTGCGAATCGACGTCCGTCTCCCTCAAGGCCACTGGGCCGGCGACGTGACACGTGAGCATCCTTCGGCAACGCTTCGCATCGAACAACACATGCCGCTGAGCAAAGGGCGCGGTACGGCTCGCTGTTGGAGCAACGAATCCATCCACGCCACCGTGCAGGCCCACGGCGGTATCGACGAATGCAGCGAGCCGGAAGACGGTCGTTTCTCGGTCAACATTTCGGCGGGTGGAGGCGGATTCCTGCGACCGCTCGTTGACCTTGGTGTCGTGCCGCGAACACCGTTCGAAGTTCGAGACGGATGGGTTGAATGGACGGTGGAAGGCACGCGCGAAACCATGCGAGCTCTGATCGATCGTTTCAGAAGCGATGAGATCCCCCACCGACTTCTCTCGACCCGAAGCACGGGCGCTCGACTGCTGACACCGCGCCAGCGAGAGGTCTTCGAAGTCGCCTCTCGAGAAGGCTACTGGGATGTACCTCGTCGCATCAACCTCACCGAGCTGGCCGGCCTGCTCAACGTCGCCAAATCAACGCTATCGAACCAACTCCAACGCATTGAGTCGGCCGTCTTTCATGCCTTTACCGAAGAGATTCGGCGGCAAAGTGGCTAACATGTTCGCACGAACATGTTCGTAAAGGGTATAAGGAGGTCCCCGTCCACTTACAAGCATGGACAACCTACCGAAGACTTGGGACGACTGGATTGAGAATTTCAAAACCTGGCAAGACAACGTTGGCTACGACCGAGAATGGATGGGTGACTTCGACCTCTCCATCCAGTTTGACTGGGAGCGTGCTGGCGATGTCATTGAATTCGGCGATTACGCCGGTCGAGCCAAGTGGGAGCGATCCCTTCAGGTTCCCCACCAAAGCATGCGAGACGCCCTCGTGAGCATGATCACCGTTCAGGGCGATACCGAATTCGCCTCCGTGGAGCAGCAGCGCCACCTCCTCGCCACCGCACCAACCGACTACGACCGCTACGCAGCCGCCCGCATCATGGCAGAAGAGCAGCGACACGGCTGGCAGATGGCCTACCTCCTCATGACCTACTTCGGCCAACAAGGACGACGTGAGGCGCAAAAGCTCCTCGAGCGCAACGCCCAGGACGGCGACCGCCTCCTCGGTGCGTTCAAC
>JBMZXF010000032.1:0-19828 GCA_049627345.1 Candidatus Poseidonia sp. | reverse complement strand
CGAGGTCCATGTGTACGTCAGAACATCGTCATCCAAGTCCCACGAATCAGAGGCGTTGAATTCCACCTCTGCTTGAGAAGGGAAAATACTCCCGTCGTCAGGAGAGGTCCAGCGAATGAACGGTGCTTGGTTTGCCAGCGGTAGATGGCAGTACACCACAAGGTCTTGGTCAAAGGTCACCGTCGTTGTGTTCTGGACGCCGCGATAGCCGCAATCGACTTCGGCGGTGTTGAGGGCGCTGGCGCCCGAGGCGGTCCAACGCTGGCTGATGAAGTCCGGGAGGAACAACGTTCCTGTGTCATCGGTGGGCAACGTGATGGACGGCTCAAACGATGCAAACGTGACGTTGACCGAAGCCCCGGGAATGCCGTTGGAGTAGTTGTTGATGACCCACACCGTCAGGTCCCATGCAACATCAAGCGTGGCACCACTGGCCAAGACCGCTGCACTGGCAGAGACGTTGACCGGTTGATGGAGGTGGAGGTTGGACGTTGCGTCCAGGTTGAGCACGGTTGGACTGCCTGCACCCGCACGGTCGTCGATGAGTCCCGACCAGTTGACGTGGCTGTCCGTGAACGTGATGCTGCCCGTGCAGGCCGTTGAGATCCGGTTACTGTGCCCGCCGAGCGAAGCGTGGCCCTCGAAGAGCGCACACTGCGTCCCAGAAAGCACCGAATTGTTCAGGATGGAAGCAAATTGCCCGTTGTTGTCGCCACGCCAGTCCAAACCGGTGTGGTTGCCCGCCATGGTCAAGCCGTTGACCTCCACCGCTGCTCGATGGAATTTCACGGCGGGCTGACCCGGACTTTCCGCCTCAATGTGGGCGTTGGTGACGTAGACTCGGCCGCTGGCACCGCCCGGCATGGTGTCGCCGTTGTCCACCTCAAAGGCAGGCAAGGACGGGTTGTTGCCCTCAAGGTGAATGCCCTCAAGCCAAAGGTCAACCGAATTGACGGCCAAGATGCCCTGACCTGTCGAGCCGCTGATGGTGCAGTTCCAGCATCGCACATCACCGGAAGCGGACTCAACGTTGTTGGATTCAAAGTAGTAGAGGCCCGCCTGTTCCTCAGGCGTCGCTGATGGTGAGGCACCGTTGTTCTCGGCGGACAGGTTCCAGAAATCGATGCGCCGTGCATCGAGCACGTGGGCCGCGGAATA
The DNA here is from genome assembly GCA_049627345.1 of Candidatus Poseidonia sp. GTDB lineage: Archaea > Thermoplasmatota > Poseidoniia > Poseidoniales > Poseidoniaceae > Poseidonia. The sequence goes on along the minus strand of JBMZXF010000032.1, from coordinate 18,670 downwards.
GCCGTTGTCGGCCAACTGCATGCCCTCGACCACCACCGTCGCGCGGTCGACGATGATGCCTTGCTTCGTGTTGTTGTGGATGACCCAATCGCTGCCCTGCATGGCGCCGCCCGAGGTGGAGTGGACACCGGGACCAACCGACCCGGAAACCTCGAGCCCGTCAAAGGTCGGCGCGAAGAACGACGAGCGAACCGCAATGCCGGCTTCATGCGGACCTTGGCCCGGATCGCCAGAGTTTCGCACGGTCAGGTTGCGGAAGGTGGTGGTGGAATCAACGAAGTAAAGGCGAACACCCACGGTCGTGGAATCCTCAATGAGGGTGTCGTCAAACCAGGCGCCGGTAGCGTTGACCTCCAAGGCAGCGTAGCCGATGTTGGGCGTTTTGGCATCCGGTCCACCGGTACCGGTGATGGTCAAGTTGGTGAAATCGGCGGTTTCGTAGTTGGTGTAGTTGGTGTGGTTGTTCTTGTCCACGTACACACCGCGGTACATGGAGTCGCTGATGTGGGCGTGGCGCACCACGGCATGGGTGTAGCCACCGTCGTCGATGTGGCGAATCACGATGCCCGTATCGGAGGATGAAATCGAGATGTTGGTGAGCAAAGGCTGACTGTCCTCGACCCAAACACCGGCCACCATGGCCCACGATGAACCCGTGCAGTTGTCGACCGTGATGCCTTGAATCAGGCCGCCCGAGCCACCCCAAATGTTGACCGCTCGGGTCAGGATGTCCGAAAAGACGGCGCGCTGCACGATGGGCGTGGACCCTGAGCCGACGGAAAGGCCGAGCCCGTAGCGCCAGTCGCCTTGGAAACCGAGGTCGCGCCCCGCACGGTCAACGTACAGGTCGGTGATTCGAGGAGCAGCGGATGAAAACAAATCAACGGCCACGCGGTCGGGGTTGACCACGGTCAAGTTCTCCAAAACAGGGTTGGAGCCGTACACGGTCACGCCGTAGATGGCGTCCTCGACGGTCAGGTTTTGCACCAGCGAGCCGCGCCCCGATGAGGAGGCGTTGAACTGGATGCCTTCGTGGTCGCCCAGCCCAGAGGCCTCGAGGATGACCGGGCAGGATTGGGTTCCCAGAACGGTGAGCCGACCGTCAACGATGATTCGCTCGTTCGCAGGGAGGCGAACCACCGTACACGGCTGAATGATGACTTCATCCGCCACGCCAATGGTGTAGGTTCCAGTGAGGGTTTGGGTCCCCGACCACGTGGTTTGAGCGCGCCCTTGTGTGAGGTCGATTGAATCCTCAGAAACAGGCGTGAGTTGGGCTGGAGGAACGGCGTGAAAAGCCAAGGGGAGCAGGAACATCAGGACGAGGTACATGGCCGTCCTCACGGTTGCTCCTTGGTTCATGGGTCAAAGCACACCCCTGTCCTTCTTCAAAGGTCCCCCCTGATGTGACCGGTCTGCTCGTGCAGGAACCCATAAGACCTGATTTGGAATCCAGCAGATGATGCCCGAAGCGTTTGTGCTGTTCAAGACCGAGCCAACCCACGAACGCGAGGTGTACCTCACGCTGGCCGACCACGAAGGGGTGGCCGAGGTGCACGCGCTCTACGGTGAATTTGATCTGTTGGTGCGCATCACCTCACCCACCTCCAAGGAACTCTCTCACCTCCTCATGGACTCCTTCCGCCGAATTGAAGGCGTCAAGGAAACACAGACGCTGATCGCCGTGGAGGCCTGAACCCATGGCCATCGGATTCGTGTTGATGACCACGCTCCCCGGCCAAGAGGCGAAGGTGCGTGAAGCGCTGAGGGGTGTTGACCTCGTCACGGACCACTGGATGCTGTTTGGGGAGTACGACCTGATCGCTCGGGTTCAAGCCGATGAGGAATATGCGCTCACCCGCTGCATCGTCGAGGAAATTCGCCAGCTTCCCGGCATCAAAGAGACGAAGACGCTCATCGGAGCGGAACTCTAAGCTCACAGCACGCGATGCAAGCGCCGGGCTGCGGCCTTTGAAGCGTTCGTGCACCCTGCTTGACGGAAGCAACGCGAAGCCTCTCGAAGGGCGGATGCCGCCGAGGACGGGTCGAGATGCCCTTTCAGGTACCACCATCTCGCTGCATAGCGATGGTGGGGTGCGCCCATCTCGTGCCATGCATCGGGGAGCGGAAGGCCGCCGAAGACCGTTGGGGCGTTGCGGTCACCTTGACGGACGAGGTGTTCGACCAAGGTGAGCCCCACAACGGCACGATGGAACGGTGTTGGCTGTGCAGCAAGCGTACGTTCGTAGGCCTTGCTGATGGCATCGGACGAGGCCCCAAAGGCCACCATAGCCTTCAGACGAGCGTGGAGAACGAGGGGGTCATCGCCGTGGCTCAAGGACTCAAGACCGTCCACCAAGGCCTCGGCTCGGTCCTGGTCCTGCTCGAGAAGCGCCATGGTGTGTTGAACGAGGCTCATGCTCACGGTGATGGAGGAACGGATCGTCGGCCGGTCCGGCAGTTGAATGCGGTGGAGCAAGCGTTGAACGTTCGCCGTGTTGGGTACCTCGCTTTGGTCAAACAACCGGTCTTCGAGCAGGGCGACGGCCGCCTTGAGCAACCAGCGAGCCCCCTCTTCGGTGCTGCCGTGGTCCAGCTGTTCGTTGAGAATTCGCTCCGCCTCTTCGAGGTCGCCTTCCAGCACGGCAAGACCGTAAGCGAGTTCATGCCGTCGTCCGTCGTGTTCAACCGCTTCGAGGTGGGTTCGGACTCGGGACAGTTCCTGACGGTGGAGGGCAATCCGGCCCGCCCAGTAGTGCAGCCCTTCGTCCTCGGCCCGTCGTTGCGTTGCCCGGTCAAAAATCACGGCCATGGCACCGCTTTGGTCGACCATCAACTCCTCAAATCGCTCTTCGAGGATGTCCTCAATGCTTTCGTCCTCCAACGCAAGTTGGTGATAGAGGTGGAGGACAGCAAACGCTGGGTTGTCCGAACGCTCGGACCAATGCTCAACGGCGCGCCGGTGGAGCACACCCAGCCGCTCTTCGTCCAACATGGTTCGGCGGACGTTGCGAATCAAGTGTTGAACCTCAACCTCGGTGTTCCCTGCTGACCACCGTAGAAGCGCACGTTCGTCAAGTTCGCCAAGGGATTCGGAACCCAAAATGTCCGCCGAGGGGAGTGGACGCGGGAAGAGCACCATGTCGTCAAGCGCATCCATGGCGTCCTCCGACAGGTCCATCAGCATCGTTTGCTCGACAAAGGCCTGGATATCAGCGCCGGCTTCGGGAAGCGGGTCGCCTTCCCTGTAGAGATTGAGCGCCATCGGATGACCGTCGAGGGCTTTGGCAACATCACGTCGCTGATCGTCCCCAAGATGATCCCCGAGCAGTTGAATGGCGTCCTTCGTTGGCAGCGTACCGAGACGAAGCAACGGCCAATCAAACGGTGCTGGCACCGGGAGACGACCGGCGAGCACCACCCGATGACCTCGGTCGCGAAGCGCACCAAGAAGATGAACCACGGCGTCTTGATGACGTTCACTGAGCCGGTGAACGTCGTCGACGACCAGCACCCCACCGGCAGCGTTGACGTGTTCAACCATGGCGTGAAGGTCACCGGGAAGCGGGCCGGCGCCTTCCATCCACTGACGCGCAATGGCCTTCCCGTCACTGAGTTCGTCCACCGTTGCCCAGCGAACGACATCACGCTGGTTGCCGCTCCACGCTCGCAGAAGGGTCGTCTTCCCGACACCGGAAAGCCCGCCGACAAGCGCATGGCCGTGCTCCTCAACCAGGTTCGTGAGCTCCTCAAGTTCCTGTGTTCGTCCAATGAGAGGATGTTGCACACGTTCCTCAACAGGAAACGACGGCTGTTCTTCAACGATGGATTCGGGATGGTCGTGAAGCCATGCTCGCCCTTCTTCGGTGATGTGGTACACCTGACGGCGACGAGTACCGCCTCCGATGACGTGCGCCACCCGGACGGTGATGTATTTCTGGTCCAGCAAGACGTTCAGCGGTTGATTGAGTCCTGAGCGAACCACGCCCATGGCGTCGGAGAGACCGGGCAGCGAGACGTCGCGCGGCACGTCCCACGCCTGCGCAAGCGCGTCGGGGAATCCCCCAAGGTAGCGCAAGAGTTTCTCCTGGCTTCGGCTCAGCATGGCGACAGGAAAGGCTCGGCCGCCTCCTTCATCAAACATCCCTCACGTTGTGTTCCCCGAGATACAGGGTTGGCCTTTTGAGTCATGGCAGGCGTGGTTGAAGCATGCCCGTGGACTTGGCTTCGGCTGACCTGCCACACGAACCGGGCGTCTACTTGTTCAAAAACGCCCAAGGTCGAGTCCTGTACGTCGGCAAGGCCACGCGCCTCAACGAGCGCATCCGTTCCTACTTTGCGAGCAACCCCGACCGCCACATGATACCTGAACTGGTCTCACGAGCCGACGACATCGAATGCATTGTCACCCAAACCCCCCAAGCCGCCCTCATTCTCGAGCGGCAGTTGATTCGTGAGCACATGCCCCGGTTCAACTCCATGCTCAAAGACGGGAAGTCCTTTCCCTACTTGGCGATGACCAACGAGGAATTTCCCCGCATCATGTACACCCGTCGCCCCCCAAAATCCGCTCAACAATGGGGGCCCTTCCCCAACGCAGGTGCGGCCAAACAGGTCATGCAGCTGCTTCGTCGCCAGTTCGGTATTCGGGACTGCAAGGAATTGCTTCCTCAGGGTTGTCTCTCGATGCACATCGGTCTGTGTGCTGGCCCGTGCATCGACGGAACCGGTTACGACGAGCGCGTCAAAACCGTCCGTCGCGTGCTTAACGGCGACGCTGCACCCCTGCTCGAGGAGTTGGTCGCTGACATGGAAACGGCCTCAGAAGCACAGGCCTACGAAGTGGCGGCCCAGCACCGCGACATGATCCGAGCCGTGCGGGCCACCACCAGCCAGCACGTCGTCTCGAGCAAGGTCTACCGGGACTGCGACGCCATCGGCATCGCCCACGAAGGGGACCTGGCAGCGCTGGTCGTTCTCCACGCCGATGAAGGCGTCGTGCAGGGACAAGAAGCCTGGCCGGCTGTCCACCGCGGCGATCTTGGCGAAACCGTGTCCATGTTCATCGCCGAACACTACGCCCACCGCACGCCACCTCGCTTGCTGCTCTCGCCCGTGCCCGTCTTTGACGGGCTCCAAACCTGGCTGGACGAGCGACGAGGCTCATCGGTTGAGGTTCGCACGCCTCAGCGCGGCGACCTCGAGAACCTTGCCACCCTCGCCCGCCAAAACGCCGAGATTCAACTGCAGCGCATGGCCAACAAATCCAGCGGCTCGCTCGAACAGCGGGCGGCTGACGAAGGGGCCAAGACCCTGGGCATGAACCAACTCGACCACATCGTCTGCTTCGACATGGCCCAACTTCAGGGCGATGAACGGGTCGGGGCCAGCGTGGTGATGCGCAACGGCCGACCGGCCAAAAGCGAATACCGGAAATACATCGTCAAGGGCGAAGCGATGGACGACCTGCGCATGATGAAAGAAGTCGTTGTGCGCTGGGCTAAGCGCCAGGAAGAATGGCCGGACCTGTTGCTCATCGACGGCGGCGAGACCCACCTCAGCACCATTCAACAGGCGCTCGAAGAGCATGGCTGGGCCGACCGCTTCCCGCTGGCAGCCCTCGCCAAGCGCGAGGAGACCATCTTCCGCTACGGTCACGACCCGCTGGTGCTCGACCGAGCCGGTCGGGTGCTCGTTCACGCCAGGGACGAAGCGCACCGCTTCGTCAACTCCTTCCATCGGAAGCGACGCAGCCGAACCCGTCTGGCCGACCCGCTGGAAGGCGTGGAGGGGCTCGGCGCCAAGAAACTGCAAACCCTGCTCCGTCATTTCGGCGGTCGCAAAGGCATCGAGCACGCAGCTGTTTCAGAACTGGTGACCGTGCCCGGCATCGGCCCGGCGCTGGCCGAGCGCATCTACGAAGCCCTGCGTTAACGGGACAACTCGTCGATGTAGGCCATGTCCTCAATCGTCTCGCCGTGTCGAAGCGCCGGGCTGGAGAATCCGGCGAGGTCAGCGAACTCGTGGTCGCCAATCTGCGCTTTGTTGACCGCCGCTTGCCGATTCGCCAACGCCGCCTTCTTTTTCTTCTTCTTGCCGCGACGACGACGCACAAACATGACCAAGAGAATCAGTACGATGGTGGGATACACCCAGAACTGGATGAGGAAATAGATCCATCCAACGTGGATACGGTACGTGATGTCGTCCTCAAACTCACCGGGGGGGACGACGTAGGTGATGGTTTGGCGCCCGCCGTCCTCGGTGATGATGAGGTTGCCTGCCGACGAGGAGGCGTCCTCCACCGTAATGCCGCGGGGCAGGGTGAAGGTGAGTGGTCCGGAGTAGGCCGCTCCATCGATGGGGGAATCGACGCCTTCGTATTCCGTCGGAAGGGTGGTGTTTGCATTACGAATCCTGATGGTTTGGGTGTCTTGCTCGGTGGGTGGGAAGGTGACGCCATCGCTGCCGACGATGGACGAGCGCAAGGCACGCGTCATGAGGTCAGCCGTCATTTGGAAGGGCTGGTGGAACACAGACTGAAGACCGCTCGTGACGATGCTCAGGTCGATTTGTGATGGGTCGCCGCTGGTCAAGTCGCTGTAACCGTTGGCCGTTCCAATGGTGAACTTGACCTCAGGGATGCGAAGCGACAGCACGATGGGTTCATCGTCGCTGACAATCTCGTCGGGGGCCTCAATGCCTGAGATGCCGGTGATGAGTTCAAACGCAGAGAGATCAATCACGCTGAATGGATTATCGTCATCATCGTTATCGGCGACAATCTCCCCGAATCCATGGATGCCGTCGGTGGCCAGTTCGCCCATACGCTTGGCAAGGTCCTTCATGCCCTGTCGGGTGGCTTCAAGTTCCAAATCTTCGCAATCTTCGAAGTAATCCCCGAATTCGGCGTTGTTGCACCAAGGAATCGAAACGTTGGTTCCAAGGGGGGGGTTCATGCGGCTCGAGAGGTCAATGATGAGACGCAGAAGGTCGGACGGGAAGGCTTCCATTTGGCCGCAGGCTTGGATATCGGTTTCTTCGAAGCAACGCTGGCCGTCCACGAACCCAATGCGGTAAATGCTGAGTTCGGCATCCAGCGCCATCGTGAAACTGAACGAACCGCTCCATTCGTTGAAGTTCACCGAGGCGACATCAAACGCCACGTCGGACTCCACGCAGGTGCTCTGGTTGGCGTAGCACACCACGCGGCCCTCGTCGTTGGTGATCTCGTGCTCCCAATCGTACGGGTCAAGTCCCGTTAGGGAAAGGTCGAGTGAACTTGAGGCTTCAAGCGACTTGGTCAGGGTGATGGTGGACGTCCCGTCCACCGTGGTGACCCAATCGGGGAGGATGATGTCGACGGTCAAATCAGCCGGCGGCAAGCCACTCAAATCGATGGCGTTGAGGAATTCACCTCCAATGAGCGCTTCGATGGAAAACCCGGCGTTCATCAACCGTTCCAGGTCACTCGCCTGCACGTTTTCGAGGAAATCAACACCCCTGGATTCCGAATTGTTGATTTGAGCGATGATGATGTCAATAAAACGCATGGAAAACGGCTGACTCGTCGTTTGGAGGTAGATGGGGTAGGTCTCGTCCATGGCGTTGGGCCCTTCCAAGCAGTAGTGGAGCAACTGGCCGGCAGCGACCGGTTCGGTGCATCCCGTGGAATGGCTGTAGTTCAAGCCGCCCGCCGATTCGAAGATGCCCGTGCCGTCGGTGGTCGACACCCACTCGAGGTCGCTCATCGTGATGTCGCCCACGCCAGCGATGGTGCTGCCAAGCCCCTCAACGATATCACCCACCGGGAACTGGTCGGTGAATTGCGTTAGGTCAACGATGTCGTTGTGGTAGGCCAGTCGGATGCCGTCGGAGGTGATCACCGGGATGGTGGCGGAAGAGGCGACGTCAAACATGTTGATGCCCCAACTGTTGAGGGTCTCGGTGTCAAGGTAGTACAAGCCGGCAGCGAAGTCAATCGTCGCGGCGTATTCGTCGCTTAGGTCAATGACGAGGTTCAGGTCGATGGCTTTCGAGCCCTCTTCGATGTGCACGGTGGGCGAGGCCGAGGAATTTCGGTGCCCCATGCGCAGGTCAACCGTCTGCACGAGGTCCCCGTCGGTTTCCGCAGCGCTCATGTGATCCATTGACCACTCCGCCGCCATGTAGTTGGGTGGACCGGCTCGGGCGACCAGCGTACCGTTGGCGTCCGTGCCCAGCACCGTGGAGTAGGATGAAGGGTTGATGACAAAGTCCGCCTTGTGCCCGGGTTGGGTGGTCAAATCGAAGCTGGTGTTCACTTCGGCGCCCATTGTGAGGAGGCCTCGGTAGGTTCGCTCGAGGTCAAGGTTGTCCGAACCCACGAGGTTGAAATTGCTGGCAAGGAGGTCGACGGATGCCGTGGCTTGGAAACACAGCGGTGGTTCGAAGACGTTGTCCTCCGTGGCGCCCTCAGCCTGCGAATCGGTGGAGGCATCGGTCGAGCAGGTCGTGGTTTGACCGGCACTCGTGAAGGAGGTGATGTATTCCGTGGACAGGCTCGTGACCGTGCCGAAACCCGAGGTGAGCGCATCTTCGATGGCGCTGTGGACCTCGCTCTTGAGTTTCTGGCCCACGGTCGGGGAGCCAGCACCCGCCGTTTCGGCATCAAACGTATGACGAATCAAATCTGCGGGTGCTCCGTCGTTGGCGTCCAAGCCGTCGGTGCTCTCGAGCGTGTCGCCCACCGTAGTACCCGAGCCCAAACCGAGCGAATCACGCTCGAATTCTCGCACAGCCCAAGTGAGCTCAAGTTCAATGGACGACGTTGAGACCATATCGAACACATAGGTTCCTTCCACCCAATCTTGCCGATGCGGCGTCATGTCGTCGCCGTGATCGTAGGTGTCGCACGTACCACCGCCGATGCACGACTGCATCCCGGTGGCGCTCACCACGGGTACGAGCAACTGGAGGGTGAACATCGTCACGAGCATGATTGAGATGCCGTGCCTTGACAATCCATTCCCAGCATTGAGCGCAGACATGGTTTCGGCTAAGGTCGGGAACTTGAAAGGAGTTACCCTCCTCGTCCCACCATGGACCTCGAGGCCCCCACGACCTTTCTTGTCGTGGAAGCAAGCCAAGGCGAACGGGTGCACGGGCTCCTGAAATCCAACGGATGGCTGGAGGCTCACGTTGAACCGATGAGAGGAGACGCAGGGACGGTCGGTTTTCCACTCGTGGTCGGAGCAAACGGCGAAACGGTTCAGGCAGTGGCAAATTCCGAGTTGGCCGTCTCCTCGGAATGCATCGTGGCGGAAGTCGCTCGAAGGGACTCGGTTGACCCTCACCACCGGCTCACCAAGGCGGTTCAAACCTGGCTTGACACGCACCAACATTCGCTCAAGGCCGCCGCCCTCGTCCCCTCGAAGTGGGAACGTTTGGGCGACCTGGTGCTGTTCCCCCAAGAATGGCGACTGGCCGAGGCGTGGGCGATGGTACGTCAACACCCCCACATCACAGCCCTGTGGGAAGCGATGGCCGAGGCCCTCAAGGTCACCTCCCTCGGCGTCCAAGCCCCCATCGCCGACGACACCTTTCGTTCATCCCAAGTTGAAATGCTGCTGGGCTCATCCGAGGTGGAATTCACCGACCACGGCATGACCTACGCCTTTGATGCGGCCAAGGTCATGTTCTCTTCGGGCAACGTGACCGAACGCCGTCGAATCGGTGGGATGAACATGCAGGGCGAGGTGGTGGTCGACGCGTACGCCGGCGTGGGCTACTACACCTTCCCCATGCTCGTTCATGCCGGTGCGGCCCACGTTCATGCCTGCGAAATCAACCCCGCCTCCATCGCAGGCCTTCGGGCTGGCGCAGCCGCCAACGGCCTCCTTGAACGCCTGACCGTCCACGAAGGGGACAACCACGTCGCGCTTCTTGGACTCAAGGAGGTGGCCGACCGATGCCATCTCGGCTTGCTTCCATCGAGCGAACCGATGTGGGAGCCGTGCCTGCTGGCGCTCAAACCGAGCGGCGGTGTGCTCCACGTTCACATGAACGTCGAAGAAGAGCGCATCGAGACGTGGACGGCGGCCACCATCCACACGTTCGAGTCGCTCGTCGCCAAGCACGGGTTGGGGTTCACGGTCCAAGCAACGCATGTGGAACGCGTGAAATGGTTCGCCCCGAGGGTGCGCCACGTGGTGCTGGACCTCAGCTTCCGTCCGTGATGTCCTCGCCTTCCACGAGTTCGGCGACAATGAGCGCTTCGGCTTCGAGAATGGCTGGTGGTTCGGCGGTGAGTTTGGCAGATGATGCATCCTCGTCGTTGAAGCGTCCGTAGACGGCCATCGTGATGCCAACACCCACCAACACGACCGCCAACGGAACGGCGATGATGAGTGCCATGTCCTCCAAAAGCGAATCGCTGCCCTGCGCTTCAACGACGGGGTTTCGGATGGTGCCGTCCGGGTCGGCGACGCCAATCATCTCCATCGAGTTGATGCGCACTTCGATCAGGGGCCGTCCAGCAGAAGCGAACGGGTTGTCAAGGTCGGTGCCCGTCGGTTCATCGCTGGTGGGCACGTCGGCGATGGCACGGATGTGCGTCATGCCGTGACGAACGATGCCGAAGGTGGCGTAGCCTTCATCGTCCCTGTTTTCGGGGTCAAGGCCGTGGGCTTCCGTCTCGGCAATGTACCACTGAGAATCTGCTGAATCCGGGTCGGCGCTGCGCGCCATGCCGATGGCGCCGTCGACGTGGGAGAGGTTGACATCGTGTTCGAGCGGGATGGTCTCGCCCGTTCCGCCACTGCCGCATGAAGGACTGGTGGTGGGGTAAACCCCGATGGTCTTGCAGGTGGGGTCGCCCGATTGCGTGACGAAATCGTTGATGACGCGATGGAAAAACACGCCGTCGTACAACCCTGATTCAACGTGGGCGATCATGTTGTTCGTGGTGATGGGCGCCCATTGCTCGAACAATTCGATGATGACGGTGCCCTCTTCTCGAGCCGACGTCCACCCTGCCTGGTACGAGACGTTCATCGAGATGACGGCGTTACCGGTGTAGGATTCCATCATCGGGGAATCTTCGGTGTCGGGTCGGTCGGTCCATTCTGCGGGGTCGAGACCGACGCTTCGCCAGGCAGGTTCGTCCGCTTGCACGCCAACGATGGTGGAGCCCACCACGGGCGCCAGGAAGAGCAACACGAGGAGAACCCCAAGCCCGCGCAGGTGCATGGACGGGGATGGTCCACCCCTCCATGAAAACTACGGCGGCGAGGTGGTTGTGACCTCAACACCAAAAAGGGGGGAACGCCGACGGAATCTCATGGACGAAGAATCAACCTTCATGCCCGACTTGACGCTTGGCTACGGACTCTTCCTGGTGGTGTGGGGCATTGCGGTCTCCGTGCTCTCGGCCTCCGATTCCATCACGTCGTACTTCCCGAGCTTCCTCGGTGCCCCGCTGGCCGTTTCGGGCTGGTTGGCGAAATCCAACCCGGAAAAGCGCAAGTTGTGGATGCACATCGCCGTCACGTTCGGCTTGCTGTGTGCGCTGGGCGGTACCCGCTTCTTCATGGTCATGGGCGACGGTCTCGGCTACGCCAGCGGCTCCATGCTGATGTTGTTCCTCACGGGTTCAGCCTACACGGCGTTGTGCGTGCGCTCGTTCATCCAAGCCCGCAAAGCAAGCGAGTAAAGCGTCATCCTCTTGACGGAGGGCCTGCTCCACAATCCATGGCCGAGGACTCCACGCCCATCGAGGTGGAACTCAAGGCCGTCGACAACAACACGCAGCGCCAGTTGAACTTCTCCGCTGCGGCGACTGTGGCCTTTGCCTTCTCCTTCCTGATGCTGGCCATGGTGTTCACCGGTCCAGCCGCTGAAATGGGCGAAGGGAAACCCGATTATTCGGCGGAATGGTGGAAGACGCCGCTGAGCGACCGCCACCTCATGGACCTCCCGATGGACACGCTCCGAGCCCAACTCCCCGTGAACGGCTCGTACGAAGTGCTGCCCTACGAGGAGCATTTCGTGGAGGTTGAACTGCCTGCCAGCGAGCAAGACGCCGGCTTCCCAGGCCCAGCGCTCATGCACGTCGCCCTTTGGCTACCCGATGTTCCCGAAGGCACGAAGATCCCCGTCATCATGACCATCCACCCCTACTACGACTTCGGCGGTGAAGGCGTCGCTGGGGACGACTCTGCCCCCAACACCGTGCCGGACGGCGGCGTGGGCAAGTGGGTCTACGACACCTTCGTGCCTCACGGCTACGCCCTCGCCCAAGCCTCGACCTTCGGGACGGGGCAGTCCACCCACTGTCAGGACGTCAAGGGTCTCGGCGAACAAACCGGCATCCAAGCCGTGGTGGACTGGCTGGGCGAGCAAGAGTGGTCCAACGGCAACGTCGGGCTGATGGGGAAGTCCTACGCGGGGACCACCAACTGGGAAGCCGCCCAGCAACCCTCGCCGTACCTCAAGACCATCGTGCCCATTTCCGGCTCGATTGGCGTCCAAGAAATGTTCTATAGAAACGGTTCTTCCGAAGCCAGAGCCATGCTGTACGACGCCCTCTACGAAGGGGCGACCACCGATGCCACCAGCGACGATTTGCGCATGTGCACCGACGACGTCATCGGCCCGCTCAACCCGTTGACCACGTGGGCCGGTGCAGAATTTGGCGGCGCCGAGTGGAACGACTACTGGGACGAGCGACGCCACCTTCCCGACGTGCTCGCCAACTACCAGGGAAGCGTCTACCTGGTCTGGGGGATGCAGGACTGGAACGTCGACCCCTACCACGCCTTCCCCACTTACCAGCTGATGCGAGACGCCGGCATCAACGCCCGAGCCATCGCCGGACAGTGGGCGCACAACTACCCCGACCAACCCGACCGCCACAGCGAGATGGGCAGCGGCTACGGCGCCGAAGCCTACCCCAACATGAGCCGCATGGACTGGGCGGTCGAACTCTATGGCTGGTTCAACTACTACCTCAAGGACATCGGTGAGGAGCCCGAGCCGATGGTTCAGATTCAAACCCACGACGGCAAGTGGCACGTCGAGGAGACGTGGCCGCCCGAAGACATGGAATGGATGCCCGTCACCCTGGACGCCGTGGAAGGCCAAGGGGGAACGGTCAACAGCAACAACCAGCGCTCATTCACGCTCCCTGCGCTGGAGGACGACGCACACATTTCGGGCATGCCAACCCTCCACCTTTCGGTGAACACGCTGGCCTGCAACGGTGGCCAAATCTTCGCTACGATGTACGCCGATGGACTTCGAGTGGGTCATGCCACGATGGACGTCCGCTACCGCGACGGTGGCTACGACGCCAACCCTGCAGCTCCGTTCTCGTCCTACACCATGCTGATGGAATTCAATCCGATGGACGTGGACCTCAACGCCGGAGCGGTGATCGAAGTGGTGTTGACCGAATCGGGCGAGGATTACCTGCCCAGCCCGTGTGCCGCCGTTGGCATGAACGTCAATTTCGACGCCTCCTCCACGCTCAGCCTGCCACTCATCGACCGGCCGGTTGACGACGACCGCTGGTTCCTCGCCCCACCATGGTGGCAGCAACAACCCATCCCATCGTGAGGCGTCGCTCGTGCGGGTGCTGGCCTTCGAGGACCACTACGACATCGAAGCCCTGCTTATGGCCGGCGGTGTTGACGTCGACCAACTGGTGCTCGAACAGCGGTGGAATTCGTCCGACGCCCTCGACCACGTTCGGCGGTTCCAACCCGATGTCCTCCTGCTCGATCACTACATGCCGCCCCTGAGTGGCCACCAGGTGCTGAGCGCCCTGTTGTCATCGGATGTCCCTCGTCCACCCATCATCGTCGCCATGTCGAGCGATCCGGGAAAAAACGACGCCATGGTAGCGCTCGGTGCCGACATCGGCGTCGTCAAATTTGACCTCGCAAGCCTCGAACTCTGGAGCGTTTGACGGTTCGGCCTCATTCTTCTTCGCTCGAGCGTTGGCGTCGCTTGCGCATACGAAGAGCACCCAACGCGATGACCTGAACCACGATGAAGAGCTGCGACACCGTGTCCCTGGTGTCTCGCGCCGAATACAGCGAAGCGTAGTTGACCCATGCACACTCCCATGCCCGAGCACCGCTGTAGACGACGCCGTGCCCCTGAACCGACTGGTAGGCAAGGTGAAGCACTTCGTTAGCCACGGTGAGGGCGAAGACGCCAGCGCTGAGGAGCATGAGGATGAACCCGAACATGAAGGGGTGGTTGAGACGGTCCGCTCGGGCGTAGTGGATGTAGAGAGGAATCAGCGGGAGGAAGAGCGGATAGAACACACGGAACGCATCGTGAGGTAGCGGGTCGTTGCAGTAGGATTGAGGGTTGCCGATGAAGATCATCATCAGAAACATGGTCGGAGTCAACACGAACGTGAACAACCAAACGACCGCCCGTGGAAGACGCTCTTTTCGCTCAAGCACGACCAGAAGGGTCGGGCCGAACAGAAAACAAACGGCGCCAGCGATGGTGAAGAACAGCGCATGATCGGCGAAGAAATCGAACATGTCGCCGATGAACCTCGACAAGCCCCGGTTCATGCTCACCTACAGGCGATGCGGCATGATGAGGATTTCCTTACTCCTCGTCGTAAGGCTGCCACTCGGTTTGCCCTTCTTCTCGGTACCACCAGTAGCCGTCCTCGTCCTCAAACCATTCCACGCCGTCTTCGTCGATGGAATAGTTCCCGTCGTAGTCCTCGTCCTCTTCTTCGGGTTCGGGTTCCGGTTGGGCGGCGGGGTTGGCCATACCGGTTTCCTCGGCAATGCGGCGCTTGGCGTCGTCAACGTCCTCTTCGGCGCCGCCAAACACGCGGTTGGTGGTTCGAATCTCTGCTTCGTGGTCACCCTGACGGATGGCATTGTCCGATTCCTGGTAGAATTCGTCGGTCATTCGCTCGCGGAATTCTTCAAACTCCTCACGACCAAAACTGCCGGTGAATTCGTCACCTTTGGCTTTCATCAGGTCGTCAAGGTTGGCGCGCTTCTCCCGCTTGAGTTCGGGAGCATCGGGGACATCACCGGCGTAAAAGGCGTCTTCTTCCGAGCCCAGTTTACCGAAGACGCGCCCCTCGGGGTCGGCCTCTTCGATGGCTTCGATGATGAGGTCGTGCTCTTCCTCGTCAATGTCCTCCTCCTCGTAGGCGTCGCCGGCCTGGTCGACCATGGCCTCGAGTTGGTTGGCGAGTTCTTCCTCGTCCTCGTCGTACTGGTCAACAAGTTTGTCGATCTGCTTGAGGAGGCGCTCGTAGGGCGTTCCCGTGATGGCGCCGAGGAACCGACCAAACCCACCTTTCTTCTTCGCCATGGGGTGTGGGTGGGCTGACCCATCTTCAAAGATTGTCCTTCGCGGGTCTTTTGACGGACGGATGTTTGGCAAAATCATGGTGGAGGCGTGGTTGGAGGACCTCATGACCTCCTACAACCGGGATTCTCACGCCCAGCGTGGCGGCTACCTCGCTCAGGTGCACATGCCCGGTGATGTGTTTCAGTCCCTCGTTTGGTGGGCCCTTCAGGCCCTGCCCGATGAAATTCTGGTCGGCATCGACATCGACGGCGACCGGCCCCACCGTACCGAGGTGAACGCGTACTTCGAAGGCGACGAGGTTCACGACCGGTTGTTCCAAGGACAGGGCTACGTCATCAAGGAGGCCCACATCGTGAACCGGGGCGATTCCTACTCGGTCCATCACCTGCCCGAGGACTGGACCGACGACATGTTCTCCGCCGACCGTGGCTCAAGGGCCGGTCGATTCACCCATTGGCTCCACACCCATCCCAACGCGCCGGCCATCCCCAGCGGCGCCGATGCCGATGCGGCTCAGGAGACCCAGGGCATCGACATGATCCTCGGCCTCCGCTTCTCGCCCGAAGGCCCGCTGCCGTGGTTTGACGACGTTGAAGGCACCCGCCGGACGCTCAAGTCCACCGATGAAAAGAAACCACGCAAGCGCTCGTTCTTCGCCCGCCACGCCCTTCCCGTGCTCGGTCGTGCCCCGAGCGGCCACGCCATCCACGAAATCCAACTCATCGGGTTTCACAAATCCGGCGTGGGCGTGAACATCGTGTTCGTGGACGACCATGGTTTTCCCTACGGATGGGACCAACAAACGGCTCAGTTGACGGTCTGAGTGACTTGGACGCAGTTGGCGGTCGAGAAGTCAACGGCTCAGATCGCAGTCTGAACGGAAACGGCTCAAGCGGTGGTTTGAACCGCCACCAACGCCGAGTGCAGGCGTTCAAGCCGTTCGGGGTTCACACCCAAGTCGCTGTAGCCCAACCTCGACGACGAATAGAGGGTGATGCTCGTGTCCTCGCCAACCGGTTCAAACTGCACCACGACGTCGTCGGGGAAGCGCCAAAACGGTGTGATGGCCACGGCGTGGCCGAAATGAACGTCGTCGTCTCCAACCTCCTCGAGCACCTCGTTGAGACCTTCATCATCAACCCACGCTGCCCATGCGTCCCACACCTCGGAAACGTTGGCCTCAATGGTCGTCAGCAAGCCAGCGTCCATGCGGTAGGTGCCGGAGGCAGAAAGGGAGGCACAATTCATCATGTTGTCCGGGCAGGCGGGCATGCTGGTGTGGGTGACCGGACGGGCGTCGACGAGGATCCACCCTTGCACCAGGAGCCAAGGGGAGAGCACCAGCAAGGCGGTCAACGCGACCGTTTTGCGGCGGCTGCGCTCGACCATGATGCGTTAGGAAGTGCTGTTGTTTTTGAACATCCGTTTGTCCACCATCAGCCCAGCACGGGCAACCCCTCGGCGTTCCAACCGCGGAGTTCATAGTAGGCCGACATGCAGGCCGCCTCGTCCTCATCGTCCACGAAGGAGACCATGCCCGCTGCCACCCCGCTGGGAATCGGTTCCCGTCGTAGTCGCCAAGAAAGCAAATCCTCCTGAGCTGCTGATTTTCCTTGACGAGCCCAATGCTCCACGTTCCACTGACGAGCCTGGTCCCACTGCACACGGGCACGGTCCATCAGGTCGTCCCACGTGCAATCCTCGCCGGTCGTAGCCTTCCATGCCTGAACCATCACGTCGTCGGGCGTGGCCCCTTTGGCAAAGGCGCAGAGGATCATCGAATCGCGAATAACGATGCTGTGCTGGCTGTCCACCAGCTCTTCCATCAAATCCACGGCCGAGTGGTTGGGCAGCCCGGTGGGTGCTTTGTAGCCGGCCCGCATGTGCGACGCCCCTACGTTGGCCGTCATGTAGGCCATGGCGTTGCCTCGCTTGCCGCGGGGGTCCCATGCGGGCAGGTCGAGGCCCTTGCAGTGAGCGGTCAGACGGGTCGTGGGATGACCGGTCAACGCTTCGATGTGTTCACTGGCGGCCACGGCACCGGCCGTCAGCGTGCCAAAGAGGGTCCCGTCACCAGGCGTGGCGTGAGCGAGCAGGTGAAGGGCGAGCGGCGGCAGTTCAGGAATGCCAAAGGCCCACGGCACGACGTCACCCTCAGCGAAGGTGCCGAAGTCAAACGGGGCGTGGAAGTGGTCGGCCCAATCTTCGGGCATCCAGCCTCGCTGGGCGACCTCGCACATCAACGACAGCGCTGCACCGCCCGAGATGGTGTCGATGCCGAGGCGGTTGCAGGCGTCGTTGCCGTCCATGACGTCGAGGCTCGAGCCGATGCCGAGGTTGGAGCCCAACATTGCCAGCGTCTCGTATTCAGGGCGGTCCACGCGGTTCACGTGGACGGGGCGCCCTCGCATCTTCACGCCGTCCACGGTGGGGCGGTCGGCCGCCTCACACGCGATGGGGCACGGGGCACAGCAGCCCGACTGCTTGGCGTCGGGCAGGGATTCGTGCCAGTGTTCGCCCGAGAGTTCGTGCGTGGACATCGACGACACCACGGGCACGGCGGTCGCCCCCTCGGCCACGGCTTCGGCCGTTTGACCGCCCGCACCGCCGCCGACTTTGAGGGCGGACAGGTCCGGGATTTGGGCGTCGGTGGAGGAGTAGTTGGCCGTGGGCATGCGACCGTTTTCCGCCGCATAGAGCGGCCCTCGGCTGGTGCCAAAGGCGTAGAACGGGTCGCCAAACTTGCGGCGCTTGCCCATCTCCGAGCGCTGTTCCTTAATGGCGTCGGCCAGCGAGAAGTCCTCGGCGTAGCGCATGCCGGCCGCCGCTTCCTTGCTGGCCTTGACGGTGAAGGCCTTGAGCCGCTTGAACCCGAACGAGGCCCCCGTACCGCCTCGACCGGCCGCACGGCGTCCGGCCGTGAGCGGTGAAGCGATGCGAATGCCGTTTTCGCCGGCGGGTCCGATGGAGAGGCATTCGCCCAGGCCGTCCAGCGCCTGCTCGACCTCCCAGGTCGTCTTCCCCACGAGGTCATCGGCGGGATGGAGGGTGGCGGAGGCGTCGTTGATCTCGAGGCGAACCCAGGATTCGCTGGCACCGGTGATGAAGAGACCGTCCCAGCCCGCTTTTCGCAGGTCGTGGCCGATGTTGCCGCCGATGTAGGTGTCGATGTAGCACTCGGTCAGAGGCGAACGAGTGACCACCACAGCGCGCCCCGAGGAGCCCACCTTCGTGCCCTGGTAGGGACCGGTCATGAACAGCAGCGGGGTGCTTGGATGCGAGGCGGCGTCCATGCGCCCTGTGATGGGATGCTGATTGGCCGTGGCCGCTT
>JBMZXF010000031.1:0-20473 GCA_049627345.1 Candidatus Poseidonia sp. | reverse complement strand
CTCATGGCAGACCCTCATTCCCACGAGCACCGGGGATGCCACCGTGTCCGTTCGCCTGGAGGAAACCAACGGTGAATTGTTGCTCGGGCGCCAAATCAACGTCCGAGTTCGTGCTGAGTTTCGTCAGTGGCTTCGTTCCACCAGCACCTACGTCTCCTACCTCTTTGGTGGGCTTGGGTTGGTGGTGGCTGCCATTCGTCTTCTCATGGTCCTTTTCAGCGATGTCGCGGCGTGATGGCGTTCCGTCGCTCAGCCATAGCCTTGAAATGGTGAAGGTGGTGGAGGCTTCATGCGCGGCATGCCCAACGATGCTGAGAAAAACCCTGACGCAGACAAACTTGCGGAACTCAGGGACATGGAAGCCAGGGTTCGTCGAATGCGAGACAACCGAAATTCCTTCCGCGACCAAGGCAAGGCCATGGCCAAGAAGCGGAACGCTGTTCAGGACCAATACAAGGAACACCGAGAGAAACTCGACGGGATGAAGGCTGAACTCGACGCCATTCACACGGAGCGAAACCTTCACCGAGCCAAGCGGGATGCTGTCAATGCTCAACTTCGAGATTTGTTCGCTCAGGTCAAAGGGCGTCGTGGAGAGCACGGTGAGAAGAAATCTGCGACTGCAGAGTACTCTCAACTCATGAGTCAAATCAACAACCTCGAGGAACAATTCCAAACCACCTCCTCCAGCACCAAGAAGGAAAAAGAAACCATGGAACGAATCAAGCGCATGAAGCGCCGCGCCGAAGAACTCGAACCTGAGGTCGCAAAATTCGAGATGGTGGCTGTTGACCTCTCCAACCTCGACGAAGCCATTGCAACGCTCAAGGCCGAATCAGACGATGCGCACAACCTCTTCGTCGAAGCGCTCAAGCGAGCCGACGAGAAGTGGGCTGAATACAAGGAAGGGCTTGACCATCGTGACTTCCTCAAGGCAGAGGGCGACCGCCATCACAACGAATCGGTGGAACTTCACGAGAAGGCCAACGCCATTCACGAGAAAATTGACGAGTTGATGGTCAACGTCAACAAAGCCCGAGACGAGTTGAACATGGCCCGTCAGGAGCGAGAATCATGGATCACTGACCACAACAAGTCGGTCAAGGCCGAAATGAAAACGGGCGCAGAGTCCGACGAAGTTGCCGACATGCTCGTTCAATCCTTGCTCTCCGATGGCGAGTTGGTGTTCGGTGGTGTGGGCCGAGATGACGCCGCACAGAAAGCCAAGCGCGGCGGGGCCTCCTCGAAGAAGAAGAACATGCGCCGCATGGGTCCGATTCGTCGACGCTGAGGTCGTACGATGTTGGGCATCATCATGGCCGGAGGCCAAGGGAGCCGGCTCATGCCGCTCACGGCCACACGCCCGAAACCCATGGTGGAAGTCCTTGGACGCCCGGTCATTGATTTCGTCAAAGATGCAATGGTTGACGCTGGTATCCGCGAGATTGTCGTCACCACCGGCTACCGTGGTGAACAACTCCAAGCTCATGTTGATCGCTGGTCCACGACGTTTGCAAACGGCGAGCATCTTTCAGCTCGAATCAATCAAGAAGCGACGCCCATGGGGACGGCTGGCAGTGTTGGTTTGTTGAGAGAGCACATCACCACCACCTGCGTGGTGGGTTCTGGTGATTCGGTGGCCTCCTTTGACATCGCCTCGTTGCTGGCAGCTCATCGCAAGCACGGTGCCAAGGTCACCATGGCCTTGTGGGAGGTTGACAACCCGTCCGAATTTGGCATCGTGGGGCTGTCAAACCATGCCGATGGGGCGGTGGACGGCGACCTTCGAGAGGGCTTCATCCGTCGTTTCCTCGAGAAGCCATCGCCTGATGAGGCCTTTAGCAACGTCATCAACGCAGGGTTGTACATTCTGGAGCCCGAGGTGTTTGAGCACGTTCCGATGGGAGAGAAATTCGATTTCAGCAAGCAACTCTTTCCTAAACTCCTGGAAATGGGCTGGCCGATGTATGCCCAAACCATTGACGGCGTCTGGTTCGATGTTGGCCAACCGTTTGAACTGATCAAAGCTCAATCTACATTGATGCAGCGATACGACGACCTCCCCTTTTCGTATCCTGCAATGTTCACGAGTGTGGGAGATGTGCTGCATGCCAACAACGCTGAAGTGCGGGGGTCGGTCAAACGGTCCGTTCTCGGCTCAACGACGGTGATTTCTACGGGTGCCACGGTGGTGGATTCGCTGCTGATGGACGGTTGCACCGTCGAAACAGGCGCCACGGTCTCGGGCTCAGTCGTGGGGCAAGATGTCATCATTCCTAACAATACGTTGCTGGACGGCTGCGTCGTTGGCGACGGCGCCACGCTGGTCGCCGGAAGGGCCTACGTGAACGAAAAAATCGCCAACCAGATGGGCGTGTAGGAAAAGCATCTATGAAGGGTGGCTGTTGGCCACCGTTCGATTCACATGAGTTCCACACCCCATCGAACCTACGAACGCACGTGGGAAGAAATTGAAAACATGCTCGACCAAGCCACTGAAAAAATGCACCAGTGGAAGGAATGGTACGAGACGTGCAAATCCGAAAAGGACAAGGACGGCATGAAGGAGGCCGCTCGCAATCACAAAGCGCTCGAGGGCGTGGTGAAGACCCTCAAGTGGACCCTTGGTGAAGTGGGCGTCGACGACCCGTTGAACTGAAGTGTTCACCAGCCACGCTGGTCCAAACGAACTTCCAGCGTCTCGAGTTCATCGCCCTTCATGGGGATGCCTTCCATCATGGCCATGGCTTCGGCGACCTTGCTCGCCTCATCGTAGTGGGCCGTGGCCATCACGATGGCGTCCGCCATGGTGGGTGGGTCACTGGACTTGAAGATGCCAGAACCAACGAAGATGCCATCCATGCCCATTTGCATCATGAGCGAAGCGTCAGCGGGCGTGGCGATGCCACCGGCCGAGAAGGTGACCACGGGAAGACGGCCGAGCCGGTGGACATCGTCCAACACCGAGCGTACGCCGGCGTGCATCTCGTCGTCAATGGCGCCGAAGGGCGTCATGAGGTGGGTGCCGGGGAGTTCGGAGTGCGAGGAGAGTACACGATAGCGTTCCATGATCTTCTCCGTGGCGAGGTCCAAGCCATGGTCGTCCAAGGATTGAATCTGCTGAATTTCCTGCTCGATGAGACGGGCGTGGGTGACGGCTGCCACCACGTTCCCTGTACCTGCTTCGCCTTTCGTTCGAATCATGGCAGCGCCTTCCCAGATACGTCGCACTGCTTCACCCAAACCGGTGGCGCCGCAAACGAACGGGATCTCATACTCGTGCTTGTTGATGTGGAAGTAGGGGTCGGCAGGGGTGAGCACCTCGCTCTCGTCGATCATGTCAACGCCCATGGCTTCGAGGATTCGAGATTCGCCGTCGTGTCCAATTCGAGATTTGGCCATCACGGGAATGGACGTGCAGTCGAGGATGCCCTGAATCATGTCCGGATGACTCATTCGCGCAACACCGCCTGCCTTCCGGATGTCGGCTGGCACGCGCTCGAGCGCCATCACTGCGACAGCACCGGCGTCTTCTGCGACAGCCGCTTGTTCGGGGTTGACGACGTCCATGATGACGCCGCCTTGTTGCATTCGAGCGAACCCACGCTTGAGGAGGTCGCTGCCCTTTCTGAATTGAGAAAAGTCGGTTTTCATGGTGCTCACGCCTCAGCCTGTTCGGCCTCCCTTAAGACGGTTGGTTCTTCGTCGTGTGGCTTGCTCAGTCAGCGAGCACGGGGGAGTCGCCCTCGGCGATTTCGGCGTCAACGGACTCTTCGGCGTTTCGGTCGATCCACGCCTCCTCTCCGTCGGGAATGTCAGTGTCTGCAAAAATGGCATCAACAGGGCACTCGGGGACACAGGCGCCGCAGTCAATGCACTCATCGGGGTCGATCACCAGGTAGGTGTCGGCCTCTCGGAAGGCCTCAACGGGGCAGACGGCAACGCATTCCTGGTACTTGTGGTCAACGCAAGCGGATGTAACAACGTGGGGCATGTGGATTCCTCAAATGCTCCACAACGGACGGTCTACTTAATGCCTTGTCATAACGAAAAATTGGTTTCGGGTGGCCGAAAATTGACGTGCTCATCCTCGGCGGCGAAGTGCGACAATCGCACCAAGACCCACGAGGATGAACGAAGCGCCGAGAACGGTTGCCGACATGGCCGATGCCTCATCAGCGCTGGTTGAACGCACACCGGTGTTGGTCTCGGTGTCCTTCGAACCGTTGTCGGATGGTTGGTCGGTTGGCTGCGTGTTGTTGGTGTCGGTTTCTCCCAGCGGGGTAGCATCACAATCATCAGGAACACCGTCGCTGTCCTTGTCCACGTTGTCATCGCCATCGCAGGCATCGTCCTTGTCGGCCACGCCGTCGCCGTCGCTGTCGACCAACACATCGCACCCATCCGGCGTGCCGTCTGCATCAACATCGATTCGGTCATCGTGACCAAGGCATGCATCCACATCATCCTCAACCCCGTCGCCGTCGCTGTCAATTAACGCATCACAGCCGTCAGGCACACCGTCAAGGTCCACGTCCACATTGTCGTCGTGGCCCGCGCAGCGGTCGCTCTCGTCGACAACACCATCACCGTCTTGATCCACGTACGAATCGCAAGCATCTGGGATGCCATCCTGGTCCACGTCGATACCGTCATCGCCAAGCTCACACCGGTCCAGAGGGTCAGTGACCCCATCACCGTCCGAATCATCGATGCAGCCATCCCCGTCTCGGTCCCAGCCCCAGGCATCCTCTTCGGGGCATGCGTCGGTCCAGGTCTCGAGGTAGGTGCCAGCGACAAGGGTTTGGCCGGTGGCGTTCAGGAATGTTTCCGAATAATGCGTGGCCTTGAAGATGGCATTGGCCGTGCTTCCGGCACGATTTCCTTCAGGAATTGGTTCGCTTTGATTGAACGGGCCGTTTGCACCGATGGGTCCGATGTACTCCCAGATGATGTCGCCGTTCTGATTCACCTCGTACAGGGTTCCTTGCGTGCCGTGGGTGACCAGCACGTTGCCGTTGGGCAAGGCTTGCGCTCCGGAGATGGCGCCGGAATACATGGATTCGCCTTGGTCCCATGACCACGCAGGCCGGTCGGGGCCGAAGGTTCCGTTGTCCTCCAAGACGTAGGTGCCGTTGTCGAGGGCAGGTCGGATGATGTCAACGGAAGAATAGGCGGGGTACCGGCCGTTGCCGTTGTTGAAGACGATGAGGTTGCCCGCTTCCGGATGGCCTGACTCGATCCACTGCACGTCGTGCTGAGCGAACAACTGCTGATCGCTTGAAAGGCCCCTGTCGTACACCTGAGGATTGCCCCATCGGTAGAGGATGTCGCCGCCTTTCCCGGACTGGCCGCCGATGCTTCCTGCCGCTTCTTCTGTGGTTGTGCTGTGGTCGATGATGTATACCTCGTTCATGCTTCGACACGAGAGCGCAATCTGGTCCAAGTGCGGGTTGTAGTCGATGCCGTTGCAGTGCATCCAATCGGCACGGCCAGCAGCGTTGCCCGTTCCACCGACGTAGTTGATGTCGATTTTTCCAGGATGGTCTTCCACCGAGCCGTAATTGTCCTTGGTCGGGTCGTAATCTTGGATCAAGTGGTCCCAAGCGTGCCACTTCCACACAATTTCAGCATCATCGGTCCCCATCGGTTTGACCTCGATGATGTGGTCGGGCCAAACGTTGTTTTGGCCGCCGGGGGAGTCACTGGCAATCGCGGGGTTTCGCCCTGCTTGCAGGGCTTCTGCCTCTGTTTTGTCCTCCCAAGCGATCATGAGGATGTTGCCGTTCGGCATGGGCTCGATGTCGTGATGGGTGATGTAGTCCTCACTGTCGTACGTCCATGACCACTCCAAGGTGCCGTCCCACGCAATGCGCTCCACTTTACCGGAGGTCCCTCCGCCGGAGAAGTTGCCCACCGAATCGGCGGCGTTGTTGGCCGTGCGGAGTAAATCTCCGTCCGGCAGAAGATAGGCGGACAGCGACGGTCGATGCTCGCCCGGTGAGGTCCAGTGGTGAACATAGCGACCCTGGTGGTCGATGAGGTAGGTGGTGTTGGATGGAATGGGTGAAAACAAGGTGTAGCCCGTCGAAGCGTTGGCGTTGCAGTAGACCAATCCGAGCGTCCAGTTGGTGCGGTCAGCATGGCAACTCGGCGTAGCGTTAACGAACGATTCGTTGGTGTCGCCCTGGATCATCGGTGTCCATGCCATCAACAGCATGGCAACGAGAAGAACACACGATGGGCGCCGTAGAGGAGACTTCATGCACCATTCCTCGCCGCCAGTTCCAACGCTTCGTCGAACGTCGCCTGAAGTTGTTGATCAGCAGGGAGACCAGAATACACCTCAAATTTCGCTTGACCTTTCACGGTCCCGGTTCCGGTGGTGTTGACAAGTTCCGGTTCACCCCTGATGAGCGAGTCCATGCTGAGCCGAAAGTGAAGCACGTTGTGTTGGTCCACCCGTTGTTCAAATTCTTCAATGAGTTGTCGGAGGTTGGCCTCACCAAGCCGTGAAAAGGACCTCGCTGCTCTTCGCTTGTTCGCTGTCGACGCCTTGACGAGGGTCATTTCGGGCCCGTGGTATGAACTGCTTCGGTCGAGTTCCACGGCCTCCTCATCTCCGATGAGCCATGCCATGGCCGCGGCCAGCACCTCCACGTTCGAAACGGCACTGGCCGTCGCTCTCCATGTGATGTGATGAAGCCCCACAACCATCGGGTGGCGGGCGAGGGTCAAGAGGTTGCCGAATCGAGGTTCACGCCCGCGTTCTTGCTATGAGGCCCATTCAAATAGGGGAGGTGAGTCGGCAACCTGCAAGTGGGGTAGCCCCCGCAAGACACACCGAGTTGATCGACATGGCGAAGAAAGTGAGTGCAAAGGCACGTGCAGCAGCGCGTAAACAACGTGACAAGTGGAAGTTGAAGCGATGGTACACCATTCGTGCACCTCGCCATCCATGGGATTTCAAGCGAATTGGCGAAACGCTCGGTGAGTCTGATGAACACATCATCGGCCGCGTCTACGAAATGACGCAGCAGGAATTTGACGGCAACTTCTCCAAGATGCACGTCGTGATGCGCTTCCGTGTCACGGAATGCGTTGGTCAGGACGCCCTGACGACCTTCATCGGTCACCACCACCAAACCGACCACACTCGCCGACAGATTCGCCGCTACCGTGGCAAGGTCGACGATGTCATCGACGTGGTGACCACCGATGGTTACTTGGTGCGAATGAAGCCCCTGATCATCACGCAGCAGCGTGTCCAAACCTCCGTGAAGCAGGACATGCGAACCCGCACCCGCGACATCATCATCGCCTTCTGTGCGAAGAACACCTACTCCGACGTCCAGCGCGCCTTGCTTGATGGCAAGTTGGAAGAGGAAATCGAAAAGGGTGTGAAGTCCATTTACCCCGTTCGCTCCGTGGCCATCCGCAAGAGCCAGCTTCTCCAAGAAGGTGTGGTGGCTTCCGACGGCCCTACCCTCGATGAGATCCACGCTCAAGAAGAGCGCCAGGCCGCTGAACTCAAGGCCAAGAAAGCCGCAGCGCTTGCCGCCGCCATGGCCGAAGAGGAGGCTGATGGCGATGGTGATGACGCCGAAGAAGGCGATGCTGAGGAAGAGGCTGCTGAAGGCGAACCCGAGGCCGAACCTGCCGCTGTGGAAGACGCTGCTCCTGCTGAAGAGCCTGCACCTGCTGAAGAGGCCGGTGCAGACTACGACAGCATGACGGTGGCCGAACTCAAGGAGTTGCTGAAGGCCGCTGGTAAGCCCGTGTCGGGCAAGAAAGCGGACCTCATCGCTCGCCTCAACGAGTGAAAAGCCGATTCGGTGGCGCCCGGCGCCGCAGGGTTGAGAAACGAGAACGCAGAGGCTTGACCATGCGCCTCGGTGTCATTGGTGGAACAGGTCTCGTCAACCTTGACTTGGGTCAGGAACTCGGTGAGGATGGCGAAGTTCTTCGCCAGGACGACGTTGTGGTGGAC
Source organism: Candidatus Poseidonia sp. (assembly GCA_049627345.1). Lineage (GTDB taxonomy): Archaea > Thermoplasmatota > Poseidoniia > Poseidoniales > Poseidoniaceae > Poseidonia. The sequence continues at coordinate 12,483 of JBMZXF010000031.1, read as the reverse complement.
ACCGCCTTCGGGCAGGTGCCCTTGCGCCTCTGCTCGCTTCAAGTAGGAGGGGCGGTCCATGAGGTGGTGTTTTTGCAACGCCATCACAACGCTTCGGGCCACGGATGTCCACCCCACATGATCAACCACAAGGCCAACATGAGCGCCATGCACGGCGCCAAGCTTGACGCCGTTCTTTCGGTGTGCTCCGTGGGAGCCATTGCCGCCTCCTTTCCACCTGGAAAGGTGGCCCTCGCACAGAACTACATCGATTTCACCGGCCAGGCAACGACCTTCCATGACGATGAAGCGGTGTTCACTTCGGCCACCGTTCCGTTCGACCCTGTTCTGAACGACCGATTGGAGGTCGTTCTCAAGAATCAACAACCCGAGCAGAAACCTCCCTTTCGCTACACGTATTGGCTCACGCAAGGCCCGCACTTTGAGACAGCAGCAGAGGTGAACGCCATCGACAGCCTCGGTGGCGAAATGGTCGGTATGACGATGCCCAGGGAAGCGAAATTGGCGCTTGAACTTGAGCTTCCTTACGTTGCGGTTTGCATCTCCTCGAACTGGGCAGCAGGGCGCGACCCGGCGGACGGAACCAAAGCGCTGAACCATTTGGAGGTCTCAGCCCAAGCCAACGACCGTCTCGGCCCGGTCTGGGCCTGCATCCTCGGCATGCTCACCTGACACAAACATGATGGACGGAAGCGTCCGGTGACTCGCCATGAACGGGCGCTCAGTTGAGGCGTGGATGGACCACGAACCGGTGGACGAATGGGAGGCCATGATGAAGAAGGTGGCCGCCTTTCATCATAAGCACGATTTTGCTGGCCAAAACGGCCACGACATGGGCTACCGATTGGCGTTGACCATCGAAGAGTTGGGTGAACTGGCTGCCGCGGTCACCAAGGGGAAACCGCTGGAGGAATGTGCTGAAGAGATGGCGGATGTTCTCATTCTCTTGATGGGTCACAGCTTGGCCATGGAACTGGACCTCAAAGCAGCCTTTGAGAAAAAATACGCTCGAATCATGCAGCGCGAAGCCCTGCAGGGTCGACTTGGTGTTCGGGTGACGGAATACCGACCTGAATGATCAGGCAATCCAGTGCTGGAACGTCATGGCGTGTTCGTCGCGATCGCCTGCCTCCACCTGCCGTTCCCCGATCAGATAGAACTCGTCGGTGTTGACGGCCGGGGCAAAGGTGTCGGCCTCTTCCACAAGGGTGTGAATGACGGTGCGGTGAATTTCCTTGGCGTACGGGAGGAACAGGGCATAGATTTCGCCGCCGCCGATGATCATGACGTCTTCTTCATCGGAGAGCGCCATGATTTCGTCAAACGACATCACTTCGACATCGTCGTCAACGCCTTGGCGTGTCATGACAACGTTGCGGCGGTTGGGAAGGGGTCGGCCCAGGCTTTCCCACGTTTTTCGACCCATGACCACGGTTTTGTTCAGCGTGGTTCGCTTGAAGTGTTGCAGGTCAGTGGACTGGCGCCAGGGCAAGTCGCCGTCTTTTCCGATGGCGCCGTTCTCGTCGCAAGCGAAGATCATTGACAGCACATCGTTCACCTCAAACCGAAATCGGGGCTTTGATGTGGGGGTGATGTTCGTAACCCACCACCTCAATGTCGTCGTAGGTGAACCCGTCAATCTCCTTGATGTTTGGATTCAGTTTGAGGATGGGAAGTGGCAGAGGCGCTCGGGAGATTTGGAGGCGCGCTTGGTCGAGGTGGTTGTTGTACAGGTGGGCATCACCCAGCGTGTGGACGAACACGCCCGGCTCCAAATCGCACACTTGGGCCATCATGTGCGTCAGCAAGGCGTAGGACGCGATGTTGAACGGGACGCCAAGGAAGACATCAGCGCTTCGCTGGTAGAGCTGGCAGTTCAGACGACCGTTGGCCACATGAAATTGGAAGAAGGCATGGCACGGCATCAACGCCATGTCGTCCAGTTCCCCCACGTTCCACGCAGAGACGATGATCCTTCGGCTGTTGGGGTTGGTTTTGATGGCTTCAATGGCCTGCTGGACTTGGTCGATGATGCGCCCGTCTTTTGTTTCCCAGCGGCGCCACTGCTTGCCATACACCGGCCCTAAATCTCCGTTTTCATCGGCCCATTCGTTCCAGATGCGGACGCCGTTGTCCTGGAGGTACTTCACGTTGGTATCGCCTTTGAGGAACCACAACAATTCGTGGACGATGGAGGGCAAGTGAAGTTTCTTCGTGGTGACCATGGGAAAGCCTTCAGCAAGGTCGAACCGCATTTGGTAACCGAACACTGACTTTGTCCCTGTCCCCGTCCTGTCGCCTTTGTCTGCTCCTTCGGCGAGGATGTGGCTCATGAGGTCGAGGTACGCTTGCACAGAATCACCCGTTCCCAACCAGCGGAGGAAGCACTTAGGGGTTGTTCAAGCGGCCACGGCGAAATCGGGAAGGAACAACAGGTCGCTGGGCGTGCTTGGGCTCAGGGCATAGGCTTCCACGGCCCGTCGGGGAATTTCATCGAACAAGGGGGCCGTGTATCGCTTCACCGCCTCAATTTCCATGCCTTTGCAGGTGTAGCAACGACGACAGAAGGAGCACAACATGTCAACGGCAGCCTGTGGAATGCCAAGGTCCAGAGCTTTTCGGATGTCGTTGATTTCCTCAAGGTCTTCGAGGGTCAGTTCGATGAGGCCGAGTTTAAGACGACGTGCTCGCTGCTCAATTTGGGCCGCCATGGCGAATTCACGAAGCGTGTGAGGCGTGGCGTTCTCCGGCCAGTTTGCTTCGCCCAACAGCACGAGGGAGACCAATGCATCGGCCATCGCACAACCCGGATGCTGGTTATCGTAGAGGATGCAGACCTGCTCAACGGTGCCCACCGACCGGTTTCGACCACGGTGAAAACTCACCACGAGGTGAGGGTCATCAAAGAGGAGGAATTTCTGAAGGGTTTGCATCACGTGGATTTTCAATTCAAAACCGTCCAGCACGGCCACCAAGGTGGTGTCCCCGGTCAGCGCACACAACTCCCGGCCCCACGACTTGGACGACGATACGACGCTGTCGAGGAGGTCGAGTCCACGCAGTTCTGCGTTGATTTGTTCGGGCGTTGGCTGCCTTGCAAATTTGGATTGGTGGGTCAAGTCGAGAAGGCCAAACTCGGTGTGGTGCAACGTCACACCGGTCATGCACCGCGAGGCTATTTCTAGTCTCAAGGTGCGCCCAGCGCAGACATGGAAGCCATCAACTGGTCAGTGAAGGACCGATACAGGCGAGCAAGTTCAGCTCTGATCTCGTGCTCATCCTGTTGTGCAAGGGCCTGAAGTGAGTCTGCGTTCATGCCGCCGCCGTTGCTGGAGGCCAACCACTGAAGCCACGTCACGCCGGGGCCAGCATTCACGTCGAAGCGTCGGTGGAGCCGTGGCCATTTGTGGTGCTGTGGTTGCATGATGTTCCGGGTGCCGACCAGAGCAAGCGGCACCACCACAGCGTGAGGAAAAGCCGCTGCCAGCCGTGCCACCCCCGTTTTTCCCGGGAGGAGAAAGGGGGCTTCGGTACGCTTTGATCGGGTGCCTTCGGGGAAAATGCCGAGCGCCTTCTCGTGGCTCAGGATGCTAGCAGCACTGGCCAGTGCGTCGCTCCCGCCCGCCTCTCGATGCGTCTCAATCTGCCCGGTAGCACGCATAATGAAGCGTGTGAACGGGTTGGTGAAATGCCCGTCCTTTGCGAGGTAGTGGGTGGTGCGACGTGCTGCAGCGATCACCGCAATCGGGTCAACGTGCGAGAGGTGATTGGCTGCGAGGATGGTCGCTCCCTTCCGTGGGATTCGGTCTGCCCCATGGATGCGCCAGCGCAACAGCGGGCGAAGTGCGGGTGAGAGGAACATGCGTAGGCCAGCATAGACGGGTGTTGAAGGGAGGGGTTCAGCGCTCGGTTCAATCGTCCAATGCGCCTTGAGGGCATGCCAGGCTGCTTCCAGTTCACCTCCTTCGCTCATGCACGGACCTTGGCCGAGGAGGTTTTGATGTTTTTTCACCAACCATGCCTGAGGTGAGCCCTTTCGGGAGGATGGCGTCAAGGACAAGCGTGAAAGGTCACGGACAGGAGGCCGGCGCATGAGCCGTTCAGTCTCGACATCGCTCCCCGTTTTCCTCGGGGTGTTGGTCGTCTCTGTGGTCCTTCATCCGGTCGCCCTTGCAGAGGCTGCTTGGGAGGAGGACGGATGGCTCCGTACATCTTTTGCAAAGGAACGGCTTGACCTCGGTGATGAATTTGGTTGCTACGGCATGCCCGGGCTCTCGTGGTCCAACGACCCGGGAGCGGTTGCGAACGCCTGCAAAGCCTACATTGAAGAGCGAACCAACGCCAGTCGTTGGGGTGCCTCTCCTCTGTCCACGTACACGCCTTCCACACTGACGATGGCTGACCACACCAAAGTGGCCAGCCAAGGTTTTGTCGTCCACGGTGATGAGACCGACCTTGAGGACAGTGCTTGGCACAACGCGAGCGATGCCCCCGTTGATGTCTGGGATTGGTACAACCTGGGCCGGCGCGGGGGAAGCCTCGAGAAAGGGATCGCCTCGCTCGAGGGCCTCAAAACAGAGGTCGAGATGGGGGGCTTGGTCAACCTGTATTGGATTGGCCGAGTCAACGATGCAACGGTTCGACACGACCGCGACGTCCTCGCTTACCTCGACGATACACCCGGCCTCTGGTTGACCACATGGGGAGAAGCATGGTCCTCCTGGTCGGCCAAACGATGCTACGAATACCAACGGGATGTTACGGAAATCAACGGACGTACCGTCATCACGTTCGAGGCCTTGCAGACCGAGGCCTGCCGTGCGGTTTCGGGTGGCCTTCCATGGAACGTCCCGTTGACGTGGTTGATCGATGTTGAGGGGGTTGAGGTTTCCAATGTATCAACGGCGAACTCAGATACAAGACTCTTATCTATAGAGGGTGAAAAGATTGCTCAAGAAGGGTGGTGGCAACAACCGGACGGCACCTTGGTTCTCTCTGTGGTCAACGGGCATGCGGTCAACATCACGCTCAATGCATCGGATGTTGAGCACGACGTGCTCGCTCAGGCCACTTTCTTCAACAATCATTCCACTGCCGTCACGGTGGCCGGTCATGAAACGACCGACCTTTTCAAGTGGGCGAAGCGGTTTGTCGACGACACCGATGTTCGCTTTACCTGGCTGGTCCAGCCCCGCCCAGCAGAGAGCGCAGATGCATGGATTCCCTACGCCGTGGTTGGCGTCAGTGTATTCTCCGTCTTCGTCATGCTGGGTGTGCTGGGGCGTGAGGGATTAGGCCCCATGAAACAGTTGGCATGGCGAGCCGAAAGCAAAAAACGCCTCTCGGAGAGCGAAATCATGCGAAGCCTTGATGCGGACGAGGAAGCGTAGGTCTGCTGGAGGAGGCAATCATGGCTCAAGACGACTTGGTCATTGACCCGTGGGGCAGCGCCCAATCCACCGATTACGACCGGATCATTGACCAGTTTGGTCTCACATCCATGGGCCACGTTGACCTCCCGTCGCCCTCAAAGCTGCATCGACGTGGCATCGTGTTCGCCCATCGAGACGTTGACCACATTTTGGAAGCTCAGCGAACGGGCGATCCGTTCGGCGTCTTGACAGGGTTGATGCCGAGCGGTCAAATGCACCTTGGTCACTCCATGGTGGTTGAACAGGTCAAGTGGTTTCAACAGCAGGGCGGCGATGTGACCATCGCCGTCGCCGACCTTGAGAGTCAGGCCACGCGAGGTGTTTCCCTGTCCAAGGGACGTTCCATTGCCCTTGAGGAGTACATCGCTCATTACGCCGCCCTCGGGCTTGACCCTGAGAAAACCAACGTCTACTTCCAATCGACTCGACCCGTTGTTCAACGCCTCGGGTTCCAACTTGGCAAGCGGACCAACCTCAGTGAATTTGAAGCAATTTACGGGTTCGGTGGGGAAACAAACCTCGCCCATGTCCAAGCACCATTGGTCCAAGTAGGCGACATCTTACATCCACAGATGGAAGAATTTGGTGGCCTCCGGCCCATTGTCGTTCCAGTGGGTGTTGACCAAGACCCCCACCTTCGTTTGACCCGCGGCTTGGCGGCCAAGACCAACTGGTTCAACCTCCGAGCCTCCTCCTCAAGGGGATGGCTTGTGAGCCTCTCGGTTCACGACGAAAATGCCGAGGTGTTTGGGCAACTACCGAACGGCCGTGTGGACAAAGCCAAGGTTGCTGCGGTTTTCGACCGCGTGGTGGACGCCGTCGCTGAACTCGGGTTTTCGGACATCGTCTCAAGTCCGAAACAGGGAACGGTTCACATCCCTTCCGCCACGTCCCGCGACCGCCATTCAATCCGCATGGCGCTCCTTCGTCTGGAGCGAACCCTCGGTGGCCCTGGATTGATGGCGCCTGCTTCGACCTACCACCACTTCGCCGTCGGCATGACGGGCGACAAAATGAGCAGCAGTCAGCCAAAAACCACCTTGTTTTTGCGCGATGATGTTGCCACGGTTGAGAAGAAGATCAAGCGTGCCTTTTCAGGCGGCCAGCCAACCGTGGAAGAACACCGTCGCCTCGGTGGAAACCCTGACATCGATGTCGCTTACCAGTACATGATGTACTTCTTTGAGGAAGACGACGCCTACCTTGGTGAAATCAACGCTGCATTCCGGTCGGGGAAACTCCTCGCCGGTGAAATGAAGCAGTTGTGCATTGAACGGGCGACGACTTGGATGAGCGAACTCCACGAGATGCGCGACCAGACCGCTCATCGAGTCGCCGAATTCCTGGCTGAAGACTCACGATGAGTCGCCAACATCGTCGGTGGAGAACACGGCGGGGTCGGGTCCAACAGGCAGCGATTCAAGTTCTTCGTCGGTCAACTCGCGCTCCACGGCATCTTCGTGGAGAATCATGGAATGTCCGTGCGGGTCAAGCAATTCCAGCGTGATGGTATCGGCGTCAGGCCCACCGAGGTTTGAGAGCGCGAGCGTCATCCGCTGCAGCGTGGCGAGTTGCTCCATCAAGGCCTCGCGCTCCTCGCCCTCTGCCGCAAGAAATTGGTTTGAGATGTCCCGTTCCACCATGTTGATGATCTCCTGAAAGCGATGCAAGACCCCTTCCACATTGGAAACATAGCCGGTTGAACTGGTGCCGGGGCTCACTTCCAAGTCCAATTCGGGGATGCAGACGGTGCACGACGAGGAACGGACCACCCTTGCCCGAAGTTTGTCTTCGTCATCGATGACCATGGACCAGCCCCCTGCCTTCTTCCCCTCGGCGGGAATGAAATCGGTTTGGCGCCAGCCACAATCATGACACAGAATGGTCACCTGCGTGTGTTCGCCGAAGTAGGGTATTTCATCGATGTGAGCGATCATGTTGACGTTGCCCGTCGACGCACAAATCGGGCAGGGCATGTCGATGGCTTGTTCTTTCATTCATACACGTCCTTGAGGTCGTCGCTCTCAACGGCAAACCCTTCCATTTCCGTGCCCCGGATTCCACGGCATCCCTGGGGGAGAAGGAGCAAACGCGTGTCCGTGATGCGAATGATTTGGCCTTGTGCATCGCCCTCGACGAATTGGTACAGCATGCTCAGTGCCTGATTGAATTCCGTGGTCCGTTTCATCATCCGTTTCAGTTCCACGATGCATCCGTGACCATCGGCAACCCAATCCATCAATTGGCCGCAACCGGTCAAGTCCAGCAAGGTCGAGTTGTGGAGTACCATTTCGCCTTCGTAAAGGGGGACCGGTGCGTTAGGATACAGTTGGTTGAGGTTGTGGTAGGTGACCTCGCCTCGTGGCATACGAGGCGCCGGTGTACTGGCAGCACTCGGCATCGCAAAGCTGCGGGGGCCACCCGTGGGTGCTGCCGGTTCTGCCGCCGTGGAGGGCTGCTCGTTCAGTTTGGCTTCAGCTGCTTCGAGAAGGTCAAGGTCGGGCATCTCCGGCACGGCCGGCTCGGGGGCTTGACCTTGCACCGCGGGTTGAGAAAAGGCATCGAGCGAGGACTGCGCCTCGTCCTTTTCCTTTCGTCGCCTTCGCCGCACAGACCTCCCTTGAGAACGAGGCTTCTTCAACACTCCCCTGAAGTTCCTCCTCGGCGTTCGGTTTGGTATGCAGCGTTCAAGTTCCGCTGCTTCATGCCTCCAATGCCCAAGGTTCAAGAAGTGTCGGGGGAGTGAAGGAATCATGTCAGAACACCAGACCGTCATGAAGACCGGAACAAGTACCGTCGGTATCACCTTCAAGGGTGGCGTCGTTGTTGGCGCAGACCACCGTGCCACAATGGGTCATTTCATTGCGAACAAGAGTGTACAGAAGCTGTTCAAAATCGGCCACAACCTTGCTCTCACCACGGCAGGTTTGGTCGGCCACGCCCAATCCCTTTCCCGCACGCTTGCGGCTGAAGTGGCGTTGTTCGAACTCCGCCGTCAGCAACCCATGACCGTCAAGGGCGCTGCAACCTTGACCGCCAACATCCTCTCCGGCCGTCCGCACTGGGTGCAACTCCTGATCGTCGGCGTTGACGACGACGGTGGTCACGTGTATTCCATCGATTCCGCCGGTGGCTCCATCCCCGACGCTTACTGCGCAACGGGCTCCGGTTCGCCGTACATGTACGGTGTGCTTGAAGACGGTTTCAAGGAAAACATGTCGCAGGCGGAGGCCTTAAACTTGGCAGCGAGAGCCCTGCATGCATCGGGACAGCGTGATGCGGCCTCCGGCAACGGCATGGATCTGGCCATCATCACGCCGGGTGCCGGCTACCAACAAGTCTCCCAAGACGAGATTGCCAAACTCCTGAAGTGAGGTTCATTTTCCCGCGGCTCTGCCGCTCACCACTCCTCTGGGAGTGCGCTGTGGTCCATGCCGACTGCGGGAGCGTGAAGTGAACATCATGCAAATGACCTACCGAGAACTGAAAGACGAAATTGCGAAGATCATTCCTCGCAACATTGAATACGACATCGATTTGGAGGCTGGCAACATTGCCATCATCACGTCGAACATGAAGCCCTTCACGGGCCAAGACGGCTTGATCGGCAAAATCGCTCGGCGTGTGAAGCGGAAGATCGTACTGCGCACGCCCATTGAGTCCATGATGGACATGGATGCAGCCAAGGACGTCATTCAGGACATCATTCCTGACGAGGCCGATATCACCGAGATGTACTTCGATGCATGCTACCGTGAAGTGATCATCCAGTGTCGACAACCCGGTACGGCCATTGGCCGTCGTGGTGAGAACAGCAACGCCATTCGAGACAAAACTGGATGGGCCGTCAAGGTTGAGCGGACGCCACCTCTGTTTTCGAAAACGGTTCACGACATCCGCATGTACCGCCAAACCCACGGCGATGAGCGCCGTAAATTGTTGAAGGACTTCGGTTTGAACATTCATCGCCCAACTCGCCCCGGTGGCACGTGGGCACGTGTCACTGCCTTGGGTTCCTACCGTGAAGTCGGTCGTGCCTGCCACTACGTGACGACCAACGAGTCCCGAATCATGATCGACGTGGGCGTCAACATTGCATCGGACACCGACCCGATGCCGTTTTTCAACGCGCCAGAAGCGTTGCCGCTGGATAAATTGGACGCTGTCGTGCTCACGCATTCTCACCTTGACCACGCCGGCATGCTGCCGGTGTTGTTCAAGTACGGCTACCGAGGTCCTGTCTACTGCACGCCACCGACGCGAGACCTGATGTTGCTCCTGCAAACCGACTACCTCAAAGTGGGCGGTGCAGAAGGAAAGCGAACGCCCTACGACATGGAAGACATTCGCATGTGCATGAAGCACGTGGTCGACGTGGATTGGGATTCAACGACCGACATCGCACCCGACGTGAAACTCACCTTCTCCAACGCCGGCCACATCCTGGGTTCCTCCGCCGTTCACCTCAACATCGCCGACGGCAAGCACAACATCGTGTTCAGTGGCGACCAAAAGTACGAGAAATCATGGCTCTTTGACGCTGCTAACACCCGTTTCCCACGCGTGGAAACCCTGGTGATTGAGTCCACTTACGGTGCGTCGGGCGACTACCAACCCTCTCGCCAAGAGGCCAATCAAGAACTTCAGGACATCGTGTCCCGCACCCTCATGCGTGGTGGTAAGATGATCTGTCCCGTGTTCGCCGTCGGCCGAAGCCAAGAAGTGATGATCGCCATCGACGAACTGTTCCGTTCCGGTACGGTGAAACCCGTGCCGGTCTGGCTCGACGGCATGATTCAGGAAGCCACCGCCATTCACGCCTCTCATCCCAACTACCTGACGAAGGCGCTGAGCAAGTCCTTGTTGAAGGACGACGGCGAGAATCCGTTCACGAGCGAATGGTTCCGCCCCGTGAAGGGTCGTGAACTGCGAGAGAGCATCGTGATGGACACATCGCCATGCATCGTGCTGGCCACCTCAGGGATGCTCAACGGCGGTCCCGTGATGGAGTACTTCAAGAACTGGGCCCATGAAGAGCGCAACTCGCTCTGTTTCGTTGGCTACCAAGCCGAGGGGACCCTGGGACGTCGCCTCCAGAAAGGATTTGGTGAAGTCCCCATGCTCATCAACGGCAAGACGGAGATTGTGAAAATTGGTTGCGAGATGGTGACCATCGACGGATTTTCGGGACACTCCGACCGTCGTCAACTTCTGGATTTCGTTGACCGCATCAACCCGCCGCCCAAGAACATCATCTGCCACCATGGAGACTACCAGAAGTGCAACGAGCTTGGACTGACGCTTCGAGAGCGGTACAACTGCTTGACCTTCGCTCCGAGTAACCTCGAGACGGTCCGCTTGTTCTGATCAGAGCGGCATGTCCATGTTGCTCGCCATGGGGTCGGGCAAATTCTCGATGGTGTCCACCGAAACATGAGATGCACCGTCAGATGGTGTCTCGTGGCCAATCGACCGTTGGCCCTCACCGCTTTGGCCAGCGAGAAGTAACCACGCAGCTCCCGTCAGCGTTGCTCCAAGGGCTCCAATGGCGAGCGTCAGCGTATGCTCCCCGGAGCCAAGGCCGGCGATTCCCGCCATGAGCACCACCGTTCCGGTGCCCAAGGCCAGCACCAACCGAGGTCTGCCTGCCATGCAACGCCCAGCACCACGGGCTTCATGAACCCGTTGCGATTGTGGTCTCATCATGCAATCCTCTCGTACGCCTGCTTGTCCTGGTTGGCTCATGACCGCTGTCGCACCGTGGGGAGAAAACGCTGAAGATGCGTTTGACCAAGGGCTTGTGGAACTTGGACTGGGAGATGTTCGCTTGATTCAAGCGCAAGGTGCCATGCTGCCCCTTGGCTTCGAGGCCACGCCGCCTCGCCCACTCCCCATGGGTTCGCTCGTCGAGTGCCACCTTGCCACAGCCTACGCTTGGAACGGTTCCTCCGCATCGGCCGGTGTGGCTTGGGCCTCCTGTGTCACACCTGAAGGCGATGAGTGCGCTGTCGTGGCCACCATCACAACGGACCGTGATTACGAGGAGACGGTCCTCCTCTTGCGGCGAAACCTCCAGCGACGTCTTGCGAGCAGGGACCTCGAAGTGGTGCAGTTCGATGTCGCTGTTGACGAAGTGACGGCGGGCCAAGACCACCACGGTGTTGCGGTTGCCGCGTTGATCTTGCCTGAATCGCTCTCGCTTGGCGCGCGGACCAAGACCGGTCCGGTGCGAGGTGCCTTGACCCGGACGGCGACCCCCGAACCCAAGAAACGGGTGGACACAAAGGCCCCAGCTGCTCCTGCTCGCCGCCCGGGCCAGCCTCAGAACAATCACGATTTCTCACTGTGAGCTGAGCCCCATGAGCACCGAGCAACGCTGGCTCGTGGTCCGATGCACGGGCTGTCAACGGTGCTCGGGCCAACGCCGTCAAGGCGGACGGTGTCCGCATTGTGGAACGGCGCTGACGGCAACGTGTGAAGTCGTCAAGGAATGCAACAGCAGTTCCGAATTGCATCGAGAAGTGGCGTTGGCCAACACGCCGGAGGAACTGCGAGATGAGTTGAGAAAGCGAATGACAACGCTCCCCGAACCTGAATCCACACAACCCGTCTCGCTTAGGGCCGTGCTCAATGAACTGAGAAACCTCTCCGAGGATGACGGTAGCCTCGGGTTGACGGTCGTGCGCCGTCATTTGGAAAAGCGAGCGATGGATGCATCGCCTGAGGCGTTCATGGAACAAGCAGAACTTGAGGGATTGGTTCTGCGTTTGGCGCCCGACCGGTGGATGTTCTTTGAGTGAAGTTCATAGGTAGGATGCCGTGGCACAGACCAAGGGCGTATGGGTTAGTTTGGCCTATACTCGGGCGTTTGGGACGCTTGGACCCAAGTTCAAATCTTGGTACGCCCACCATCATTCGGGAAGCACGATGCTGTGCACCCACAAGACATGGAATCCAAATTGGGTTTTGATGAAGTTTTGAGGCACGGTTTCGAGATCGGATGCCCAGACGGCGTCCTCGAAGGTTTGGACCATCTGACCCTCGACGAATT